>JAZBOL010000087.1:0-88341 GCA_036351115.1 Lysobacterales bacterium | reverse complement strand
GCCTTCCGAGGCCAGGGCCGCCAGGGTCACGCGGTAACGGTCCACCGGCAAGGCACCCTCCTCCTTGCCCACGCAGCGACCCAGGGCCAGGCCGAGGTCACCCTCGGCGCAGCCGAAAGGCACCCCCGCGATGATGCCGGCGCCCTGGAATCGGTCGGCATAGGCGAACTGCAGCTGCTGGGCCATGGCGCCCCCGGAGGAAATGCCCGAGACCGTCACGCCTTTCCCGTTCACGTGCGGCAGGGGCCGGTTCGGTTCGGTCTGTCCGAACGCCGGGTTCCCCAGGCAGAGGAGTATCAGCCCCGCGGCGAAGTGGCGTGACAGCCTGCGAATGCTCTCGGCCAGGGAGTGCTTCGGTGAGATGCAGAACTCAATCATGGGATTCTCCCGGTTGGCACAGCGCACGGAAACCGGCGCTGATGAAGGGTACGAGTCGCTTGTGCACGGCTTCGAAATCGGCCGACGAACACAATCCGCCGGACAGGCCGTCGATGCGGCGCGTGTCGGCAAAGGTCAGGGTCAGGGCGCCGGACCAGAAGTGATAACACCAGTAAAGATCCGCCTCCTTCGCTTCCGGCAGCGCGCGCGACAGGGCTTCGATGAAGCGCCGCACGAGGGGATCGAAGTTCTTCGACATGGTTTTCCCCCCCCACTCCGGATTGTTGTTGACCTGGGCCAGCAGTCCGAAATAGGAACGCCAGCTCGGGTCCTCGGAAACCACCTTGTTCAGCAGGGTATGCGTGAAGGCATCGACGATCTCTTCCACCGGCGCCGGGTCCTGGCGAGCGAGCACCGCGTCGAGCGCCTCGGACCGCTCGCGGTTGATCGCCTCGGCACGGCGGTGCAGCAGTTCGTCGAACAGACCCTGCTTGCTGCCGAAGTGATATTTCACCAGCGCGACATCGACACCGGCCTCATTCGTTATTTCACGAAGGGATACGCCGTCGAAGCCGCGTTTCGCGAACTGGCGCTCTGCGACTTCGAGGATTCGGTCTTTCTTGGAGAGCGACTCACCCATGGCATTTTTTCAACTTCTGTTGAATTTTTATGGAAAACCAAGAATACTCTACCGGAGAACAAGTTCAACACTTGTTGAAAAACATTCAGAACATTCGTCACAACGACAGGGCTCAGTCAATGAAACGCAATGCATTCAGTTCGTCCCATCCGGGTCTCACCCTGCGCACGTCCCTTCTGGGGGCGGCCATCGCCGCCGCCCTGGGGCTTCCCCAACTCACCCTGGCCCAGGACCGGGAAGACACCGAGGCAGATGCACTGCTCGAAGAGGTGGTGGTGACCGCGCAGCGTCGGGAACAGTCGCTCCAGGAAGTCCCCATGGCCATCAGCGCGTTCACGGAACAACAGCTTCGGGATCTGCAGGCGGACAACCTGGACAGTATCCAGGGCGCCGTACCCAACCTGAACCTCGTGCAGGGCCGCGGCTCCAACTCGAGCGTCAACGTCTTCATTCGTGGCGTCGGTCAGCCGGACGCGCTGCAGACCTTTGACCCGGCCGTCGGAATCTACCTGGACGATGTCTACATGAGTCGTATCCAGGGCGCCATGTTCAAGCTGTACGACATCGAGCGTATCGAAGTATTGCGAGGCCCCCAGGGCACCCTGTACGGCAAGAACACCCCCGGCGGCGCCATCCGCCTGGTGACCAGAAACCCCGGCGACGACTTCGAGGCGGCCGCGAATCTGACCCTCGGGGACTACAATCGCGTCCAGGCCAGCGGTTATCTCTCGGGCCCTGTGAGTGAGAACCTGTCCCTGGGCCTCAGCGTGCTCCATGACCAGCGCGACGGTTTCGTCACCGATCCACTGACCGGACGTGAGTACAACGACGAGTACACCACGGTAGCGCGCCTCAAGGGCGTCTGGCAGGCCAGCGACAACCTCGAAGCAGTATTCTCCTTCGACTACACCCAGGAAGACGTGGAACTCACCCTCGGTCGTGCCGAAGCCCCGCTGGTCAGCATCGATCTTGGAACCGGTGGCGCGGTACCCCGCTTTATACCGGGCAACGAGGAGTGGAACTTCGACAGCAGCACGAGCCTGACGGATGCGGGCGGTCAGCAGGTCGATCACTGGGGCGGCAACCTGACGCTCAACTGGACCATCAACTCAGGACTGGAACTGCGATCCATCACGGCGTACCGCGACCTCGAAACCTCGGCCTTTATCGACATCGATGCGACCACCCTCGAACTGGGCGACGTGTTCGTCGGCCTGGATCAGAACCAGTTCAGCCAGGAGCTGCAACTGCTGGGTGACAACGGCGGGGACATCAAGTGGGTGGCCGGCCTCTACTACCTCGACGAGAGCGTGCCCTCGGACCAGGCGGCCTTCGCGGATGATTTCCTGCTGTTCAACGGCTTTCCCATCAGCTTCCTCCGCACCATCAACGACGACCTCAACACCGAGAGTTACGCCGCCTTCGGCCAGGTGGACTGGGCCTTCGCCGATCGCTGGAACCTGGGTCTCGGCATCCGCTACACCTACGAGAAAAAGAGCTATTTCCGGACCACCAGCACCTTCAGTGACATTCTCGGCGTCGCCGACCCCGCCTTCGAATTTTCTGACTCCGACAGCTGGGACGACTGGACACCGACCGTGACGCTGGACTACGCCCTCAACGACAACGTGAATTTCTACGGGCGCGTCGCCAAGGGCTTCAAGAGCGGCGGTTTCAACGGCCGGGCGAACAGCGCAGCCGATGTTTCGACCTTTGACCCGGAGACGGTCTGGTCGGCGGAACTGGGGGCGAAGACCATCCTGGCGGATGGCCGGGTGCAGGCGAATTTTGCGGTCTTTACCAGTCAGTACGATGACTTCCAGGCGCGTGTCTCCGTCGGCGACGGCATCGATTTTCGGTTTCCCGTGCTCAATGCCGCGGAACTGGACATCAACGGCGCCGAGCTTGAGCTTGCCTGGTTCCCGATCGACGCACTGCAGCTGACCTCGCAGATCGGCTACCTCGACGCCGAATATGGCGCGGGTGGGTTCACCGGTTCCGACGGGGTTGAAGACGAGCCGGCCTTCTCGCCCGAGTGGACCGCACGCTTCGGCGGCATCTATACCCTGGACCTGTCCGGAGGCTCCTACCTGCGCTTCGGCGCCGACGCAAACTACCGGGACGCCATGTTCCTCAGCGTGGAAAACGTCGCGGCCCTGACCGAAGGCGACTACTGGCTGCTCAACGGCTTCGTCAGCTGGACGAGCGCGGACGAGCACTGGACCGTCACGGCCGGCATGAAGAACGCCACGGATGAGGTGTACCGGGTCGAAGGTCAGGAGTTCCGCAGCGTCGGCAACATCCAGACCGCCTATTACGGCGATCCGCGGACCTGGACCGTCGCCCTGGACTACCGCTTCTGAGGCATTCGCCGGCCCGTTCGGGCCGGCGTTCCGCCGGCTCCCGGCCGATGAGGCCACTCGCACAACGGCACCGGCGGACCGCGAGGTCCGCCGGCATCGAGGCCCGCGCATGAGCGCTTCCCAGATTCCCGATCCCACGAAAAGCGACGAGGCGATGAAAGGCCGCAGCCTGGCCCTGGTCATGCTCGTCCTGGTCTACACCTTCAACTTCATCGACCGGCAGATCGTCGGCATCCTCGCCGTTCCCATCAAGGCCGATCTCGGCCTGAGCGATACACAGCTCGGGCTCATGGGCGGTCTCGCTTTTGCCCTGTTCTACACGGGGCTGGGCATTCCCGTCGCCATGCTGGCCGACCGCTTCAGCCGGACCTGGATCATCACCGTGGCCCTGGCGCTCTGGAGCGGCATGACGGCGCTGTGCGGCCTGGCACAAAACTTCTGGCACCTGTTTCTCGCCCGCCTCGGCGTCGGTGTCGGTGAGGCCGGCGGGGTCACGCCGGCCTATTCGCTACTCATGGACTACTACCCGCCGGGACAGCGCGCCCGCGCCATGAGCCTCTATTCCTTCGGCATCCCCATCGGGAGCGCCCTGGGCATCGTGTTCGGCGGGGTCATCGCGAGCCTCGTCGACTGGCGTTTCGCGTTTTTTGCGGTCGGCATCGCCGGGGTGCTCCTCGCCCCCGTCTTTCGGATCCTGGTCAAGGAGCCGCCCCGCGGGCGCTACGACCAGGCCGCCGCCACGAAACCCCCGGGCATCGGCCAGATTTTCCGGACGCTGGGGGGCAAGCCGAGCTTCTGGTTCCTGTCCCTGGGCGCTTCCTGTTCCTCCATGATGGGCTACGGCCTGTTCTTCTGGATGCCTTCCTTCATCGTGCGCAGCCACGGGCTGACGCTGCTCGAGGCCTCGTTGTTCTACGGCGCGATACTCCTGGTGGGCGGCATGGCAGGTATGTGGGCCGGCGGCTGGCTCGGTGACCGGCTCGGGCAGGTGAAGCGGTCCCGCTACGTGACCATTCCCGCCATCGCCTTCCTGGTGTCCGTCCCGACTTACATCGTCGGTGTCCTGACACCGACGCTGACCCTCGCCTTCTTCGCCATCCTGATCCCCGTGGCCCTGGGCCTGGTCTGGGTCGGGCCGGTCATGTCCACCGTGCAGCAGCTCGTACCACCGAACATGCGGGCCACCGCCTCGGCGGTTTTCCTGTTCGTGAACAACCTGGTGGGCATCGGCCTGGGCACCTTCGCCATCGGCGCCCTGTCCGACGCGCTGGAACTCCAGTACGGGGCGGACTCCCTGCGCTGGTCCATCGTCGCGGGCACCGGTTTCTATCTCGTTGCAGCCACCCTGTTCTTTCTCGCCTCGCGATGGATCGAACAGGACTGGGAGGACTGATCCATGAATGACGCCTCACTCAAGGGCCGGCACGTCCTGATCACCGGCTCGACCTCCGGGATCGGCCAGGGCATCGCCGAGGCCTTCGCCGACGCCGGTTGCACCCTGACGATCAACGGCCTGGGCGAATCCGGGCACATCGAACGACTGGTCGACGACCTCGCAGGACGCTCGGGGGCGGCCGTGGCGCACCATGGCGCCGACATGCGCGAACCGGCGCAGATCGAACACCTGATGCGCGACGCCGTGAACGCCCGTGGACCCGTGGACATTCTCGTCAACAACGCCGGCATCCAGCATGTCGCGCCCCTCGGCGAGTTTCCGACGGAGCGCTGGGACGCCATCATTGCCATCAACCTGTCTTCCGCATTCCACACCACCCGCCTGGCGCTTCCAGCCATGATGGATGCGGGCTGGGGACGCATCGTGAATATCGCGTCTGCCCATGCCTTGCGGGCATCGCCCTTCAAGGTCGCCTACGTAGCCGCCAAGCACGGGATCGCAGGCCTGACCAAGACTGCGGCCCTGGAAGCGGCCACCAGCGGCGTCACGGTGAACGCGATCGCGCCCGGCTACGTGGAAACCCCGCTGGTCGCGGGCCAGGTGGCGGACACGGCCCGCGCCCGGGGCATCACGGAAGAGGAAGTGCTGCGGGATGTCATGCTGCTCGCGCAGCCGACCCGGCGCCTCGTGGGTATCGGGGAGTGCGCCGCCCTGGCCCTTTTCCTCTGCACCGAGGGCGCGGCGTCGATCACCGGCACCGTGCTGCCCGTGGACGGCGGCTGGACCGCCAAGTAGATTCAGGGCCATGAGCGCGCCCTGGTTCGACGCCCCTGCCCCACTCCTGCCCGAGGTCCTCGACCTCAACGGGCGGTGGATGGGCTGCAAACCAGCGGTAATCTGCGACGACAAGACGCTTTCCTGGCGGGAATTCCATCGTCAGCTCTGCCAGGTGGCCAACGGCCTGCGTGACGACGGGCTTCAAACCGGCGACCGGGTGGCCGTCCTCATGGACAACAGCCCGGACATGCTGGTCATCCTCTTCGGCATCATCGTCGCCGGTGGCGTCACCGTCCCCCTTAACCCGCTGGTGGCCGACCCGGGCCTCGCGAACATGATTCGCGACGCCGGGGCGATCGCGGTCTTTGCGAGCGAGGCCCAGGCGCCGCGCCTGGAACCGCAGCGCGCGGAGCCGGGAAACGTCAGGCACTGGTATGCGACCGGGGGCGGCGAAGCCGGTTGGACAAGCTACGATGACTGGCGCGCAACACAGTCCGGCGGCGCCCCCGCCGTGCCACTGCGCGACGAGGACGAATGCAACATCATCTATTCCTCGGGCACGACGGGCCAGCCCAAGGGCATCGTGCACACCCACCGCCGGCGCCTGGACTGGTTCTACGACCTGGCCATCGCCCTGCGCTACGACCGGGCCAGCGTGAACCTCTGCTCCATCGGTCTGTTTTCGAACATCTCCTGGGCCGGCATGGGCTGCACGCTCCTCACGGGCGGCACGGTCGTCATCATGCGCAGCTTCGATGCGGAGGACTGGCTCGCGACGGTCGAGGCCCGCGGCGTCACCCACTCGGCCATGGTGCCCGTGCAGTTCCAGCGCATACTTTCTTCCCCGTCGTTCGCGGAGACGGACCTGGGAACGATCAAGAGCCTCATGTGCTGCGGGTCCCCGCTGGGCACCGACCTGAAACAGGCCATCATGGCGCGGCTTTCGCCCCAGCTGGTGGAGCTCTACGGCCTCACCGAGGGCCTGATCACGACCCTGGAGCCGGAAGACGCCGTTGACCGGCTGTCCAGCGTCGGCAAGCCGCTCATGGGCATCGACCTGCTCATTCTCGATGAAAACGACCAACCCTGCGCTGCGGGTGAAGCCGGCGAGATCGTGGGCCGCGGCAGGCACCTCATGGCCGGATACCACGAACGGGAGGCGGCCAACCGCGACGCGACCTGGACCGACGGCTCCGGCCGCCGCTGGCTGCGGACGGGTGACATCGGGCGCCTGGACGAGGCGGGCTTCCTGTTCCTCGTGGACCGCAAGAAGGACATGATCATCTCCGGCGGAATGAACCTCTACCCGGCGGACATCGAGGCGACCCTGGCCGATCATCCCGAGGTCGAGGAGGCGGCGGTCATCGCCGTGGACAGCGAGCGGTGGGGCGAATCCCCCCTTGCCGTGGTCGTCGGTGACGCCGATCCGGACGCCCTGGTCGCCTGGACCAACGAGCGGGTTGGCCGGCACCAGCGCATCGTTGGCGCCGTCGTCGTGAACGAGCTGCCCCGCAACGCCAACGGCAAAATTCTCAAACGCCAGCTCCGCGACCAGTACCGGGACTGGCTGTCCAACCACTGACGGAAATCACCATGCGTTTCACGGAACACCGCTATACCGCTTTCGACGGGCTGTCGCTCTACTACCGGGTCTACGGCGAGGGCGAAAACGTCGTACTGTGCCTGCCCGGTCTGACGCGCAACTGCAAGGACTTCGAGGGCATCGCCGGGCATCTCGCGGACCGCTGGCGGGTGGTCACGCCGGACCTGCGGGGTCGCGGAGAATCCGAGCGGGATCCGAACTGGAAACAATATCTGCCGCCGACCTATGTGAAGGACGCCTGGGGACTGCTGGACGAGCTCGGTGTGGAGCGCTGCGCGGTGATCGGCACGTCCCTGGGCGGTCTTATGTCCATGATCATGGCGGACCAGCACCCGGAGCGACTCCGCGGCATTGTGCTCAACGATGTCGGCCCGGAAGTTACGCCGGAAGCCCTCGCACGCATTTCCACCTACGTCGGCGCCACGCCGGCGCAGCCCGACTGGGCCACGGCCGCCAGGATGGCGAAGAAAAATTACGCCCTCGCCTATCCGGATGCCGAAGAAGATTTCTGGCTCGAGCAGGCCAAAGCGGCCTGGCGGGAACGTGAGGACGGCATGCTCGAGCCCGCCTATGACCCGGCCATCGGCGATGCCCTGCGCGAGGCGCTCAAAAGCGTGAAGCTCGTCAAGTGGATGAGACGATTCGGGCTGAAACGCATGAAAGGCCTTAACCTCGATCCCTGGGACAACTTCCGGGCGATCACCATGCCGTGCCTGCTCCTGCGCGGCGAACTCTCCGACGTCATCTCACCGGAAATCGTGCAGCGCATGCAGGCAATCAAGCCGGACCTCGAGGTCGTGACGGTACCGCGGCGCGGGCATGTACCCACCTTGACCGAGCCGTTGGCGCTGGATGCACTGAATCGATTTCTCGCCTCGATCTGAAAACGATGTAGGCTCGGACATTCCCAGAAACGGTCCGGAGAACGCCCGTGTTTCGCATCGCCACCCTGCTCTTTGCATCGCTGCTGGCCGCCGAGGTAACTGCCGAACCCTCGGAGCCTTCCCGGACCGTTTGGACCAATGCGCGCATTTACACGGCCTCACCCGCCCAGCCCTGGGCGGACACCCTGGTTGTCGAAAATGGACGTATCCTGGCCATCGGGAAACAGGCCGACCTGGCGCCGTGGCGTCGGGCCGGCTCAGTCCACCGGGACCTCGGTGGAAGGCTGGTGCTGCCGGGCCTCATCGATGCGCACGCACACCCCGGCTACATCGCCCTGTTCAACGATTTGCTGGAACTTCCCGAGGCGCCGGACCGACCCGCCCAGCTCGCTGACATCGAGGCGCTCATCGAGGCGCACCCGGACCGTGAATTGATTCATGCGATGGGCTGGGACAACCGGTGGTTCGGGACGGAAGGTCCGCACCGGCGCGACCTCGACCGACTCGAATCCGAACGGCCCGTGATTCTCTGGGACGTCACCCTGCACAACATCTGGGTCAACTCCCGCGTTCTGGAAATCGCCGGCATCGACGAAACCGTTATCGATCCGTTACCAGGCGTTTCCTATTTCCAGCGGGATGCGTCCGGGGCACTGACGGGCTACATCACGGAGTCCGCCGCGACGGACCTGGTGAATCGGTTCCGGGGCCTCGATGCGACCGGAGAACGTATGCTCCTTCAGTACCTGAACTACCTCTCGAGCGTCGGTGTCACGACCCTGTTCGACGCGGGTAACTTCGGTGCTGACGAGCCGGTCTATGCCGCGGTGAGCCGCCTCGACGAAAGCGGCCGGTTGCCTGTCCGCTATTTCGGCGCCTACACGCTCTTCCTCCGCCGGCAAATACCGGATGCGATCAGGCGACTGAAAGAGTTGGGCGAACGCTTCAACGGTGACCGACTGCGCATCGATACCCTCAAGATCTATCTCGATGGTGTCGTGGAAAGCCGGACGGCCCATCTCATCGAAGACTACGCGGATACGCCGGGCAACCGGGGCGGTAGCATGCTGTCCCGGGAGGAATTGAAACAGATCATCCTGGAACTGGACCGGGAAGGGTTGAACCTGCATGTCCACGCCCTCGGGGACCAGGCCGTGCGAAACGCACTGGATTCGGTTGAAGACGCACGCGCGGCCCTCGGGCGGCCACTCGCCATCCGGGTCGCCCTCACCCACCTGCAGCTGATCGACCCGGCCGACCGGCCGCGCTTCGCCGAGCTGAATGTGATCGCCCAGTTCACCCCCGCCTGGCACGGCCATGACGTCCCGATCTATGAGGCCGCCCTGGGGGACCGGGTAAAACACACCTACCCGGTCCGGCCCCTGCTCGACAGTGGCGCGGTGGTCAACTTCTCCAGCGACGTCTATTTCCCGAGCGAATGGCACGACGGCTCGGCCAGCCCCTTTACGGGCATGCAGGTCGGCCATCGTCGCCAATACCGTGAAGACGCGCCGGACGGCCCCCGCAGCGGCCCGGCCAGCGAGCGGCTATCGCTCGAAGTCCTCGTTGACGGCTACACCCGCGGCGGAGCCTGGCAGCTCGGGCAGGAAGCCGAACTGGGCACGCTCGAGCCCGGCAAACGCGCCGACTTCATTGTCCTCGACCAGGACCTGTTTTCCATGGACCCGTCGAGGATCCACGAACTCAGGCCAGGCTTAGTGGTCGTCGATGGAATGCCCCGGGGGAATCCGCCCGATTGACCGTCCTCAGCGTCACGCTTACCCGGTTCAGTCGAGGACGAAGGTGATTTTGAGATTGACGCGCCACTCGCTGACGGCGCCGTCCCTGATCACGACCTTTTGCTCCTGCACCCAGGCCGATTGCATGCCGTGAATCGTTTCCGCGGCGCGAGCGATGCCCTGCCGGATGGCATCTTCGAAGCTCTCGGAGGAGCTGGCGGTGACTTCCGTTACTTTGGCGATGGACATGTGCGTGACTCCGTTTTGAAGGGTCCCCTGAGTCTAGTCCACTGACATGATCTTGCAGGGCATGTGGTCATAATCGAACCAGTCACACGCGGGAGACACGACATGCACCTGGGAATGGTTGGACTCGGCAAGATGGGCGGCAACATGGTTCGCCGGCTGCGCTCGAAGGGAATCGACATCGTGGCCTATGACATCGACGCCGCGCAGACCCGAGCCCTTGGCGAAGAGACCGGCGCCACGGCCGTCGAGTCGCTGGAAGCCCTGGTACAGGCGCTGCCGGCGCCCCGCACCGTCTGGCTCATGCTGCCGGCCGGAGCGATCACGCAGGGAGCCGTGGACCGGCTGGCCGAGCTGCTGGAGACGGGCGACCGCATCGTCGATGGAGCCAATTCCCGTTACAGGGACGCTTTACACCGATCCGAAGCACTCGCCGGCGCCGGTATCCATTTCGTCGACGCCGGCGTCTCCGGCGGGATCTGGGGCCTCGAAGCAGGCTACTGCCTCATGCTCGGCGGCGATAAGAGTGACATCGACGCAATCCGGCCGGTGATCGAAGCGCTCGCGCCCGCCGCGGACCGGGGCTGGGTGCATTGCGGTCCCGTGGGCTCCGGCCATTACGCCAAGATGGTCCACAACGGCATCGAGTACGGCATGATGCAGGCCCTTGCGGAAGGCCTCGCCCTCATGAAAAGCCGGGAAGATTTCGACTACGACCTCGCGGCACTGACGGAAGCCTGGCGCCACGGCAGCGTGGTGCGCAGCTGGCTGCTGGATCTCACGGCGGGGTTCCTCGGCGAGGACCAGGACCTGGACGCCATCGCGCCGGTGGTGCCCGACTCCGGCGAGGGCCGCTGGACCGCCATCGAGGCCATCGACCAGGGCGTCCCGGCCCCCGTCATGACCCAGGCCATCATTGCCCGTTTCGAAAGCCAGGGGGGCGGAGACTATACGGCCAGGCTGCTGGCCAGCATGAGAAACGCCTTCGGGGGACACGCCGTTTTGCCCAGCGATCAGGCCTGAAATCCGCGTCGGCGGGCTTCTCCCGCTGCGGGATCGGGCGGTCGCCCAGGACCCAGGACCCGCACCCCGCCTCGGAGTTCAGTCGTGGTGGTGCCCATGCCCATGACCGTGCTCATGATCATGGTCGTGATCGTGATCGTGGTCGTGGTCGTGAACGTGGTTGTGCGAGTGCCAGTGGCTGTGTTCCTTGCCGTCGGATACCCGCTGCGCCTCGTGGTTGGCGCCGAGCAGCGCCTGGCTCTGTTCGAAATCCTCGGGGCCGTGCGGGTGGTTGTGCGCGTGGCTCACCATCCACTGGTACAGCAGCGGGTCCCGCTGGTAGCTGCGGGCCGCGGCGCGCATCTGGTTTTCCTTGGGCGTGGACCAGGGGTTGTAGTGGAAGTAGTTGAACAGCTTGGAATCTACGCGGCCCAGGGCGATACAGCCCAGCTCGGAGGCAAAGGCGCCGTGATTGATGTAGGCCGGTCGCCAGAAGTACCCGCCGGTCGGAATTTCACCGAACTGCATCATCCAGCTCGTCCCCCAGAGGTGGTAGGACTCCTCGGCGCAGTCGTGGTAGCTGATGTTGTCCTGGTAGAACGCCGGCGTCATGCAGTACAGAAACGTCATCGCGTAGCTGATCGGGTTGTAGTTCAGCAGCTTGATGAGGCAGCCCTGGGCCACGGACGGCTTGGTCACGTTCCCCAGCGCCCAGGGTATGTCCAGGTAAGAATCGATATCGTGGTACAGCCCGACCTGCGCCTGGGGGTGGTGCTCGTCGGCCTCGACGAGGCTCGGCTCTCCCGTGTTGTACATCATGAGCACCAGCGCGCCGTCCGGTGAGCTGATCGCCGGCATGGCGTAGCCGGCCGGCACAAAGGCGTAATGGCCCTTGCGCAGGGTGCGGTCGCCGACCTGCAGGCTGCCCTCGATGACCATGAATTCCATTTCGGACCAGGAAAAGCCCGGTGTCTGGGCGTAGCCGCCGTCGAACTGGACGGTCATGGTGCAGGCGCCCGTGTCCACGTCGAAACTGAGCATCTTGTAGCGCATGCCGTTGCCGAAGCCCGGCAGATTCATGTTCTTGAAATCGACGTCGCGGTCGCAGAAGGGTTCGATGTGTGGACGTGCCATGGTGTTTCCTCCTCAGTCTTCGCTGTCGATGCCGTATTTCCAGACCACCCGATCCTGCCGGCCTTCCGGCTGGGCGGGCAGCTCTTCGCGCGGAATGACGCGCTTCATGTCGCCGTCCTCGTTGAAGCCGATGGTCGAGATTCGGTCGTGAAACTCCCGGTACCACTTCTCCCGGGTGGGCCCGAGATCCTTCATGGCCTGGTCGATCGTCGCGAAGCGCTCCTCCTGGTCCGCGATTTCTTCCTCCACCCAGGCTTCTTCCTCCGGGGTACGCTCGTGGTCGATAAACAGGTTTTTGAAGGTCATGGGTTCCTCCGGGTTTCAGGGATGGGTTTCCGGTTCAGGTGCAGCATGCGGAGCCTGGTTCAGTTCTCTTCCGCCGGCGTTCGGGTCTCCCCCGCCGCCAGCATCCGTTCGATCGTTGCTTCCGCCACGCCGGCCTCGCGCAGCACCTCGATGCTGTGCTCGCCGAGGCGGGGCGCCATGCGCCGAATGCTGGCCGGCGTGACGCTGAAATTCGCCGGGTAGGCGGCCATGCGCACCGTGCCCTCGTCGGGGTCGTCACGCAGGTGCCAGAAGCCCGTTTGCACCAGGTGTGGATCGTCCACCAGGTCATCGAGACCGTTCACGACCATCATGGGCACGTTGGTCTCGCCCAGCAGATCGAGCCACGCCTGGCGGTCGCGCTCGGCGATGATGGCGCCGGTGGCCGCGTAGGATTCATTGATGTTCTTCAGCCGCGCCTGCATGTCGATGAAGCGCGGGTCCTCGGCCAGCTCCGGGTGGCCACTGAGCTCGCAGAAAGTTCGCCAGTGGGCGTCCCAGTAGGGCAAAACCGCCAGGTACAGCCCGTCTTTGCAGCGGTAGGGCTTGCGGTGTTCGGCCATGAGGCGCACGTACCCGGCTCGCCCGATGGGTGGCTCGAAGGTCTGACCCCAGAGGTGCTCCACCATGACGTAGGAGACCATGGACTCGAACATGGGCACCTCGATCTCCTGCCCCTGCCCTGTTCGCTCGCGGTGAAACAGCGCGGCCAGGACCGCCTGGGCGACGAACAGGCCGGTGGTCTTGTCCGCCACCACCGTGGGCAGGTAGCGCGGCTCGCCCAGCACCTTTTCCTGCAGCGCCGCGATGCCGCTGGCCGCCTGGATCGAGTCATCCAGCGCGCCCTTTTCGCCATAGGGACCCTGCTTCGAGTAGCCATAGGTGGCGCAGTAAATCACCTGCGGGTTGACGGCCCGCACCGCGTCATAGTTCAGCCCCAGGCGATCCATGGCGCCCGGGCGAAAGTTGTGCACCACCACGTCGGCGTCTTTCATGATCTCGAGGGCCGCGGCCTTGCCCGCGCCGGACTTGAGATCGAGCACGATGCTGCGCTTGTTGCGGTTGCAGTTGATGAACAGGGAGGCCATGTCGCTGTGCGTGCGGTAGGGCCCGAGGTTGCGGTTGGTGTCGCCCGTGGGCGGTTCGATCTTGATCACGTCCGCGCCGAGGTCACCGAGGATCTGGCAGGCGTAGGGGCCCAGCACCACGCTGGTCATCTCCACCACCTTCACACCGTCCAGGGGAGCCGCGGCCATGCTTATGCACCACCCTCCCCGTCCGCCGCGAAGCGTTCTTCGAGGCCATAGAGACGAATCACGTTGTCGCGCATGAACTTGCGGCGAACCTCGGGCTTGAGGTCGAGGTCATCGATTTCTCCCACGGTGCGCTCGAAGCGCAACACGGGGAAATCCGTCCCGAAGATCACCTTGTCCTGACCGTAGCTGTTCAGGTATTTCACCACCGAGGCCGGCCAGTATTTCGGGCTGTGGGCATCGGTGCAGAGGTACACGTTTTCGTGCTTCCAGGCCATGGCGATCATTTCGTCGTGCCACGGAATGCCCACGTGAGATCCGATGAGCTTGAGTTCCGGCAAATCACAGGCAATGTCGTCCAGGGTGATCGGGCGACCCACGGAGCGGCAGCGGTGTTCCTTCGAATAGATCAGGGACTGGCCCACCTGCATCTGGATCGGCACACCGAGCTCGATGCACTTGGCGTAAAACGGGTAGTACTTCGCGTCATTGGGCGGCAAATCGAACCAGTGGGGATAGAGGTGTGCGCCGATGAAGCCGAGCTCCTTCACGGCATGCTCCAGGGCCCGCACGCCGTCCATGCCCTGGTAGGGGTCGAGGCCGACGAGCCCCAGAAACCGGTCCGGGTACTTCGCCACCGCGTCCCCGACCACCTCGAGCGGCATGTGATAGCAACCCGGCAAGCCGACCCGGCCCGCTTTCGCCGCGACCAGGAAACCCAGCTCGATGCCGGCGCGATCCATCTCCCCGAGCATCTGCTCCAGCGAAATCCCGGCACTGGAATGCTTCCCCTTGACCTTGCCGACGAAAAACTCGTCGGTCCAGCCGGGGCGATGGGACAGGGCCTCCGGCGTCCAGATGTTCACGACCGCGTCGATGGCCCGGTAATCGCTCACCGCTACAGGCCCAGGACCGTGATGGCCAGTCCGCAAACGCAGACGGCGAAGCCGGCCAGGGCGTGATCGTACCGGGCAAGTGACCCGAAACGCAGCCGACCGAGGCCGACGCTCGACACCCAGACCGCCACGAGCATGGTCAGAACGGTCACCACGCCGAACACGGCAGTGACGGCCAGGACGCCGGCCACGCTGTGGGTGGCGGCCGGGTACATGAGCAGGGGAATCAGGGGTTCACAGGGGCCGAGCACGAAAATCACGAAGATGATCCAGGGCGTAATGGATTTCTGCCGGTTCCCGTCCGTGGCGGTCCCGGGAGCGTCGCCCTGATCGGGCCCCGAAACCTGGATCGGCGCGTGATCGTGCACGTGCACGTGCTCGCCCTCGTGGGTGTGTTCGTGGGAATGTGCCAGATTGCCATGGTGATGCCAGTGCCGATGTGGCCGTTTGCGCCACGCCCGCCTGAGTCCCCAGGCCATGTACGCAAGGCCAAATCCCACCAGCAGCCAGGCCGCGGTTTCCCCGCGAACCGCCTCGATCCATTCCAGTCTCGCCAGCTGGGCACCAAAGGCGATACCCAGGAGACCGAGGGCGATGGATCCCACCAGGTGACCCAGGCCACACCACAGGGTGATGCGCAGGGTCCTCGCGAGGCTCCAGCCCCGTGCCCTGGCCATGGCCACGAACGGCAGGTAATGGTCGGGACCCATGAGCGTGTGCACGAAGGCGATGGAGGCGGCGGCGCCGATCAGCAGCATCAGTTCCGAAGTCATCAAATCCCCGTCTCGCGTGTCGGTGGGTCAGTCGGGGCCGGTATCGTCGTCAGCCGGCCCAAATGACACATTGATAAGTCATTATAGCCTTTGCGGCGTGGTGCACCACTCCGCCGGGAAGCCGTGGGGGTCATGGACTTTCCCGGCCGGCGACCACCCGGCTGGCGATCAGTTCGATGCCCTCGCCGGACGGGCCCGCCAGGAACAGGACCTCGCGTCCGTCATAGGGCGCCTGGTCGAGGACACGAACGGGTCGGCCGCTCTGCTTCGCCACCCCGTCCAGCGAGGCGACCTGGAAACCCACGATGGCGGGTCCGTAAGGGAGGCCCGCGGCCGTTGGGCTGCGCCGCGGCGCTCCCTCCGGGTAGGCATCGATCTCGATGAGGAACTCGGCCTCGAGCTGCACAATGGACAGGTCATGGAGCGTGTCCTCGGGCAGATCCCAGGCCTCGGACAACACGCTGACCCGGTAGGGAAAGGGGCCACTGACCGGCATGCCCAGCATTTCTTCGTAGAAGGTGGTCGTCGCCGCCAGGTTCGTGGTACCGAGCACCATGATGAAGACCCGGTCGACCCGGGTCACGGCCGTGCCAATACGAAACCGGCTGAGACCGGGATCCAGCACGTGCGTGAAGTACAGGAGCTCACGGTGCGGACCGAGCACCTGGGCGGCGCGGATGTTTTGCTGCTCCGTGAGGTAACGGGGCGGTCCGATCAGTTCGAACTGTTCCGGCGGCAGCTCCGTTACCAGCGTATCGGGATCCGTGGCCTGCAGTTCCACCGCGTTCCAGCCCGTGGTTTTCATGGGCTCGTAGTTACCCGGGCCGTCGGTCTGAACGAAGCGCAGAAAGACGTTCTCGCCGGATTCGGGCTGCATGAGCACGAAGGCCCGGCCCGCCGCCAGGGGCGCCTGCCAGGTTTCCGCCAGGGACGCGTCGATGCGACCCTCGTCCACCGTTCGATAACCGAGCTCACGCTCGTAGGCCTGCTCGGCTTCCGGAACGGAACCGACGAGCAGGGTGACGACGAGAATCGATTTGAGCATGCCACCTCCTCGACACGGCGCCGGCAGTCCGGCGCCACATGGTCATAATGATATATGTATAATACATTTCGGCAACCGCCCGTTGATCGGGCACGGCTCCCGGCACCACGCTTCGCAGCGCACTCATGGCCCGAACCCTTTTCGACAAACTCTGGGATCTCCACGAAATTCGCCCTCTGGACGAAGGCGAATCCCTCCTGGCCATCGACCGGGTTTTTCTCCATGAACGAACAGGCTCCATCGCCCTGACCACCATGGCGGAGGAAGGCCGCAGCGTTCGCGATCCGAAGCGGGTCTTTTGCACCATGGACCACATCGTGGATACCTTTCCGGGCCGCGGTGACGAAACCCTCATGCCCGGCGGCACGGCATTCATCCTCGCAACCCGCGAGGCCGCCCGGAACGCCGGGATCCAGCTGTTCGACATCGGCGATCCACGCCAGGGGATCATGCACGTGGTCTCACCGGAACTCGGCATTGCCCTGCCCGGCCTGACCGTGGTGTGCCCGGACAGTCACTCCTGCACCCTCGGCGGCATCGGCGCCCTGGCCTGGGGCATCGGATCCACGGAGGCTCAGCACGCGATGGTGACCGGGACGCTGCGCGTTTCCCGCCCGCGCAACATGCGCGTGCGTTTCACGGGCCCTCGCCCGCCGGATGTGACCGCCAAGGACATGATTCTCCATCTCATCGGCCGGCACGGCGCCGACGGCGGCAGCGGTTACGCCGTCGAGTTCTGCGGCGAAGCCATCAGCGACCTGTCCGTGGAAGAACGTCTCACCCTGTGCAACATGGCCGTGGAGTTTTCCGCCTTCACCGGGCTGGTCGCACCGGATGAACGCACCATCGATTGGTGTCGTGGACGCCCCTACGCACCCGGTCCCGACCTGCAACAAGCCGCCGAGGCTCACTGGCGAGAACTGGTCTCCGACCCGGAGGCGGTCTATGACCGGCAAATCGAGGTGGACGCCCGCCAGATCCGTCCCTCGGTCACCTGGGGCACCAGCCCACAGCACACCGTGGCCCTGGACGGACAGGTGCCGGACCCGGCAAGCGTCGGCAACCCGGACACGCGCGCGGCCATGGAGCGCGCGCTCGCCTACATGGACCTGGCCCCGGGCACGGCCATGGCGGACGTGGCCATCGATGCCGCCTTCATCGGCTCCTGCACGAACGCCCGGCTGTCGGATCTGCGCCAGGCCGCCCACTGGCTGCAGGGACGCCGGGTCGCGCAAGGCGTTCGCGCCGTGGTCGTGCCCGGCTCCTCGACCGTCAAACGGGAAGCGGAAGCGGAAGGCCTCGACCGGATCTTCGAGGCTGCCGGTTTCGAGTGGCGGGAGTCCGGGTGCAGCATGTGCCTGTACGCCGGCGGCGAAACATTCGGCCCCGGCGCCCGGGTCGTGTCCAGCACGAACCGCAACTTCGAAGGACGGCAAGGCCCCGGCACGCGAACGCATCTGGCGAGTCCCCTGACCGTCGTGGCCAGCGCCTGCGCCGGCCGTCTCCGGGCCGCCGATTGGCCCGAGGCGGTCAGCGCATGAAACCGATTCGACGCTTCGAGGGCGTCGTGGCCCCCCTGCTCCGGGCCAACATCGACACGGACGCGATCATCCCCTCCCGGGAAATGAAGCGCGTGTCCCGGCATGGGCTTTCCGAGGGACTCTTCGCCGGCTGGCGTTACCTGGACGTGGACGAGCGGCGTCCCGATCCGGAGTTCGTGCTGAATCAGCCCGCCTTCGAGGGCGCGAGCATCCTGGCCACGGGGCCGAACTTCGGATGTGGCTCTTCCCGGGAACACGCCGTCTGGGCCCTGCAGGAGTATGGTTTTCGCGCCATCCTCGCACCCTCCTTCGGCGCCATCTTCGAACGCAACTGCTTCAACAACGGGGTGCTCCCCATCCGCGCGGAAGCGGACGCGCTGGATCGCCTCCTCGGTGATCTCGGTTCGGCCCCCGGTGAGCGCCTACTGACCGTTGATCTCGAAAATCAGCGCCTGGCCTGGGGCGACGGCCAGTCCTTCGCGTTCGAGGTCCCGGAGGTCCAGCGCGAGATGTTGCTCAACGGCTGGGATCCCATCGACCGGACCCTGCAATACGGCGCCGACATCGATGCATTCATCGATAGCGACCGAAAACAGCGCCCCTGGGTTTATGACCGGGGCTGAGCCAGGCAGGAGGAATGCGCCGGGAAAACCCGGCGCGCTTTGACAAAAGAAAGGCAAATGTTATATTTGCATAACATTATACTAATTAAAAAATCATTAAAGCGTGATTGGGCGAATCATTGACAGTCGATTCAACCAGTTAACACTCAATAAGACTCGGGCAGGGAATTATGAAACCAGTGCAAAACACCCTCAGTGCCGCCATCCTCGCGGCGTTACTTCCGGCCGGCCTGCTGGCCCTGGGCACGGGCAGCGCCTTCGCGCAGGAGCAGGACCAGGCCGATTCGGACATGATGCTTGAAGAGGTGGTGGTCACCGCCAGGAAAGTGGAGGAAAACCTCCAGGATGTGCCGGTGGCGGTCACGGCCCTCTCGCAGGAGTATCTCCAGGACCTGGGGATCAACAATCTGCAGGACATTTCCAAGGTCACCGCCGGCCTGGTCTTCGATTCGGAATTCGCCCGCGGCGCCAACCGCCCGGTGATTCGCGGCCAGGCCAATATTCTCGGCGGCTCCGGCGTTTCCTACTTCATCGACGGGGTGTACATCACCGGCTCGATCGACGACTACGACCTGAACGACGTGGAAAGCATCGAGGTGGTCAAGGGTCCGCAGAGCGCCCTGTACGGTCGTAACACCTATTCCGGCGCCATCATCCTGAACACCCGGTCCCCCGGCGAGGATTTCGGCGCCAGCGCGCGGGCCGAAATCGCCGAGGACAACGAGTGGCAGGTGTCCGCCACCATGAACGGCCCGTTTACGGAAAACCTCTCGGGCGGGATCTCCGTGCGCCACTACGAGCGCGGCGGGATTTTCGTCAACCAGTTCGACGGCCAGGACATCGGCGAGCAGGAGAGTAACTCCCTGTCCGGCGTTCTCGAATGGACCCCCGGCGAGGACATCCTGGTCCGCGCCCGCGCCTACTACGCCGAGCGCGATGACGGCCAGCCGGCCGTGGTGGCTACCCGCTACTTCGAGAACAACTGCCTCTTCGACCAGGGCGCCCTGTACGGCGGCAACGGCCGGTACTTCTGCGGCGTGGTCGAGGCCCGCCCCATCAACACGGACTGGCCCTTCCAGGTTCCGGACCAGCAGGACACCACGGACACGCTCCAGCTGAGCCTGCGCATCGACTGGGACATCAATGACGCGTGGTCCCTGACGTCCATCACGGGCTACAACGACGTGGAAGATACTTTCGTGATCGACGGGGATTACCTGCCCACCTCCTTCCACGTGAGCAACTTCACGCCGAACGGCTTCCCTTTCTCCGGCTTCGAGGACGGCCCCCCGTTCAACTACGCCTACGTCGGGAGCATGACGGACTTCTCCTTTGCGACGAACACGACGAACGAGGACTGGTCCCAGGAGCTGCGCTTCAACTACCAGGGTGACAACGTGACGGCCCTCGTCGGCGCCTACTACTTCGACCAGGACACGGCCACGCGGGATATCCGCAACGTGTCGGCCGCGCAGCAAGCCGCCGCCGACGCCAACTGGTTCGCCGAATTCCTGCGCATGCAGGGTGTGTGCGCCGCCAACTTCCTGTGCGAATCCATGGCGCCCTTCTTCGGTTCCACCATCGTGGTGCCGCGGGACCAGAACTTCCTGAGCACGAGAAACACGGCCATCTTCGGCCTCGTGTCCTTCGGTTTCGCCGATCGCTGGAATCTGACCCTGGAAGGCCGCTACGCGGAAGAAAAAATCACCCGCAACGCCATCATCCAGGACCTGGGCGGCATGCCGCAGGTCGAGCCGAGCACCTCCGCGACCTTCGACAAGTTCAAGCCCCGGGTGACCGTCGACTGGCAGGTCACGGACAACAACATGCTCTACGCGCTCTACGCCCTGGGCACCAAGCCGGGCGGCTTCAACAGCACGGTCGCGATCGAGGCGGGGGTTCCAACCTTCGAGGAAGAAGAGGTCGATTCCTTCGAGATCGGATCCAAGAACGTGTTCGCCGGCGGACGGGTAGTGGCCAACTTCGCCGCCTTCTACAACGACGTCACCGGCTACCAGCTCACGCAAAACGTCCAGTCAGGCCAGAACACCACCTCGGCCACGGTCAACGCCGGCGACGCGGACATCTACGGCCTCGAGGCGGAGATCATGGCCCAGCTGACCGAATCGCTGCGCTTCACCTTCAATTACGCCTGGGTCGACACCGAGTTCTATCGCGGCGTGGACCAGAACCAGGGCGTGCTCGACGACGTGGCGGACAACGGCCTGGTGGATTGCTCCACCGGCGATGAGTTCCCGGACGTTCCGGAATGCACCTCCAAGTTCGGTTCCATCGTGGGCAAATCCATCCCGCGCGTGGCGGAGCACCAGGTCTTCGCGGACCTGGAGTACCGCTCACCCTTCCCGGACGGTGACTGGGAATTCTTCGTCGGCGCGAACTACGTGTACGAGTCCAGCAAGTACGCCCAGGTCCACAACCTGGCGGAAACGGGCGACACGAACCTGGTCAACGCCCGCATCGGTGTGGCCAACGACACCTACTCGGTGCAACTCTATGGCCGCAACCTGACGGGCGAGGACTCCGCGTTCAACGTACTGCGTTACGCCGAGCCGGAAGCGTTCCGCCGGAACTTCGCCATTTCGCCGCGCCGCGACACCTACTTCGGACTGATCGCCACGGCAAACTGGTAAGTTACCCGAACGGTGACACCATCGAACGGGGTGGCGGCTGGACCGTCACCCCGTTTTTTTGCCTGCACGATCCAACGGGAGTCCTCGCCATGCCAACCGCAGTCATCACCGGCGCCAATCGCGGCATCGGACTGGAATTCACCCGCCGTTACCTCGAGGCCGGCTGGCGGGTCTTCGCCGTCAACCGGGGGCACTCGGACGCCCTTCGTTCCCTGGCGGACAACGACCGCCTCGCGCTGGTGCGGGGCGAGCTGACCCATCCGTCCGACCTGTCGCGGATCGCGGAACACCTGGCGAACGAAACCATCGACCTGCTGATCAACAACGCCGGCATCATGGGCACCGATACGTTCCGCCACGACACCCGCCAACGCCAGGGACTCTACGATTTCGATCGGGAGGAATGGCGAGCGGTGTTCGAGATCAACCTGTTCACCCCCATGCACCTGATCGCCCTGCTCCGTCCCCGGCTGGCCACCGGGGCACGGCTGGTCACCATCTCGAGCAGCATGGGCAGCATCGCGGGCAATGAATTCGGGGGCTGGTACGCCTACCGGGCCAGCAAGGCTGCGGTGAACAGCCTCATGAAATCGGTGGCCCTGGAACTGGGGGAGTCCGCCCTTGCCGTCGCCCTGCATCCCGGCTGGGTGCGCACGGACATGGGCGGCGAGAACGCCGATATCGACGTCCAGACGTCCGTCGCCGGCATGATGAACGTCATCGAGGGGCTGGAAGCCGCGGACAACGGCGCCTTTATCGGTTTCGACGGCAAACGCCTCGATTACTGAAGGTAGCGCTGGACCGTCTGCAGGGGTCTAACGCTCGCTTTGCTCCGGCCACTCACCGGCAGCGCGCTTTTCATCCACGATACGTTTGAACACGGTCCAGGTGGTTTCATTGGGCCGGTCATCGTCCACCGGTGGCGGCGCCATGAACGTCCGATAGTTCGCCTCGATCTCCTCCCGCAACACCGCCGGCAAATCACGCCAATCGAACAGGCGCATGCCGTGCGTGTAATGCACCAGGAGCCCGGCGCGACCCCGCATTTTCATCCAGGGCAGCCAGCCGGAAATGCGTCCCCAGGAAATCACCGCGTCCTGGATCGCCGTCTCTTCAGCGTTCAGCGCATCCTCCAGGGGATAGGCCAGGGTCAGAAACTCCGTGGCATGGTATTTGCCGCCCTCGAAATCCTGGTAGTCCCCGGCCAGCGGATTGTTGTAGAACAGGCGGGCCGCACCACCGCCGCGCAACACGGTACCGTTGAGTACGAGGTCCGGCTCGAAGGTCGCCCGGGGCTCACCCTGCTCGTCCCGGCTCCAGTTCACGGAGCGGCTGTTGACCGGGTCATTGTGCACGTGCACGACCTCGACCGTTTCGCCGGTCCAGGGGTTGTCCCAGGTCTCGAGCACGTCGCCCGTGTCCGGGTCAAGGTAGAGCATGACCTCGCGGCTGACGCTGCGAAAGCCGAGGCCGCGCACGTCGTCCTCGAAGCGCCCGCACTGGCGGACATTCATGCCCTGCACGTCGAAAAGGTGGCGGTCCTTCTCACCGGAAATGCGGCTGTACACAACCCCTTGCCACCAGTAAAGGGAAACCTCACCCGGCCGGTTCGCGCAGATCAGCTTGTTGCTGGCCAGCAGGGCCTGGTCGGGGTCGGACACATCGAGGGTCTCCGCCCCGATGGCCGGCGCCCACAACCCCCCCATGGCGGCCAGGTGAAGGAACAGGGAACGGATCGACAGGCGGATCGTTGATCGGCCTCTCCGGCTCAGGGGTCTGGTGCTTCGCCTATTCATCAGCCGCCTCCTTGCGCTCGGCGTCAACGTGGTCCCTGACCGCCATCCAGCTCGTCCGGTTCGGGCGATCGTCATCGAGTGGTGGCGGCGTCATGTATTCGGGATAGCGGGTTTTGAGCACACCCCGCAGCGGTTCGGGCAGGTCATCCAGGGAGGTCACCCGCCCACCGACGGTCGAGGTGAACATGACCCCCTGCCGGTCGCCCATTTTCATCCAGGGGAGCCAATCAGCGACCCGGGTCCAGCTGAGGGTGAGTCGGTCCAGCTTGCGCACGGCCGGATCGAAAACGTCCTCGGCGTAGGCATAATCGTTGAAGAATTCCGTGGCGTGGTACGTTCCGCCCACGTACTCCTGGTACTCACCGCCCAGGGGATTGCGGTAAAACAACGGGTAGGTGGAGCTTACGAATACCCGGCCGTTCTTTACGGTGCCCGCGAACACGTGACCCTCGCCCTGTTCGTCGTAGGCGTAGAACGGTTGGCGCATGTTGACCGGATCGTTGGCCACATGGATGACCGCCACGGTTTCACCGGTCCAGGGGTTGCGCCACTCGTCGATGACCTGCCCCGTCTCCGGGTCCAGATACAGCATGATTTCCCGGCTCACGCTCCGGAAGCCGTGTCCACGCTCCGGGTGGTCGTAGTTCTTGCATTGCCGGACATTGACGCCCATGACCTTGAACAGTTCCCGGTCCCGTTCGCCCTCGACGCGCGCGTAGAAGGAGCCCTTCCAGAAACCGTAGGTCGGCTCGCCCTCGTCCAGGGAGCAGGTGAATTTCTGCTGGAGCAGGATGGCGTCCTCCGGCACGGCCGGATCGAGACGATGATCGTTGGCCGGCACGGCCATCGGAGCAATCAGCGCCGCGATGAGGCCGAGCGCCGAAAAAATATGCCGAATTCGATTCATGGGGTTTCCTCCTGGCGCATTGAATACGCCTGCGTCAGAGTTCCGGGCGGGCCCGGTCCCGGGGCACGAGCGAGCAGTTCACCAGCATCCACTTGAGATTGACGCCGATGCGTTCGGCCTTCGGATCCGTGAAGGCATAGCCGTGCTCCTTCACCGATCCGTCAGCCAGCTTTTCCACCACGTAGATCACCAGGGAATTCCGGTTGAAATTGCCGTTGTTCTCGTTGAGGACGTGCCACGTCACCGCCTGCAGGGACAGGCCGATTTGCCGGCTGTCCGCGTCACGGGTCCTGAACCAGTGCATGCCGCCCTTGTCGTGCAGCTCGATGCCGTCATAGCGGTCGAACGGCTCGTCCCGGCCACCCCCAACGCCGGGTACATCGGCGTAGCAATGGAAATCGCGGGCTCGTTCGAGCCAGTAGGCGGACTGGCGCGCATCCGGACCTTCCGCCGGCACCAGGCCGGGGACCGCAAGGAACAGGTCCTGCGGTGAAAGACTCAACCAGCGATTCGCCAGGTCTGAGCCGGCACAGCGATCCGGCGCAGGCTCGCCCCGAAATCCGCCCGCGTCACGCCGGAGATACCAGGTGCAGGAACCCGTCGCCTCGAGGTCTCGCAGCGACCATGCCGCGAACGATCGGTCCCCGGGAGAGTCGGGCACCCTGACCAGGGTCAGGCTGACCACCTCGGGCGGCCCGTCCGCCCTCAGCAGGAGCAGGCGTTCGTCCCGCACCGGCGCCTCGGACCCGATGCGATGCGCGGCACGCCAGACAAACACGTGCGCTCCGAGGTGTGGGGCGACGAGCGGTTCGATCTCGACCTGGGTCCGGCGATGGCGCGCCTCCCCGGGCAGATCCCGGCGCTTGTCGAAGTAGTGCTGATTCGCGTTGTCCCAGGTGCCGGGCAACAGCTCCGCGACAATGCGCAGGTACCGCTCTCCCGGCGTGGAGTCCTGCCCCTGGGCGAGGGCCGGGGCCGCGGCCAGCATGCCGAGCAACCCCAGGACCGTTGCCAGTGCCCGCCTCATCGACGGCCTACCCGATCACCCCCGCCTGCCGCAGGCGATCGATGTCGTCTTCGCTCAAACCGGACTCGCGAAGAACCGCGAGCGTGTCTTCGCCGGGTCTCGCCAGGTCGCGACGCAAGGCGGGGCGTTCCCCATCCATTTCCACCGGCAGAGCTGGAAGCTTGACCGCTTCGCCCATCCGCACGCCCCGGTGCATGGACACGGGCAACAGGCCGCCGCCGGTGTTGAGGTGAGGATCGTCGAACAGATCGGTGGGACGGTTGATCGGCGCGAAAGGTATGCCCGCGCGCTCGAGACGTTCACAGGCCTCTTCGACGCTCATGCCTCGGAACAGGGGGACAATGACCTCGAGAATGCGTTCACGCTGGGTGACCCGGTCCGTATTGCCCGCCAGGCCGGGGTCGGCCCCCAGCTCGTCAAGCCCGAACTCATCGCAGAACCGCTGCCAGAGGCCGTCGCTGACGACCCCGACGAACACCCGCCCGTCTTCGGCGCATTCAAAAATGTCGTAGATCGACCAGGCCGAGCGACGCACGGACATGGGCGGCGGCGGCTCGCCGAGGACGCCCTCCTGCGCCATGTGCTGGCCGACCAGGAACGCCGTCGTCTCGAACAGCGCACTGGAAACCCGCTGCCCCCGACCGGTTCGGTGCCGCTCTTCGAGCGCCGCCAGGATGGCGATGACCCCGAACATGCCGCCGGTGATGTCGATCACCGAGCTGCCGGCCCGCAGCGGACGGTCCGGCAGGCCTGTCATGTAGGCCAGCCCGCCCATCATCTGGGTCACCTCGTCCAGCGCCGTGCGCTTTTCGTAGGGGCCGGAAAGGAAACCCTTGAGAGAGCAATAGATCAGGCCGGCATGCCGTTCCCGGCAGTCGTCATAGCCGAAGCCCAGGCGTTCCATGGCGCCGGGACGAAAATTCTCGATGAGGACATCCGCCTGGCTGATCAGTTCGAGCGCGACGGCCTTTCCCTCGCCGGACTTCAGATCGAGGCATACGCTGCGCTTGTTGCGGTTGTACATGGGATAGTAGCCGGCGCCGCTGCCACCGAGCTGCCGTGTCTTGTCACCGCCGAGCGGTTCGATTTTCACCACCTCGGCGCCAAGGTCCGCCAGGATGAGCCCCGTGGCGGGGCCCATGACCATGTGGCTGAATTCGATGACCTTGATGCCAGCGAGGGGTGCTTCGGAAACTTCCATGGTCCCTTTCCGGGGTGTCAGAGCGAAGGGTTGATTTGCTATTATGATATAACAATATCTCATTTGCGACCCGCACAAAATCCGCCGCCCCAGGCGGAATGAGCCACAGGAATTTCCGGCCGTGACCATCGACATCCTCATTTCCGAAGTCGGCCCCCGGGACGGACTTCAGAGTCTTCAGCGCACCATGGCCACGGCGCACAAGAAGCGCTGGATCCAGGCCCAGTACGAAGCGGGTACACGGGAAATCGAAGTGGGATCGTTCGTGCCGCCCAAATTGCTGCCGCAGATGGCGGACACGGCAGAAGTGGTGGGCTGGGCCACGAAAAACCTGCCCGGGCTCGACGTTGCCGTGCTGGTTCCCAACCTTCGCGGACTCACCGATGCGGCCGGCGCCGGGGCCCACAAGGTGTCCATTCCCTTCTCCATGAGCGAAACCCATTCGCTCAAGAATGTCCGCAAAACCCACGATGAGATGCTCGAAGAGATTCGACGTTGCGTCGCGTTCCTGGCGACCTTGCCGGCAGACCAACGTCCGCACTTCGAGGTCGGCCTGTCTACCGCTTTCGGGTGCACGCTGGAGGGCGAGGTGCCGGAAGCGCGGGTGATTCGCCTGGCGGAAGCCGTGGTTGAAATCGGTGTGGACGAAGTCGGCCTCTCGGACACCACCGGTTATGGCAACCCGGCCCAGCTCAAACGCCTGGCGAACGGCATCTGGACCGCCGTCGGCAAGGAACGCATGACCGGCGTCCACCTGCACAACACGCGCGGCCAGGGACTGGCCAACGCGCTGATGGCGGTCGAACTGGGTTTCACCACCGTGGACAGTTCCCTGGGCGGACTCGGAGGCTGTCCCTTCGCGCCGGGAGCCTCCGGCAACATCGTGACAGAGGACCTGGTCTGGATGCTCGAGGCCATGGGACTCAGAACGGGGATCGACCTGGAGGCGCTCCTCGCGGTCAGGCAACTGGTCCGGGACGCCCTCCCCGGCGAGCCGCTCTACGGTTTCCTGCCCGATGCCGGCCTGCCGAAGGGTTTCGTTTCGGCTTCCTGATCCAGCCGGCTCCGGGACACGTTTCGTGACCGGCTACTCGCCGTAGGGCACCCAGATGTTCTTGACCTCCGACGCCCGTCGATAGAACTCCTCACCTTCGCCCTGGGCCGAGTCGAACCAGTCGTGGTGCAGGCCATGGTTGACCCAGGTCCGTTTCATGGTTTCCGCCGCGGTTTCCTCCACCAGCCGGCTGCCCGCCGCGTCGCCCCAGTACCAGAGTCCTTCGAGGCCCATGTGCCCGGCCAGATGGGGCAGCAGGTCCTGCTGGCGTCCCGTCACGATGTTCAGGGCGCCGGCCGGCAGGTCCGAGGTGTCGAGCACCTGGTAGAAGTCGGTGGCCAGCAGGGCGTAGCGCAGGGACGGCACGACCACCACGCGGTTGCCCAGGGCAAGCGCCGGCATGACGGTCGACACGAAGCCGATGAAGCCCGCTTCCTCGGGCGCCACGATCCCCAGCACACCGAGGGGCTCGTTCATGGCCAGGGTGACGTTGCGCAGGGGCGTGGCGTGCACACGACCGTCCCACTTGTCGGCCATGGCGGCGGCACTGAAGATGCGCCGGACGCAGAGCTCCACCTCCGCCGCGGCGCCGTCCGCCGATTGTCCGGAGAGCGCCGCCAGGCGCCGCGCGAAATCCTCCCCGCGGGCCGCCAGGTTTTCCGCGATGTAGTACAGCACCTGGGCGCGGTTGTGCGCCGTGGTGCGGGTCCAACCCGGCGCCTGCACCGCGGCCTCGACCGCGTTGCGCAGGTCCTTGCGGTTACCTTCCGGCACCTCGCCGGCAGGAAATCCGGACGCATCGGTCTGCAGGATGCTGTAGCCGCCGTCGGGCCGCTGCTGCTTGCCCCCGATGTAGAGCTTTGCGGTCCGATCAATACTCGCCAGGGAGTCCGCCGCCGCCTGCTCGTCCGCCGGGGCGGGCTCGACACCCGGATAGGACGGTTTTCCGGTGAGTGCGGAACGCCAGGTCGGCTTCAGGTAGGCGTACAGCCCCTCCTTGCCGCCTTCCCGGCCAAAGCCCGATTCCCGGTAACCACCAAACCCGCTGGCGGCATCGAACTGGTTGGTGCAATTGACCCACACCGTTCCCGCCTTGAGCGCGGGCGCCACGTCGAGGGCGAGGTTGACGTTTTCGGTCCACACGCTGGCGGCCAGCCCGTAGCGGCTGTTGTTCGCCAGGGCGACGGCCTCCGAGGGCGTCCGGAACGTCATGCTCACCAGTACCGGACCGAAGATCTCCTCCTGGGCCAGGGTGGCGGACGGCTGGACATCCGTGAGCAGCGTCGGCGGAAAGAAGCTGCCACGTTCGGGCAGTTCGCAGGTCGGCTGCCACACGGTGGCGCCCTCCTCCTCGCCCAGCGCCACGAGCTCTCGGATCCGTTGGACCTGAACCGGATCCACCACCGCGCCGATGTCGATGCCCTTCTCCAGGCTGTCGCCGATCTCGAGCTTCGCCATGCGCTCCCGGACCCTGGCCAGTAGCGGTTCGGCCACCGACTCCTGCACCAGGAGGCGGGAGCCGGCACAGCACACCTCGCCCTGGTTGAACCAGATGGCGTCCACGAGGCCTTCCACGGCGCTGTCGAGGTCGGCGTCATCGAAGACGATAAAGGGGCTCTTGCCGCCCAGTTCGAGGGTCAGCGCCTTGCCCGTTCCCGCCGTCGCACGCCGGAGGATCCGGCCCACCTCCGTGGAGCCGGTGAAGGCGATCTTGTCCACGTCGGGGTGCTCAACCAGCGCCTGGCCTGCCTTGTGGTCTCCCAGCACCAGGTTGAAGACGCCCGGCGGGAAGCCGGCTTCCTCGGCCAGTTCCGCCAGGAGCACCGCGGTTACCGGCGTGAACTCCGCGGGTTTGAGCACCACCGTGTTGCCCATGGCGAGCGCCGGGGCGATCTTCCAGGCGGCCATGAGCAGGGGGAAATTCCAGGGAATGATCTGTCCGGCGACACCCAGCGGTTCGTAGCCTGTCAGCTCCTGGTCCATGAGCTGCGCCCAGCCGGCGTGGTGATACAGATGCCGGGCCACGAGCGGGATGTCGATGTCCCTTGATTCACGAATTGGTTTTCCGTTGTCCAGGCTTTCCAGCGTTGCGAACAGGCGGCTGTGTTTCTGTACCCGCCGCGCCAGGGCGTACAGGTACCGGGCACGACCGTGGCCACCGAGGGCGGCCCAGGCCGGCTGTGCTTTGCGGGCGGCCTGCACGGCGGCATTCACGTCCGCCGCAGTGCCGTCGGCGACAAGGGCCAGGCGCGTGCCGCGTGCCGGGCTGCAGGTCTCGAACCAGCCCTCCTCTGCCGGCCGCGCCCAGGCGCCGCCGATAAAATGCCGCAGGCGGTGTTCCCGGGCCTCGAGCCAGGCCTCCGCAGCCTCCGTCGCTTCCGGCGCCGGACCGTAATCGAGCTGGTCGAAAATTTCCCTGATACTCATGACCTGATACCCCTGAAAGGTGTTCCTTGCGTGAGACCTGACCGCCTAGCCCATGGGATGGCGGTAAGCCACGGAATAGTGACCGGTGACGTGATGCTCGAGCTGTCGCTCGATGTCCCCGAGCAGGCTGCTGGCGCCAAAGCGGAACAGGTGAGGATCCAGCCAGTCGCGGCCGAGCTCCTCCTTCATCAGCGTCATGTAGGCCAGGGCTTCCTTGGCCTTGCCGATGCCGCCGGCGGGCTTGTACCCCACCTTGTAGCCCGTCAGCCGGTGATAATCGCGGATGGCGCGCACCATGACCAGGCTGACCGGCAGCGTCGCGTTGACCGTTTCCTTGCCCGTGGACGTCTTGATGAAATCCGCCCCCGCCTGCATACAGACCCAGCTGGCGCGGGCAACCTGGGTCAGGGTGGCCAGCTCGCCGGTCGCGAGGATGGCCTTGACATGCGCCTCGCCACAGGCCTCCCGGTAGGCTTTCATTTCGTCAAAGAGGCCGCGCCAGTCGCCTGTGAGCACCTTGCTCCGCGAGATGACGATGTCGATCTCCCTCGCGCCGGCCTCGACCGACGCCCGGACCTGGGCGAGCTTGAGCTCCAGGGGAATCTGCCCCGCCGGGAAACCGGTGGATACGGCTGCCACCGGGAGGTCGGTGCCTTCCAGTTCCGCCACGGCCGTGGCAATGAGGTTGTGGTACACGCAGACCGCGCCGGTGGTCAGGCCGGCATCCGCCATGCCAAGGGCTTCGAGCAGATCCCGCCGGACGGGTCTCAGCGCTTTCTGGCACAGGCGGCGGACCCTGCCGGGCGTGTCGTCCCCCGCCAGGGTGGTCAGGTCGATGAGCGTCACCGCCTTCAACAGCCAGGCCGCCTGGTAATCCTTCTTGATGGCGCGCCGGGCCGGCAGCGTCGCGGCCCGCCGCTCCACCGCGCTACGGTTGATCCTGAGCCGGTCGAAACACTCCGGCGTGTAATCCATTCCGGGATTACGCGCCAGGCCATGGTCTTCGGCGCCCGGCTGCTGCAGCGTGAACACATTGGTCATGGGGGCTTGTCCAGGTCGCGTTTGCGGCCCGACAGTATATCAATCATGCTGTAGCGAAGACTTTCCTGAAGCCGATCACGTCGCGACCATGACACTGTTTTCGGAACTTCGCCGCCGCAATCTTTTCCACGTCGTGCTGCTCTATGTCACAGCGGGCTGGTTGTTGCTGGAGCTCAACGCCATGCTCGTGGACTACGCCGATATGCCCGTCTGGGTCCTCCGCTTTGTGTTCGCCATGCTCATCATCGCTTTCCCGCTCGCCATCGGTATTTCCTGGTTCTACGAGATCACGCCGGGGGGACTGCGTCGCGAGTCCAGCGTCGACCCCGCGGATTCGATCACGAAGCAGACCGGCGCACGCCTGCTGCGTCTCGCCCTGCTCTCCGTGCTCGGGGTTTGCCTGCTGAATCTCCTGCGCTTCGCTCTCGACTGAAATCATTCGACTCAACCCGCCCCGAGCCCATCACTCACCAACACCATCGCGATGCCTTACACTACGCGGGTTTCCGTTCCTGACCCGGTTGCCTCCTCACCGTGAAACGCGCCCTACTCATCCTGGTCGGCCTCGCGGCCCTTGCGGCGGCGGCCTGGTTCGCCTGGCAAAACCTCCCGGCACCGGGTGATGGTAAGCGGTCCGACACGACCCCCGAGACACCGATCAGCAGCGTACCGGGCCCTGGCGGGCCCTATCTCAAGGGCGCCCACTGGTTCGGTGAGGCCTGGGCGGTCAACTTCTGGAACACGCGCCTGCTGGAGCGGGCGGCGGAGGATTTCGCCGCGCTGCGCGAAGACGGCTTCAACACGGTCGTGCTCGTGGTGCCCTGGCCCGGCTTCTCGCCGGCCATGACCGACGGTTCCCTGGTACCGCAGCGCGCCGAACGCCTCCTGGCGCTGATCGACCTCGCCGCCGAGGCGGAGCTCGACGTCGTGCTGCGGGTCAGCTACGCCTGGGATGCTTCCGTGCCCCGCTCGGGCCGCTGGCTTCGGCAGCTGTGGCTGGACCCCGGTGTTCACCAGGCCTGGATCAAGCACCTCGGCGCACTCTGGACCCTGGTCCAGGACCGGCCCAATGTGCTGTTCGGGTTCCTGTCCTGGGAAGACCTCTGGGCCGTCGAAGGCTTCGGCGAGGCGCCCCCCGAGCGCCGCCTCGAGCTGGCCTACGAGACCGGGTACCAGGACTGGCTGGCGCGCTACAGCACGCTGGAGGCCGTTTCCCGACGCTACGGCCGTCCCTTCCAGGCCTGGCACGAGGTGCCCGTCCCGGCCCGCCTGGAGCCCGCCTTCGGCCTGTTCTTCGACTTTATCGACTACGCCTGGATCGAGCGGTTTTTCAAGCCCGCCCAGGCGGTCTTTCCACCCCTGTCCATGGAAATCCGCATCGACTCGGACCCGGTGTGGAACGCACCGGGCGACCTGGCCTACTGGCACAGCCACGAGCTGTCCTGGGACCTGCCGGGGGCGCCCTGGACGACCGTGTACTGGGCGCCGGCCATGGGCGGGGCCAACGAGGGTGAGACCCTGACCCCGGAGGAATCGGCGGAGCGCCTGGCCTACCTGATGAATCGCCTGCGGGCGGTGACCGGTGAACGGCCAATTTTCATCGACCAGTTCCTGGTGGAGGATTTCACCCCGGGCTTCGAAATGAACGATCGCCTTCCCCGTGACCAGGTGGACGAGTTCCTGGAGAAAGCCAGGCCGGTGCTCGAGCGCCTGACGCACGGTTACGCCCTGTGGACCTGGCGGGACTATGCCCACAACGCCGTCGCCAGCCCCGATTTTTCTTCCCGGCAGGGAAACTGGGTGGGTGCGATCGACCTGGAGTTGAACGATGCCACTTACCCCCTGCGCGCGGGGGAGCGCCTCCAGCGAGGCTTCGGACGCCACGAATTTCACGCGCCCGGTGGACCGGAATCCGCCGAACTCTGCGTCGAGGCCGTCATTGACGGTGATCCCGCGCCGGATCTGCGCGTCTATACCGATCAACTGAGGCTGCGCGCGGAGCTCGACACCTCTGGCGAAGGCCGAGCCTGTATCGATATCGCCGTATCACCCCTGACCACGGTGACCCTGGAAGCCATCTCGGACCTCGAGCTGTTCAACGTGAGTTTCGCAGGCTTCGTCCAGCCCACCGGCATCCGTGACCTGGAGGGGCAACCCAAACCCATCGCCGAGGCCTGGCGAGCGCTGAACCGGGATCTGGCACGGGCGGACCCGGCTCCTTTCGAATTCTTCGATGACGGCTGGATGGGCAAAACCGTCACCCGCAGCTTCGACCGGCCACGGTCACAGAAGGCCGAACTGGAATTCCGGACTTTTCTTCCGGAAAGCTGGCCCTTCCAACCCGTCCTGGAACTCCGGCTCGACGGCGAGACCATCGCCACCGCACCCTGCGCCGACAATATGACCCATCGATTCCCCCTTGCCGGGAACACGCGGTCCGGCAAAGGATCGGTACAGGTCGCCCTCACCGCGGACCGGACCTTTCGGCCTCGGAACGACGAACGCCGCCTGGGTTGCCTCGTGACGGACTTGCGGGTGGTCAATCCGGACTGAGGCCCAGTCGTGACCCAGCGACCTTTGACGTTCGCCGACAGAAATCCCTTCGGTGTCTGTTCGTCAGGGGATCAGCGGCGCGCCCGGAAAAACGCCCGCAGCTGTTCGGCGCACTCGGCTTCGAGACACCCCCCCGCCACATCGACCCGGTGGTTGTGACGCTCGCCCGGCAGCAGGGAAAACACGCTGCCGGCCGCGCCGGTCTTGGGGTCGAAGGCGCCGAAGACCAGGCGCCGAAGCCGTGCGTGCACCATGGCGCCCGCGCACATGGCACACGGCTCCAGGGTGACGTAGAGGTCACAGTCCCGCAGCCGATAGTTTGACCGGGCTTTTCCCGCTTCGCGAAGCGCCTGGATTTCAGCGTGGGCGGTCGGGTCGGAACGCCCGATGGTCTGGTTCCAGCCGCGGCCGATGATGACGCCGTCGAACACCACCACGGCGCCGACCGGCACCTCGTCCTGTGCTTCGGCACGGGCGGCCAGGGCCAGCGCCTCGCGCATGAAGCGCTCGTCCATGGCCGAATCAACCTCGGGTGCCGGCGTTTGCGCGTTCACGATGCGAAGATTCGAGGCGCTGTGTCGCAGCGAGACGTGGGTCGCCTAACCGCCGGCCACGAGCCGCTTCAGCGCCCGGAGGGGCTTCGTAACGCGCCAGCTCGTCGATGACTCGAACTCGCCGACCCGGTGCTCCAGCTGCCGGATAACCGCATCGCGCTGATGCAGTTCGGCCTTGAGCCGGTCGAGGTCTGCGCCCAGGCGCTGGGCTTCCGGGGGCTCGCCGGTGTCCGCTTCGGCCGCCGGGGGCGGGTCAGCCACTGGAGACTGCGCCGCACCATCCGCGGAAGGCGGTGCCGGTGCGGGTCGGCCGGGATACTCGTCGGCAATGCCGGGCGGCGGCTGCAGGCCGGCGCGCTCCTTGAGCTCGTTGAGCTCCGTGTACAGTTGCTTGATGTTGCCGTAGAGCCGGCGCAGATGCTGATCCCGCGCGGCAACCAGGTTGCGGATGTGCTGGAGCTGTTCCGGCTGCAGCGGCTCCCCCGCCTTCAGATCCTCCGGCAGGTGTTGCTCCACGTAAATCGTCGAGTGCTCGGCGCCGAGCTCGTCCGCCGGGCGGGTCACCGTGTAGTAGTACAGGGCGAAGCTGCGCCGTGACAGATGCCGCTTGTCCTCGGGCAGGTCGATGCGCGGAAAGCCGTGCCAGGAGTGCTCGTTGGTTTCAAAGATCACGGCCCGGTTGAACAGGGGCGTGACCACGGCAATCTCGTCCTCGGAGGGCGGCAGATAGGGATCCTTGTGCAGCTGGATCGATCCGCCCCACTCGTCCTGCCACTCTTCCGTCAGGTAGACGATGAGGTTCAGACGGCGGTGCTGGCGGGTCACCGGGTGAAAATTGAAGTCCACGTGCGCGTCGAGGCCCTGGCCGTGCAGGTTCTCGTGCGTGCCCCCGCCGAAGTAGTGCGGGTCGTACTGCAGGTGCGGCACACCGGTGATCCGGCTGATGAGATCCCGGAAGGCCTCGCTCTGCACGAGGTCGTCGAGTCGCTGCCAGGGCGGGCCCAGCTCGCGGACTTTTTCGTTGACGGCCTTGGCGCCCACCTCGCCGTTTTCGTTCATGGCGAGCTTTTCGTCGAAGGCGGGGAAATGGTCGGCCAGCTCCCGGGCCACCTCCGGCTGGAAGAAGTCGTCGATCGCCACGTGACGGAACGGTCGGGCGGACTGGAAATCATCCGCCAGTTTGCCGACCTGGTCCAGGACCGCGGAATTCACCGCCTTTTGCACCTTATCGGTCATCGCTCACTCCCATTCAATGGTGGCCGGGGGCTTGCCCGATATGTCATAAACCACTCGAGATATACCATCTATCTCATTGATTATACGCAAGGATACGTGAGCCAAAAATTCATGTGAAAGGGGCGCCCACCGGGCCGTCATGAAATCAACGGTCTGCACCGCGCGCAGAGCCACGACCCATTCGTAGCGGCGTTGGTCGCCAACGACACCCACGGATTTCACCGGCAGGAAGACCGCAAAGGCCTGCGACACGTCGTCGTACAGGTCGTGGCGACGCAGCTCGCTGATGAAGATGTCATCCGCCCGCTGCAGCGGCTCCACGTATTCGGGCCGTACCTCGCCGAGAATCCGCACGCCGAGTCCGGGCCCCGGGAACGGGTGGCGGTACACCATTTCGGACGGCAGGCCGAGCTCGACCCCGAGCTTGCGGACCTCGTCCTTGAACAGCTCCCGTAGCGGCTCCACCAGGGCCATGTTCATGCGCTCGGGCAAGCCGCCCACGTTGTGGTGGGACTTGATGACGTGCGCCTTGCCGGTGCGGGAACCGGCGGATTCGATCACGTCGGGATAAATCGTGCCCTGCGCCAGCCAGCGCGCACCGCCGCAGGCCTTGGCCTGCTCCTCGAAGATCTCGATGAACAGGTTGCCGATGATCTTGCGCTTGAGTTCCGGGTCCGCCTCGCCCGCGAGCGCCGCGAGGAAACGGTCGCCGGCGTCCACCCGAATCACCCGGACGCCCATGTGCTCGGCGAAGGTCGCCATCACCTGGTCACCCTCCCCCAGGCGAAGCAGGCCCGTATCGACGAAGATACAGGTGAGCTGGTCGCCGATGGCGCGGTGCAGCAGCGCCGCCACCACGCTGGAATCGACGCCGCCGGAGAGCCCCAGCAGGACCGGGGCATCCCCCACCTGCTCGCGCACGCGCTGAATCGAGTCCTCGATGATGTTGGCCGCGGTCCAGAGCTTTTCACAGCCGCAGATTTCGCCCACGAAGCGCTCCAGCAGCCGGGCGCCCTGCTGCGTGTGCGTGACCTCCGGGTGGAACTGCAGGCCGTACCAGTGGCGCGTTTCGTCCGCGATGATGGTGACCGGCGCCGACTCCGTGGCGCCCACGAGCTCGAAGCCCTCGGGCAGCGCCGTGACCTTGTCGCCGTGGCTCATCCACACGTCGAGGGACGCGATGCCATCGTTGCCGACGTGATCCTCGATATCCCGCGTCAGGGCGCAGGCGCCCACGAGCCGGACCTGGGCATAGCCGAATTCCTTTTCACTGGACGGCTCGACCTGGCCACCCAGCTGGGCCGCCATGGTGTGCAGGCCGTAGCAGATGCCCAGGAGCGGCACGTCGAGATCGAAGACCACCCCGGGCGCCCGGGGGCCGTCGGCGGCGGTGACCGATTCGGGGCCGCCGGACAGGATCACGCCCCGGGGCGCGAAGTCCCGGATTTCCTCGTCCGTGACGTCCCAGGGGTAAATCTCGCAATAGACTCCGATCTCGCGGATGCGCCGGGCGATCAGCTGGGTGTACTGGGACCCGAAATCGAGAATCAGGATCCGGTGCTGATGAATGTCCTGCATGACGGCTCCCTAGCCGAGTTTGTAATTGGGGGCTTCCTTGGTGATCTGGACGTCATGGGCGTGGCTCTCGCGAACGCCCGCGTTCGTGACGCGGACGAACTGGGCCTCCGTGCGAAAGCGATCCACCGTGTCACAACCCATGTAACCCATGGAGGAGCGCAAACCACCGAGCAGCTGGTGCACCACGCCCGACAGGGCGCCCTTGTACGGCACACGGCCTTCGATACCCTCCGGCACCAGCTTGTCCGGGGACGCGTCGTGCTGGAAGTAGCGATCCTTCGACCCCTGCTGCATGGCGCCGAGGGACCCCATGCCGCGGTAGGACTTGTAGGAACGGCCCTGGAAGAGCTCCACCTCGCCGGGCGCTTCTTCCGTGCCCGCCAGCAGGCTGCCGATCATCACCGTGTTGGCGCCTGCGGCAATGGCCTTGGCCAGGTCGCCGGAAAAGCGGATGCCGCCGTCGGCCACCATCGGCACACCCGTGTCTTTCAGTGCCTCGGCGACATTCACCACGGCAGTCACCTGGGGAACGCCCACGCCGGCGACGATGCGCGTGGTACAGATCGAACCCGGACCCTGCCCCACCTTCACCGCGTCGGCGCCGGCCTCCACGAGGGCCAGGGCGCCTTCGCCGGTGGTCACGTTCCCGCCCATGACCTGCACGTCGGGAAAGGTCTTCTTGACCCAGGAGACGCGGTCGAGCACGCCACGCGTGTGACCGTGCGCCGTATCGACCACGATGACGTCCACGCCGGCTGCCACGAGGGCCGTCACCCGATCTTCCGTGTCTCCGCCCACCGCCACGGCGGCCGCCACGAGCAGGCGCTCCTGGCTGTCCTTCGCCGCATTGGGAAAGTCACTGGACTTCTGGATGTCCTTCACCGTGATCAGGCCGCGCAGCTCGAAATCGCCGTTCACCACCAGCACCTTCTCGATGCGGTGCCTGTGGAGCAGCTGGAGCACCTCATCCTGGCTGGCGTCTTCGCGGACGGTGACGAGCTTGTCCTTGCGGGTCATGATGTTGCGCACCGGGTCGTCCAGCTTGCGCTCGAAGCGCATGTCCCGGCTGGTCACGATGCCGATAAGCTCATCGCCGTCGACCACCGGCACCCCGGAGATGTTGTGGCGGTGGGTGATGTCCAGCACCTCCCGAATGGTGGTGTCCGGCGCCACGGTGATCGGATCCTTGATGACCCCCGCTTCGTACTTTTTCACGACCCGGACCTGTTCCGCCTGCCGCTCCACATCCATGTTCTTGTGGATGACGCCGATCCCGCCTTCCTGCGCCATGGCGATGGCCAGGCGGGCTTCCGTGACCGTGTCCATGGCGGCGGACATGAGGGGCATCCTGAGATACAGGTCCCGGGTGAGTTGCGTGCGCAGGCTGACGTCCTTGGGCAGTACGTCCGAGTAAGCCGGCACGAGGGAGACGTCGTCAAAGGTCAAAGCTTCACCGATCAGTCGCATCGGGGTCTCCTTTCATTGGATACGTCGACGCCCGGATCGGGAAGCATCCGGCCCGGGCGTCGAGGGAAGTCGGTCATTATAGCCCCCGCCACGTGACCGGGGCTACCGCCCTGCGCGACCTTCAACGCGGATAGACGCGTTCCCCGTCCAGCCAGGTTTCCAGGATGGCCATTTTCGGAATTTCCGTCACCGGAATGGTCATGTAATCTCGGTCCAGCACCACGAAATCGGCGCGCTTGCCGGGCTCGAGGCTGCCGACCAGGTCCTCCATGAAACCGGCGTAGGCCGCGTCGAGGGTGAAGCCGCGCAGCGCGGCCTCGCGCGTAACGCGCTCATCCGGGTACCACCCGCCTTCGGGCCAGCCATCGAGGTCCTGGCGGGCAACGGCGGCGAACAGGCCGAGCCGGGGATCGACCTCCTCCACGGGAAAATCGGAGCCGAAGGCCAGCAGCGCGCCGCTGTCCAGCAGGGTCCGCCAGGCGTACCCACCGAGGATGCGCTGGGGTCCGACCCGGTCTTCGGCCCAGTACATGTCGCTGGTTGCGTGCGTGGGCTGCATGGCCGCGATGATGTCCAGCTCGGCAAAGCGGCGGAGGTCATCGGCGTGCACGATCTGCGCGTGCTCGACGCGATGGCGCCCCGGGTTGTCGGGATGGGCGGCCATGGCGGCCTCCAGGGCATCGATCACCACCCGGTTGGCCCGGTCGCCGATCGCATGCACCCCGGCCTGAAAGCCACAGGCCAGGACCTTTTCGATCCGCGCCTGCATGGCGTCTTTTTCCAGGAACAGGAGCCCGCGATTGCCCGGGTCGTCGCTGTAGTCCTCGATCAGCGCGGCGCCCCGGCTGCCCAGGGCTCCGTCGCCGTAAAGCTTCGTGGCGCGCATGAACAGGCGGCCGTCCTCGGCCAGCGGGCCATGTTCACACAGCCAGTCGAGGGTCTCCCCGGCGCCGTCGGTCATGGCGTACAGGCGCGTGTGCAATTTGCCCTGCTCGAGCTTTCGCTGAAAGCGATCGAGGGCCGTGCGACCGATGCCCGGATCGTGCACCCCGGTCAGCCCAAGGGACAGCAGCTGGGCGATGGCCAGATCGATCGCGTCCATCATGACCGCGTCGGACGTCTCGGGCGTGATGGCCTCCACCAGACCCATGGCCCCGTCAATGAAGATGCCCGTCGGCCGTCCGGCCTCGTCGCGATGAATCATGCCGCCATTCACCTGCCAGTCGCCGGACAGGTCCCGGTCCACCCTGGCCAGGGCGGCGCTGTTGCCCCAGGCGGCGTGACCGTCCACGCGCCGCAACCAGACGGGCCGGTCGGGAAAATGCCTGTCGAGGTCTTCCTTCGACGGAAAGGCCTGGCGAGGCCAGTCGTTCTGGTCCCAACCCCGGCCCAGGAGCCAGTCGTCCTCGCCGAGCTTTTCCTCGTGCGCCTTGAGCCGCGCGATGACCTCTTCCAGGGACCGGGTGCCTGAAAGCTGCGCGCGTGTGAGGGACTCTGCGAGCCCATGCAGGTGACCGTGGGAATCGATGAGGCCCGGGATGATCGTCTTACCGGCCATGTCGATGGCCTCGGCATCGGGATAGGTCGCGAGCAGCGCCGCGCTGTCTCCGACCGCGAGCAGCGCTCCGGTTTCGCTGAAGGCGAGGGCCGAAGCCTCGGGCGCTTCGGGATTCATGGTATGTACGAGAGCACCGTGAATCACCGTGACGGAACCGGATGGTGCGCGCGGTCCCGCGGCGCTTGCCGGAACGGTCGTCGCGCCCCCCTCTGCCGGCGCCGGGCCGGAGTCCGGAGAACACGCCGCAACGGCCAGGGTGAGCCCTGCGCTCAGCAGCGGGACCGCAAAGCGCCTGCGGCGAATCTGCCGGTTGGGAAGCCGACGTTGAAACATGGTGTTCTCCGGGACTTGGAAGCGAGCGCAGTTTATCATCGGCGGGATGCGCAACGTATACACACCCAGCGAGCTCAATCGCGAGGTTCGTCTGCATCTCGAGGCCGGTTTTCCACGCCTGTGGATCGAGGGTGAGATCAGCAACCTGGCCCGGCCGCCCTCCGGACACCTCTACTTCACGCTCAAGGACGAACGCGCCCAGCTGAGCGTCACCCTGTTCCGCTCCCACGCCGGACACCTCGGCTTCCGACCGGAAAACGGGGCGCTCGTGCAGGTACGGGGGCGCCTGGGACTCTACGAAGCGCGGGGACAGTTTCAGCTCGTCGCGGACAGCATGGAGGCCGCCGGGGAAGGACGGCTGCGGGCCGCTTTCGAGGCGCTGAAGCGACGCCTCGAGGAAGAAGGCCTCTTCGACCCCGCGCTCAAGCGCCCCCTGCCCGACCTGCCCCGGCGCATCGCCGTGATCACCTCCCCCGGCGGGGCGGTGATCCGGGACATCATCAACGTCCTGTCGCGGCGCTGGCCCCTGGCCGAGGTCCGGCTGTACCCGGTTCCGGTACAGGGCGAAGAAGCGGCGCCGGCCATCGTCCGCGCCCTGGCCTCGGTGGACGCCCACGGCTGGGCCGATGCGGTCATTCTCGGACGCGGCGGCGGTTCGCTCGAAGACCTGTGGCCGTTCAACGAGGAGTCCGTCGCCCGGGCAATTCACGGGGCCACCGTCCCGATCGTTTCCGCCGTGGGTCACGAGACCGACACGAGCATCAGCGACTTCGTGGCGGACCTGCGTGCCCCGACGCCCTCGGCAGCCGCCGAGTTACTGACACCCGACCGGGCGCAACTGGCCCGGCGCTTCGAGGAGACCCAGGGAAGGCTGCACCGCCGCATCCAGTCGCGGCTCCAGGGCCACGCACAACGCCTCGACGAGCTGGGCGAGCGCATTCGGGGACAGCATCCAAGCCGCCGGCTCCTGCAGCAACGCACGCAACTCGAGCAGCTCGAGCGACGCGCTCGCGTGGCCTTACGCCGGCAACTGACCCAGAAACGCGCCGCCCTGCCCGTCCTGAAGGAACGCCTGTCCACACAGCTGGCTGACCTCTTGCCTCGGCGGAGGGAGCGCCTCGGGGCACTGGCGCGGACCCTGCACGCCGTCAGCCCGTTGCCAACACTGGAACGGGGCTACAGCGTCACGCTGGATGCCCGGACCGGTGCTTCGATTCGGTCCGCGACGGCCCTGGCTCCCGGGGACTCACTGGAAACCGTGCTGGCCGATGGACGGGTCATCTCCACCGTCGAGTCGGTGACGGAGGCGGCGCTGTCCGGCGCCGAGCCCGTTTCCCTGTCCGGCACGACATCCTGACCCCCAGCCCGGACCTGTTCCGTTCTATGACAGGCGGGAGGATCACCGGGACGAGCGCTTGGAGGCGAACCGGGCATCCAGTACGCTTTGATCATGCACGAGGACAGCGACGAAACGCTCATGCTTGCTTACGCACAGGGAGACGCCAAGGCTTTCGAAGTGCTTTACGGGCGCTACCGCCAGTCGCTGTACGGTTATTTTCTGCGTCACGTCTCTGACGAGCCGACGGCCAACGACCTGTACCAGGGTTGCTGGGAAAAGGTCATCCGGGGACGCAAGCGTTATCGCGAGCGCTCGCCGTTTCGGGCCTGGCTCTTCCACATCGCGCACAACCATCTGGTCGATCACTACCGCGCCCAGCGCAGCACGGCGCCCCTGCCCGACTCCCTGGCCGAGGAATCGACACGGGAACCGCCCGCGCAGCTGGCCGAAGACGACCGAAGCATGGCCTTTCGCGCCGCGCTGGCCGAACTGCCCCAGGAGCAGCGGGAAGCCCTCAGCCTGCGGCTCGATGCGGGCCTGAGCCAGGAGGAGGTGGCCCGCGTCACCGGCGTGGGCAAGGAAACCGTCAAGAGCCGGCTGCGCTATGGCATTCGCAAACTCCGGGAGGTGCTGCCATGACCGGCCCGGGCGATCGAAGCAACGTACCGAGCGGAGCCGAGGAGCCTATCCCTGACGCGCTTCGGGACGCCTGGTGCGAATTGCCGAGGGCGGAACCTCCAAGCCTCGTGGACCAGGCCGTGCTGAACCGTGCGCGCGCGGCTGTCGAACCCCACGAGGGGAGCAAGCGGCCCTGGAGCTTCGGCTGGCTCCACGCGCTCACGACGGCGGCAGTGATCGTGCTCGCCGTGACCCTGATCATTCCCCAGCGGGAATCAGGCCCGCCGACTGGCCAGGACCTCGAGGATCAACAGCGTCTCGAAGAAGATGTCGATGCGCCGGGCGCCAACCAGGCCGACGAATCCCGGGAGCTTCGCCGACTGCGCAGTGCGCCGCCGGCAGCGCCCGCGAGCGAGGCCCAAACGGAAGCTGCCGGATTGGCTGACTCCGCCGACACGGTCATGGAGGCGGAAGAGTCTGCGCCCGTCCGGTCGGAATTCCTTCAGGCCGAGCGCAAGTCCGAAAACACCGAGGCCTCGCAGCCGGAGACCGGCGACGCCGTCGCGTCAACCGATGCGCAGTCCCGACTGCAATCGATCCGGAGCCTGTTGGCGGCCGGCGAGCGGGAAGCGGCCCGGGAAGCCGCCCTCGCCTTTCAGCGGGATTTCCCCGACATCGAGTTACCCGAGGACCTGGCGCCCCTGCTGTCGCCGGCGCCGGGCGATCCTGACCCCTGACGATCACCGCGGCGAAGCCCTGACCTCACCCCATGAGCCTGAAACTACTGGCGCCCAGCGTCTTCGAGGAAACGATCCGCAAGAGCCGCTTTATCGCCCATGCGGCACCGATCGCCTCGGAAGCGGACACGCTGGACTTTTACGAGCGAGTCGCGGATCCGAAAGCGACCCACAACTGCTGGGCCTGGCGGCTGGACGGCCGTCATCGCTTCAACGATGACGGCGAACCCGGGGGCACGGCCGGCCGGCCGATCCTCGCCCAGCTGGAAGGCCGCGACCTCGACGGCGTCATGGTGGTGGTGATCCGCTACTACGGCGGCATCAAGCTGGGGGCCGGTGGACTGGTGCGGGCCTACGGCGGCGCCGCGGCGAAATGCCTGGATCGGGCGAAAACCGAGACCGTCGTGCCCCGGATCGCCTGTGAACTGACCCTGGCGTTCGGCGACACGGGCCTGGTCCACCAGCTGCTCGAGCGGCACGGCGTGGACAAACTTGGCGAACGCTTCACCGATGAGGGTGCGGTGCTGTCCGTGTCCGTACCCCGGGATCGGCTCCCGGCGCTGCGTGAGGACCTGGAAGAAGTGAGCCGCGGGTCCGCGCGGTTGTGGATCAGCCGCTGAGCACGTCGCCCAGGGAAACTTCCACCCCGGGGAGGCCGGCGGCAAAGTCGGGGCCCATGAGCAGTGAAGGCGTCGTGTATCCACCGGTCACGTCAGCATGCAGCACATGCTCCGTGATGCCCAGGCTGGCGCTGACCGTAACGTCGTAGCCATTGGGGCCGCTCAGGGTGCCCTGGATGCGGCGACCATCGGCGCCCGTCGCCTCGCCCCAGACCTCCACGCCGGTTTTCGCCCGCAGGTCCTCATCCGGGCCGGCTGGGCGCGACTCGACACGGCGCCGCAGCCAGGACTGCACCCAACCCCAGCGCAGCAGACCGCTGAAGCGCGCCATGCGTTGCATCTGCTTCAGCGCCGCGGGCGGCATGGACAGGTAAACTTCCACATCCGGCACACCGGTGGACACCCAGGCCGTGAAGACATCCCCCCAGGGAATGGTCACCGCGGTGCGTTCGGCATGGGCGAAAGGAATCCGGCGGGTTTTCCAGGCCATGGGCACATGCGTCAGCTCTCCGTCCTTACGCACGCGGCCGCCGGAGCCGAGGGACTCGAGACTGGTCAGGGCGGTGCCACGGCTTGGGCCTCCCGCGGCCTCGAAAGCGAGGACCAGCGAGGTGGTCGAGGGCACCTCGCGCACCAGCATGGCGGCCAGGCAATCCGTCGGCACCACGTCAAAGCCCACGCCGGGGCAGACGAGCACATCCGCGCGCCGGGCGCGCTCATCCTGGCGCCAGGCGTGCTCGAAGACGTCAATTTCCCCGGTGATGTCCAGGTAGTGCACCCCTGCTCCGAGGCAGGCTTCCAGCATGGGCGCGCTGGTCCGGGAGAACGGCCCGGCGCAGTGCAGCACGAGGCGCATGCCCTCGATGGCTGTGCCGACCCCGGCTTCGAGATCGAAAACCCGCGTTTCAAGCCCCAGGGATTCTCCGATGCCGTGAATCGCCTCGGCGTTGCGGCCGGCCAGAACAGGCCTGAGGCCCCGGCGCTTCGCCTCGGTGGCAATGAGGCGCCCGGTGTACCCGTTGGCGCCGTAGATCATCCATTCCATCCGCGCGCCCCGGCCTAGAACAGGCTTCCCTGCCCGCTGTCTTCCATGGGACGGACCTTGCGACGGCGGGGAGCCGGCGGTTCGGATTCTTCGTCCTCCGCATCCGACGGGCTTGCCGGCGCCGGTTCATCACCGGATGCGGACGGCTCCACGGCCGTGAAAGATGCATCGACACCAGCGCGCTCGATCGTGGCGGGCGCCGGTTCGGGTTCCCGCACCGTCTCGATGGTCGTCTCTGCCGCGATGATCTCTTCCCCGGCATCCTCCTCCGGCTCCAGCCCGGGGGCGTGCCGATTGACCATCTCGAGCAACTCACCGACCGTGCAATGGGCTTCGAGGGTGTGGCGCAAGGGTTGGTTTTGACGCAGCCGGTAGCGATTACGCCGACCGTGCTTGGTGACCGTGACGAAACCGCCGTTCTGCAGGTCACGGACGATCTTCTGGACGGCGCGCTCGGTGATACCGACGATCTGCGCGACGTCGCGCAGGCGCGCATCCGGGTCGCGGGAAAGCACGACCAGGACATGGCCGTGATTGCTGAACAGGGTCCACTTGCTCATGGCCGATGCCGCCACCCGCTGGGAAAGGTAGCGGAATTATATTTCGTGTTTAGGGGTTCAGCAAATAAGCGCTACAGGCGAGCAGCCAGTTCGGAACCCTGGCGGATCGCATGCTTGGCGTCCAGTTCCCGCGCTTCGAAGGCACCGCCGATCAGATGCGGTGATTCCCCGGCGGCCTCGAGCGCTGTCACCAGTTCCCGGTTCGGCGTCTGCCCCGCGCAGACGATGACGTTGTCCACGTCCAGCACCCGCCTTTCACCGCCGACCTCGATGTGGAGCCCGTCATCATCGACCCTGACGTAGGTGACTCCGGAGAGCGCTTCCAGTCCGCGACGCTTGAGATTCATGCGGTGAATCCAGCCTGTCGTCTTGCCCAGGCCCTTGCCGGGTTTGCTGTCCTTGCGTTGCAGCAGGGTGATCTGCCGGACCGACTGGAACGGTTCGGCCTCGACCCCGGCCACCCCGCCCCGCGCCTCCAGACCCAGGTCGATACCCCAGTCCCGGGCAAAGGCCTCGCGGTTCAGGCTCGGTGACGGTCGGGCGTGGTCGTGGGAGAGAAATTCCGCCACGTCGAAACCGATTCCCCCGGCGCCGATGATGGCGACCCGCTGACCTACCGTGGCGTTGTCGCGCAGGACATCGAGGTAGCCCAGTACCTTGGGGTGATCGAGCCCGGGGATATCGGGCTTCCTCGGATGAACGCCGGTGGCGACCACCACCTCGTCGAAGCCTTCGAGGTCCGGGGCTTCCACCCGGCGTCCCAGCGACAGGTGCACACCGGTGTCTGCCAGGCGCTGACGGAAGTAGCGGATGGTTTCGTCGAACTCTTCCTTGCCGGGAACGCGCCGCGCCAGGTTGAACTGACCCCCGATGTCGTCGGCCTGGTCGAACAGGTGCACCTCGTGTCCCCGTTCCGCCGCCACGCTTGCGCACGCCAGGCCCGCAGGGCCGGCCCCGATGACGGCGATCCGGCGTATCCGGGCGGCCGGCGGGTAGTTCAGCTCGGTCTCGTGGCACGCCCTCGGGTTGACCAGGCAGGAGGCGGTCCGGTTCTTGAAGGTGTGATCCAGGCAAGCCTGGTTGCAGGCGATGCAGGTGTTGATGCGGTGCGCTTCGTTGCGTGCCGCCTTGTTCACGAATTCGGGATCCGCCAACAGGGGCCGGGCCATGGACACCAGGTCCGCCTCGCCCTGCGCCAGGGTCGCTTCGGCCACCTCGGGAGTGTTGATGCGGTTGGTGGTCACGAGCGGCAAGCCGACTTCAGGCTTCAGGCGGGCCGTGACGAAGGTGAACGCACCCCGGGGCACCATGGTGGCGATGGTGGGGATGCGGGCCTCGTGCCAGCCGATCCCCGTGTTGATGATCGTGGCGCCGGCGCCCTCGATGGCCCGGGCCTGGGCGACCACCTCGTCCCAGCGGTTGCCGTCCGGCAGCAGGTCCAGCATGGACAGGCGGTAGATGATGATGAAATCGGGACCCACGGCCTCGCGGGTCCGGGCCACGATCTCCTCGGCGATCCGGTAGCGCTTCGCCGTGTCTCCACCCCAGGCATCGACCCGGTCGTTGACATGGGTCGTGGTGAACTGGTTGATCAGGTAGCCCTCGGAGCCCATGACCTCGACGCCGTCGTAACCGGCCTCCCGGGCCAGGCGCGCCGCCCGGACGAATCCGCGGATTTCACGTTCGACACCGGCCGCGCTGAGCGCCTTGGGTTTGAAGGGCGAAATGGGCGACTTGCGGTCGGAGGCGGAGACCACGAACGGGTGATAGCCGTAGCGGCCGGCGTGAAGGATCTGCATGCAGATCTTGCCCCCCGCACCGTGCACCGCTTCGGTGACCTGGCGGTGCCGACCGACCTGGTGCCTGCTGACCATGCTCGAGGCCAGCGGCGCCAGCCACCCGCGCAGCGTCGGCGCCATGCCGCCGGTGACCATGAGCCCCACTCCACCTTCCGCGCGCTCCCGGAAATAGGCCGCCAGCCGCGGAAAGTGCTTCGCCCGGTCTTCGAGACCCGTGTGCATGGAACCCATGAGCACCCGGTTCCGCAGCGTCGTGAAACCCAGGTCCAGGGGCTCGAGCAGGTGAGGATACGGTGCGGCGCTGCCTGGTCCCGCCGAAACTCCGGCCGTACGGTCAGGGCTGCTCTGGCTTGGGACTTCACTCATGTCGGGAACTCACAGGTTCTGTAACAGTCGATCGATCAGCGTATGGACCCGACCCATGGCGTCCGCCAGGGTCCGGTCGATGGCCTCGACGGTAATGGGGTCCTTCTCGAGCCCCGCGGCCAGGTTCGCCACCACCGCCAGGGTGGCATAGGGCAACCCCAGCTCCCGGGCCAGCACGGCCTCGGGCATGCTGGTCATGCCAACCAGGTCCGAGCCGTCGCGGGCGAGCCGGCGAATTTCCGCCGCCGTCTCCAGCCGGGGGCCCTGGGTGACAGCGATGCACCCGCCGTCGCGCACGGCGACGCCGCTTGCCTCGGCAGCCCGCAGGAGCTCCGCGCGCCAGCGGTGGCTGAACGGTTCGGCGAATTCGACGTGGTCGAGATCTCCCGCCACGCCGTCGTGAAAACTGCTTTCCCGACCGTGGGTGTAGTCAATCAACTGGTCCGGCAGCGCAAGGCTCCCGGCGGGCAGGTTGACATCGAGGCTGCCGACCGCGTTGACCGTGAGCACCGCTTCGACCTCCAGGGTGCTGAAGGCGAACAGGTTGGCCCGGTAGTTGACGCGATGGGGAGCGATGCCGTGGTCTGAACCGTGCCGGGGCAGAAACCAGAGCCTCGTCGAACTGCGCTCGAAGGCCTGAAAGGCGTCGGAAGGTTCACCAAAGGGGGTTTCCACGGCCCGCCGTTCGACCGGTTCGCCCCAGTGGTCAAACCCGCTGCCGCCGATCAGGCCCAGGCGCCTCATGCTTCAGCTACTCGGTCCAACGCCGTTCAATCCGTGTTGAGCGCCATGATGCGGTCGAGGTGACGCCACTCCTCGTAAGCGTCCATTCCGCAGCCATAAACGTAGACGTCCGGCACGTCCAGGCCCACGAAATCGACATAGTCTCTCGGCAGTCCGCGGTCGTGATCCTTACGCACGAGCACCGCCAGCTTGACGCTGGCGGCCTTGCGTTTTTCCACGGATCCCTTGATGGCCGCGAGCGTGTTGCCCTCGTCGAAGATGTCGTCGATGACCAGCACGTGCTGTCCCTCCAGGTCGAGGCGCGGAGGTACGCGGTATTCGAGCTCGTGGCCATGCAGTCCGCCGCGATAGCGGGTGGCGTGCACGAAATCCATGGTCATCGGCATGGTCAGGCGCGTGGCGAGCCAGGCCATGGGCAGAATCGCGCCGGTCATGACGCCCATGAGCACGATGGGCTGGTCGCCGTAATGGGCATTGATGACCTCGGCCATCTGGTCCAGCGCCGCCTCGACCGCTTCGTTGTCGAACACGACCTCCGATCGATCCAGCAGGGATTGGGGATCCGGGTGACCCACGGTGTCGGCTAGGCCCATTTCGATTGCTCCAGTTCTTCAAGGGATCGTTGCCAGTGCCGCCACTCTCCGACCGTCGCGAGTTCCTCGCGCGTGACGCTGTTTTTCCCGGCCAGGCGGAGCAACGCCGATCCGTCAGGCGCGGGGGCATCGCCCCAGTCCTCCAGCAGCGTGGCTGCGTCTTCCGGCTGGCACACCAGCACCGCGTCGCAACCCGCCTCGAAGGAGCGCTGCGCGCGGTCGGGCAGCTTACCAGCGAAGCCCGCCGCGTGCATGCCCAGGTCGTCGGACAGGACAACGCCCTCGTAACCCAGTTCCTCCCGAAGCACGTCCCGAATCCAGCGTTTCGAGTAACCGGCGGGTTGTTCATCAACAGCCGGGTACACGACGTGGGCCATCATCACCGCGTCGAGATCCTTCTTCAGCGCAACGAACGGTTCGAGATCCGTGGCGCGGATGCTCGCCTCGTCGCGCTCGTCCACCACGTCGTGCGTGTGGGAATCGGCGAGCACGGAGCCGTGTCCCGGAAAATGTTTCCCGCAGGTCTTCATGCCCGAATCGTGCATGCCGGCCAGGTAATGGCGGCCCAGGTCGGTCACGGCGTCCGCCCGCGACGAGAAGGACCGGTCTCCGATGACACAGCTCTCGACGTCCAGGTCCAGCACCGGCGCAAAGCTGTGATCCACCCCGGCGACGAGCAGCTCCGTCGCCATGACCCGCCCGTGGCGGTACGCAAAATCCCGGGCGACGTCCGCCGAGTCGGCGTACAGGCGGCCCAGGAGCGCGAGGTTCGGCAGACGCGTAAACCCGTCCCGAAACCGCTGCACCCTTCCCCCTTCGTGGTCGACGCAGATCAGCATGGGCGCTTTCGCGGTTTCACGAATGGACGCGTTGAGCAGTTCCAGCTGGGGCAGGCTGTGGTAGTTGCGCGTGAACAGTACGACGCCACCCACCAGCGGGTGGTTGAGCCATTCCTTCTCCCGGGGCCGGAGCTCGACGCCTTCGATGCCGATCAGGACCGGCCCGGGGCGAGGCGCGGCCATGTCCGCGTCGTTCATGCGTCCTCCCAGGTGTCAAAGGGCGCGATGGCGAGCGCCACGTTGTAGTAGCGATCCACCTCGGTCACCTCCTCCCCCGCCCAGGGCGGCAGCTCCACCGCCTGGTCCACGGCCTCGAGCTCCACCTCGGCCACCACCAGCCCGGCATTGCGCTCCTCGAATTCGTCGATTTCCCAGAGCAAGCCGCCATGGCGCAGGTAGTGGCGGGTTTTCGCCACCTTGCCGCCCCCGGCCAGGGCATAGAGCCGCAAACCATCCTCGAGGGGGACGGGATACTCGAATTCCTCCCGTTCACGACCCAGGCGCATCTGCTTGATGTTGATCGTGGCCACGTCCCCGGCGAGGCGCACCCGGATCGAGACGCCGTCGCCCCCCAGATAAGCCTGTTTCATGGGCACGGAACGAAGCACGTTCGTTCGCCAGCTCTCGTCCCGGGGCAAAAACTTGCGTTCGATTTCCAGCGCCATGCGTCGGCTCTCCTGGCTTTGAATGGGGCTCAGTGGCGCTCGAACAGCGCCATGGCCTCAATGTGCGTGGTTTGGGGAAACATGTCCATGGCGCCGGCCGCCGCCAGGCGGAAGCCGTGACCCCGCACCAGTTCGGCGGCGTCGCTCGCGAGCGTTTCCGGATTGCAGGATACATAGAGCACCCGGTCGGCGCCCGTGTCGGCAATGCGCTGGAGCACGGGCGCGGCGCCCGAGCGTGGCGGATCGAGCAGGACCGCGTCGAAGCGTCCCTGGGGCCAGGCGGCATCCACCGTGTCACCGTAGAGATCCACGGCTGCGAAACGCGCATTGTCGACGTCGTTGTCCCGGGCATTCTCCTCGGCGCGCTGGACCAGGGCGAAAGACCCTTCAAGGCCCACGACGGCAGACACCCGGCGCGCGATCGGTAAGGTGAAATTGCCCAGCCCGCAAAACAGGTCCAGGACCCGGTCCCCGGCACCGGGCGACAGCAACTCGAGCGCCTGCGCGATCATGGCCTCGTTGAGGGACTGGTTGACCTGCACGAAGTCCAGGGGCTCGAAGTGGAATTCGAGTGCGTGGTCCGCCAGGGCGTAACGAAGCCGCGAGGGACCCGGCACGAGCGGCGCCACCGTTTCCGGTCCCTTGGGCTGCAGGTACCAGCGAAAGCCCGTCGCCGCTTCGAAGGCTTTCAGGCGATCGAGATCGGCCTCGCTCAGTGGTTCGAGATGACGCAATACGAGGGCCGTGGCCTCGTCGCCGCAGGTGGCCTCGATCTGGGGGATCGTGGCGGCGGCGTCCAGGGAACCGATCAGCTCGGAAAGCGCCGGCAGGGCTTCTGCCACCGGCGTGAACAGGGTGTGGCACGCCTGCATGTCGGTCACGAAGCGCCCGTCCCGTTCGCGGAAACCCACCAGCACGCGCCCCTTGCCCTTTACCGCACGAACCGACAGGCGCGCCTTGCGGCGATAGTTCCAGCGGTCCGCGTCCAGGGGTGGCAGCACACGCCCGGGCTTCAACGCACCGCCAGGCAGTTGTTCATCGAGCAGGGCCAGGAGCCGCTCCTGTTTGAAGGACAGCTGCGCTTCACGGGAGAGGTGCTGGAGGGTGCAGGCGCTGCAGGTCCCAAAGCTGGGACAGGGCGGGAGGACGCGCCCTTCGGCAGGCTCCATCACCTCGACGGTTTCCGCCTGCCCCCGAAATCGGCGGCCGAACAGGTAACGGGCCAGCACACGCTCCCCCGGCAGCGCGCCCCACACCCGGAGCTGGCGATCATCGTGTTGCGCGGCGGCGGCGCCCTTGGCATCCAGGGCGCCGGTCTCCACCTCGAACGGCTCGCTGGGCAGTTTCCGGCGGCGCCCCACGATCAGCGGGTCATCAGGGAGCGCATTTCACGGACCGCCTGGCCGAGCCCCACGAACAGGGCCCGGGCGACGATCGCATGGCCGATGTTGAGCTCCACGATCTGGGGAATGTCCACGATCGGGTGAACGTTCTCGTAGTGGAGTCCGTGTCCCGCGTTGACCTGGAGCCCAAGATCGGCGCCGATTTCACTTGCCCGTTGCAGGCGGCGCAGCTCCTCGGCCTGGGCGTCCCCCTCGACCTCCGCGTAGGCGCCGGTATGCAGCTCGATCACCGGTGCGCCGCAGTCCGCGGACGCCTGCAGCTGCACGGGGTCCGGATCGACGAACAGGGAAACCCGGATACCGGCATTGCGCAGCCGTTCGCAAGCGGCCCGCACCTGCGCGTGGTGGCGCGCGACGTCGAGGCCGCCCTCGGTGGTCAGCTCCTGACGCTTCTCCGGAACGAGACACACGTCGGCCGGCTGGTTCCGCTCGGCGATCGCAAGCATCTCGTCGGTCACGGCGATTTCCAGGTTCACGCGGGTGTTCACCTGGCGGCACAGCGCCTCCACCTCGTCATCCTGGATGTGCCGACGGTCTTCCCGCAGGTGAATCGTGATGGCGTCCGCCCCCGCTTCCTCGGCGATCGCGGCCGCCTGCAACACGGAGGGATAATCCGTGCCGCGGGCCTGGCGAATCGTCGCCACGTGATCAATGTTCACCCCGAGAAGCAGGGCGCCGTCATTGGCTTGAACCATGGTTCGATTCCTTGTTGGTCACTGGGTCCCTCCCGGGATCCGTGGTGGCGTCCGGCGCCGGTTCCGCCCGGCCCCGGCGTAGCGCCCGAAACAGGGCTTCGCTGGCCAGCGGGCGATCACCAAGCTGTCGCTTCAGAACGCGGCGCATGAGCGCGCGGAGTGAAGACCAGTCCGCGGGATCGACGTGGCCGGCGTCCAGCGCCAGCAACACGTGCCCCGCCAGCACCCCGTCCCGGGCCCGGGCGCTGTCTGCGACACGGACCGGGCCCCGATCGGGCTGATAGTCGTATCGGGCCTGTGGATCCAGGGGCGTTTCGCTGCCGGCCTCACGATCCAATATCAGGCCGAAACCCGTCGCATCCAAGAGCTGCTTTTCATACAGACGCAGGGCCGACTGCAGCGCCTCCCCGCCTACGAGGGCGCCGAGCGTTTCCCGGTACTGTTCGAACACTTCGGCATGGGGGTCGTCCCGCAGCAGGAGCCGAAGGGTCAGTTCATTCACGTACAGCCCGCAGTAGAGGGCTTCGCCGGACAACGCCGGCGGAGCTGCCACCTGGTCTGCCGCCGTGAGCGTCGCCAGCTCGGACCGGCGTGAAAAGCTGACCAGCAGGGGCCGAAAGGGCTGCAGAACACCTCGCCAGCGCGAACGTGCGCCACGCGCACCCCGCGCGACCGCCCCCACGCGGCCGAAATCCCGTGTCAGGAGCTCGAGCAGCTGGCTGCTTTCCCGGAATGGCCTGGAATGCAAGACGTAAGCGGGCTGGAGCTGGACCTTTTGCATCGCGCCACGATAGGGGCGGATTCAATCCCCGGCAAGCCCCCGCGCGGCGGATGCCGGGCTAGTCGTCGAAACCGAAGCGCTCGAGCATCTTTTCGCTGCGGGACCAGTCCCGGGAAACCTTGACCCAGGTCTCGAGATGCACCTTCTCTCCGAACAGCGCTTCCATGGCCTGGCGCGCCTCGCGGCCGACCTGCTTGAGAACCTGGCCGCCCTTGCCGATGACGATCTGCTTCTGGCTGTCACGCTCCACCCAGATGACCGCGTTGATGTGCAGAACGTTTTTCTCACGTTTGAAGCGTTCGATATCCACGGTGAGGCTGTAGGGAAGCTCCTGGTGCAGCCGGAGCGTCAGGGCTTCGCGCAGAAACTCGGCGGCGAGGAAGCGCTCGCTCCGATCCGTGATCTGGTCCTCGTCGTAAAACGGCATGGAAAACGGCAGCCGTTCGAGAATGCGCTGCTCGAGCTCGTCGACGCCGTCACCCTTGAGCGCCGAGACGAGGAACACCTGTTCATAGTCCCTGCCCTCCGTGACTTCCGCCAGGTAGGCCAGCAGGGATTCCTTGTCGCCGATGGTGTCGACCTTGTTCACCACCAGGAATACGGGGACCTCCGCCCTGGAGAGGAGCTTGGCGATGGCCTTGTCCTGGCGCGTGTAGCGTCCGGCTTCGAGCAGGAACAGGATGAGCTCGACGTCGCGGAACGTGGCCTTGGCCACGCGGTTCATGTAGCGGTTGAGCGCGCGGCCCGCGGACGCGTGAATGCCCGGCGTGTCCAGGTAGACCACCTGGCCCTTGTCCGTCGTCTTGATCCCGGCAACACGCTGCCGGGTCGTTTGCGGCTTGTAGGTCACGATGCTCACCTTCTGACCGAGCACCGCGTTCATGAGGGTCGACTTGCCCACGTTGGGCCGGCCGATGAGCGCCACGTAGCCGAAGCGAAACTCTTCCGGGTTGCCGGGTAATTCGATCACGGGGCGGCCTCCGTCTGCGCGGCGAGCACCGCGGCCGCCGCTTCCTGCTCCGCCTTCCGGCGGCTGGTGCCCATGGCTTCCGCTTCGAAGCCCGTGTCCTCGAGCCGGCAGGCGACGGTGAAGCGCTTTGCGTGCTCGGCGCCTTCTTCCCTGACCAGCGTGTACACCGGCAGCGGTCGACTCCTCGCCTGCAGCCATTCCTGGAGGCGCGTCTTGGCGTCCTTGAGCGTCTCTGCATCCGGCAGGGAAGCCACGACTTCACCGAAGAGATGTCGAATGACCGCCGCAGCCGCTTCGTAGCCCGCATCGAGGTACACCGCACCGAGGACCGCCTCGAGCGCATCTGCCAGGACCGAATCACGCAGGTAACCGCCGGACTTCAGCTCACCCTCACCCATCTGGAGGTGGTCGCCGAGCTTGATGCGGCGTGCGACCCGCGCCAGCGACTCACCCCGCACGACCCGGGATCGAAGTCGGCTGAGCGAGCCCTCGTTGTCGTCCGGCCGAAGGTCGAAGAGTTCGGAAGCGATGACGAAATTGAGGACAGCGTCGCCGAGAAACTCGAGACGCTCGTTGTTTTGCGAGGAAAGACTGCGGTGCGTCAACGCTTCCGACAGGAGGCCGGGATCCAGGAATTCATGCTCGACCCCGGGCAGCGTGCGTTCTGTGCGCTTCATGTCGCTGTTCTCGCCGGGGGCCGTGTGCAGGCCCGGAACCGGTGTCCGGGCTTGCGGTGACAGATCAGTTTCCGAGCATCACCCGCTCATCGAAGGAAGCGATGATGTCGAGGTTGCCCATGAGCGGTTTGCGCACGTCGTAACGAACGACGAGCCAGACTCCGTTGTTGCGAACCACCTTGATGTTCTCTCGGGTCACGTTGCCGTCGGAGTAGCTGACATACAGACGGTTCAGCATCTTGTCCTTGACGTCGAAGGGCGAAAAATTCGCGCTTCCCGGTTCGTCCGCCACGCCGTTCATGGCCTGCTTGACCGAATAGAACTCGATGTAGATCGGGGTGATGCGCATGGCGAGGTAGGCGAAAAACACCACCATGGACAGCACGATGAGAAAACCGATCAGGCTCATGCCCCTTTGCTGCTTGAGCTGCTTTTTAATATTCATTGATGCCCCATCTCAATGCTTGTATGTAAGTGCATGATAAACCAGCGTGCGTCAGTATGAAACCTTGGCATCACATTGGCCAGGGCTGCGGCGCCCTACTCGATTCCCTGGGCCACGCGGCTCCAGTCGGCACACCCCCGGTTCACGTCCAGGTTCAGCCAGATGCCCACGGCCCGACCGACGAGATTTTCCTCCGGGACGAACCCCCATTCCCGCGAGTCGTTGCTGCGGTCACGGTTGTCTCCCATCATGAAATACTGCCCGTCGGGCACGACCCACTGGCCGTTGCGGCCCGGTGAGGACTGGTGCACGAGGATGTCATGGCGCGTGATGCCCAGGTCTTCGCGAATGCGCACCGCGTCGCTCCGCGGCGTCGAACACTTCACGTCGCTCGACAGGTACGGACCACTGCCCACGTGCTCCACCGCTTCGCCGTTGATGAAGAGCCGCTTGTCCCGGTAGGTCACCGTATCACCGGGCAGGCCGACGACCCGCTTGATGAAATTGACGGAAGGGTCGACCGGGTAGCGGAACACCACCACGTCACCGCGCCTGGGCTCGCCGAGCTCGACGAACTTGGTGTTGAGCACGGGCAACCGGAGACCGTAGGCGTACTTGTTCACCACGATGAAGTCGCCAATCAGCAGGGTCGGGATCATGGAACCCGAGGGAATCTTGAACGGCTCGAAGAGGAAAGAGCGGAACAGGAGGACCAGGAACAACACGGGAAAGAGGGAACGGGAGTATTCGACGGCCACGGGCTCCCGGGCCGGGTCCTTGCCCTCGCGCGCCAGGCGATCGCGGCGCTTCGCCCGGAACAACAGGCTGTCCGCGGCCCAGATCAGGCCGGTGAGTGCGGTCAGTACGACGAGAATCAGGGCGAAATCGAAGTTCATGGACGTTGCCTTTAGCGTGGCTTATTTTCGGTCCTGCTGGAGCACGGCGAGGAAGGCTTCCTGTGGAATTTCCACCTTGCCTACCTGCTTCATGCGCTTTTTACCGGCCTTTTGTTTTTCCAGCAACTTGCGTTTTCGGGTGACATCGCCCCCGTAGCACTTCGCCGTAACGTTCTTGCGCAGCGCCTTGACCGTGCTGCGGGCGATGATCTGGCCGCCCAGGGCCGCCTGGATCGCGACGTCGAACATCTGCCGGGGGATCAGCTCGCGCATGCGTTCCGCCAGTTCCCGTCCCCGGCGCTGCGCGTCGTCGCGGTGCAGGATCACGGACAGGGCATCGACGCGCTCTCCGTTGATCAGGAGGTCCACCCGCACGAAGGGGCCGGCCTCGTAGCGCAGAAACTGGTAGTCGAAGGAGGCGTAACCGCGGCTCACGGACTTGAGCCGGTCGAAGAAATCCAGCACCACCTCGCTCATGGGCAGTTCGTAGCGAACCGTGACCTGTCCGCCGAGATACTGCATGCCCTTCTGGCGCCCGCGCTTTTCCTCGCACAGGCCGATGACCGCGCCCACGTGATCCTGGGGCACCAGGATGTTGGCCTCGATGATGGGCTCGCGGATCTCGTCGATGGTATTCACCGGCGGCAGGTCCGCGGGGTTCTCCAGTTCGATGATCTCGCCGTCGTTGAGCTTGATCTCGTAGATCACCGTGGGGGCGGTGGTGACCAGTTCCACACCATACTCGCGCTCCAGGCGCTCCTGGATGATGTCCATGTGGAGCAGCCCCAGGAAGCCGCAGCGGAATCCGAAGCCCAGAGCCTCGGAGGTCTCCGGCTCGAAATGCAGCGCAGCGTCGTTCAGGCGCAGCTTTTCCAGCGCCTCGCGAAGGTCGGCGAAATCGTCCGAATCGGTGGGAAACAGACCCGCGAACACCCGCGGCTGCATCGCCTGGAAGCCCGGCAGGGGCTTGTCCGCCGGGTTGGCGACTCCCGTGATCGTGTCGCCCACGGGCGCACCGTGCACGTCTTTGATACCGGCAACGAGGAAGCCTACCTCGCCGGTCGCCAGCGCGTCGCGCTTCTGACGCTTGGGCGTGAACACGCCCACCTCGTCCACCTGGTGGGTTTCCCCGGTGGACATGATCTTGATCTTGTCACGGCGCCCTACCCGGCCCTCCACAACCCGCACCAGGGAGACGACGCCGAGATAGTTGTCAAACCAGCTGTCGATGATCAGCGCCTTGAGCGGCGCTTCCGGGTCCCCGGCGGGCGGCGGAACTTTCTGCACGAGTTGCTCGAGCACCTCCGCCACCCCGACACCGGTCTTCGCGCTGACCGCCAGGGCGTCCTGCGCTTCGATGCCGATGATGTCCTCGATTTCGTGCTTGACCTTCTCCGGCTCGGCCGACGGCAGGTCGATCTTGTTGAGCACCGGAATGACTTCAAGCCCCAGCTCGACCGCGGTGTAGCAGTTGGCCACACTCTGCGCCTCCACGCCCTGGGCGGCGTCGACCACCAACAGCGCCCCTTCGCAGGCCGACAGGGAGCGCGAAACCTCGTAGGAGAAATCCACGTGTCCCGGCGTATCGATGAAGTTCAGCTGGTAGGTGACCCCGTCCTTCGCCGTGTAGTTGAGCGTGACGCTCTGGGCCTTGATGGTGATGCCGCGCTCGCGCTCGATGTCCATGGAGTCGAGCACCTGTTCGGCCATCTCGCGCTCGGTCAGGCCACCGCACAACTGGATGAAACGGTCGGCCAGCGTGGACTTGCCGTGGTCCACGTGCGCGATGATCGAGAAGTTGCGGATGTTTTGCTGTTCCATGGATTGTCAGATGGGGTGGTCAGGTGGCGTGGTCGGATCGGTTTCGGGCGCGCCGGGCAAACTCATCGTGAAGCCGGCCAAGGGCCGGCAAGGCGGAAAGCACGAGGCCACCCGGTCGAGGAACCGGGTGGCCTCATCTAGACGGACGGATTATACCTGAATGCAAAGGCTCCCGGTCAGCCCGGGATCGGCCTCGCCTCAACCCAGGTCTTCCTCCGACGGGGTGTACGCGAGGAACGTGGTGACGCCCTCGCGCCAGACCCGCAGGGCGACCGCCTTGCCGGGCTCGAGGCGCTCGACGAGTTCGTTGAAACCATCCACGCCATCCACGTCTTCATAGTTGATCATCAGGATGATGTCGCCGGGGCGCAGGCCGCCGCGCCAGGCGGTGTCGCTGTTCACTTCCGTGACCAGTACGCCGCCCTCGGGGGCCTCGAGCTGTCCGCGGCGCTCGGCGCCGACGTTCTCGACGGCCAGCCCGAGCACGTTGCGCGCTTCCGCCGGCTCGTCGTCCATGGCCAGCTCCAGCGCTTCCTGGGGCTCGAGCGCGTCAAGGACGACGTCGAACTCCTGCTGCTTGCCGTTGCGGCTCACCACCACCTCGGCCTTCGTGCCGGGCGGATTGACACCCACCAGCGGTGGCAGATCGCTCCAGACCTCGACGGGCTGCTCGTTGAAGGACAGGATGATGTCGCCCGGCTCGATGCCGGCGCGCTCGGCCGCGCTGTCAACGGTAACCGCGTTGACCAACGCGCCGGTTGGCCGGTCGAGCTGCATGGCCTCGGCCATTTCGCGGGTCACGGCGCCCACCTGCACACCCAGCAGCCCGCGCTGCACGACGCCTGTCTCGCGCAACTGGGCAACCGTGCTCTGAACCACCTCGGCCGGAATGGCGAAAGACAGCCCGATGTAGCCGCCCCCGGAGGTCAGGATCCAGGAGTTCACGCCCACGACCTCGCCGTCGAGGTTCAGAAGCGGACCGCCGGAGTTGCCGCGGTTGATGGCGACGTCGGTCTGGATGAAGGGGACGTACTGCTGGGCGTTGTTCGAACGGCCCGTGGCGCTCACGATGCCCGCGGTCACGGTCTGGTCGAAATTGAACGGCGACCCGATGGCCATGACCCATTCACCGGGCTCGAGATTCCCGGAGTTGCCGAAGTTCAGCGCGGTCAGGTCGTCAGCATCGATTTTCAGCAGCGCAATGTCGCTCTGTTCATCGCTGCCGACCAGCTCGGCCTCGAACTCCCGCCGATCCGCCAGGCGAACGATGATCTGGTCTGCGCCGTCCACCACGTGGTGGTTGGTGACCACATAGCCGTCCGTATCGATGATAAAGCCCGAGCCGGCGCCGCTGCGATCGCGCGGCACGTTGTCCTGTCCTTCGAACCAGCGTCGGAAGTACTCCGGCACCTGTCCGTCGAAAGGCGGCTGATTCTCGCCGTCCTGGCCCCTGCGGCGGGTGCGTTCGCCGTACTCGGTGACACGGATGTTCACCACCGCGGGGCCGGTATCGGCCACCAGGTCCGTGAAGTCGGGCAGGCCGGATACACGAGCCTCGACCGGTTGCGTCATCCCCAGGGCAAGCAGGGATAGGCTCGCCAGCAGGGCAACACTGATCATTCTCATACTACTCACCTCGTTCTGGTGGACCGGGCTTTGCCGGTTCCCTTATTGCAATGAAATCCCTGGCAAGGAATTCGCATACGGAGCACAGACCGCGGGGCGGGTCCAAGGTTCCGTCGGCGTGCGCCGGATGCCTCAGTTCTTGCGGTCGGACGCCCGACAATCAAGTCTGGGGCCAGACTCCAGCATCCGGGGTGAGAAGCGGGTGAACGATCGGGAAAGATCGCGTCGTGCCCAGCGCAGCGCCAGGTACCCGGACAGCAAGGCCGCCCCGCCGACCACCGCATCCAGCCTTCCTCCCGTGACCGGCCCGAAGGAGCCGGCCAGGACGTATGCCAGGACGCCCGCCAGCAATCCCGCCACGAGGGGCAGCCCGTACAGGCGGGCCACCAGCGCGAGATAGGTGCGGTCGGCCAAGCCGAGCATCACCGGCTCCCCCGGGCTGCAGCCCAGGGTGTTTTCGACCCGGAGTCGGGCGTCGCGGGAATCGAGGAGCTTTGCGAACACGCCGGCGCCGCAGCCCCTGCCGGCATCGCAGGCAGAACAGCCACTTCGGCCGCCGACCTGCACCCAGGCCTCACTACCGAGTACTTCCAGCACCCTGCCCTGTTGCTTGATCACGGCGCGAGCAGGATCCGGCCAAGCTTCGAGGTCGTATCCATAAGCGGCGCCTGTTCGATCTGCAATCAGTCGATCGGGCTTTTCAGAAAAGCCATACCGAAGCGCTTCAGCGTCACCGGCGGAACCTCTCCCACCGCCGTGACGCGATGGCGGTCGCTACGGCGTGACCAGGCATTGGTCGTGCCCATGCGGACGAGGCCATCGGGCACGTCATCGAGTCTGCTCTGATCGATATAAATGGACACGGAAGCGAGACCGTCGCTGAAAACGAGGTGCTGGTCCCCGGCCGCCCCGGGATCACGGGAATGGGCCGCCAGTTCGAACCCCGGCGGCAGGTCCATGCCGGTCAGCAGCTCGCCGGCCCCACTTGTGGCCGCGAGGGACGGTGCAGGTGCGGCGACCGGTACGAGCGGCGTGTCGCGCGCCCCATCCAGCCGGCTCTTGTCCACCGCGTCGCCGGTGGCCAGGTCCGTAAACATGAGCTTGGCGAGCGCCCGGCGATTGGCGTCGTAGAGCACCCAGCGCAGCAGCAGCGCCGATTGACGCTCCAGCCAGAGCTCGTAACCATAGCGATAGCCGTCGCGTGGCGTGATGGTGATTTTCTGTCCCTCGTGCCCGGCAATCCGGCCGCCGCCCGCGAGCTCGAACACGTAGCGATCCCGGGCCCGGTCGAGCATCTCCACGGAAAATTCCGGAAACACGGTGCCGGTCAGCGCCGGGCTGGCCTCCGCTTCACCGGGCCCATGCACACTGCGGCTGACCCGGTCACCGGAACGAACGATCTCCCGGGGCGGCCCGGATACCGCGACGAGCCGCTCCTGGAGCACGCCGTCCACCAGCGCGTGGGTCATCTGGATCGTTTCGACGTCATCGCCGCGCACGTAGATGAACGTGCCCTGATAATCCTGCTCGCGCATGCTCTCGGCCATGCGCCCGAGCCAGTCCCGAACTTCTTCGAACTGGTCCTGGGCGGTCGCCGGCAGGGCCGCCAGGCACAAGGCGCCGGCCAACAGGAGTCGGGACCCCATCATGATACCGCGGGCCTCAGGGCTGTTCCGTCCGCCCGGCGTCGTTGCGCCCCGGATCGGTACCTTCCGGTGCCGCCTCCGTGATCGCGTCAGCCGGCTCCACGACCTGTTCGGGCACCGTGGCGACGATGGGCACCAGGGAGACGAAACCCTTCTGACCCACTGCTCCGGCGACCTGGTTGTGACGCTGGAGGTAGCGGTTCATCTGCGCCGGGTTGAAGCTGGCCGGCTGGGAAAGCGGGGCCGGACCGGCGGAATTCGGACTGGTGAAGGGCTCTGCCGTCGGCCCGGCCGTCTTCGGCTCGAGGTTGAGCGCCACGAGCACCGCGGCCACCGCCACGGAGGCGGCGATGGCGGAACCGGCGAGGGGCCGCAACCAGGACGGGGTGACGGCGCGGTGTCTCGACCCGCTGGCAGGCATGGACTCCGCATCGTCGATCGCATCCAGATCGACACTGAGGCGGGTGTAGGTCATGGACTGGCCCGGGCGACGCAGGCAATCGCGCACCAGGTGGTAGCGCTGCCAGGTCGCGTTCAGCTCGCTGTCCGTCCCCAGGCGTCGCGTCAGGAAGCGCCCGGCTTCCGGCGAAAGCTCGCCGTCCATGAGGCTGGATAGATGTTCGCGTGTTTCTCTACTCATTGATCCTGTACCTGGTTCACGCCCCGGCCAATAGTGGTTGTAGTTGTTCGTCGATCGCCTCCCGGGCCCGAAAGATCCGTGAGCGCACGGTGCCGATGGGACAATCCATCGTCGTGGCGATGTCTTCGTAGCTCATGCCGTCGATTTCCCGCAGCATGATCGCGGTCCGGAGGTCGTCGGGCAAGGCCGCGATCGCATCGTAGACCGTTTTTTCGATTTCTTCCCGGAGCAGTTCGTTTTCCGGTGTGCCGCGTTCCTTCAACCGGCTGTCGATGTCGTATTGCTCGGCATCCATGGCGTCGATGTCGCTGGCCGGGGGGCGGCGGTTACGCGCCACCAGCCAGTTCTTCGCCGTGTTGATCGCGATTCTGTAAAGCCAGGTGTAGAACGCGCTGTCGCCCCGAAACTTCCCAAGCGCCCGGTAGGCCTTGATAAAAGCTTCCTGCGCGACGTCCTGGGCTTCGGCCGGATCGGAGACGTAGCGGGACACGAGGCTGACGATGCGATGCTGGTATTTGCCGATCAGCAGGTCGAACGCGGCCTTGTCCCCTTTCTGGACGCGCTCCACCAGCATCTGGTCCACCTGGGCCTCGCCCATGGATCGTTCCCTCGTTTCGTCCGCCGATTGGCCGCTGTTGGGGGGGGTCGCCGGAGTCGCCGGGCGGGCGCCGGATTCCTGGCGGATCTGCTTCGCGGTTCGCGCCGTCATGTCGCGTTCCGCCCTGCTTCGCAGCATAGCATGTCTCTTCTCCTATCCCTCTGCGCCGCCGTTCGGGTTGGGTGCTGTACACAGCGCCGCGTTGGCGATCGATTCGCTAGCCTATGACCGGGTCTCGCAAGGCAAGTTCCCCAAATTTCTGTGCGATAATGTGCGGCTGACTCTCATCTCCCGGAAAGCACCCCATGGACCCTTCAAACCTTCAATTCCTTCAAGAACTCGGCATCCGCACGCCGTCGGACGCCAGCGACACCCAGACGATCAACGCCGGCGCCTGCTTTGGCCTGGACGAATGGTCCACCACCAACGATGCGGGAGTCCTGGACAGCATCAACCCGAGCACCGGCGCCGTCATCGCCCGGATTTACGCCGCCTCCGAGGCCGATTACGAGCGCGTGATGGAACGGGCACGGGAAGTCGCCGCCGAATGGCGCACGGTCCCGGCCCCGCAGCGCGGCGAGGCCGTTCGCCTGTGCACGGATGCCCTGCGCCAGCACAAGGACGCGCTTGGCAGCCTGGTCACCCTCGAGATGGGCAAAATCAAGGCCGAAGGAGACGGCGAAGTCCAGGAAATGATCGATATCGGCGATTTCGCCCTGGGCCAGTCCCGGATGCTCTACGGTAAAACCATGCACTCGGAACGCCCGAATCACCGCATGTACGAGCAGTGGCATCCGCTGGGCGTCGTCGGCGTGATCTCCGCGTTCAACTTTCCCGTGGCAGTCTGGTCCTGGAACGCATTCATCGCCGCCATCTGCGGCAACGTGACGGTGTGGAAGCCCTCCCCCAAAGGCGCCCTGTGCTGCCTGGCGGTACAGAACATCTGCAACAGGGCCCTGGCGGATGGTGGTTTTCCGCCCATTTTCCTGAGTTTCATGGAGAACGGCCACGCCCTGGCGGAGCGCTTCGTCGATGACCCGCGGGTGGATCTCATGTCCTTCACGGGCTCCACGGCCGTCGGTCGGCAGGTCGGCGCCCGCGTGGCCGAGCGCATGGGCAAAAGCCTGCTCGAACTGGGGGGCAACAACGCGATCATCCTGGACCGCAGCGCAGACCTGCAGATGGCGATCCCCGGCATTGTTTTCGGCGCCGTGGGCACGGCGGGTCAACGCTGCACGTCGACGCGCCGGCTGTTCGTCCCCGGCGACATGATGGAAGACGTATGCCAGACGCTGGTCAACGCCTACAAGCAGGTGCGCATTGGCAACCCCATGGACCCGAACACGCTCATGGGTCCGCTGACGGACGAGGCGTCCGTGGCGCGTTTCGAAGCGGCAGTGGCCGCGGCCGTGGCGGCCGGGGGCAAGGTGCTCACCGGGGGCAAGCGCATCGAAGGCGAAGGCTGCTTCGTGGAACCGACGGTCATCGAGGCGCGCAATGACTGGGACATTGTGCAGGACGAAACCTTCGCGCCGATTCTCTACGTGATTCCCTACGAGACCCTCGACGAAGCCATCCATCTGCAGAACGACGTTCGCCAGGGCCTTTCCTCCGCCATCTTCACCCAGGATCTGCGCAGCGCCGAGCGGTACCTCGCCGCCAGCGGCTCCGACTGCGGGATCGCCAACGTGAACATCGGCACCTCCGGCGCCGAGATCGGCGGCGCCTTCGGCGGTGAGAAGGAAACCGGCGGTGGCCGGGAATCCGGATCCGATGCCTGGAAGGCCTACATGCGTCGCCAGACGAATACGATCAACTGGGGCGCGGATCTTCCCCTGGCCCAGGGCATCAAGTTCGACCTGTAGGCGCTCCGGCGACCTGAACCCCGATGGCCTGAACCATGTACGGACTCGTTCGAAAAGCCCTGTTCAAAACGTCGCCGGAGACGGCGCACGAGCTCGCCCTGGAGAGCCTGAAACTGGGCTACGCCTTCGGCGTGACACGGCTCGCGGGCAGCCGGGAGTCCCTGCCGCGAAAGGTGATGGGGCTGGAGTTTCCCAATCCCGTCGGCCTGGCCGCCGGGATGGACAAGAACGGGGACTACATCGATGCCCTGGGAGACCTCGGATTCGGCTTTATCGAGGTCGGCACCATCACGCCGCGCCCACAGCCGGGCAACCCGAAGCCGCGCGTGTTTCGCCTGGAAACCGCGCAAGGAATGATCAACCGGCTCGGGTTCAACAACAAGGGGGTGGACCACCTCGTCAGAAACGCCGAACAGCGGCGTTTCAAGGGAGTCCTCGGCATCAACATCGGAAAAAACTTCGATACGCCAATGGAACGGGCGCACGAGGACTACCTGACCTGCCTTGACGCCGTTTACCCGGTGGCGGAATACGTGACGCTGAACATCTCCTCGCCGAACACGCAGGGGCTGCGCGCACTGCATGGACGCGAGGAGCTGGACGGCCTGCTCGGGCCCGTCGTTGACCGGCGCGAGGCCCTGGCCGGACAACATCGCCGGCACGTGCCCCTGGCACTCAAGGTGGCCCCGGACCTGGATGAGCGCGCCGTTCCGGAGATCGCCGCGGCGGTCGAGCGGCACGGCGTCGAGGCGGTCATCGCCACGAACACCACCATCGACCGGGCGGGCGTCGAGACCCTGCCCCACGGGCAGGAAACGGGCGGTCTGTCCGGGGCGCCGCTCTTCGATCGGGCCAACACCGTACTCGCCCAGTTTCGCGAGGCCCTCGACGAGGGCATTGCTCTTATCGGTGTGGGCGGCATCTGCACGGGCGGGGACGCGGCGGAAAAAGTGCGCCTGGGCGCGGATCTCGTCCAGTTTTACACCGGGTTCGTGTACCGCGGACCGGACCTCGTCGCCGAATCGGTCCGCGCCATTCGCGACCTGGAAACGGCATGACGCCAGAGGCCCTGGCCTCGCTCACGACCTTCGGCGTCGCCGCGACCGCCCAGCGCATCGTGGCGCTCCGGGACGCCGAGGACCTGCAAAAAATCACGTTTGACCCGGACCGGGACCTGGTCCTGGGCGATGGCAGCAACGTGCTGCTGGCCGGTGACGTGCCCGGAACCGTGTGGCTCAACCGCCTGGCTGGCCGCCAGCTCTCCCGCCGCGACGGCGACCGCGTGGCCGTGCGGGTCGGTGCGGGAGAACCCTGGCACGACGTGGTCCGATGGACCCTGGACCAGGGCCTGAGCGGCCTGGAAAACCTCTCCCTGATTCCGGGCCGGTGCGGTGCGGCACCCTTGCAGAACATCGGCGCCTACGGCGTCGAGCTCGCCGAATCGCTCGAGGCCGTGGAGGCCTGGGACTGGCGGGACCGGCAGCTGGTCCACCTGGCCAGGGAAGACTGCGGTTTCGCCTACCGCGACAGCCGATTCAAATCCGGCGAGCCCAATCGCTGGCTCATCACGGCCCTGCACCTTTCCCTGTCCACCAGCTACCGACCGCGCCTGGAGTACCGGGGATTGCGGGAAGCGCTGGGCAAGGAAGAGGTCACGGCGAAAAACGTCAGCGACGCGGTAATCCGCCTGCGACGGAGCAAGCTCCCGGATCCGGATCGTATCGGCAACGCGGGCAGCTTTTTCAAGAACCCCGTGGTGGAAGATGCCGTGGCCGAACGCCTGCGAGCGCTGGACCCGCCGGCGCCCCTGTATGGGCAGGGCGACGGCAGCTGGAAGACCAGCGCCGCCTGGCTGATCGAAGCCGCCGGCTGGAAGGGTTTCCGGGAAGGCGACGCCGGCGTGTCGGAGCAGCATGCCCTGGTGCTGGTCAACCACGGCAACGCCACCGGCGCCGAGCTCCTCTCCCTGGCGCGCCGCATCCAGGCGGACATTCGGGAGCGGTTCGGCATTGAACTCGAACCGGAACCCCGCATTATCGAATGCTCTCCCTGAGCCGCCCTATTCGTTCGTGACCCCATGGGGCACGTGGCCCGTCGTCACGTGCTCACGAGCCGATTCGCAGTGGCTGGTCTGATCGTCAAAAAAGATGTCGGCGCCGAAGGCCGCCAGGAAAGGACCTTTCTCCCGCCCCCCGAGGAACAGGGCCTCGTCGATGCGAATCCCCCAGTGGCGCAGGGTCAGGATCACCCGCTTGTGGGCTGGCGCGGACCGCGCCGTGACCAGGGCGGTACGGATCGGGTTGTCCTCGATGGGATAGGCGGACTGGATGTCGTGGAGGGCCTGGAGAACTCGCTTGAAGGGCCCGCCCATGAGCGGCTCGAGCGCCGCGCGTTTTTCGCTGGCGGCGAAAGCTTCGAGCCCCTCGGCCTGGAACACCCGTTCCGCCTCGTCACTGAACAGCACCGCATCACCGTCGAAGGCGATCCGCAGTTGGGCGTCGGCCGACTCGACGGCGCTGCCGGGAAGGATCTTGGCGGCGGCATAGCCGGCCCGGAGCGTCCGCCGCACATCGTCGTCATGCGTGGAAAGGAAAAGGTCTGCACCCAGCGCCTGCATGTAGCGGTCCGGCGGCTCGCCGTTGGTGAAGACGGCCCGCTCGACCCGGAGCCCGTGATGCTCGATGGAGTTGAAAATACGCAGCCCCGAGTCGGCGCTGTTACGGGAGGCCAGGATGACCTCGACGCCCGGATGCTCGACCGTGTCCTCGTTCAGCGCGAGGAGCTTCTTCACGAGGGGAAAGGCGACGCCCGGGCGCAGGATGTCGTCTTCCCGGGCCACCTGGTAGCGGGCGTAGCTTTCCAGCCCCTCGTTTTCGAACACGTCGTGGCTGTGCCGGAGATCGAAAAGCGCTCGGGACGAGATGGCGACGACCAGGGGCCGGGGATGTAGCGGCGTGACGTTTTGCACACCCGGGGACAGCGCTTCGGGGCGACGGGATGTTTTTCTGGTTTTCTGATTCATGGCGCAAGCCTAGCGCACCCGGTTCTCAAAGGGTGAGAAGGCCGGTCGGTGAGCGACCGGTTCGCCGAACCGCTACAGGAATTGCTCGTTGAGAATCCGTTCCTCGAGGGAGTGCTCCTCGTCAAACAGCATGTGCAGGGACACGTCGCGTTCCTCGTAGACCTCCACCCGGACCACGTTGCGAACCTCGAAGGCATCGGCGGTGGCGCTCACGGACCGCTTCAGCGGATCGAGAATGTCGAAGGTGATCCGGGCGTTGCCCGGCAGGACCGCACCGCGCCATCTTCGAGGCCGGAACGGACTGATGGGCGTGAGGGCGAGCGCATCCGTGCCGAGCGGCAGAATGGGTCCGCGCACGGAGAAGTTGTAGGCCGTGCTGCCGGCAGCGGTCGCCACGAGCACGCCGTCGCACACCAGGGCTTCGACCTTGACGCTGTCGTTGACGGAGATCCGGATGTGCGCGGCCTGGTTGGTCTGACGCAGCAGGGACACCTCGTTGATGGCGAGGGCCTCGGAGGTTTCCCCCGACTCGGTCTCGGCCCGCATCCTCAGGGGGTGCAGCGACACGAGCTCGGCGGAGGCCAGGCGCTCGGGCAGATTCTCGGCCTCGTAGCGGTTCATGAGAAAACCCACATTGCCGGTCTTCATGCCGTACACCGGCAAATCGAGCCGCTTGAGGCGATGCAGGGTACGCAGCATGAAACCGTCGCCACCGATGGCCACGACCACTTCCGCATCTTCCACGGGCGTCTGTCCGTAGCGTTCGATCATCTCCGCGAGCGCGCCCTGCCCGCTTTCCGAGGGACTCGCCACGAAGTGCAATCTGGGTTGGGAAAGCCTGGACTGGGTCATGTCGGCAGGGCCTGGTCAGGTGGTCGCGCTGACGAGCTGGCCGAGGGATCGCACCGCCACGGAAGCGGTGGCATAGTCCAGCTGTTCGAGGTTTCGTATGTCTTCCATCATGTCCGTGACCCGCCGCACGTCTTCCGCGTGTTTGCCGATCCAGCAGGCCACGGGATCGCCCTCGATGCCGCAGCTCCGGATGGCCGCGTCCACCAGTTCCCGGTGGTGCGCGTACAGCTCGTCCCGCAGGTTACCCCGTGCCTGGGCGTGCCACTGGCCCTGTACGCGCAGGCTCTCCACCTCCGCACGAAGCCACTTCAGGCCGAGGCACTTGCCCAGCCCCGCGTAGACACCGGCGACCTGCTTGATGTCGAGCCCGCTCTCGGCCGCCGTTTCCACGACGTCGAGCAGGGGAAAAACGAACGGCAGCAGCGCGATGCGCCGGGCCAGGCGCTTGGGAAAACCGGCGTCGAGGTAGCGCTGCTCGGTCCCCTGGACCCCATCGCGTTCCGCCGCATCAAGCGAGCCGTACAGATCCTTCTGGATCGCGTCCAGGCCGGGGCGAAGCCGTTCGATCATGGGTTCAATCTCCAGTTCGTGCCCCGGGAGGTTGGCCAGCCAACGGGTGACCTGGCGCAGCTGGTGCCACAGCACGAGCATGGCGTCGATCTGCAAATCCGCGGAAACGGTGTTATCCAGCGCCTCGACCCGATCCCAGAATTCGCGCGCATCGAGCAGCTCCCGCGCGACGGTGTAGGCCCGCGCGAGCTTGTTCGCACCGGCGCCCGTGTCCTCACGCATGCGCACAACGAAGGAAATGCCCATGCGATTCACCAGGCTGTTGGTCACCTGCGTGGCGACGATTTCCCGACGTAGCCGGTGCGCCTCGATGAGCTCCGGAAAACGTTCGCGCAGCGGCTCCGGAAAGTAGCGGGCCAGCTCGGCGGACAGGAAAGGGTCTTCGGGCACGTCCGAGTCGAGCAGCTGCTGGTAAAGCCGGATCTTGCTGTAGCTCAGCATGACCGAGAGTTCGGGCCGGTAAAGCCCTTCCCCGCGGTTACGCCGCTCCACCAGCTCGTCATCGTCAGGCAGGTACTCGAGCTCCCGGTCCAGCAGCCCTTCGTCCTCGAGAATGTCCAGGAACCGCTGCTTTGCGCCGATGCGGGTGGGCGACAGGCGCTCCATCATGGACAGGGACTGGGTTTGCAGGTAATTGCTGCGCAGCACCAGGGCTTCGACCTCGTCCGTCATCTCGGCCAGGAGTTTGTTGCGCGCCTCGAGCCCGAGCAGGTCGGCACTCATGGCCTGATCGAGCAACAGCTTGATGTTCACCTCGTGGTCCGAGCAATCGACGCCGGCGGAGTTGTCGATGAAGTCCGTATTGATGTGACCACCGGCGCGGGCATACTCGACCCGGCCCAGTTGCGTCACGCCCAGGTTGCCACCCTCCCCGATCACCCGGCAGCGCAGGTCCGCGCCGTTGACGCGGACGGGGTTGTTGGCCAGGTCACCGACGTCCGAGTTGCTCTCACGGCTGGATTTCACGTAGGTGCCGATGCCACCGTTCCACAGCAGGTCGACATCGGACTTCAGGAGCGCGCGGATCAGGTCATTGGGCGCGAGCTGTTCGTCCTCGATACCGAGCCATTCCCGCACCGGCTTGCTCAGTTCGATGGACTTGTCCTGCCTCGAAAAGACACCACCACCGGCACTGATGAGATCCGTGTTGTAGTCGTTCCAGCCGGAACGGGGCAGTTCGAACAGGCGCTTTCGCTCCTTGAAGCTCGTCGCCTCGTCCGGATCCGGGTCGAGGAAAATGTGCAGGTGGTTGAAAGCCGCCTTCAACCGAATCTGTCGGGAAAGCAACATGCCATTGCCGAACACGTCGCCGGACATGTCCCCGATCCCGACCACCGTGAACGGTTCCCGCTGGATGTCCGTGCCGAGCTCCCGGAAGTGACGCTTCACGCCTTCCCAGGCGCCCTTGGCCGTGATGCCCATGCCCTTGTGGTCGTATCCCACGGACCCCCCGGAGGCAAAGGCATCACCCATCCAGAATCCGCGCTCCTCGGCAATGGCGTTGGCCGTATCGGAAAACGTCGCCGTGCCCTTGTCCGCGGCAACGACGAGATAAGGATCGTCGCCGTCGCGTCGCACGAGGTCCTTGGGCGGAATGACCTCTTCCTCATCCAGATTATCAGTTACATCAAGTAAACCATTGATAAATATCTTGTAACAAGCCGTGCCTTCTTCCATGACCGCCTCGCGCCCGCCCGCTTCCGGAAGCTGCATGGGCACGAATCCGCCCTTTGCCCCCACCGGCACGATCATGGTGTTCTTGACGTTCTGGGCCTTCATGAGGCCCAGCACCTCGGTACGGAAATCCGCTTTGCGGTCCGACCAGCGCAGGCCGCCCCGGGCGATGGGGCCCATGCGAAGATGAATCCCTTCGACGCGGGTGGAGTACACCCAGATTTCCCGGTAGGGACGCGGCGCGGGCAGATCCGGAACGCGGCTCGAATCGAGCTTGAAACTCAGGTGCTCGCACGGGTTGCCGTCGAGCCCTCGCTGGTAAAAGTTGGTACGGAGGGTCGCCCGGATCACCGCGTAGAAAACGTGCAGGATGCGGTCCTCGTCGAGACTGGTGACGCCGTTCAGCCCCCGCAGAAAAGCCGCTTCGACCGCTTTGGTCTGGGCAGCGCGGTCTCCGTCCCGGCGCTGGTCGATCACCGCCTGCACCAGTTCTTGCATCACCGCGTCATCCGATGCCTGGCCGGCCGTACCGTTCATGCTGTCGAAATCCCGCGCGAGGCGACGTGCAGCGAGGTCGCGGTGGTACTCCGATTCCCCGTCGCGCTCAGGCGAAAAGAGGGCCTCGAAGTACTCCACGAGCAAACGGCCGAGCAGCGGGTGGCGCGACAGGGTCGCGGCCATGTAGGCCAGGGAGAAGGGAATCCCCGTCTGCTGCAGGTATTTGCAGTACGCCCGTAAAATCTTGACCTCGCGCCAGTGCAGGCCACAGCCGAGAATCAGGCGGTTGAAGCCGTCACCCCGCGTAACGCCGCGCCAGGTGTTCAGGAAGGCCTCCGTGAACGCATCCCGCACCCGGTCGAGCTCCAGCGCCGAGGCGCCGGCATAGACCATGTCGTAGTCCTGCACCCAGACCGTGCTCTCGTCCGCCATGGCCAGCTGGTACGGGCGCTCGTTCATGACTTCGAGGCCGAGGTTTTCGAGAATCGGCAACACCTGCGACAGGGGAATCGGGCGTCCGCGCTTGAACAGCTTGAAGCGGATGATGTCCGTTTCCCGGCCCCGGGGCCGGTAGAGACTCATCTTCAGGTCCTGCTCGTCGCCCAGCTCGGCGATCCGCTCGACGTCGAAGCTCGCGACCCAGGGAGACACGTCCTCGACGTAGGCCGCCGGAAACGCCCGACCGATGTCCGCGGCCCAGTCGAGACCCCGTTCCTCGCCGAATTTCTGGACGAGAATATCCCGCAGGCTGTGGTGCCAGGACCGCACCGCCTCGACAATGCGCTGCTCGAGGGCCTTCAAATCCGGTTCGGGCCGTGCCCCGGGTTTTGGCCGGATCAGCAGTTGCAGCCGGGCCAGGCGCGACTCGCTGATCTGTACCGTGTAGTCGAGCTGCTCACCCTGGAAAGCCCGAAAGAGGATGTCCTGGATCCGTTTCCGGTTCTCCGTGCTGAAATCGTCGCGGGGGATGTAAACCAGGCAGGAATAGAAGCGATGAAAGCGCTCGCGCCGCACCAGCAGGCGCACGCGCTGGCGCTCCATGAGCGCCAGCACCGCCAGCGCCATTTCCTCGATTTCATCGACGCTCGCCTGGAACAGATCGTCCCTGGGCAGCGTCTCCAGGATGTGCACCAGGGACTTGCGCGCATAGCTGCCCTCCCGCAACTCGGAGCGCTCGAGGACCTGGTCCGCCTTGAGGCGGACCAGGGGGGTATCGGCGGCGCGGCGAAAATAGGCGTTGGAGGTGAACAGGCCGATGAACCGCCGCTCGCCCGAGATGCGGCCCTTGTCATCGAAGCGCAGCACGCCGATGTAATCCATGTAGCCGCCGCGGTGAACGGTGCTGCGGGCCCGGGTCTTGGTGATGATCAGGGGCGTCGTTCGCTCACCCAGGGCGCCGTCGCTGAGGGTCGCGATGGGGCGGCTGCGAATGGTCCGGTCCGTCTCGCGCAGCATACCCAGGCCACTGCCATCGACGAGGTCGAGGTTGAAGTGGTCATCACCGCGGTCCACCACGTAATCGCGGGCGCCGAGCAGGATGAAATGGTCGTCACGCAGCCAGGACAGGAACGCCTGGCATTCCTCGAGATCCGACGGGTCGGCGTGGGCCGCCCAGCCGGGCAGCGATTCCACCGTTTCCGTGAGTCGCTCCCGCATCGCCTTCCAGTCTTCCACCGCCAGCGCCACGTGCTGCAGCGCGACTTCCAGGCGGTGCTCGATCAGCCGCAAGCGTTCCGGGTCGGTCTGCCTGTCCACCTGAAGATGCATGATGGACTCGGGTTCGCCTTTTCCATCCGCCGTTGGATGCCACTCGAGCAGGCGGCCACGCTTGTCCCGGCGGGCATGAATCACCGGGTGCACGATGATGTGCACACCGAGATCGAGCTCCGAGAGCACGAGATTCGCCGTGTCGACCAGGAAGGGGCGGTCCGGGTTCACCATCTCGACGATCGTGTGGCTGCTGGACCAGCCGTCACGATCCGGGTCGGGATTGAAGGCCCGAACGGTCGAGGCGCCGGGTGGCCGCATGCCGGCGAACTTCATGACGCCGGCGACCAGGGAGGCCACGGTGTCGGGGGATTCATCGCGGATTTCGGTTGCCGGCACCCGGCGCAGGAAGGCGCCGGCGAAGTAACGGGCCTGATCGGCCCGGGACGTGCTGGCCCCGGCGGCCACGCGCTCCTGGACCTGTTCCACCAGGGCCGCCTTGGCCTGGGAAGCGTCTGATCTGCTGGTCATGTTCTCCGGGCCCGCAGGCCCCTCCCCCGCTGCGTGAGCCTCAGGCGCAGCGTTCCGATCCCGTGTAACGCGGCGCCGGGACAGGCCCGGCGCCGGAAGCATCAGCGTAAACCGGTCTCGAGACGGCTGATCACCATGCGCTGGATTTCGCTCGTGCCTTCGTAGATTTCCGTGATCTTGGCGTCACGGAAGTAGCGCTCTACCGGCAACTCTTTGCTGTAACCCATGCCACCATGAATCTGCAGAGCCTGGTGGGTGATCCACATGGCCGCTTCGGACGCGAACAGTTTAGCCATGCTGGCCTGCAAGGTATAGCGCTCCCCACTCTCCCGGGCGGCCTGCTTTTTCCACGCGGCGGCCAGGGTCAGCTGGGTGGCTGCCTCGAGCCGCGTGCGCATGTCGGCGATCTTGGCCTGGATCATCTGGAAGCCGCCGATCGGGCGACCGAAGGCCTGGCGCTCGCGGGCGTACTCCACGCTGGCCTCGTAGGCGGCGCGGGCAATGCCCGTGGCCTGGGCGGCGATGCCGATACGCCCGGCGTCGAGCACACCCATGGCCATCTTGAAGCCCTCGCCTTCGACGCCCAGCAGGTCTTCCACCGGCACCTTGTAATTTTCGAATTCGATCTCGCAGGTGGCCGAGGCCCGAATGCCCAGCTTGGGCTCGGTCTTGCCCCGGTGGAATCCCTCACGCTCCGTGTCGATCATGAAGCAGCTGACACCCTTGGGACCTTTCTCCGGGTCGGTCATGGCGAACAGCATGATGTACTTCGCCACCGGGCCGGAGGTAATCCAGGATTTCTTCCCGTTGATCACGTAATGGCTGCCATCTTCCGAGAGCACGGCGCGGCAGCGCATGTTGCTCGCGTCAGAGCCGGACTGGGGCTCCGTGAGCGCGTAAGCGCCGATCACCTCGCCGGAAGCCACCGGCTTCACGTACTTCTGCTTCTGCTCCTCCGTGCCGTACTTGAGAATGCCGTGGCAATAGAGCGTGTTGTTCACGGACATGATGGTGCCGTGGGAAGCATCCGCGGCGGAAATTTCGATCAGCGCCAGGGCGTAGCACAGCGGGTCCATGCCGGCACCACCGTATTCCTCGGGCACCTCGATGCCCATGAGACCCAGCTCGCCCATCTGGGCGATGGTCTCACTGGGAAATTCGCCCTTCGCGTCCAGGCCGGCGGCGACGGGGACGATCTGCGACTGGGCGAAGTCCCGGGCCGCAGCCTGAATCATCTGCTGTTCTTCGGTGAGGGTAAGATCCATTGCTGAACGTGCTCGATCGGAGGATGGGGGCGCAATTATACGGTGACGTACGTTGCGGCGCATCTGAAGGCCGAAGCGGTGCACGCCGCCAAACTTTTCCCGCCTGACCTGCTGATGGCAGCACCATATATCTTCCAATCTTGATGAAAAGATATATACTCCACCTCCATGGATCTGCAGCTCGCCACGCAACATCTGCGCCTGCTCTCGGACAGCACCCGGCTACGCCTTCTGCTGTGCCTGGAACAGGAGGAATTGAGCGTGGCCGAACTGGCCGCCATCACCCAGCTGGCCCAGCCCCGCGTATCGACGCACCTGGCCCGGCTCAAGGAGGCCCAGCTGGTGGTGGACCGCCGCGACGGCGTGTCCGTGTTCTACCGAATGGCGCGGGACATCGACGACGGGGCCCTCGCGCAACTCTGGCACATCCTGCGGGACCAGGCCGATGATCCGCTGGTGGAACAGGACCGTGAACGAATCCCGCAGGTGCTCGCCGCGCGCCACGGCGACGGCAAGTGGGCGGATACGGTGGCCGGCGACATGGAGCGACACTACTCCCCCGGACGCACCTGGGAGGCCACCGCACGGGCGCTGACCCTGCTGGTAAACCCCGGCGACGTCCTGGACATTGCGTCCGGGGATGGCGTGCTGGCGGAACTGCTGGCGCCCCAGGCGCGATCCATCACCTGCCTGGACCTGAGCCGGCGTGTCGTGGAGGCAGGCAGAAAGCGCCTCGCGGACCGGCCGAACGTCCGCTTCGAACTGGGCGACATGCACGATCTGCCCATCGACGACGGCAGCGTGGATACGGCCTTCCTGATGCATGCCCTGACCTACACCCGGGACCCGGGTGCCGTGTTCGGAGAGGTCGCGCGCGTGCTCCGGCCGGGCGGCCACTTGCTGGCCGTCACCCTGGGGCTGCATCGCCATGAAAAGGCGGTCGAACCGTTCGACCACCAGAACCTCGGTTTCGAGCCCGATGCCCTGGGCGGCCTGGCGAGAGCGGCGGGACTGGAGGTGAAACACTGTGCCGTCGCCGGCATCGAGAAACGTCCGCCCAACTTCCAGGTGCTGAATCTGCTCGCGCGCCGTCCCACCTGAGGCTGCGCCCCGCTACCGCCGGCACTACCGACCCCTTGGCTCTTCGACCCTACGCACCCACGGAACGATCATGAATACCCAACTCCCCTGGCTGAACCCCGAACGTGCAGAAGCCCTCCAGGCGCTGCTGGACGCCCGCATCGCCCTCCTCGATGGCGCCATGGGAACCATGATCCAGGGTCACAAGCTCGAGGAATCCGACTACCGGGGCGAACGGTTCGCAGAACACCCCCTGCCCCAGCGCGGCAACAACGACCTGCTGACGCTCACGGCCCCCGACCTGATTGCCGGTATCCACCGCGCGTTCCTGGAAGCGGGGGCCGACTTCCTGGAAACGAACACGTTCAACAGCACCACCATTTCCCAGGCCGACTACGGACTGGAAGCGGAGGTGGCCGAGCTCAACCGCGCCGCCGCCGCCCTGGCCCGCGAGGTGGCGGACGAGTTCACCGCCGCCGACCCGTCGCGACCGCGCTTCGTGATCGGGGTGCTGGGTCCGACGAACCGCACCGCCTCCCTGTCACCGGACGTCAACCGCCCGGACTACCGCAATGTCACCTTCGAAGACCTGCGCCTGGCCTATGGCGAGGCGGCCGAGGCGCTGGTCGAGGGCGGCGCCGACGCGCTCATGGTCGAGACCGTTTTCGATACGCTCAACTGCAAGGCGGCGCTCTACGCGATCGATGAACTCTTCGACCGCCTGGGCAAGCGATTGCCGGTCATGATCTCCGGCACCATTACCGACGCCAGCGGACGAACCCTGTCCGGCCAGACCGTCGAGGCTTTCTGGAACTCGGTTCGCCACGCGCAACCCCTGAGCATCGGCCTGAACTGCGCCCTGGGCGCCAGGGAGTTGCGCCCCTGGGCCCTGGAACTGGCGCGGGTCGCCGACTGTCCCGTGAGCGCCCACCCCAACGCCGGCTTGCCCAACGAGCTGGGCGAGTACGACGACACGCCGGAAAACATGGCGGCCATCATCCAGGAGTTCGCCACCAGCGGCCTGGTCAACATCGTGGGCGGCTGCTGCGGCACGACCCCGGACCATATCCGCGCCATTGCCGCAGCGGTGGAAGGAGTGCCGCCGCGCACACCACCCCGGGCCGAACGGGTCGCCCGCCTGGCCGGCCTCGAGGCTCTGAACCTCACGCCCGACCTGAATTTCGTCAATGTCGGCGAGCGCACCAACGTCACGGGCTCGGCCCGCTTTCGCAAGCTGATCCAGGCGGACGACTACGAGACCGCCGTGGACGTGGCGCGCCAACAGGTCGACAACGGCGCCCAGATCATCGACGTGAACATGGACGAGGGACTGCTCGACGGTGTGGCGGCCATGGTCCGCTTCCTGAACCAGATCGCCTCGGAACCGGACATCGCCCGGGTCCCGGTGATGGTGGATTCCTCCCGCTGGGACGTGCTCGAGGCCGGACTGCGCTGCCTGCAGGGCAAGGGTGTCGTGAACTCCATCAGCCTCAAGGAGGGCGAGGAACCCTTCATTGCGCAGGCAAAAACCATCCGGCGTTACGGCGCCGCGGTGATCGTCATGGCCTTCGACGAGCAAGGCCAGGCGGACACCTTCCAGCGCCGCGTGGACATCTGCCGGCGCGCCTGGCGCATCCTCACGGAAGACGTGGGTTTCGCGCCCGAAGACATCATTTTCGATCCGAACATCTTTGCCATCGCCACCGGCATCCCGGAGCACGACCGCTACGGCCTGGATTTCATCGAGGCGACCTCCGCCATCAAGGAGGCCTGTCCCGGCGCGCTCATTTCCGGCGGCGTGAGCAACATCTCCTTCTCCTTCCGGGGGCAGGACCGGGTCCGCGAAGCCATCCACTCCGTATTCCTGTATCACGCCATTCGCGCCGGCATGGACATGGGCATCGTCAACGCCGGGCAGCTCGAAGTCTTTGACGAAATCGACCCCGAACTGCGGGAAGCGGTGGAAGACGTGGTGCTCGACCGCCGGAAAGGTTCCTCCGAGCGGCTGCTGGAACTCGCCCAGCAGTTCCAGGGCGACCGGGAGGCCACGGAAGCCACGGACGCCTGGCGGGATGCGCCGGTCGAAGAACGGCTGCGCCACGCCCTGGTCAAGGGCATCACGGCGCACATCGAGGCGGACACGGAGGAAGCCCGGCAGCAGGCCGACCGCGCCCTGGAGGTGATCGAGGGCCCGCTCATGGACGGCATGAACGTGGTGGGCGACCTGTTCGCCAGCGGCAAGATGTTCCTGCCCCAGGTGGTGAAGAGCGCCCGGGTCATGAAACAGGCCGTGGCCGTGCTGGTGCCCTATATCGAGCAGGAAAAGAAGAGCGCCAACGACGTGTCTCAGCAGCCGCGCGTGCTCATGGCCACGGTCAAGGGCGACGTGCACGACATCGGCAAGAACATCGTTGGCGTGGTGCTGCGCTGCAACCACTTCGAAGTCATCGACCTCGGCGTCATGGTGCCCGGCGACCAGATCCTGGACGCGGCGATCCGGGAGAACGTGGACGTGATCGGCCTGTCGGGCCTGATCACGCCATCCCTCGAAGAAATGCGCCTGGTGGCCGCGGAAATGCAGCGGCGCGGAATGGACATTCCCCTCATGATCGGCGGGGCCACCACCTCGCCCATGCACACGGCGCTGCGCATCGAGCCCGAGTACGAGCACGGCGCCTTCTGGGTCAAGGACGCGTCCCGGGCCGTTGGCGTGGCGCGCAAGCTGGTCGAACCGAACGCCCGGAAAACCTTTCGCGAGGAAACGGCCCGGGACTACGCCGCCCTGCGCGAGCGCCGGGCGGCCGGCAGTTCACGGCAACCGCCGGTGGACCTGGCGGCGGCGCGGGCCAACGCCCTGGCGCCGGATTTCGAGGCGCATCCGCCCGAACCGCCGGCCAGGCCCGGCATCACGGTGTTCGAGGACATCGACCTCGCCGAACTGGTGCCTTTCATCGACTGGACGCCCTTTTTCCAGTCCTGGGAGCTGTCCGGACGCTTCCCGGACATCCTGGACGACCCGGAGCGCGGGGAGACGGCGCGCAGTCTCTACGAGGACGCCCGGGCAATGCTCGAGCGCATCGTGGACGAGGGGTGGCTGCAGGCCCGGGCGACCATCGGCCTGTTCCCCGCGGCGCGCGTCGGCGATGACGTCATCGTGTACGAGGACGACTCCCGCAGCACCGTGCGCGAAACCTTCTGCTTCCTGCGCCAGCAGAAGCACAAGGCCGAGGGGCGACACCACCTGTGCCTGGCCGACTTCGTCGCGCCGGCAGACAGCGGCCTCGAGGACCACATCGGCCTGTTCGCCGTCACCGCCGGTCTGGGGATCGAGCCCCACGTGGAGGCCTTCGAGGCGGCCCACGACGACTACTCGGCCATCCTGCTCAAGGCCCTGGCGGACCGCCTGGCCGAGGCGCTGGCCGAAGCCATGCACCACCGGGTGCGCCGCGAACACTGGGGCTACGCCGCGGACGAGGATCTCGACCGGGAGGCCCTGATCCGTGAGCGCTATCGCGGCATCCGGCCCGCACCGGGATACCCGGCCTGCCCGGAGCACAGTGAAAAGCGCAAGCTCTTCGACCTGCTGTCGGCGGAGGAGAACAGTCGCATGACCCTGACCGAGGGCTACGCCATGTACCCGGCGGCCTCCGTCAGCGGCTACTACTTCGCGCACCCGGAGAGCCAGTACTTCGTGGTGGGATCGATTCAGGACGACCAGGTGGAGGATTACGCGGCGCGCAAGGGCCTGGCTCCGGAAGACGTCCGGCGCCTGCTGCCCAGCAACACCTAGGGGTCTACCAGACGATGTCGTCCGGGACGGGAAACTCCTCCTCCCCCGGATCTTCGGAACCGAGGTCCGGAACATGGTCCGGAGAGAGCGTGCGGACCTGGTCCGCGACCTCCGGTTTCACCACGAGGTAATCGCCCCGCAGGAACACCAGGGCCAGGTCACCGGCGTTGAGGGCCCTGAGCTGATCGGCGTTGACCCGCACGCTGCGGATCTTGCCCTTGTAGAGAAAATTGCGTTTGAGCTCGCCTTCCCGATCGTTCAGGGCGTGCCCGTCGAGCAGCTTCTGGACTTCACCGTTGATGCGCCGGCGTTCCAGGTCCTGCGCCCGTTTCTCGGCCTTTGCCTGCTCCACCTTGCTCTTCTCTTCCCGGGCGCGGGCGCGGTAGGCGGCGTCCAGGGAAATCTCACCACCCTTTCCGGCCTTTCCGGATTTCCCCGCACCCCGGCCACCGCCCTTTCGCCTCGACCCGGGTTTGGACCGGGACTTGCGGGGCTTTTCCTTGGCGAGCCCGAGGGCGAGCAGCTGGTCCTGCAGGGAATCACTCATCAGGGCCGACCGATGGAGTAGTAGGTAAATCCGCGGCCACGCACAACCTCCGGTGGCCAGATGTTGCGGCCATCGAAGATGACCGGCTCTCGCATGAGCGAAACGAGGCGCTCGAAATCGGGCGCCCAGTACTGGCGCCATTCCGTCACCAGCACCAGCGCGTCCGCGCCCCGCACGGCCTCGTAGGGGTCGTCGAGCAACTCGAGGCCCTCTGCGTCGTCGAAATAGGTCCGCACCGCATCCCGCGCCTTGGGATCGTGGGCCCGGATGCGGCCACCGGCGGCGAGCACCGACTGGAGCAGGTTGAGCGAGGGGGCTTCCCGGATATCGTCCGTGTTCGGCTTGAAGGCCAGGCCCCAGACCGCGATGGTGAGGCCCTCCAGCCCGTCGCCCGCGTGGCGCCGAAGCAACTCGAACAGCTTGCCGCGCTGGCGGTTGTTGACCGTTTCAACGGCGTCGAGGATCTGCGCCGCGTATCCGGCGGAGCGCGCCGTGTGGCTGAGGGCCCGCACGTCCTTCGGAAAACAGCTGCCGCCGTATCCCGCGCCGGGATAGATAAAGGAATAGCCGATGCGCGGATCGGAACCAATGCCCCGCCGCACCTGCTCGATGTCGGCCCCGACGGCCTCGGCGATGTTCGCCATTTCGTTCATGGCGCTGATGCGCGTGGCCAGCATGGCGTTGGCGGCGTACTTGGTCAGCTCCGAGGAACGCACGTCCATGCACAGCAGCTTTTCGTGGTTGCGGTTGAAGGGCGCATAAAGCTCACGGAGCAGGGTCTCGGACTCCGCGTTTTCCACACCGACCACGATGCGGTCCGGCTTCATGAAGTTCGCGACCGCCTGGCCCTCGGCCAGGAACTCCGGATTCGAGGCGACGGAGAAGTTCAGATCGCTGCCCCGTTCGTCGAGGGCTGCCTGGATCGTCTCACGCACCCGGTCACAGGTGCCGACCGGGACCGTGGATTTGGTCACCACGAGCAGCGATCGCGTCATGTGCTCACCGATGGCCCGGGCCACGGCCAGCACGTGACCGAGGTCGGCGGACCCGTCTTCTCCGGGCGGCGTGCCCACGGCGATGAGCAACACCTGGGCGTGAGCCACGGTTTCCGCCATGTCGTCGGTAAAGCGCAGGCGACCCTGCGCCTGGTTTTCCGTGAGCATGGGGCCGAGCCCCGGCTCGTAGATGGGCACGTCGCCCGCCCGCAGGCGCTCCACCCGGGCCGAGTCGATGTCCATGCAGACCACGTGATGGCCTACCTGGGCCAGGCCCGCCGCGGTCACCAGGCCAACGTAACCCCCCCCAACCACCGATACGCGCATGGCCCTGCTTCCTCCTCGTCGGCGCCGGGGTGGCGCCGCTTATTTCGTGCCGCTCCGTTCCGGGCGGTTCAGCTCTGGATGTCGAGCAGCTCGACCTCGAAAATCAACGCTGCATTGGGCGGAATCGGACCGCCACCGGCCGCGCCGTACCCGAGCTCAGGCTTGATGTAGAACATGTACTTGCTGCCCACGGGCATAAGCTGAACACCTTCCGTCCAGCCGGGGATTACCCGGTCCAGGCCGAAGGAGATCGGCTCGTTTCGCGCGTAGGAGCTGTCGAATTCCGTGCCGTCGAGCAGCGTGCCCCGGTAATGCACGGTGACCGTGTCCGTGGCCGAGGGCCGCGGTCCGTCGCCCTGCTCCACGACCTTGTACTGCAGACCGGAGTCCGTGGTCACCACGCCGTCCTTGCCGGCATTTTCCGCCAGGAACGCTTCCGCTTCGGCCAGGTTGGCCTGGGCGACCTGGGCCTGCTCCGCCGCCATGGTTTCCTGGCGCTGCTGGACGTAGGCGCGTTGGATCGCCGTGGCCTCTTCCTGGGTGAGCAGGGGTTCGCCGCCCGTGTAGACGGTGCGCAGGGCTTCGATGACCGCCTCGATATCGACTTCCGTACCTTGCTGCTTGAGGGATTGCCCCATGCTCATGCCGAAGACATAGCCCAGTCGCTGCTCTTCCGTATCCAGCTCGACGGCCTGGGCGGCGCTGACGCACAGCGCGAAAGTGGCGGCAATGCCGATACGCTTAAGGTTCATGGCGTTCAACGATCTCATGCGCCTGTTACTCCTGTATGAAACTGAGCGCGCATTGTCCTTGACCCCCAGCGCGACCGCAAGGAAAGGCGGCCAAAAGCCCGTGGGTCGACAGTTTTCAGAATATGGGTTGCGTTTTACCTTAGGGGTGTTATACTTCACTACATCACCCAACGACACAGCCGGAATGACACTGAAATCCGGCAACGAACAGGACAGCAGGAACCAACGATGTTGAAACTCAAAAAGCGCATGAACCTCCGGGTTTCCGACCGTCTCGCGGTTGCCGCCGCGCTGGTTTTGACCGTGACGGCCCTGGGCGGTGTCGTGGCGGAGCAGAACCTCGACCGGGAAATCGAGCCGGTTAGCACCCGCGTGCTCAAGGCGCAGGCTTCGGATCCCCAGTCCGACGACACCGTGGAACGCCACAGCGCCAAGGCACGATTGCTGCTGTTTCGTCGCGGTTGAGCGCCAACCCCAGGGTTCTCATGGTCACCCAGTGGAATGACAGCCAGCCGATTTACTGGCAGCTGAAAGAGCGCACGATCGCCATGATTCTCGACGGCACGCTGGCGGAGGGCGACGCCCTCCCTTCCGTACGCAGTGTCGCCTCGGAGTTCCAGCTCAATCCCATCACCGTGTCCAAGTCCTACCAGGCCCTCGTGGACGAAGGCCTGGTGGAAAAGCGTCGCGGCCTTGGCATGTTCGTGTGCGACGGCGCCCGGGCGCAGCTCATGGAGAGCGAGCGGCAGAAGTTCAAAGAAGAGGAATGGCCGGCGACCCTGGAACGCATCCAGCAGCTGGGCCTCGACCTGGAGGACTTGCTCCGGGCCGCGAAAAGCAAGGAGACCGAATCCCATGACTGACGTCATCAAGGCCCGGGGGCTGACCAAGCGCTACGGCAAGCACCTGGCCGTGGACCACATCGACCTGACCATCCCGGCCGGGCGCATCGTCGGCCTCATCGGACCGAACGGCGCCGGGAAGACGACGGCGCTGAAGGCCATCCTGGGCCTCGCCAATTTTGACGGGGAACTGAGCGTACTCGGCCGCAACCCGTCGAGACAGCGCGCCAGCCTCATGGAAGACGTGTGTTTCATCGCCGACGTGGCGGTGCTGCCCCGCTGGATTCGCGTGAAGGAGCTCATCGAACTGACGGAGCGCATTCACCCCCGCTTTTCCCGGGAAAAATGCCAGCGCTACCTGGCCAGCACCAAGATCACGCCCGACCACCGGGTCAAGCAGCTGTCGAAGGGCATGACCGTGCAGCTGCACCTGGCCATCGTCATGGCCATCGACGCGCGGCTGCTGGTACTCGACGAGCCGACCCTCGGCCTGGACATCCTTTACCGAAAGCAGTTCTACACGAACCTGCTCAACGATTATTTCGACGAAGAACGAACGATCCTCATCACCACCCACCAGGTCGAAGAAGTGGAACACATCCTCAGCGACCTGATCTTCATCCAGGACGGCAAAATCGCCCTGGACTGCAGCATGGAAGCGGTGCAGGAGCAGTACACGGAACTTATGGTGCGTTCGGACCAGGCCGAAGCGGCACGAGCGCTGGGGCCACTTTTTGAACGCGTGCTCATGGGCAGGCACATCTTCCTGTTCAAGGACGCGGACCGCGCCGCCCTGGGCGCCCTCGGTGAGCTGCACACCCCCAGCGTCGCCGACCTGTTCGTCGCCACCATGAGCCAGTCGGGCCACATGGATGGGGAGATCAGCGCCTTCCAGCAAACCGCTGGGGGAGCCGTCGCATGAGCCGTCTCTTCGCCCTGCTGAAACGCGAATTCTGGGAAAATCGCGGCGCGCTGCGCACCACGCCGATCGTGATCGGGGCACTCTATATCGTCGGCACGCTCATGGCGATCTTCACCACGGTGCATTTCGACAACGACCTGTACACCTTCAAGGAGGCCGTGCGCCTGTTCGCCGAACTGCCCGAGGCCCAGCGGGCGAACCTCGTGTTCCAGACCAACCTGCTGGCCGGATCCAGCGTGTTCACCATCGCCCTGGGCGTGGTGGTGTTCTTTTATCTGCTGGGTGCGCTTTACGACGACCGGAAAGATCGCTCGATCCTGTTCTGGAAGTCCCTGCCCGCCTCGGACACGCTGACCTTGGCGTCCAAGCTGATCACGGGGCTCGTCGTCGCACCGCTGATCTTCTGGGTGGTCTACCTGGCCACGCAGCTCCTGACCGCCGGCATTGCCGCCATCATGGTCATGACCGCCGGCGAGAATCCGTGGACCCTGTATCTCGGTATCAGCCAGCCCATCAAAGCCTGGCTCCTGGTGCTCGCGTCCTGGCTGACCAACTCGGTCTGGTCCCTGCCCATCGCCGGGTGGCTGCTGCTGGTGTCGTCCTTCGCACCGCGCATTCCCCTGCTCTTCGCTGTGCTGCCACCCATCGTGTTTGCGGTGCTGCAGTTGTGGATCAAGTTCCTGCAGACCTTTACCTTCAGTGACAACCTGTTCGGCGTCCTCGGCCTGTGGTTCGCCAACAGTCCGCTGATCCTGTCCGCCCAGGAAAACGACAACGCGATCGAGGTGGCGCTGGGCGTACCCGGCGGCAACACCTTCGACCACGCCGTGACCCTGGGCAACATGCTCGACCGGCTGTTCAGCCAGCAGATGGCCATCGGCCTCGCGGTCGGGGCGGTGTTCATCGCCGGCGCCCTGTGGTTCCGCACCCGGGCGACGGAAGGCTGAAATCGCGGGGCCCGGTTTCCCGGGCCTCGCATGATGTGCAGTGCAGGGCGCCGGGCGCCCTCGAAGCGAGGGGCGTCAGATCACGCAGTGTTTCGCATAATCGGCGGCCTCGCCGGCGGTCCAGTCTTCCTTGTCCTTTTCCTCGAGTTTCGCGCACCAGGCTTCCGAACCGATCGTACGGCTATCGATCATGCAGCGTGAGGCATAGGTTTTTCCCTCGTCGAAGGACCATTCGGACTTGGATTTTTCATCCATGGCGGCACACCATTTCTCCGTGCCGGGCTCGGGCTCACAGGCGGCGAGGAACAGGGAGGCAATCATCAGGGCAAGGATTCGCATGGGGATGTCTCCGAAACGGGGTCAGCAAAGGATCAACAGGCTTGCGATCCGAGTATAGCGTCCCATCGACGACGGCGATTGCGGATGACCCGGTCTATGCTGAACGCAGGATGCACGAATGTCGTCAGGCATCGGGAGGAAGCCATGAATCTGGTCGAAAATCGCAACTACTACGTCGCCACCCGGGATGCGGTGCTGCGGGAAAAGGCCGCCGGCAACTCGGCCGCCGTGAACCACCTGCTGTTCGGCGACTGGATGCGCTACAAGGGGGAAAAGAAAAACGGCTGGGCCAGGGTGCGCTGCCGCAACTGTGACGGCTGGCTGCCCATCAGCGCCATCCGTGAGGACCGCATCCTCGAGGTGAACTTCATCGACATCGGCCAGGGTGACGGCTGCCACATCGTCACACCGGACGACGAAGTGATCCTGATCGACGCCGGTGAAGGGACGAACATGGTGCGTTTCCTCAGCTGGCGCTACAACCTCAGGGGCCGCCGCCGGCCTGAAGACGGCGGGCGTGCGCCCTTCCCCCTCGATCACGTGTTCATTTCCCACCCGGACAAGGACCATTACTACGGCCTGCTCCCCGTGTTCGAGGAAACGCGGCTCAAGCCCCTGCGCGTGTACCACAACGGCATCGCCGAGCGGCCCCAGCGCGACGAGGACAAGGATCCGGATCTGCAGTACCTGAGCAGCGAGGACCTGGGCGGCTACCTGCACGTGAACGGCGAGCGCTATCTCTGGGAGCTGATCAGCTCGAGCAGCGCCATGCATGCGCTCATCAACCGGTTTCCAGGCACCAATAAGCTCTATCTGAAGACCCTCCGAAAGGCCGCGGAGAACAACCCGGACGTGCAGTTCATCCGCGTTGCCGGGAAGGATGGTCACATTGCCGGTTTCGAGGACGACCAGAACCTGACCCTGAAGGTGTTGGGCCCTCTGACGGAGCGGCACAGCAAGGGCAATGCCCACCGCGACACGCTGATCAAGCTGGGGGACGAAGGGGTCACGAAAAACGGGCATTCGATCATCCTGCAGCTGCAGATCGGGCGCCTGAAGGTCATGCTGGGCGGCGATCTGAACACGGAGTCGGAGGATTACCTGTTCCAGCACTATGGCGAGACGGACAAAATCGTTTCCGACCTGGAGGCGCAACGCTACGCCCTGCTGGAAAAAGGCAGCTCGGCCACCGCCGACGAACGCCAGACCCTGGAAGAGCTCACCCTCGAACTGGAAACGATCATCACGAAGGCGCGGCGCCATTTCCGGGCCGACATCACCAAGGCCTGTCACCACGGCAGCCACCATTTCTCCGAGGCTTTTCTGCAGGCCATCGATGCGATCGCCTCGGTGATCTCCAGCGGCGACGACGAAAACTACTCCCACCCGCGCCCGGACGCCCTGGGCGCCTTCGGCAAGTACAGCCGCGGACGCCGCCCCCTGATCTTCAGCACCGAGCTGGCGCGCAACACGCGGGAGTTCACGCCCGTGATCGAATACATCGACACGCTGCGACGCTTTGAAGCCGAACTGGCTGCCGCGACGAGCGCCAGCGAACGGCGCAAGATCGAAAAGCGCATGAACGAGGCGAAGGACCGCAACGTGGTGGTTTACGGCATGATCACCCTGCGCACCGACGGTGAACAGGTGGTGATCGCCCAGAAGCTGGAAGTCTCCGGCGGCAACGACAACAAGTGGGACATCCACGAACTGAAGCACAACGACCACACGGGCGGCTTCGAGTACCAGGTAAAAACCGGTTCCCACTGATTGGATGAACTGGCTGTTCCGGGACGTCGGACGCCTTCCGGTCCATCCAGCGGGACCGAGACTGCTGCGGCGCCTGATCGTTGCAGCTAGAGGCAGTCGATCCCGTCGAGGCCCATGTGCACCAGGAGACCCAGGCCCACCAGGTGCAGCGCGCGCAGTACCTGGCTACCCCGCCCCGGTTGGAATGCCCGGCCCGCGAGCCAGGGCAGCGAAAACAGCACCGCGTACAGCCCGATCAACGGGGTCGTGTGCAGCGGGTGAAAACCGATGGAGCACCGTTCCGGATCGTAGATCGGATCCGCCAGCAGGTGATCGAGATCGACCAGCATGGTGGCCCACAGCACCGCGGTGACTCCGAGCCAGCGCGCCCGGTAAAAGCCCACGGCGATCAGCCAGGGGACGAGGAAGTGAAGGAGGATATGAATCACGGGGGTACCCGGCCCGGCGCCCTGGAAACGGACGTCCCTGGGGCGGCGGGTTTCGCATGAACACCGAGTTATGACAATTGGCGCTTGTCCAGTTCTTTCCTGATCGCGTCATAACGCTTCGATTTCTTCAGGAAGAGATAAATCAGGAACAGGGGGATCAACAGCACGAAGCCCCAGGCGTTGGCAGCGGCGCCAAAAATCAGGATGCCGATCAGGAATCCGATAAAAAACGCATCCATCAGCGGCGAAGGCTTCAGGTGTTTCGCTACGTCCAGCAGCTCCTCGTCGCTCAGCTCGGCGGGTTCCTCAGGGTTCATCGGGCGTGTTCTCCAGGTCGTCAGATGTCAGCGGCGATGACGGATCAGATTCCTGCCCCCTCGACTCCTCGGAAGCGGCTCGTGCTGCAAATCCCAATATACCTGCGGCGAACAGGAGAACGCCACCGGGGATCACGCCACCCAGAACGAATCCCAGGAGCGAGTTGGCCGCGACCAAAGCGCACACCAGTCCGAGCATCAAGAATCGGCCGGTCGCCGTGCTCAGCGAGGCCATCCCGATCAGCATCGCGGCGCCGACGAGTGAGAGCACGGTGACCTGGCGGGAAGCCACAGCGCGACCTCAGGCCTCGATTCAGCGGCCGCGCGAAGCACGGTCCGGCCCCAGGTTGAGCGACTTCCTGGGTGCGATCCTGGTCATTGTCACCCCTGCGCGTGGAGCACCATCAGCATGATGGTAACTCCGAGAACTCCAAAAGCCCTGAGCAAAGGCACCGCAATCCGGTTTTCGGTGAATCTCTCCGCCAGCAATGCACAGAGCACGAAGGCAACAACCGCGATGGCGATCCGTCCGGATCGCGGACCCGAGAATGGGCCTACGGACCAGCGATAGAGGGCGTATGCGCCGGCCAGGGCAACGTATATTTTGGTTATGACGTCGAGCGTAAGTGCTAATTGAGGTTTCATGCACGAAGGTGCGTTTGACGCCTAACGTGTAAGCGAAACGGCGGCTTTGGAGCGCCGCCGCAAAGCCGTCCGGCGGAGGACCGCCAGGGCCGACGTGATCTTGAGTGACTTCTTATGTGCCCGGCGGAGAAACCGCATGCTGAGTTCCCTCACCCGGCGTGATGAAGAGCACGCGGGTTGGCTGATTAATGCGAGCAGTGTGCCAGGTATTCCTCGGTACCATGACGAAGGAACCGGGCTCCTCCAACACAGTTGATTCATCACCCGATTCAAGCCGGAGCACAAACTCCGCCCGACCTGAAAGAAGGATCACCAATTCGTCGCCTGCCGGATGCTTCTCCCAGTTTGGCCAGTTGTCTGAGAACTCGAATGCGGAAATCAGCGCATGAGAGCGGAATCCGTTGTACCGATCGTCGAGTTCCTGATAGACCTCAGGGCTCACTTCGAGCGTGTCGAGGAGGAGGTCCGGCTTCAGGACTGAAAAGTGATCAAAGACCGTCGGCACACGTTCTCCTGTAAGGGCACATAACGTT
>JAZBOL010000086.1:0-10480 GCA_036351115.1 Lysobacterales bacterium | reverse complement strand
GGGTGCGCAGCCGCGCCCTCGAGACCGTGTACCGCTCGCTCTATGCCAACACCCTGTCCATCTACGAGGGGCTCTACGGTGGTTTCGGCAGCGCGCGCTTCATGGTGCTCAAGACCACCTGGGACTACTGCTATTACTGGAGTCTGCTCGCCCTGCTCTTTACCCGGGACGCCATGGCGCGTCTCGCGGACGACGCGGCCCTGCGCAATGAACTGCTTCGCGGTGTCGCCCTCAACCGCGGCCTGCAGCGGCGCTTCGCGGCGGCGGCCGGGGTGCCCGGCGGCGTCCCCGGCGAGCCGGGGCAGGGGCGCTTCTTCGACCAGCAGACCGTTCCGCTCATGGGCCAGCTCAACGCCGGGCTGAACGACTCCCTGGATGCGGGCGAACTGCTCGAGCGGGTTCGGGACAACGTCGCGCGCCTGGAGCGGGTGGCGGGGTACCTGGGAGAACGGCTGGCGAATCCTCGCTGCGCGGTCAGCGACGATGAACGTGACCTGCTCGGCGCTTTTCCCGATCAGCTGAGAAGCTGATCACGAGTCTCCACCCTTCGCTGTCCCCGTCCCGGCTTTCCGGCCCCGGTCGCCGCGTTCGACTTCAGGCGGGGGCCGGCCGGCTGCCCCACCAGGCCGAGAGGAAACACAGCGCGCTGCCCAGGGCCACGGCGCTGCCGAGGGAGTGGAGGGCCGGGATGTGCGAGGCCGCCAGGATGCCAAAGGCGGCGACGGTGGAGGCGGCGCAGGCGCTGACCGCGTGCAGCGAACCGCCCCGGTCGGCCTTGCCCAGGAACAGGGCATAGTCGAGACCGATGCCGGCCACCAGCAGGAGGCCCGTGAGGTGGTACAAATCCAGGGGCCCCACGGCCCCGCGCAGCAACGCCGCGGTGCAGAAAACCGCCGCCAGCACCACGCCCAGGGACCAGGCCGCCCGCCCCGGCCGGACGCCCACGGTCAGCAGGACCGCGATCGCGAGGAGCACACCGCCCAGCACACGCAAGGTGCGCTGCCGGTAGTCGGTCACGAGCGCGCTCGATGCCTCGCGCAGGTCCACGAGGCGGGCCTCCGGCAGCCGGTTGGCCAGCAGGGCCTCCAGGTCGCTTCGGGCCCTGGCGTCCGGCTCGCCGCGCAGCGTGGCCAGCAGGACCCAGCGGTCCTTGTCCCCGGCATTGCCGCTGGCTTTCTCCCTGGTCGTCCCGGCGCGATACAGGTGCTGCGCCAGGGCGGATTCCAGGGGTGTGCCCGTGTAGGCGTTCGGGCCCAGCAGGGGCAGGCTGCGCGTGCGTTCCGCCGCCGTCTGGAACGGGGCAAAGGCCGCCGTCGAGAAGGGCAGCCCGAGCGTGGCGGCAGCGAGGCGGGCGTCGAGTTCTGCAGGGCTCGGGATGGCGGCCTGCCGCCTGGCCTGCGTTTCGGCGGCAGGCAGGAGGGTCGAGCCGGTCCGGAAGCCCTCGATGAGGCCCTCGCTCCGGGCGGCGTCGAGGACCGCCTCGAGGGCTTCGCCCCGGGCCTGCACGGCCTCCGCCGTGGTGTCCTCGATCACGACCTGGTACCGCAGGCTGGGCGCGCCGGTGGCCTGGCGAAGTCGCCCCTCTTCGGCCAGGCGCTCCGCGGGTACGGGGCTCAGGGCCGCGAGGTCCGAAGACCACCAGGGTCCGGCCGGGCCGGCCCAGACGGCGCCGAGGCCCAGGACCACGAGCAGCGCCGGCGCCAGGATGCGCAGGCGCGGCGAAGGACTGCTGGAGAGGCTGGCCACGGAGCCGGTCACCAGGCCGGGCAGCAGCCAGCGGGTGGTGGCTGCGGCGGCCAGTACGCCGATCCCGGAAAAGACACCCAGTTGCGCCATGCCCTCGGCGCCACCGGCGACCAGGGCCAGGTAAGCCAGGCCCGTGCTCAGGGCGCTCAGGCGCAGCGTGGGCCAGGTCGCGCGGAGGGCGCCCGCCGCCGTGTCCACCCGGGCCCGGCTCAGGTAATGCAGGGGATAGTCGATGGCGATGCCCAGGAGGGTGAATCCGAAGGCCAGGGTGATGCCGTGGACCGAACCGAAGGCCAGGGCCACGGCGGCAAAGCCGCAGACGAGGCCGGCCAGGAGCGGCAGGGCGGCCAGGACCAGCACGGGAAGGCTCCGGTAGGCGAGCAGCAGGACCACGAGAATTGCCGCGCTGGCGCCGAGGGAACGCCAGGTGGCCTCTGAGCGGATCGTGTCGCGCAGCGTGACGCCGAAGACGCCGGCGCCGCTCAGGGTCACGGGCTCCGCGGCCGGGAAGGTGTCCGACAGCGACGCGCGGACAGCCTGCACGGCGCGTTCCTGTCCGCCCAGGTCGAAGGCGGGCGCCTGGCTCACCGCCACCAGCACCCGCCGTCCGTCGTCCGTACGCCAGGGCGCCCCGGCCGGCGGTGCGAGCCGGTCCAGCAGGTCCAGGGAGACGAGGGCGGGGTCGCCGGCCACCAGGGCCTCGAGGGCCGGGTCGGCGCCGAGGGAGAGCTCGCCGAGACGGGTTTCCAGCGCCTCGCGCAATCCCTCGCTGGTCCAGTCCATGTCCGACAGCAGGAAACGGTGGCTCCACAGCGGCTCCGGCGGATGGTCCGGCGCCGGGGACAGGTCGGACAGCACCCGCTCGATGGCGTCGTCGGCCTCGAGCGACTCGATGAGCCCACGGATCCGGTCCGGATCATCGGGAACGGCCAGCAGGAGGAAGCGCGCGCCCGGCGCCTCTCCGAGCCGCTCGACCAGCACCCGCTGATCGGCGGTCCGCGGCGCCGGCAGGAACAGGCCGAGGTCGTAGGACAGCTCGAAACGGGGCCACGCCACGGCCAGCAATGCGACGAGGGCCGCTGTCCACAGGCCGAGCCGGGGGAGGCCCTCAGCCCGCATCGTCGGGGACGGCCGGCAGGATTTTCATGCGCTGCACGCCGTTCTCCAGGACCGCCTGGAGCGTGTGCACCCGGTCGTCCCGTCCGAGCACCTCGAGACGCCGGAGGTCCCGGGCGAGCCCCGGGCTCCGGGGGACCAGGGTCAGGGTCCAGCCTTCCGGCGTGCTGTCCAGCGTGGTGTCGAACTGCGCGTCGATGTCGTCCAGGTCACCGGCGAGCAGCGATCGCACCGCCACCAGCAGCGCGGCCAGGTCGGGGCGCCGGTCCAGGGGCATGCGTCGCATGCGTCCCTCGCCGACCTGCGCGACCAGGTGCGTCTCGGTGACGGACAGCCGGGCCGGCCGGGGCGAATCCACCTGCTTGGTGAGCTGGCCCGTGAGCGGGTCGTAGATGAGGCGGCCCCGCACGGTCACGGGTTCGTCCAGCAGACCGCTTTGGCGCGTCTCCTCGAAGTACAGCGGCTCGCCTGCCTGGCTCGCCAGCAGACGAAGCCGATCGGCCAGTCGATCACCGGGCTCTGCTTCAGGCGGGCTTTCCGACAGGACTTCATCCGACAAGAATTCAGTTTCGCTCCCGGGGCTGGCTTCAAGCCGGTCCCGGGGCGCCTCACCCGTTTCCTGGGCGACCGGGCTCGTCACCGCTGCGCAAAGCAACACGGCGAGGCAGATACGTCTGGCATACGGGAACTCTGTCACGTCGGCTCCCCCCAGAAATCGTAGAAGTTGAACCAATTGTAGGGGGCGGTGCGGGCGTGGTGCTCGAGTCGTTCGGCATAACGCTGCATGCAGGCCTGCACGGCGGCGGACCGCTGCCCTCGTACGGTCCGCTCCGGCGGGTCCAGTCGTTCGAAGACGATGCGATACCGTCCCTTGCGTTCATGCAGGCCCCAGAACAGCACCAGGGGCGCCTGGGTCACCAGCGCCAGCTCGAAGGGTGCGGTGGGCAGCTGCGCCGGCTGGCCGAAGAACTCGACGGCAGCGGTTTTTTCGCCGGGCCTGGGGCGGTCCGCGAGGAGGGCGACCAGGTCACCGTTGCGCAGGGCGTCGAGCAGGACCAGGCCCGCGCCGGGGCGCTCCCTGCCCTCACCCTGGCCGGCTCCCACATCCAGCACCTGGCGCGCCATGGCAGGGTTGAGGGCCTCCAGGAACGCCGTCGCGGCCGGGCTTTGCCGCCGGTCCATGACCAGGCGAAGGGACACGTGGGGACGGGCGCTCTTGATGGACCGGGAGGCCTCGAAGCTGCCGAGATGGGAACCCAGCAACAGACAGCCCTGGCCCCGGTCCACGGGCTCGGCGAGCGCTTCCGGGGTGACCGGCGTCAGCTCGATGCCGCGGCCTTCCTGGCCGAGAAGATAGACCCGGTCCAGCACCACGTGACTGAAGGTCCAGAAGTTGCGCCACACGTCGGTCCAGGTGGCGGGCCGGTCCAGGGCCCGGTCGAGAAAAGCGCGGGAGGCACGGCGCTGGGCGCCCTTGACCAGGAAGAAGTAGGCGCAGATCGGCCCCAGCAGCAGGCGCGCGACGCCCGGGCCCACGGCCAGGCAGAGGCGGGCGAAGGTGCGGGTAAGGACCGGGACGCCGGCCTCACGCTGGCCGGACCAGCGGTCGCTCACGGACCGCCGGTGGCTTGCCGGTACAGCGCCAGCACCGCCTCCCGCGGCAGCTTGGAGGAGTCGGTGCGGGGCAGGTGATCCACCTGGAGCAGGGGCCGGGGGACGAACACGTCATCAAGCGAGGCCCGCAGGTGCGCCCGGATGGCCCGGCGGTTGGCGGAGCCGGCAAAAAACGCGGCGGGGCGCTGGTTCTCGGCCCCGCTGGGCGGCAGAAAGGCCACGGCATCGTCCACGCCGGGCACTTCGAGCATGAGCGCCGTGATTTCACCGAGGGAGCCGCGCTTGCCCGCCACGTTGATCTGGTCGCCGAGGCGGCCAGCCAGGTCGAAGGTGCCATCGCGGTGCAGCCGGACCTGGTCCGAGAGCGCCACGGGTTCGTCGGCGTGCACCGAATCCACCGTGCACTCACCGGGGTCGGGCAGGGACAGCGTGAAGCCCGGTAAGGGCCTCCAGGTGCTCGTCTCGCTCAGGCGGCGGGTCGCGATGCAGCCGGCCTCGCTGCAGCCGAACACGTCGATCACCTCGGTGCCGAGGGTCGACTCGGCGCGCCGTGCCAGGTCTTCGCTCAGCGGCGCCGTGGCGCACACCACGCGTTGCAAGCCGGGAAACGCCAGCCCGCTGTCGAGCAGGGCCCGCAGGTGCAGGGGCGTGGTCACCAGCACCCGCGGCGCCGGCACGCGTTCCAGCTCCTTGCGTACGTCCTCAGGAAACAGGGGCTTGCAGGCCGTGAAGCGCACCGGATACCAGAGCGGTTGCAGGCTCACCAGCTCGAGACCGTACATGTGCTGGGCGGGCACCGTGGCCACCAGGCTTGTGCCGTCGGGCACGATGGCCTCCCGGTAGGCGCGGGTGGCGCCGCGGAACATGCGTACGGACTTGGGAATGGGCCTGGCTTCGCCCGTCGAACCCGAGGTAAAGGCGATGGCGCCGATGGCGCCGGCTTCCGCCTCGAGACTGGCCGGTGCGCTCGGTCCGTCATCGGGGGGCTGTTCCGGCGGCGTCAGCGCCCGGCGCAGGTCCAGGGCGTCCAGGCCCGGCGCCACGTCCGTGCCGTCATGGAGGACGGCGACGTGGTCGAAACGGCGGGCGAGGCGTTCCTGCACCGAGGTTTTCGCGTTCGGAGGAAGCAGGTTGACGCGGCCCGTCGCCAGGTTGGCCGTGAACGCCACGGTAAAGGCGTAGCGGTCCTGCAGCAGGTTGAAGCAGTAGGGGGCGTCGGGCAGTCGGGGGATCAACGTCCGGACGTCGTGGGCGAAGCGTTCCACGGTGACCGGTTGCCCCCGGACGCAGGCGATGTGGTCTTTCGGTGAGCGCCGCAGGAGGGCGAGGCGTCCGGTACCGTCCACGGGCGTCCTCAGGCCGCCCTGGCTTCCCGCTCGATGTAAGCCGTCAGCTTGCGGACATTCTCGAATACCGCGCGCGTCTCCTCGTCATCGGCCTTCAGCTGCACGCCGTATTGCTGGGAGATGGCCATGGCCAGCTCCAGGGCGTCGATGGAGTCGAGCCCCAGGCCGTCGCCGAAGAGCGGCTCTTCGGGGTCGATCTCGTCAGGGGAGATGTCCTCGAGGTTCAGCACCTCGACGATCATCTCGGTCAGTTTCTGTTCCGCGGGGCTCTTGTCGCTCATGATCGATCCTGTGGTTCGGTCCGGGCGATGACAGCCCGATGATGCGGCAGATTATATAATCGTGTTTCCATTCAATCAGCAGGCAACACAGGATGTCGATCCGGCCGCGGAAACGTCTTCGACGCGGCCCGGTACCGAGCCAGTCCCCATGAGCACCGTCAAGCCCATCAAACCCGGCAAACCGGTTGAACAGCGCCTCACGCTGCGCCTCGGCGCCCCCGCCGCCGGCACGGCAGAGCGCCTGGCCCGATTTCGGACCGCCGGCGCCGAGCTGCACGGTGCGCGCGATTTTCTCCTGCCCCTCGAACAGCTCGAGGGACACGGCCTGGAAGCCTGGTGGCTTGCCGAAGGCCTGACGCCCCGCACCGCCGCAGAGGACGTCCAGGCCGTGGCCGCGGACGGGCTGCTGCTGTGCGAAGCCTGCGCCCCCGACGCCTCGGACCCTCGTGAAGCCGCCCGCCAGCTCTACGAGCGGCTCCTCCGTTTCGTGGTGGCCAACGGCTACCCGCACGTGGTCAAGGGCTGGAATTATCTCGAGGACATCAACGAGGGGTCGGGAGACGAGGAACGCTACAAGCAGTTCTGCGTGGGCCGGGGTGAAGTGCTGGATACCCTCTGGACCCACGACTACCTGCCCGCCGGCACCGGCGTGGGCAGTGGCGCGGGGACGGGCCTGCGGGTGACGCTGCTCGCCAGTCGCCAGAAGCCGGGCATCATCGAAAATCCGCGCCAGGTCAGCGCCTACCGCTACCCGCGGCAGTATGGCCCCCAGAGCCCGTCCTTCAGCCGGGCGTCCTCCATCGGCGACGCCGGCGACCGGCTGCTGTTCATCAGCGGCACGGCGGCCATCGTGGGGCATGATTCCCTGCACCTGGCCAGCATCGAGGGCCAGGTCGGGGAAACGCTGCGCAACTGGCAATCCCTGTTCGACGCCTACGAAGAACGCCACGGAGTGCGTCCGGGTTTCGCGGGGGAGGGATGGTACCGGGTCTACCTGCGGCGGCCGGAGCACCTGGCCGTGGCCCGCCGGATGCTGGGGGAGGCCGGCTTGCCCCTGCACCGCACCCTGTTCCTCCGCGCCGACATCTGCCGGCGCGAACTGCTCTTCGAAATGGACGCGGTGATCGCGACCGACTGACGCGGCGCGATCACCCTCGGCATCACCGTCGGCATCGGACTGACCCTTACCAGGTGTAGTGCACCCGGTAGGTCAGCACGACCTCTTCCTCCGGCGGCACCTCGACCTCGAAGCGGATCCGGTTGCTGTTGTCCTTCGTGAACCGGTGGCTGCTGTCCTCGATCTCCCAGTTCGCCATGCGGTAGAGATTTTCCAGCACGGTCACCGTGGTCGCGTCGTCCTTCTGGTTGCGCAACCTGATTTCAAAGGTTTCCCACAGGTGATGACCCCGCGTATCCACCTGGAAATCGGTCTGCTTGCGCTCCCCGACGACGTCGAAGGCCTCGCCCATCTCGATGAGCACGTCCTCGTTGCGCGGCGTGTGATCCAGCGTGTCCTCACCGATGAATTCCAGCGAGCCGTCCGCCGGGTCCAGCTGACTCACCCGGATCCGGCCGGCGGGCAGGGGCACGCCGAGGCCGTTGTCCTCGTCATTCCGAAAGCGCAGGAACGCGTTCACCTCGCCCTTGCCGAAGGCGCCGTAGGACTGGTCCAGCTGGTAGCCGCCGTGCCAGCGCCAGTTGAGCGTCGGGGCGAAGACCAGTTCCTTTTCGCATTCGATGTCGCGGGCCGTGGGAAACAGCTGGATCTGTTTCGTCGAGTTGTCGGGCAGGTCCGTACGGCGCTGGAGCGTGTAGAGATGGTATTCGAAGAAGGACTTTTCCTCGAAGGCCGGGGCGGCGGCCACGTCCTCCATCATGGCGGAGCGCATCATGACCTCGCGGTGCGCGTTGGGCATCGCGGCGCGGTTCACGTCGCCGGCAATGAGCTTCAGGCGGGCGTTCTCGAAGCTGGCGCCGGAACGGTTGATCACCGAGACCCACGGGTTCAGGTCCATGCGGCAGTCCTTCGATTCACCCGACGTGCCGCCCCCGTGCAGGGTGATGTTGTAGTCGGCCCACCAGGTCATGCCCTTGGTCTCGTAGGCCACCCGCGTGTCCTGTTCCCCGGAGCGCGGGCTGTCGAGGAGCCACTCGAGGGTCGGGCGCGTAATCAGCCCGCCCGGCAGATCCGGGAAGCGAATGTTGCCGTAGCTGCGCATGGCCTGCACCGAGCCGTCGTCCAGCTGCAGCGTGAGGCCATCCGTGGCGCCGATGAGCGTGCCCTCCACCAGGCGGATGTCGTCCCCCACCGGCTGTTCGATGGTGATGCGTTCACCGATGAAGCGCTGCAGCAGCTTGGCCTGCGACACCAGGTCGAACTGGAAGCTCTGCTCCGCCACCGTGGTGCGCGGCTCCGTGAGCGAGGTGAAGCTGACCGTGGTGGGGTCGATCAGCGCGGCGACGTCCGTGACCCGCAGCGGGTTCAGGCCCCGCTCGATGTCGTAACGCCGGTCGTGGCGCACGATGGCGTAGCCGGGAACCTGGCCGTTGCCACCTCGCCCCGCCACGGGCCGGTACAGCTCCGGCGACACAGCGCCCGGCTGCAGGCTGGAGTAGATGGTGACGGAGTCGTCGCTGGCGAGGCTGCAGACCGGCGTGGCGCAGGCGGCGGCGACCGTGAGGGAAAGCAGTGTCTGGTTGAACGTGGTCATGAAGCGATCCTCTGGTTCGGATTTCCGGTTGGGTTTCAGTCCAGAGAACGGTGCTGAGGCGCACTGGGGGTTAGGCCACGGGGGCGCCGCGAATTCCCGACGCGAGATTGGCTTATCATGGCGATCCCGGCACCCTGGAGACCTGCATGATGCGAACTGCGCGTCCGGCCCGCCTGGCCCTCATCACCCTTGGCCTCGCCCTCGCGATGAACCCCGCCATGGCTGCGGCCCCGGCCGAGAACAGGACGGTCGGAGCGGGTCCACCGGAAGGTTCGGGAACCTACGGAGACCTCGTCGACCTGGTTGACGACTTCACGGCCTGGCGCGATCCCCGGGGTGAGCAGCCGCGGCAGATCATCCGTGATACGGCCGGCCAGCCCATCGAGCCGGTGCCGGACTACAGCGCCGAGGCAATTGCCGAGCGACTGGCGGGACTGGACGCCCTCCAGGCGCGCCTCGGGGACATGAACGTGGCCGCCTGGCCCCGCGCGCAGCAGGTCGACTGGCTGGCGGTGCGCTCGCGCCTGGACCAGCAGTCCTTCCTGCTGCGCCTGCAGCGGCCCTGGGCCCGGGACCCGGGCTTCTACGTCGACCAGATGCTGCGCGTGACCTTCACCGGGCTGCCGGTGACCGGCGAAGCGGAGGCCGCGCTGCTCGCCCGGCTGCGGGCCGTACCGGTGCTCGTGGCCGAGGCGCAGGACCACCTGGACGACGTGGCGGCGGATTACGCGGACCTGGCCATCTTCAACCTCTCGAACCCGGATGGCGTGGGTCACGGTTACCCCTATCGCGCCGAGCCGCCAGCGGGTGTGCTGGGCTGGTATGACGACTTTCACGCCCGCGCCCGCCTGGCGCAGCCCGGGTTGGTGCCGGTCATCGAAGCCGCTCGCGCCGCGGTGCGCGACTTCGACCAGTGGCTCCGGGAGCGGCGCCCGGGCTGGACCGCGTCCGCCGGCGCCGGCACGGCCGCCTTCGACTGGTACCTGAAGCACGTGAAGCTCATGCCCTGGACCAGCGACGAGATCGTGGTGCTGGGAGAGCGCGAGCTCGACCGGCTCTGGGCGATTTATGCGCTGGAGCGGCACCGCAACCGCGACCTGCCGGAGCTCGAGCCCGCCGGCTCCGCCGAGGACTACCAGGCGCGCATCGACGCCACGGACGCCCGGGTGCGGGCCTTTCTGCGGGACGAGCAGTTCATCACGGTGCCCGACGACATCGGCGTGCTGGATACCAACGTGCCCTGGATCGTGCGGCCGGGGGGGCGCAACTTCTGGGAGGAAATCCAGTTCCGCGACCCGTCCCCGGATCACGTGCACGCGGTGATTCCGGGCCATCGTTTTGACGGCGTCCTGGCCGACCGCCAGGACCACCCGGTGCGCAGCAAAATCTATTCCGGCGCGCGGGTCGAGGGCTGGGCGACCTACCTCGAGGAAGCCGTGCTCCAGGCCGGCCTGTTCGAGGACCTGCCCCGGGTCCGGGAGCTGATCCAGATTTTCGGGATTTTCCGTGCCGCCCGCGTCCCGGCCGACGTCTGGCTGCAGACCGGCGCCATGAACGCGCAGGAGGTGGTGGACTACTGGCTGGAACGGGTGCCCTACCTGGACGAAAACGTGGCCCGGGTGGATGCGGAGATCTACCTGCGCCGGCCGCCGGGCTATGGCATCGG
>JAZBOL010000085.1:0-9405 GCA_036351115.1 Lysobacterales bacterium | reverse complement strand
TCCGCTGACCTACACGGAAGACGAGGACGAGGTCTTCCTCGGCCGCTCCGTGACGCAGCACAAGCACGTCTCCGACGAGACGGCCCGGCGCATCGACGACGAGGTTCGCAAGATCATCGACGCGGCCCACGACACGGCCCGCGAGCTCCTGACCGAGCACCGGGATAAGATGGACATGATGGCCGACGCGCTCATGAAGTACGAGACCATCGACACGGCCCAGATCGACGCCATCATGGAAGGTCGTGAGCCCCCTCCGCCCGAGCACTGGAACGACAATGCGCCCAGCAAGGGCGACGGCCCCGGTGGCGGGCAGGCGGAAGCTGCGCCCTCCGCGAGAGACGAGGATGAAGCCGCGCCGCCGATCGGCGGACCCGCCAACCAGACCTGAAGTCCCGGTCCCCGGCCGGAATACGACGACCCGAACAGCGCCGCGAGGCGCTGTTCGTTTTTTATGGGTAAGTTGCCATGCCTGACGTGATCTATCCGGAACCCGGCGCCACGACCCTTCCCCGGGTCATGGGGGTGCTGAACGTAACGCCCGATTCCTTCTCCGATGGCGGACGCTGGCTTGGCCGCGACGCGGCCATGCGTCACGCGGCGGCCATGGTTCGCGAGGGCGCGGACATCATCGACGTCGGCGGTGAATCGACCCGGCCGGGCGCCCGGGCCGTATCCGAACAGCAGGAACTTGACCGGGTCATTCCCGTGCTCGAGGCGCTGGCGGCCGAGTTCGACGTGGTGCTGTCGGTGGACACGAGCAAGGCGGCCGTGATGCGAGCGGCCGTGGCCGCGGGCGCCGGCATGCTCAACGACGTCTGCGCCCTGCGTCAACCGGGCGCCCTGTCGGCCGCCGGTGAGCTCGGCGTGCCGGTCTGCCTCATGCACATGCAGGGAGAACCGCGTTCCATGCAGGAAAACCCCCGCTACGACGACGTGGTGCGCGAGGTCCTGGATTTTCTCCTGGAACGGGCCGCCGCGGCGGAAGATGCAGGCGTTTCACGCTCGGAGATCGTTATCGACCCTGGCTTCGGCTTCGGCAAAACGCCCGAACACAACCTCGCGCTGCTGCGGGCTCTCCCGCGGTTCACCGAGGCCGGATACCCGGTCCTCGCGGGCCTGTCGCGCAAACGCCTGCTGGAGACGCTGACCGGGCGGCCCGTCGAGCAGCGCCTGGCCGGCTCCCTGGCCCTGGCCCTCGCCGCGGCGCGGGGCGGCGCCTCCATCATCCGCGTCCACGACGTGCCGGAAACCGTGGACGTGCTTCGCGTCATGGCAGCCGCCTGGCCCGGGGCTGCGACCGCTTGAAGGCGACGACGCCGCTTCGCGGGCGCGTCAGCGTGTAGAATCGGTGTCATGAGCAGACAGTATTTCGGTACCGACGGCATTCGTGGCCGGGTCGGTGAATCGCCGATCACGGCGGACTTCATGCTGAGACTGGGACGCGCTGCCGGCGCGGTGCTGGCGCCGAATGATCGCCGTGCCGTCGTGATTGGCAAGGACACGCGTATTTCCGGCTATATGTTCGAGTCGGCCCTCGAGGCCGGGCTCTCCGCCGCCGGGGCGAACGTGGCCCTGCTCGGCCCCATGCCGACCCCGGCGGTTGCCTACCTGACCCGCACGCTCTACGCCTGCGCGGGCATCGTCATCAGCGCCTCCCACAACCCCTATTTCGACAACGGCATCAAGTTTTTTTCCGCCTCCGGGGAAAAGCTTCCGGACGAGGTGGAGGAAGCCATCGAGGCGGAACTCGACAAACCTTTCGGTACGGTCGACTCCACGGCGCTCGGGAAGGCCGTTCGCATCGACGACGCCGCGGGACGGTACATCGAGTTCTGCAAGGGCACGGTGCCGTTCGGCACGGACTTCCACGGCCTGCGTATCGTGGTCGATTGCGCCCATGGCTCGACCTACAAGGTTGGGCCGGCGGTGCTTCGCGAGCTGGGCGCCAAGGTGTGGGTCATCGGCAACGAGCCTGACGGCCTGAACATCAACGATGGGTTCGGATCCACCAACCCCGAGGCGTTGCGCACCGCGGTGCTCGAGCACGGGGCCGATCTCGGGGTCGCCTTCGACGGCGACGGCGACCGGCTCATCATGGTGGACGGCGCGGGCAACACGGTCGACGGTGACGACATGCTCTACATCCTGGCACGGGCGCGCCATGAAGCCGGTCAGCTGAAGGGTGGAGTCGTCGGGACCGTGATGACGAACCTTGGGCTGGAGCTGGCGCTGGGCGAACTCGGGATTCCCTTCCTGCGCACCCCGGTGGGGGACCGCTACATTCACCGCGCGCTGGTGCAGAACGGATGGGTGCTTGGCGGCGAGGCCTCGGGTCACATGCTGTGCCTGGACCGGACCAGCACCGGTGACGGCATCGTCAGCGCGCTGCAGGTCCTCGAGGTCGTGGCGCGCAGTGGCAAGACCCTGGCCGAACTCCGCGCCGCCATCCGAAAAATGCCCCAGACCATGATCAACGTTCCGGTTGGGCCCGAGGGCAAGGCCCGTCTCGACGAGTCGGCGCCGATCCGCAAGGAGCTCGAGGCTGTCGAGGCCGTCATGAACGGCCGCGGCCGGGTCATCCTGCGCCCGTCGGGGACCGAGCCCCTGGTCCGTGTCACCCTCGAAGGCGAGGACGCGGAGCAGATCAGCCTGCTGGCCAACCAGCTGGCGGACGTGGTGCAGCGGGAACTTTCCTGAGGAGGGGTCGTCATCCGCTTCGGATTCACACGCAAACTTCAGCTCTCCCTCGGCGCCATGTTGCTCGTCACCCTGGCGCTGGCGGCCTATTTTTACGACACCGCCCGCTGGTTTTCCGCCGACGCACAGCGGGTATCCCGGGTGTCCACCGCCCTGTCCGAAACCGAGGCGATCGCCCGGGAAAGCTATGACGCGATGCAGCAGCTCGAGGAAGCGGTGCGGCTGGGTGCATTGAACGGATCCCCGCTTTCCTCCGAAGCGGCGGTCCGGGTGGGCGCCAGCTTTGCCCGTCTTCGCGCCCTCGAGCAGGATGGCGAGCCCTTTGTCGGCAGCACGATTGTTGCCCTCGATGAACTCGAACAGGCCGCCGGGGCGTTGTTCTCCGGGGCCCGGGAAGTGGAATCCGCGCTCCGGGTGGGCGACCTCGAGGGGGCTTCCGCCGCCCTCAACCTTCTCGATACGCAGGGAACGGCGAGCCGCCTCAAAGGCTTGCTGCTGCCCGTGCTGGATGAGCAGCGGCGGGTTCTCGACGACCTCGGCCAGCAGGCGGTTTCCCAGGCCGACTACGTCATGCGCCTGCTGCCGCTGGTCATGGTCCTGATGGTGGTCGCGACGGCCTTCCTTGCCTGGCGGTTCTCCCGGCGCCTGGCGAATTCCCTGGGCGCGCTGTCCGAGGCCACCGGGGCCTACGGGGGAGGCAATCTCGATCATCGCGTGTCTCGCCTCGATGAGCCGGACTTCGACCGTCTCGGCCAGGCGTTCAACGACATGGCCGTGGCGCTGGATGGCGCCGGTCGGCAGCTCCGGGAAAGTAACGTCAGCCTGGAGGCCAAGGTCGAAGAGCGGACCCGCGCGCTCAAGGAAAGCGCCGAGAAGCTGTCTGCGGTGGATGAGCATCGCCGCCGGCTCCTGGCCGAGATCAGTCACGAGTTCCGCACGCCGCTCACGGTGATCCGCGGCGAGGCCGAGATCGCCCTGCGCAGCAAAAACCCGACCAACGAGGAACGGGAGGAGGCCTTTCGGCGGATCATCGAGACGACGGAGCACGCGACCGGGTTGGTGGAAGACCTGCTGTTCATCGTGCGCGCGGACGCCGGCGAACCACGCCTGCAGCTCCAGGAGGTCGAACTCGTGGCGCTGCTCCGGTCGGTGTGCGAGGAGTTCGCCGCCAAGGCGGCCAACCGGAACCTCGAGATCCGCTTTCTCGGTGGCGTCGATCACGCGACGCTGCAGGGCGACCCGAGACGTCTCCGGCAGGTGTTTGCCATTTTGCTCGACAACGCACTCCGCTATTCTCACGCAGGAGGGCAGATCGAAGTCGAGGCGAGCACGATGGACGAGCGGGTCGAAGTGCAGGTGCGGGATCAGGGCATTGGTTTGGACGAGGAGGCGGTCAGCCAGGCCTTCGACCGTTTCTATCGCGGGCGCCAGGCGCAAGCGCACGCGGAACAGGGAACGGGGCTGGGTCTGCCGGTCGCCAAGGCCATCGTCGATGCCCATGGGGGCGACATCGACCTGCAGGCAAGGCGGGAAGGGGGCGCGGTCGCGACCGTCGTCTTCCCCGTCCACGGCAGCCTGAGGGTGGTCGCATGAGGGTCATCATCATCGAAGACGATCACCGGGTCGCGGACTTTCTCAAGCGCGGCCTGGCGGCCGAGGGCTGGTTTTGCGTGCTGGCCCATGATGGCGAGGAAGGGCTCAAGCTCGTGCGCGAAGGCGACTTCGACATGATTCTCCTCGACCTGATGCTGCCGGGTATGCACGGCCACGACGTCTGCCAGCAGCTTCGTCTGGAGGGGAATCAGACCCCCCTGATCGTGCTGACGGCCATGGACAGCCAGGACGACGTGGTCGAGGGCCTGCGCATGGGCGCCGACGACTATCTCACCAAGCCGTTCTCCTTTGACGAACTGCTGGCGCGTATCGAGACCGTCCTTCGCCGGGCCGGCCAGGACAGCGCCGAGCGCCGGGAGCTGCGCGCCGGCCCCGTCGTGTTCGATCTCGAGGGGCTTCAGGTCACGCGCGACGGCGAGCCCCTGAAGATGACCATGAAAGAACTCGCGACCCTCGAGTTGTTCATGTCCAACCCCGGCAAGCTGTTCAGCCGGGAACGTATCCTCAACAACATCTGGGGCATGCACATGGACCCCATGACGAACGTCGTGGACGTGTACATCGGCAAGCTGCGCAAGAAGCTCGATCCGGAGGACGGGCCTTCGCTGATCGAAACGGTCCGGGGTCTGGGTTACCGCTTCAATCCGCCGGACGACGACACGGTCGGTTCCTGACGCCGAAAAATTTATTTTCGCTTCATCAATCTTTAAGTATTTCTTCAGGCAAGCGCCGTACCCTGAGGCTGTGGACGGTTGTCCAAGGAGACGCGGACCCCGCGTTGGACACCGGAAACAGGCGGTTGAAGGCTCAGCCCTCGAATGGGTGGCGACGTAACCGGATACTGCTGGGCGGACCAGGGATTGTCCGCCTGCGCCTGGCATCACTGCCATTCAGGGAAGGGTGGGAGTGATGTCCTCGATGTGCATCGAGGCGGCCCAGGGAGGGGCCAGGGGGCGCACAGATCGGCGGCGTTCCGCTGTGCCGCCAGCCTGAATCGACGGCCACACTGCCCGTTGGCCGACGCCTGACAGACGATGGGCCCATCAGGTTTTTGATCAGGAAGAACCGTCATCCACCCGGGTGACGGTTTTTTTCTGTCCGCTCAGTTCGGGTCGTTCACCCGGTAAATAACCCGCTCCGCTTCCAGTTCCGGCTCGCCGGTCCAGTCGTCATCGCCGACCTGGAGGTAGGCCGGCAACAGGGTGATACGGGTCGGTTCCGGGTGCATGTCGAGTTCGAAGAATCCCCGCAGCCAGTCGCTTCCGGGTCCGGAACTGTTGTCCAGAAGCCGCGCGGCCTCCAACCCCGTGGGACAGGTATCCAGCACCGGCTCACCGAGGGTGAAAAACTGGCTGGCGGGTGTCGGGGTGGCGTCGAGCCGCTGGACCAGGCCGGACCAGTCCGCCACCAGTCGTGATCCCTCGATGTCGAGGTCGGAGACGACACCGCCGCGCCAGGGTGCCAGGGAAAGCTGATCATCCAGCTGTGCGGTCCGGCTGGTGAGGCAGCGGGACAGGGCGTCCAGGTCCGCGGCCGGAATGAACCGCAGCGATCCCCGGGATGCCAGGCTGCCGTCGACGCTGAGGCGCATGCGGATTCGCTGCAGGTCCGGATCCACGCGAAACTCGCTGAAAATGAAGTCCAGCGCTCCATCGAGGGTCACTTCACCCACCAGGCTGGCGATCGGACGCAGCGCCCGGGCTCGGTCCGCCAGTTCCTGGACCTGGGCGGAGCAGGCGCCGGTTTCAGCGGATTGGCGGCGGCGACAGGCGTCAAGGGTGCGTTCCCGCTCCCGGACACAGCGGTCCCGCTGTGCCGTTTCCCGGTCAACGCAGGCCTGCCGCTCCAGGTCCAAGCGCTCGTTCTCGCTGTCCCGGGCCGCGAGACAGATCGGATCCTCCGATTCCCGGAGGCACCGGTTGTTCAGGGGGTTGCGAAGCAGGCAGGAACTGCAGTCGCGGGTGTCGCGCTGCAACGGGCAGCGTTCGAAATCGAGGGCGCATACCCGTTCGCTTTCGCAGCGACCGCTGTCGCAGCTCAGGGTTTCACTCGCCGGCGCGCCGAGGCGAAGGTTGACCCTCAGTGGCTCGGGACGGACAGCTTTCAGCCCGGCTTCCAGGCTCAGGTCGTACATGGCCTCGCCGAGGGCCATGCCCAGGAACCGCCGGTCCAGGGCGATCACCGCAGGGGCATCCGTGCCGGACTCGGGGGTGAGGTGCGCCGTCCGTTCCCGGAACAGCCGGTCGAGATCCTCGAAGCCCGGGCCCTTGTCCTGTCCGGTGGCTTCGCTGTCCCGTACGATCTCGAGCGTCTGTTGCGTCAGGATGCATCCCGACCGTTCTTCCAGGACGAGCACCTGCCACCGCGAGACGCCGCGTTCCCGGGAGACATCGTCCGGTGCAGCGGACCAGGTCCGCCAGCGAGCGCTGGGCTCGACGTTCAGGGAAGAGACCGCCACGGGACTGCCGTCGGCAAACCAGTAGTGGACCACCGTGGTGGGCGCCCGTGCCCCGGTAATTTCACTGAAAAACACCCGCGCCTCGCCGGGTCTCGCCTGGGTGACGCGGGGGTCCACCGGTTCCCGGTTTTCGATGTTGCCCGCGAAGCCGGCCCGGCCGATGCCCACGGTCGGCTCGCAATACGGCAGTTCAGGCACAAAGCCGAGCTGAAGGGCCAGCCGTGTTCGTTCGGGGCCGATGAGAACGGCGCTCTTCTCCGGAATCGGAAGCCCCGACAGGGCGCGACTTTCCGAGCGTACGACTTCGAACGGAGCGCGCAGCCGGATGCCGGCCTCCAGGATCCCCAGGGGCAGCGGTTCGAGCAGGAAACGGTCGACGCCCTTGCGGGACAGGGCGGCGGCGAGGTCAGTCTCCAGCCGTTGATGAGCCTCCGGGGACAGGGCCCCGGATGGAATGGTGCTGGCGTGCGTCAGCTGGATTCGCCAGGCCAGGCGCCCCGGCTGGAAGGCCGGTACCAGCTCGCCGAAAAGGGTGACGGGAACGGCTTCGTCCGCGGGGCCGCCGTAACGGCCCTGCAGGTCGAGAGCAAGGTAACCCCGGGATACGGTGATATTGACGTCATCGCCGCTCCAGCCCGGCACGTCGCCGAGCGCGTCGGCCAGTTGGCCGCGCAGCGCCTGCACCAGGCGGCGGCTGTCGAGATCGACCAGGAGGTCGACCCGCTCGAGTGCTTCGAGATCCTGGCGGGTCTGCGCGAGGCGCTGCTGTTTGGCTTCGAGGTGCCCGCTTTGCAGCGCGGGATCGATGCCGGGCACGGCGCAGGCCGCCAGGATGGACAGGCAAACGATGCCGAACAGCGCTGTCAGGAGCCGCCGGCAATGCGGGACGCTCCTGCGCATCTTGCCGGTTGGCGCCGATTGACCTCGACGGCTCACGATCAGCTGATGACCTCCAGCTCGCGACCGACTTCGATGAAGGCTTCCACGGCGCGCTCGAGGTGGTGCCGGTCGTGCGCCGCGGACAGCTGCACCCGGATCCGTGCCTCGCCCTGGGGCACCACCGGGTAGAAGAATCCGATGACGTAAATGCCTTCTTCCAGCAAGCGCTCGGCAAAGCGCTGCGCCAGCGGTGCGTCGTACAGCATCACCGGCACGATGGGATGCTCCCCGGGTTTCAGATCGAAACCCGCGTCCGAGAGAGCGCTGCGGAAGAAGCGTGCGTTGTCCATCAGCTTCGCCCGCAGCCCAAAGCCATCGGCCAGCAGATCGAACACCCGGCTCGCGGCGGCCACGAGGGGAGGCGGCAGCGTGTTGGAGAACAGGTAGGGGCGGGAGCGCTGGCGCAGCAGGTCGATGATCTCCTGGCGGCCGGTGGTGTAGCCGCCGGAGCCGCCGCCCAGGGCCTTGCCCAGGGTGGAGGTGGTAATGTCGATCCTGTCCAGCACGCCGTGATACTCGCCCGAACCCCTGCCTTCCGGCCCGAGGAAGCCCGTCGCATGGCAGTCATCCACCATGACCAGGGCGTCGTAGCGTTCCGCCAGCTGCGTGATCTCGTCCAGGCGGGCGATGTCGCCGTCCATGGAAAACACGCCGTCGGTGGCGATCAGCCGGGTTCGGCAATCCTGCGTGTCCTGCAGGGCCTTTTCCAGGGCCGCCATGTCCGAGTGCGGAAAACGGTGCCGCTGGGCCTTGCACAGGCGAATTCCGTCGATGATGGACGCGTGGTTCAGGGCGTCGGAGATCACCGCGTCCTCGGGGCCCAGCAGGGTCTCGAAGAGGCCGCCGTTGGCGTCAAAGCAGGCGGCGTAGAGGATGGCGTCGTCCGTGCCGTGGAAGTCGGCGATCTTAGCTTCCAGTTCCTTGTGCAGGTCCTGCGTGCCGCAGATGAAGCGCACCGAGGCCAGGCCGAAACCGTGATCGTCCAGGGCCTGGTGGGCGGCGGCGATGATGTCCGGGTGGTCCGCCAGGCCCAGGTAGTTGTTCGCGCAGAAGTTCAGCACTTCGCGGGTGTCGCCGTTTGTCGCTACGTCAATCTCGGCGCGCTGCGGCGAGGTAATGATTCGCTCTTCCTTGTAGAGGCCGGCCTCGCGGATCTCCTCGAGGGTGTCGCGGAGGCGGGCCAGGGTGGCGGGATGCGTGTCGGGTACGGCGTTCATGAAAGTTCTCCGGTCCAGTCGCACACGACCTTGCCGCACTGGCCGCTGGCCATGAGGTCGAAGCCGTGCTGAAAGTCGTCGATGGGAATGTGATGCGTCAGCGCCTTGTGCAGGGGAAAGCCCGTCAGCACCATCTGCGTCATCTTGTACCAGGTCTCGTACATGAGGCGCCCGTAGATGCCGTGGAGCTTGAGGCCCTTGAAGATCACCTGGTCCCAGTCCGTCGGGGTGTCGTTGGGCAGGATGCCCAGCAGGGCAACCTTGCCGCCGTGGTACATGTGCCGGAGCATGTCATTGAAGGCGCCGGGATGGCCGGACATTTCCAGGCCGATGTCGAAGCCGTCGAGGCCCAGGTCCTTCACCCGGTCCGCGATGGATTCCCGGGACACGTTCACCACCTGGTCCGCGCCCATGTCTTTTGCCAGTTCCAGCCGATAGTCGTTGACGTCGGTAATCATGACGTGGCGCGCCCCCACG
>JAZBOL010000084.1:0-64021 GCA_036351115.1 Lysobacterales bacterium | reverse complement strand
CATTTCCATGCGCTCGGCCAGTTCCTCGGGGGTGGCTTCGCGGCCCATTTCCTGCACCATCTGCCGGGAGATGCGGTTGAGCTTGTTGATGGTCTCGATCATGTGCACCGGGATACGGATGGTCCGGGCCTGGTCCGCGATGGAGCGGGTGATGGCCTGGCGAATCCACCAGGTGGCGTAGGTGGAGAACTTGTAACCGCGGCGGTATTCGAACTTGTCCACGGCCTTCATGAGGCCAATGTTGCCTTCCTGGATCAGGTCCAGGAACTGCAGACCGCGGTTCGTGTACTTCTTGGCAATGGAGATCACCAGGCGCAGGTTGGCCTCGACCATCTCCTTCTTGGCGCGGCGCGCCTTGGCCTCGCCGATGGACATCTTGCGGTTGATGTCCTTCAGGTCGGCGATGGTGATGCGGTTCTCCGCGGCCAGCACGCCCAGCTTCTCCTGGATCGCCTTGATCTCGGCGGCGTTCTCCTTGAGACCGGAGACCCACTTTTGCTTGCCCTTCACCAGGGAGGTCACCCAGCGGGTATTGGCCTCGTTGCCGCTGTAGGTCTGGATGAAGGTTTTCTTGGGCATGCGCGCCTGCACCACCGCCATCTGGACGATCATCCGCTCCAGGTCGCGCTGTTTGCTCACGGCGAAGCGCAGGCGGTCCACGAGGTGGTCCACCATCTTCGGCGGCAGCTTGTAGTGCATGAATTCCTCGCCCATCTCGGCCAGGAGCTTGCGCGCCTTGGCGTCGTCCGGGCCGTTCTTGTCCACCAGCTTGATGTACTGGGCATTCTTCTTGCCCAGCGCCGTGAAGCGCTTCTCCACTTCTTCGAGGTCCGGACCGGAAGGCGTGTTGTCTTCTTCCTTGTCGTCGTCATCGTCGTCGTCGGAGGGCTTCTTCGCCTGGGGAATCGGTTCGTCGGCGGCGTAGGGATCGATAAAGTCCGTGAACAGCTCCGTCAGGCGCTGCTTGCCTTCCTGGTGCACGACCCATTCCTCGAGCAGGCTGCTGAAGGTGCCCGGGAAACGACCAAGCGCCGCATGCACCTGGCGCAGGCCGTCCTCGATGCGCTTGGCGATGGCGATCTCACCCTCGCGGGTCAGCAGCTCCACCGTGCCCATCTCGCGCATGTACATGCGGACCGGGTCCGTGGTCCGACCGATTTCGGTCTCTACGGCGGCGAGGGCCGCGGCGGCTTCCTCGGCGGCGGTTTCATCGTCCGCGTCGCTGGAGGCGTCGTCGTTGAGGATCAGGGAATCGGCATCGGGCGCTTTCTCATGCACCTGGATACCCATGTCGTTGATCATGTTGATGATGTCTTCGATCTGCTCCGGATCGACGATGTCATCGGGCAGGTGATCGTTCACCTGCGCGTAGGTCAGGAAGCCCTGTTCCTTACCCTGGGTGATCAGATCTTTTAGCTGGGAAGTCTGCTTTTCGTTCATAGGTGCGTCGGCCGTTGATGCCTAAATATAGACGAAGGAAAAAACCATGGCTGCGACCCCGGCGCTGTGCCGTGAGGCCCTAACCCCTCATTCATTTTTTTTGCGTCCCCGGAGGGCGCCTCTGAGCCGGTGCTGTTCCGCCTGCAAGGCCAGGAAACGGACTCGTTCGTCCGTGTCCAGGTCCACGATACGCGGCATGGCCGCGATATCCGCCTCCACCTGCTGCAGCCGGATTCCGGCCAAAGCGTCGAGAAACTCGACGGAGCGCTGATCGTCTCCGCCGGGCAATTCCCAGAGCGCGAGTTTGACGAGGTGGGCGTGGGCTTCGTGATCCCGCAAAGTTTCCAGCACCTGAGCCGTTGTCAGGTGGGGGCGCTCACAGCATAAGTCAACCAGTTCGGCCAGCAAACCGGCCCCGGGCGCGGGATGCTCCGCCAGGGCCGCCGGGTCGAACCCGTCCTTGCGGGCCAGTTCGGCGAGCGCCGGGTTGTGAAGCAGCAAGGCCATGGCCAGGCGCATGGGGGTGCGTTGCACCGCCTTGCGTTCGCCGCTCTCGCGGCGCGCCGGCACGGGCTTCGGTGAACCGGAGGGCTGCAGCCGGTGACGCGCCAGCGTTTCCAGCTTTTCCATCATCATCTCACGGAACACGCCCTCCGGCAGGGTTTCGAGCAGGGGCATGGCCGCCTGCACCAGGCGCGCCCGGCCGTCGATGCTGTCCATGTCCACCTCGGCCATCATGCGGTCGAAGAAGAAATCGGACAGCGGCTGGGCCGCCTCGAGCAGCTCGAGAAACCGCTCCCGGCCCTCGCTGCGCACCACCGTGTCCGGGTCTTCCCCTTCCGGGAGGAACAGGAATTTCGCCTGCTTGCCGGCGCCCAGCCTGGGCAGCGTGGCCTGCAGGGCTTTCCAGGCGGCCTTGCGTCCGGCCGCGTCGCCGTCGAAGCAGTAGATGACCGTATCCGTGGCCCGCAGCAGCAGGGTCGCCTGGTCCGGCGTGGTGGCGGTGCCGAGGGTGGCCACGGCATGGTGGATGCCGAACTGCGCCAGCGCCACGACGTCCATGTAGCCTTCGACCACGACCAGGCTGTCGAGTTTTCCCGCTCGCTTCCGCGCCAGGAACAGACCGTAGAGCTCCCGGCCCTTGTGGAACAGCTCCGTTTCCGGGGAGTTCAGGTACTTGGGACCGTCGTCCGCGATGGCGCGTCCGCCGAAGGCGATGACCCGGCCCCGCCGGTCGTGGATCGGAAACATGATCCGGTCGCGAAACTTGTCGTAGGCCGACCGGTCGCCCTGGCTCAGCAACCCGCCGCGCTTCATGAGCGCCACCGTGGCGTCATCGTCGCCCAGGTGCTTCTGCAGCGCATCCCAGCTGGCCGGCGCATAGCCGATGCCGAAGTCCCGGCAGACCTCGCCGGACAGGCCACGCTCCTTGAGATAGTCGATGGCCGGCGGATGCTGCTTCAGGCTGTGCTGGAAGAAGGCGCTGGCCCGCTCCATGATCTCGAACAGCCCCTGCGTCGGACGGGGCCGGCTACCGGCGGCTTCCTCGGGAATCTGCAGGCCCGCGGACTGGGCCAGGTCCTCCACCGCGTCACGAAACTCCAGCCCCTCGTACTCCATCAGGAAGCCGATGGCGGAGCCATGGGCGCCACAGCCGAAGCAGTGATAGAACTGCTTGGACGGGCTGATGGTGAAGGAGGGTGTCTTTTCGTTGTGGAACGGACACAGGGCGTGGAACTCGTTGCCGGCGCGTTTCAGCGGAAGGCGCCGCTCGATGACCTCGACGATGTCCGTGCGGGCGAGCAGTTCCTCGATAAAGGCGTCGGGTATGCGACCCGCCATCTCAGGCGTTCAGACGTTCCCGCACCAGCCCGGAGAGGGCTTTCATGTCGGCCCGGCCCTGTACCTGGGGCTTGAGCTGGCCCATGACCTTGCCCATGTCCTGCATGCCGCTGGCGCCGGTGTCGGCGATGGCCTGGTCGACCAGGGCAGCGATCTCGGCGTCAGAAAGCGGTTCGGGCAGGTAGTTGGCGATCACTTCGAGTTCGAAGCGTTCCTGGTTGGCCAGGTCTTCGCGACCGGCCTTTTCGTACTGTTCCAGGGACTCGCGGCGCTGCTTGGACATCTTGTCGAGCACCGCGAGCACGCCGGCGTCGTCGAGATCCTCGCGCGTGTCCACCTCGATCTGCTTGATCGCGGCGGAGAGCAGACGAAGAGCTCCGATGCGCTCCTTGTCACGGGCGCGCATGGCGTCTTTCACGTCATCCTGAATTTGCGTCTTGAGCGTCACTGGAACGTCACTTTCTCACACGAACGCCCGCGAGCGCGGGCGCTGGATTCCGGGTTTCGGGTCGGCTGCATGCTGGACAGAGAGCGCCGGGACCGTTCCCGGGGAATTCCTGCGATCAGTACATACGCTGACGGCGATTGGCTTCACGAGCCAGGCGGCGCAGGTTGCGCTTCACGGCGGCGGCGGCCTTCCGCTTACGCTCCTGGGTCGGCTTCTCGTAGTATTCCCGGCGGCGGGTTTCCGCCAGCACACCGGCCTTCTCGCAGGAACGCTTGAAGCGGCGCAGGGCATACTCGAACGGCTCGTTTTCGCGAACTTTTACGCTGGGCATCTCAACTCCGGTATTTGATTCAGTAATCTCAACAGCTTAGGTCTGCCGTTTTTTTACGGCGTAGCCGCCTATTGTACCCCGGAAAGCATCACGCACGCAAAGCTTCTGCGACAGCGCCCCCACGGCGGAAATCGCCCGCCCCACGAAAGCCACCGTTCGCCAGGCGTTCGACCGCGTGTACGCCGCCGAAAAAGAGACTCGGCTCCGGCCAGTGCTCGATCGGCGGCCAGCCCTGGGCCGCAACCTGCGCCTCGAGACGCGCCAGGGCCGGTTCCGGCAAACCCGCCTCCACGCTCAGCTGGCCGCCCTCGAGGTGCAGGCGGGGCGATTCGACCGCCCGCCTCAGGGGCAGCCCGAAGGCGCAGAGGTTCAGCAGCACCTGCAGCACCGCGCCACGGATTCGATTCGACCCGCCGGTGCCCAGGGCGACCTCTCCGCCGTGGGCCAGGCGCGCCAGGGTCGGGCACATCATGGACGCCAACCGCGTCCCCGGCGTCCAGCGATGGAAGCCGTCCGGATTCAGGTCCTCTTCGCCCAGCATGTTGTTCATCATGATGCCCGTGCCGGGAATGACGTAGCCGCAGCCCTCGCCGTTGGAACTGGTCAGGCTGGCCAGGTTGCCATATTCGTCGGCGACGCTCAGGTGCGTGGTGCCGCGGCTGAACAGGTCCTTCGACAGCGCATCGCCCCGCCAGGCAGCCACCCTGTCCTCTCCCAGCAACTCTGCGGCCAGTGCCTCGTCCAGCCGGTCCATGACCGTGTCGGACCGCAGACGGTTGGCCGCCTCCATGGCCCGGACGACCGCGAGCCGGGCTTCCGGCGCGTCCCAGGCGGCGCTGCGCAGGGGCAGGGGTTCGAGGAGGGCCAGGGCGAAGGCCACGAGGCTGCCCCCGGGAGACGGCGGCGGGTTGAACCAGAATTCTGCGCCGAAGGCGCGCGTGTGTACCGGGCGCCGCCGCAGCACCTCGTAGCCGGCGAGATCATCGAGGCTCAGCTGCCCGCCCCGCTCCCGGCAGTCGGCAACCAGGCGCCGGGCCGGGCCGCCGGCATAGAACCAGGACTTGCCCTCGCGCACCAGCGCCTCGAACGCATCGGCCAGCTCCGGGTTGCGGATGGTCTCGCCGGCGACCGCGGGCCGCGCGGTTCCGGATTCGGCACAAAGCGGTTCCGGCGCCACCAGTGCCGTGGCCTCCGGCGACAGGGCCACGATGGATTTCAGCACCGTGGAGATGTACGCCTGGTAGGGCGTCACCTCCACGCCGTCGCGCGCCAGCTGGATCGCGGGTGCGAGCACTTCGCCCAGGGGCAAGGCGCCGAGGGCCGCGTGGATGTCGAGCAGGCCGGCCGCGGTTCCCGGCACCGCTGCGGCGCCGAGACCCACGTGAAACTCCTGCGTTGCCGTGCCGAAGTCCGCCACCACGGGATGAAAGTCGAGTTCTGCTTCCGGGCGCTTCTTCGACGGGGTTTGCACAAAGAAATCGAAGACTTCGACCGGCCGGTTGGCGGGCCTGGCAAGCAGGAAACCCCCGCCGGCCAGGCTCGTGAGCAGGGGCTCGCAGACCATGGAGGCGCCCAGGGCGCCCAGTACCGCGTCGAAGGCGTTGCCACCCGCCTCCAGCACCTGCCGTCCCGCCGCAGAGGTCGCCTGGTGGCCGGACGCCACGATTCCCGCCGTCCCCTTTCGTGCTGACACGTACGCCTGCTCCCCGGTGTTGAATGGTCTGAAAAGGGCGCCAGTGTACCCGACCACCCCCGGCGAGGTCCGGTCGGGTAACATGGCGCTTTTGCGACCCGGGGTACCCCATGCGAGTGCTTGGCATCGAGACCTCCTGCGACGAAACCGGCGTGGCGCTGTTCGACAGCGAGGCCGGCCTGCGGGCGCACGTGCTGCACAGCCAGATCGACGTTCACGCCGAGTATGGCGGGGTGGTGCCCGAGATTGCGTCGCGGGACCATGTGCGCAAGCTGCTGCCCCTGGTCAGGGAATGCCTCGCGGACGCTCGCCTGGACCGCGCAGACATCGACGCGGTGGCCTACACCGCGGGCCCCGGCCTGATCGGCGCCCTGCTCGTCGGGGCCTCCACGGGCCGCGCCCTGGCCCTGGCCCTGGGCAAACCGGCCATCGCGGTGCACCACATGGAGGGCCACCTGCTGGCGCCCATGCTCGAGCCGGACCCGCCCCGCTTTCCCTTCGTCGCCCTGCTCGTGTCCGGCGGCCACACCCTGCTCGTCGAGGTGCGCGCCATCGGCGACTACCGCCTCCTGGGAGAAACCCTCGACGACGCCGCCGGCGAGGCCTTCGACAAGACCGCCAAGCTGCTGGGCCTGGGCTACCCCGGCGGCCCGGCCCTGGCCCGCCTGGCCGAGACCGGGGACGCGAAACGTTTCTCCTTTCCGCGGCCCATGGTCGACCGGCCAGGCCTGGATTTCAGCTTCAGTGGCCTGAAGACCCATACCCGCAACCTGTTCCGGGCACACGCGGAAGACGCCAGGGGTGCGGAAGGAGACGGTTCAGACGCTGGCGCCACGGAGACGCTCAAAGCCGACATCGCGGCCGGTTTTCAGCTCGCCGTCGTCGATACGCTGGCCATCAAGTGCCGCCGGGCCATGCAGGAAACGCGAGCCGGACAGCTGGTCGTGGCCGGCGGCGTCGGCGCCAACCGGGCGCTCCGGGAACGACTGCGGCAGGAATCGAAGCGCCAGGGCTGGTCCGTCGCCTACCCCCGGGTCGAATTCTGCACGGACAACGGCGCCATGATCGCCTTCGCCGGCTGTCAGCGGTTGATGGCCGGCGAGGAAACGGGCCCGGCCATCGAGGCGCGGGCGCGGTGGCCCCTGGACCAGCTGCGACCCCCGTCAGCGGAGCATGCACCATGAGAGACCGGGTATTCATCGAGGATTTGCGCATCCAGACCGTCATCGGCGTTTACGACTGGGAGCGCGAAATCACGCAGACCGTGAGCCTGGATCTCGAGATGGCCTTCGACATCGCGGCGGCGGCGGAATCCGACGACATCGCCCACACCCTGGACTACAAGGCCGTCTCGAAGCGCCTGATCGCCTTCGTGGAGGCCAGCGAGTTTCAGCTGGTGGAAGCCCTGGCGGACCATTGCGCCCGCATCGTGCTCGACGAATTCCCGGTGCACTGGCTGCGACTGAAGCTGAGCAAGCCCGGCGCGGTCCGTGGCTCCAGCGCGGTCGGCGTCATCATCGAGCGTGGACCGGGCAAACCGTGAGCGACGTCGCCTTCCTGGGGCTCGGCAGCAACGTGTCGCCCGAGCGGCACATCGCCATCGCCATCGAACGGCTGAAGGACGCCTTCGACGACTTCCGGCTGTCGCCGCTGTACCGGAGCCAGGCCGTGGGCTTCGACGGCGCCGACTTCATCAACGGTGTGGCCTCGGTTCGGACGGATCTCTCGCCCCGGGCGCTCCGGGACTGGCTGAGGCGGCTGGAAGACGAGCACGGGCGCGAACGGAACGTGCCGAAGTTTTCCGACCGCGTGCTCGACGTGGACATCCTGCTGTACGGCGACCGGGTGCAGGACGAGAAAGACCTGCCGCTGCCCCGCCCGGAGATTTTTCATTTCGCGCACGTGCTGCGCCCCCTGGCGGACCTGGCGCCGGATCGTCCCTGCCCCGGCGACGGGCGTACCTTCGCGGCCATCCGCACCGCGGCGAAGCTGGACGAAAGCACCCTGGTCCGACTCGGCGAGGATTTCCAGCCCCTCCCGGCCAGGTCCTGAGTCAAGGACTTCAGACGTTGAGGCTGCGGCCGCCGTCCACGGCCAGGATCTGGCCCGTGACGTAGGGCGCATCGAGGCCCAGGAAGGCCACGGCCCCCGCAATGTCTTCCGGCGTTCCCAACCGCCGTAACGCCACCCGCGATAGCACGGCTTCCTGCTTGTCCACCGCCTGGTCGCCCTCGGGCCAGAGAATGGCGCCGGGCGCGACACCGTTCACGCGGATGTCGGGGGCCAGTTCCACCGCCAGGCTCCGGGTCATCATCTCGAGGGTCGCCTTGGCCATGCTGTAAACCGGGTACCCGGGCAGGGGCCGCCGCGCGTAGATGTCCACGATGTTGACGATGGCCCCGCCGGCCAGCGAGGACGCCAGGGCCTGGCTCAGGAAGAACGCGCCGCGCACATTGCTGCCCATGAGGTCCTTCCAGCACTCGCCGTCCACGGCGCCGAACGGCGTGGGATAGAAGCGGGAGGCATTGTTCACCAGCAGCGCGAGATGGGGCGCCACCGTGCGGACCTGTTCGGCGAGGGCTTCGGATGCGCCGGCCTGCCCCAGGTCGGCCTGCAGGACCACGGCGCTCGCCGGACGCCGGGCCACGAGGCGCTCGGCGAGGATGCCCGCCGCTTCGAGGCTGCCGAGGCAGTGGATCATGACGTTCAGGCCGCGCCCGTGAAGATGCTCGGCGATGGCCGCGCCCAGGCGGCGGGCGCCGCCCGTGACCAGCGCCCACTGGCGCGATGGATCCGCCGGGCCTGTCCCCGCCGTTCCCGCCGTTCCCGCCTCCGTCGTTCCTGCCCCCGCCATTCTTGTCATTGCCTCGTCGCTCACGGACACTGTCCCGATGCACCGTCCCGAACCCCGGCTCATCCTGCCCGAACCACCCGAATCGCTCAAGGACATGAGCCGGACACTCGTGCACCGCATGCATGACCGGGAGCAGGCCGAAGGCTTCCTGTCCTTCGCGGACTACATGGAGATGGCCCTGTACGAACCGGGCCTCGGCTACTACAGCGCGGGGTTGCCCAAGCTCGGAGAACACGGGGACTTCATCACGGCGCCGGAACTCGGCAGCGTCTTCGCCCAGTGCCTGGCGAGGCAGGTCGCCGCGGTGGGCGACGCCCTCGGCGGCCCCTGGGACATCCTCGAAATCGGCGCCGGATCCGGCCGCCTGGCGGCCGACCTGCTCACGACCCTGGCGCAGCTTGGAATCCAACCGGAGCGCTACCGCATCCTCGAGCGCAGTGCCGACCTGCGGGCGGAGCAGGCCCGGACCCTGGAATCCCGTTCCGTGTCGGGCCCGGGGCGCGCCTTGGGCGGGCTGGCCGAGCGGGTGTCCTGGCTGGATGCGCCGCCGGACAGCAGCGCGGGCTGGCGCGGCGTCCTCATCGCCAACGAGGTGATCGACGCCCTGGCGGTGGAGCGCTTCGAAATCGCGGAGGACGGACCCCGCCAGCTGGGGGTCACCTTTGGGCAGGACCGGGAACCTTCACCGCCGGCGTGGACGGACCGCCCCGCCCCGCAAGCCCTCGCCGACCGGATGCAGTCGCTCCAGGAACGGCTGCCCCGGGCCCTGCCGAACGGCTATCGCAGCGAGGTCTGCCTGACCCTGCCGGCCTGGCTGGCGTCCGTCACCGACGGCCTCGAAGCAGGCCTGGCCCTGTTCATCGACTACGGTTATCCGCGAGCCGAGTACTACCAACCGGCGCGCCGGGACGGCACGCTCGTTTGCCAGATGCGTCACCGCGCACACTTCGACCCCTTCGTCTGGCCCGGCCTGCAGGACCTGTCCGCCTTCGTCGACTTCACCGCGCTCGCGGAAGCCGCCGACCAGTGCGGACTCGAGGTCAGCGGCTACGCACCGCAGAGCCACTTTCTCATCGGCTGTGGACTGGAGCCGGTGCTCGCGGCGCTCATGGCCGACGCGGCAGGGCAGACGCCCGGAGCCCAGCGCGCCCGGCAGGCCCTCAGCCACGAAATCAAGCAGCTGACCCTCCCCGGCGCCATGGGGGAGAAATTCCAGGTCATGGGCCTGACCCGCGGGGGTCCACTTCCCCTGGCCGGTTTCGACGCCGGGAGCTGGCTTGACCGGCTCTGACACCCCGGCGCGGACCCTGCGCTACCGGCCTGTATGGCTGGCGCTGGGGATGCTGCTCATTGCCGCCGTGGTGGCGGCCTCGCTGCTGACCGTTCCCGGACCGGCCGGCGCGCCCGGCATCGACAAGATCTACCACGTGCTGGCCTACGGCGCGCTCATGGGCTGGTGGGGGATGGTGCAACCACGGCGCCGGCTCGCCTGGGCCCTGGGCCTGTTGCTGCTCGGCTTGCTCATGGAAGGCGCCCAGTCCCTGACCGGCTACCGGACGCTCGATCGCTGGGACGCGGCGGCCAATACGGTCGGCGTGCTGCTGGCGCTCGCGGTCCTGCAGACGCCGCTGAGTGGCCTACTCGCCTGGGTCGACGGCCAGCTCGCCGATCGCCTCGATACGCGCGCGCCGTAGCGCTTCCCCGAGCGCCTTGCCTTCGAGCACGCGACCCTCGGGGCGCTGCCGCAGGTCCGTGGCGCGGACTGCCAGCGCGGCGGCCAGGGCGGCGCGAAGGCGTTCCGCCTGCGGATAGGGGCGCTGGTCGAGGCCCTTGCGGCCGAGGTAATCGGCTTCACAAGCCGCCAGGAAGGGCTCGATATCGGGCTGGCGCAGGGCATCGAGCCGCTCCAGCAGCCGGAACACGGTCTTTGGACGGGCCGCCAGCAAGCGGTGACAGTCGAGGTGGTGGGCGCAGACCTGGAGCGCCAGGCGCCGAGTGTGGTTCGGCACCCGGTAGCGCGCACAGACCGCCTCCACCAGGGGCAGCCCGGTCTCCTCGTGCCCGCGGTGCGAGGGCAGCTGGTCCGCGGGCGTCACGCCCTTGCCAAGGTCGTGGAACAGCACCGCGACGCGGACATCCTCGTCGTCGCTGAGCTTCGCGGCCTGGTCCAGCGCCATCATGAGGTGAACCCCCGTGTCCACCTCCGGGTGGTAGCGCTCTGGCTGGGGGATGCCGAAGAGGCAGTCGACCTCGGGCAGCAGGTGGCTCAACGCGTCGCAGTCGCGCAGCACCTGGACGAACACGGAGGGACGTTTGCTGCCCATGGCGCGTCGAATCTCGGTCCAGGCGCGCTCCGGCACCAGGTGGTCCAGCTCGCCGACAGCGGCGATGTGCCGCATGAGTTCCAGCGTGTCCGGGTGAATCCGGAAGCCCAGGTCGTGGAAACGCGCCGCGAAGCGCGCCACCCGCAGGACGCGGAGCGGGTCCTCGCTGAACGCAGGCGACACGTGACGCAAAATGCGCTTATCGAGGTCCTCGCGGCCGCCGAAGGGGTCCACCAGCCCGCCCTCCGGATCGCGGGCCATGGCGTTGATGGTCAGGTCCCGGCGTTCGAGGTCCTGCTCGATGGTGATGTGGGGGTCGAAGGCGACGGTGAAGCCGTGGTAGCCGCGCCCCTGCTTGCGCTCGGTCCTGGCCAGGGCGTACTCCTCGCCGGTATCCGGATGCAGGAATACGGGGAAGGACGCACCCACCTGGCGGTAACCGCGTGACAGGAGATCGTCCGGCGTGGCGCCGGTGACCACCCAGTCGCGTTCGACGACGTCGAGGCCCAGCAACTCATCGCGGACGGCGCCGCCCACCAGGTAGGTCCTGGCCGGGCCCGTGGCGTCGGTTTCCGCGGCCATCAGGCCCCGTGCTCGCCCCGGGCCTTGCGCAGGCGCTTCTGGCGGCTGGATTCGACGAGGTAATCCGGCACGATCGCGTCGATGCTCGCCGGCCGGATGCCGAGCCGTGGAAGGGCGTTGTCCCGGGTGACGTTGTCCACCTGCAGCGACCGGTAGTTGTCCGTGGAAAACGGCTTGCCGGGCACAAAGTCCATGACGGCGGCCTGCAGCCGTGAGATCCCGTCCGGCAGGCCGACCACGGCGCGTCTCAGGCCCAGGGTGCGGGCGGTCCACTCGACCAGTTCTTTCAGCGTGTAAACCTCCGGCCCGCCAAGTTCCCAGGCGGCGCCCACGGCATCGGGGCGCTCAAGGGCGGCCACCATGGCCGCGGCCACGTCCTGTGCCCAGACCGGCTGAAGCTTGCTGTTCGGGCAGGCGAGGGGAAGCACGGGCGCCAGGCGCAGCAGGGAAGCGAACCGGGTAAAGAAGCTGTCGCCCCGGCCAAACACCACGGAGGGCCGAAACAGCGTCGTGGCCAGGCCACTGTCGCGCAGGTGCTGCTCCGCCTCGCCCTTGGTCCGCTGGTAGTGGCTCTCACCAGCGCCGGCGCCCAGGGCGCTGACGTGGAGCACGCGATCGACGCCGGCGGCGCGGCAGGCCTCGATCAGCCCGTCCACGAGCGTGACGTGCACCCGCTCGAAGCCCGAGCCGTCCCGGCCGGATTCGTTCAGGATGCCGGCCATGCTCATGACCGCGTCGGCCCCGTCGAAGGCACGCGCGAGGGCCTCCGTGTCGTACACATCGGCCTTGCTCACGGTCACGCGGGGCACGAGGCGGAAGCTCCGGGCCCGGGCCGGCTGCCGGGTCAGCACCACCTGTTCGTGTCCTGCCCGCGCCATGGCCCGGGCCACGTGCAGTCCCAGGAATCCACTCCCGCCAACGGTTACCAGTTTCATGATTTTCAGGGCCCCTGCGCGGCCAGTTCGGCGATCGCGGGACGGCACACCACCTCGGTCGTTTCGTCGATGGAAAGTGTACCGGATTCGATTCCCGGCATTCGGCTCGTGATCCGGCGAACCGGGTTCTGCAAGCGCCAGTCGTAGAGCGTGGTGAAGGTGAGAACGCGGGGAATGTAATCGCGGGTCTCGTAGTACGGCAGCGTTTCGATCCACAGGGCGGCCTCGTCCAGGCTGCGGGAGTCGAGCCACCGGCTCACGGCGTTGGGACCGGCGTTGTACGCTCCGGAAACGAGTACCGGGTTGTCCTCGAAGTCATTCAGCAGGTCACGCAGGTACACCGTGCCAAAGCGAATGTTCACGTCACCCTGGAGCAGCTGGCTCGAAGAGCGGTAAGGCAGTCCGTGTTTGCGGGACAGGGTTTTCGCGGTGGCCGGGGTCACCTGCATCAGCCCAAGGGCGTTCGCCGGGGAACGCGCCCACTCGACCATGGCGCTCTCGGAACGCATGATGCCGAGCACCCAGGCGGGCTCCAGGCCGTGCCGCCCGGACGCTTCCATAATCTGGTCGGTGTACACGATGGGGAAACGCCAGTCGTAGTACTGCAGTTCGCCGCTGTCACCGAGGGCGAAGATGACCCGGTCATACCATCCTTCCCGCTGCGCCAGGCCGGCCGCCACCTTGAGCTGATCCGCCGGCAGGGCGCGGGACGCGTTGTGCCATTCAGCGGCAGCCCAGTTGTCGAGCTCGACCCGGTGCAGTTCGAGGGAACGGTGAAACGCGGGGGTGGCGGCGAGGACGTCGATGTCGGCGTCGGTGACCGGCGGATCCCGGGGACAGATCGTGTAGGGCTGCCGCAACGCATCCGCCGCCAGGAACCCGAAGTAGCTGGTCCGCTGCGCCAGGGCCTGCAGGCCCGCCTTGCCGGCCTCGTGATCGCCCGTGGACAGCGCGGCCCGGGCGCGCCAGTAAGCCCAGCGGTCGTCGTCCGCGGCCTCGCCATCGAGGCCGTCGATGGCCCTCAGCACCTCGGCCCAGTCGCCCTTGGCCAGCGCCGCCCGGGCCCACCACTCGTGCAGCTGGTCGTCACGCGCTCCCGGCGGCACCCGGTGAATGAACGCGATGGCATCGTCTTCCAGGGCCACCGCCGCCCACAGCCCGACCTCGCGCGCGAGGTCGCCGGCGACCTCAGGCTCCCAGGCGAAATGACCGGCCAGGGTTCCGTAGAGTTCCATGGCGCGTTCCGGGTCGAGCCGGGCCAGGCGACGCAGCGATTCCGCGGCGATCATCCGGGTCAGGGGAAGGTCGGTCCAGCCCGTCGCCCGGTCGAGGCGGCGGTAGCGGTCCCGGTCCAGGCGCTGCCACCGTTCGAGCCAGGTCCGGTCCGGCTTGGGAAGAAACCGGGCCAGGTAAATGGTCAGCCGGGCGTTGCCGGCCGCCATGGCGAGGCGAATCCGCTCCCAGGCCAGCTCCGGCGTGACCCCGCCGGCATCGATAAACCAGGCGAACAGCGGATCACAGGCATCCGGCTGGCTCTTGCCGACGGTCCAGAGCGCCCGGGCCTCGTCCATGACCCCGTCGGCCTCGCCGACCTTGAGTTTGGCGCGGGCAACGTAGCATCGCACTTCCGTGTTGCGGCTACCCTCCCCGTAGGCGGCCAGCGCATGCCAGCGTCCGTCTTTGCCGAGGGTCCTGAGCCAGGCAGTCCGCAAGCCGGCCGCGAAGGCCCAGTCGTCATGCCAGTCGAGAAAATGGGCCATCGTTTCCGGCGCGACCTGTGCCCGGCGATGCCGGTAGTCTTCGTATTTCCAGTAGGGGTAGAGCACGTAGCCCTGGAGGGATGGACCCAGTGCGTCGAAGCGATCCCGGCGGCCCGATCGCGCCGACTGCCAGGCTTCCTTGAACATGGCCCGCTGGGCCGCCTCGTCGGCGGCGCCGGGGCCGTTGGCATGGACAGCCAGGGACCCGGTGGCCAGGATGAGGGCGATGGACACCACCAGGTGCGCTATGCTCGTCCTCACTCGCTCATTCATGTCCTCACCCTATGCAATTGAATCCGCTCCGGCAAGTCCTCGAAGCGGGCGCTGACCCGGCCGGGACGCCGCGCCGGAATCGGACGCAAAAACGGCGCGCCTGATGGTCTGGGAATTCGCATTGATCGGACTCGTCGCCGGCTTTGCCGCAGGGTACCTCGGCATCGGTGGAGGTTTCGTCGTGGTGCCGGCGCTCCTGTGGATTTTCGGGCGGGATCCGGCCACCGCGAGCACCGCCGCGCAGCTGGCGGTAGGCACCTCCCTGGCGACCATGCTGGCCACGTCGCTGAGCTCCATTGTCGCGCACCATCGCCGCGGCGCCGTGCGCTGGACGGTCGTCCGCCGCCTCACTCCCGGACTGCTGGCCGGCGCCGCGGTCGGCGCCTGGATCGCCGATGGCGTCAGCACCCGCGCCCTGGCCCTGGTCATCGCGGTCTTTGCCGCGCTGGCCGGTCTGCAGCTGCTGTTCCTGCGGGGCCGGGAGCGGGAACGGCCCCTGCCCGGCCGCACCGGCAGCACGGCAATCGGGGGCCTCATCGGCGGGATCTCGAGCCTCATTGGGATCGGCGGCGGCAGCATCACGGCGCCCTGGCTCATGGCGCACGGCGTCCGGGCGCAGGCCGCGGTCGCCACGGCCGCCGCCTGCGGTTATCCCATCGCCCTGGCAGGCACGCTCGGATTCGTAATCCTGGGCTGGGACCTGTCCGAAACCGGCATGGGCACCCTGGGACACGTGCACATCGCGGCCTTCGCCGGGATCGCCGTGACGAGCGTGCTGGCCGCCCCTGCGGGCGCCTGGGCGGTACACAAAAGCCCGCCGCACCAGGTGCGACGGGCTTTCGGGGTTTTTCTGCTGCTGGTCGCGTTGCAGATCGCCAGCCAGGCGCTTTAGCTTCGCGCTGTCGAGGTCGTGGCCTCGCGCTCGCGGGAGGCGGAAAACCGTTTACTGCTGGGCGACGGCTTCACCGGCCTCTGCCGTGGGCGCCTGTGCCGTTTCGGCAGCCTGTTCACGGGCGACCAGCGCGTCGACGATCTCCAGCATGGTGTCGTAACTGCTGACCGGCCCGCCCGCGGAGATGCGGTATTTGCCGTTCACGATCATGGCCGGCGTGCCGCTGACTCCAGCTTCCCGCACCGCCTTCTGCTCGTTCTTCATGCGCATGTCGACGGCGAAAGACTGGGACGTGGCCACGAATTTCTCCGGGTCGACGCCGTATGCCGCGTAGAACTCGGCGATCTCTTCCATGCTGCGCATCTGGCGCCGCTCCTTCCAGAGCGAGTCCATCATGGCCACATGGGCCTGTTCAGCGACGCCGAGCAGGTCCGCCGTGACATAGGCGCGGGCGTACAGGCTCCAGATGGCACGTCCGAATTCCACGGGAATACGCTTGAGCACGACACCCTCGGGCTTGCGGGTTTTCCACGACTGCATGTACGGCTCGAACGTCGCACAGTGGTTGCAGAGATAGGAAAACACCTCGGTCACCGTCACGCCGTCCACCGGCTGGCCGTTCAGGGGCGGGTCGATTTCATAGTAATGCACACCTTCCTGGAACCCACCCACGGAATCCTGGGCGAGCGCCGCGCCGGAAAGACCCAGCGCCAGCAGGGAAACGATCCAATTCTTCATGTCATTCTCCTCGTGTCCGAACCCAGAGACCGCAAATCAGGCCCTGGGTTCAACCCACGCCGGCTCCGGCCTCACTCGGCGCGGTGCAGGCCTTCGATGTAGCTGGCCACGGCGGCGATTTCCTCGTCGCTGAGGCCCTTGGCCACGCCCACCATCACGGCGCTGTTGGCGTCATCGGGACCCCACTGGGTGCCGTCCCGGTACTTGTTGAGCATGCTGGTGGTGTAGGTCGCATGCTGGCCGGACAGCCAGGGGTAGCCGGCGAGCGGGTTGCCCTGCCCGGTCGGCCCATGGCAGGAGGCGCATGAGGGCACCCCGGCCTCCGGGTTACCGGCGAGGTAAACCTGCTTGCCCAGCGGAACCAGCGCTTCGTCCGCGGCGCCCGGGCTCATGGTCTGGCTGCTGTAGTACGCCGCGAGGTCCAGGATGTCCTGGTCGGACAGAGTCTGGGCGATACCATACATTTCCGGCACGGGACGGGCGTTGGACTTGATCAGCTGGATGTGCCGCACGAGGTACTGCTCGTGCTGACCGGCGATCTTGGGCCACATGGCGACGACGCTGTTGCCGTCGGCTCCGTGGCAGGCCGCGCAGGTCGCGGATTTTTGCTGGCCCGCTTCCGCGTCGCCCTCGGCCAGGGCCACGTTGGCGGTCAGCAGGAACAGGCTGGCGGTAACGCCGAGCAATGCTTTCATGGTGAGTGCTCCAACCCCGGGATCGGGGAAAAAGTGTCTTCGGTTAGTACTGCTGTCGAACTACAGGATGGCGCAAAGTGTGCCGCACAGCCCGTGAACGCCACCTGAACGAATTCGGTCTATGCAATCCGGTATTATCACCATTATCCGCGCTGCATTCCAGCAGGAAGACCACCCCCATCGACCCCCGCAGCCAGGGAACACCGTGACCGCAAAGCCGCCCAGCAACCCCCGCAGTTCACCGGCCAACCCGTTTCGCCAGGCCGAGTACACCCTGGCGGCGCATCACCTGCGCCAACTGCCCCCGGACACCGGATGGGAAGTCGCCATCGCCGGCCGCTCGAACGCCGGGAAATCCAGCGCGCTGAACGTGCTCACGGGCCAGAAGTCCCTGGCGCGCACCAGCAAGACCCCCGGGCGAACGCAGCAGATCGTGATCTTCCGCGTGGACGACGAGCGGCGCATCGCCGACCTGCCCGGCTACGGTTATGCCAAGGTCCCGCAGGAGCTCAAGGCGCACTGGCAACAGGTCATGCAGGGCTACTTCGACACCCGAAAAAGCCTGCGCGGCGTCGTGCTGGTCATGGACATCCGCCACCCCATGAAACCCTTCGACCAGATGATGCTGGACTGGTGCGCGGCCACGGGCCTGCCCTGCCACATCCTCATGACCAAGGCCGACAAGCTCAAGCGGGGGCCCGCGCAGGCGGCGCTGCTGGCCGTCCGCAGGAATCTGCCCGACGGCGCCAGCGCCCAGGTGTTCTCCTCGAAGAACCGCACCGGCCTCGACGAATGGCTGAAGGTCATGCGCACCTGGTACGAGTTCCCGGCGAAGGACGGCGCCTGACCCCGAATCCCTGACCGCAGTCGGACTGACAGCGGACGCGGTGCTGAATTACACTGGCCGGCGCCAGTTTTCGACGATGGATACATCATGAGCTACCCCTCCACCCGCATGCGCCGCATGCGTGCCGATGATTTTTCCCGACGCCTCATGCGCGAGAACCGCCTCTCGGCCGACGACCTGATCTGGCCGGTTTTTGTGCTCGAAGGCCAGGACCGGACCGAGGCCGTGGACTCCATGCCGGGCGTCGAGCGGGTGACCATCGATCGCCTGCTGCCGGAGGCTGAACGGTGCCTCGAGCTGGGCATTCCCGCCGTGGCGCTTTTCCCGGTGACACCGCCGGAAGCCAAGTCGGAGGACGCCCGGGAAGCCTGGAATCCGGAAGGCCTGGCGCAGCGCGCCGTTCGGGCCCTCAAGGAACGGTTCCCGGAACTCGGCGTGATCACGGACGTCGCCCTCGACCCCTTCACGACCCACGGCCAGGACGGACTCCTCGACGAGGACGGCTACGTCACGAATGATCGAACGGTGGAGGCCCTGGTGCGCCAGGCCTGCTCCCACGCCGACGCCGGCGCCGACGTCGTGGCGCCCTCGGACATGATGGACGGACGCATCGGTGCCATCCGCGACGAGCTCGAAGAAGCCGGACACGTCAACACCCGCATCCTGGCCTATTCGGCCAAGTACGCCTCCTCCTTCTACGGACCCTTCCGGGACGCGGTGGGCTCCGCCGGCAACCTCGGCGGCGGCAACAAGTTCACCTACCAGATGGACCCGGCAAACAGCGACGAAGCCCTGCACGAAGTTGCCCTGGACCTCGAGGAAGGCGCCGACATGGTCATGGTGAAACCCGGCATGCCCTACCTGGACATTGTCCGCCGCGTGAAAGACGAATTCGGGGTACCGACCTACGTCTACCAGGTATCCGGCGAATACGCGATGCTGCGTGCCGCCGGGATCCAGGGCTGGCTCGACGACGACGCGGTGATGATGGAATCGCTGCTGTGCCTCCGCCGCGCGGGCGCGGACGGCATCCTGACCTACTTCGCTCCCCGGGCGGCGGCCTGGCTCAAGGACAGGGGTCAATTGGGATGATCCGTCCGGGGGTGATCACCCTGGCCGTCTTCGGCCAGCCGGTGGCCCACTCCCTGTCTCCCCGCATTCACCTGGCCTTTGGGCGCCAGGCCGGCCTCACCGTCGCTTATCGCGCCATCGAGGTCTCGCCGGGCGGGCTCGGCGACGCCCTGGCATCCCTCGCGGCCCGCGGCGGCGTCGGCTGTAACGTCACCCTGCCCCTGAAGCACGAAGCCCGGACGCTGGCCCGCACGTGCAGTGAACGTGTCGAGCGCGCGCAGGCGGCGAACACGCTTCTTCGCGACGGCGAGGGCTGGCACGCGGAGAATACCGACGGTACCGGCCTGGTCAGGGACCTGCGGCGCTGTGGCCTGGATCCAACGGGAAAGCGCGTGGCCCTGCTCGGTGCCGGAGGCGCCGCCGCCGGGATCTGTGCCGCCCTCCTGGACGCCGGCCCGACGGAGTTGCGCATCTACAACCGCACCGAGGACCGCGCCCTCGCCCTGGCGGACCGGCACCGGGACCTGGGACCGGTCACTGCAGACTCCATGGACCGCCTCGGCACGGAAACCTTCGACCTGGTACTGAACGCCACGGCGCAGGGTCACAGCGGCGAAATCCCCCCGGTCAGCACCGCCCTCTTCGCGCCGGACGGCGCCCTCTACGATCTGAACTATGGCCGCGCCGCCGACCCCCTCGCACACTGGGCGCAGAGTGCGAAGGTGCCGTATCGCTCGGGGCTGGGCATGCTCGTCGGGCAGGCGGCGGAGAGTTTTCGCCTCTGGACCGGCTTCGAGCCGGAAATGACGCCGGTGCTGGAGGAACTCAGCCGATCCGGGGATCGCTGACCAGTTCGCCGTCCTCGTCCAGTTCCGGGTACGGCAGGCCGCGTTCGCGGCAGTAACGGGCAACGGTCGGGTGTAACCATTCGAACCGCATGCGGGCATGACGCTCTGATGGCATGCGGCTCGCATCAAACATGCCCGCCGCCCGACGCTGGGCCACGGCCTCGTAAAGCACGACGGCCGTCGCCACGGACACGTTCAGGGACTGGCTCATGCCCATCATGGGAATGACGATCTCGCGATCGACCCACCGCAGTCCCTCATCGGACACTCCGAACGCCTCGGTACCAATGAGCAAGGCCGTCGGCCGGGTATAGTCCACCTCCCGGTAGTCCACGGCATCGTCCGAGAGATGGGCGGCCAGGATCGTGAAGCCCTCCGCGCGGAGGTGTTCGCAGGCCCCTTGGGTCGTGTCGTGCACCTGCAGTTCCACCCATTTCTCCGCGCCCTGGGATGTATGCCAGTGCTTGCGAACGTTGGTTTCCCCGGGCACCACGTGAATGCCCGCGACCCCGACGGCGTCGCAGGTTCGGACCACGGCGGACAGGTTGCGTGGTTTGTGGAGGTTTTCCGCCAGCACCGTGAGGTCCGGCTGACGGCGATTCAGCACGCCGTCGAGACGCGCCCGCCGCTCCGGCGTCAAGAGGGCGCAGCCGGACTGACGGGTTCGGCGGCCCGACGCAGGGCGCGCAGGTACCCCGGAATCTCACAGGCCGCCTGGATCAGCAAAAGCAGGGGCAGGGCGAGAATCAGGGACTTGAGGAGGTACACCAGCGGTAGGCCACCGGCCTGGCGGGACCCTTCCCGAAGGGACCAGGAGGCCGCCACGTAGTCCCAGCCGATGACCAGCAGGTACACGCAGACCGGCGCCAGGAACAGGAGCGTGCCGATCAGGTTGACCCAGGCCCGGTGGCGCCGGGACCGACCCCGGTAAAGGATGTCCACGCGCACGTGGCTGTCCTCCTGCCAGGTCCAGGCCGCGGCCAGCATGAAGACCGCGGCATGCAGGTAGGTCACCGACTCCTGCAACCAGATCCAGCCCAGGTTGAAGCCATAACGCAGCAGGACGACCAAGAAGGTGATCAGCACCATCACCAGGATCAGCCAGGAAGCTGCGTGCCCGACGCCGCGCACGAGGCGGGCCGGCAGCGGCAGGGACTCGCTCACCACTCCTTCAGTTTCCAGTACACGGGCTTGACCGGATGCGCCGCACGGTCGCTTTCACGCAATTCGAGCTGCCCGTCGCCATCGTCGTCCATGTAGTAGTAAGGGATGCCGTTGCGGGGCGTGACCTTGACCATGTACACGCGCCCCTCGAGCTTGTAGTACTCCACGATGTTGTCATCTTCATCGCGGCGAATCTCGACCGTGGGCTCGACCTGGGCGTCCTCGTCGAGGACCTTCGGCGGAATGGGCGCGTCTTCCTCAGGCGCCGGGCGAGGCTCGGCGTCAATGGGGGGGATGGGCGGCGGCGCCGCCGGGTCATTCGCCCGATCCTGGGCCGCAACGGGCGGGGCCAGGAAGCAGGCCGCCAGGAGAAACACGTACAGGACGGGGAACCGGCCGGCGCCTGGGCCGCCGGCGCGTCCAGTTCCTGCCGGTCCGATTCCGGCCTGTCCGGTTCCAGCTTGTCCGGTTCCAGCTTGTCCGATTCCGGCGTTTCCAATCATCTCGCACTCTCCGAAAATTTGCCGCTCCGTGGCGGAAGTCGCTGTTGCACGCCCCGTCCGTGCTGTTAACGGGGTTGATCCTTCAGTATTCTGAGCATACCAGACGGCCGTCACTGATCCGTCGCCCAGCGCCCCTTTTTCGAGACTTCATGAGCACCAAACAACAGACGCTTTACCTGGTGGACGGTTCGTCCTACCTGTACCGGGCCTTTCACGCCCTGCCCAACCTCACCAACTCCTCCGGCGAGCCCACCGGCGCCCTGCTCGGGGTCGCCAACATGCTTCGACGCCTCGTGAACGAGGCCGATTCTCACCGCATCGCCGTGGTGTTCGATGCCAAGGGGCCGACGTTCCGCAACGAGCTCTACGCCGATTACAAGGCCAACCGACCACCCATGCCGCGGGAGCTGCGCAGCCAGGTGGAGCCCATTTTCGAGCTCGTGCGGCTCATGGGCCTGCCGCTGATCCAGGTGGACGGCGTCGAAGCCGACGACGTGATCGGCACCCTGGCCCGCCGGGCCGGCGAGCAGGGCATGCACTGCGTCATCTCCACGAGCGACAAGGATCTGGCCCAGCTGGTCACGGACCGGGTTACGCTGGTGAACACCATGTCCGAGACCACCCTGGACGCCGAGGGGGTAAAGGAGAAGTTCGGCGTGCGCCCCGACCAGATCATCGATTTCCTTGCCCTGACCGGCGACAAGTCCGACAACATCCCCGGCGTGGAGAAGTGCGGACCCAAGACCGCCGCCAAGTGGCTTGCCGCCTACGAAACCCTCGACGGGGTGATGGAGCACGCAGACGAGGTCGGCGGCAAGATCGGCGAAAACCTCCGGGAAGCGTTGGACATCCTGCCCCTGTCCCGGGACCTGGCCACGATCCGCGTGGACCTGGACCTCGACACGTCTCCGGATGCGCTGGAGCAGGCGGAGACGGACGACGAAGCCCTGCGGCCGTTCCTGCAGCGCTACGAGTTCAACAGCTGGTTGAAGGAGCTCGGCGATGACGAGCAGGCGCCCCGGCAGATCGACTACGAAATCGTCCTGCACCAGGAACAACTGGACGCCTGGCTGAAGCGCCTGGAAGGGGCGAAGCTGATCGCCTTCGACACGGAAACGACGTCTCTCGACCCCATGCAGGCGGAGATCGTGGGGCTGAGCTTCTGCATCGAAGCAGGCCACGCCGCCTACGTACCCCTGGCGCACAATTACCCGGGGGCACCGGAACAGCTGGACCGGGACGCCGTGCTCGAGGCCTTCCGCCCCCTGCTCGAGTCGCCCGACGCCCCGCTGGTGGGCCAGCACTTCAAGTACGACATGAACGTGCTGTCACGCTACGGCATCGAGGCCCGCGGCGTGGCCTTCGACACCATGCTGGAGTCCTACGTGTTCAACGCCTCCGGAACGCGCCACGATATGGACTCGCTGGCCCTGAAATACCTGGGACGCAAGACCACGCACTACGAGGACATCGCCGGCAAGGGCGCCAAACAGATTCCCTTCAGCGAAGTCGCCATCGAAGACGCGGGGCACTACGCGGCCGAGGACGCGGACATCACGCTCCAGCTGCACGAGCACCTCTGGCCGCGGCTGCAGGAAGAACCGAGCCTGAAGCAGGTGCTCCAAGACATCGAAATGCCGCTCGTGCCCGTCCTCGCGCGCATGGAGCAGCGGGGCGTGCTCATCGACGGATCGATCCTTCAGGCGCAGAGCAACGAGATGGCGAAGGAGATTCACGCCCTGCAGGAAAAGGCGCACGAGGCCGCGGGCCAGCCCTTCAATCTCGGCTCGCCGAAGCAGCTGCAGGAAATCCTCTTCGACAAGCTGGGGCTGCCGGTGCTGCGCAAGACACCGAAGGGACAGCCCTCCACCGCCGAGGACGTGCTGCACGAATTGGCGGCGGACTACGACCTGCCCCAGCTGATTCTCGATTACCGCTCCCTGTCCAAGCTCAAGTCCACCTACACGGACAGGCTGCCGGAGGAAATCAACCCGCACACCGGGCGCGTACACACGAGCTACCACCAGGCCGTGGCCGCCACCGGCCGTCTCTCCTCCAGCAACCCCAACCTTCAGAACATTCCGATCCGCACGCCCCAGGGCCGGCGGATCCGCAAGGCCTTTGTCGCGCCCAAGGGCATGGTGGTGCTGGCGGCGGACTATTCGCAGATCGAGCTGCGCATCATGGCGCACATTTCCGGCGACAAGGGCCTGCTGAAGGCGTTCCGGGAAGACATCGACGTCCACCGCGCCACCGCCGGCGAGGTCTTCGACACGCCCTACGAGGAGGTGTCCGGTGACCAGCGCCGGGCCGCCAAGGCCATCAACTTCGGGCTCATGTACGGCATGTCGGCTTTCGGTCTCGCGCGCCAGCTCGACATCGACCGGGGCGAGGCCCAGGCGTACATGGACACGTATTTTGCCCGCTATCCCGGGGTGGCGGACTTCATGGAGCGCACCCGGGAGCAGGCGCGCGACCAGGGCTATGTCGAAACGCTGTTCGGCCGGCGCCTCTACCTGCCGGACATCAACGCCAGCAACGGCCAGCGCCGCCAGGCCGCCGAACGTGCAGCGATCAACGCCCCCATGCAGGGCACGGCGGCGGACATCATCAAGCGCGCCATGATCCGGGTCGACGCGTGGCTGCAGGAGCACCACCGGGACACCTTCCTGACCATGCAGGTGCACGACGAGCTCGTGCTCGAAGTGCCCGAGGGCAAGCTCGAGGAAATCAACACCGGCGTGTGCGAACTCATGAGCGGGGCCGCCGAGCTGGACGTGCCGCTCGTCGTCGAAGCCGGTTCAGGCATGAACTGGGATGACGCCCACTGAGCGCCGCATTCAGCCCGCTGCTCAGCGGCAGAATCTGCCCGGGATTGAGCGCGACATTCAGCCCCTGGCTTAGCCCAGGGCCAGCCAGTTCTTCGGTTCGAGATAAAAGTCGGTCAGTTCCGCTTCCGGCGTACCCGGTTCCGGGTGCCAGTCGTAGCGGAAAGCCACCTTCGGCGGCAGGGACATGAGGATGGATTCGGTACGGCCGCCGGACTGGAGCCCGAAAAGTGTGCCGCGGTCATAAACCAGATTGAACTCGACGTAGCGCCCGCGACGGTAGAGCTGAAACTCGCGCTGCGCGTCCGTCCAGGGCGTGTCCTTGCGGCGCTCCACGATCGGCAGGTAGCCGTCGAGGTAACCGTTGCCCACCGCCTTCCAGAAGCTGAAGCAGCGTTCGAAGCCCCATTCGTTGAGATCGTCGAAGAACAGGCCGCCGACCCCCCGGCATTCCTGGCGGTGCTTGTTGTAGAAGTACTCGTCGCACCACTGCTTGTAGTGGTCGTAAACGCCTTCCCCGTAGGGCCAGCACACGTCGTGGGCCACGCGGTGCCAGTGCACCACGTCTTCGGTCACCGGGTAGTAGGGCGTCAGGTCGAAGCCGCCACCGAACCACCAGACCGGTTCATCGCCATCCCGTGCCGCCTCGAAGTAGCGAATGTTCGCGTGGGACGTCGGCACGTGCGGGTTCTCGGGATGAATCACCAGGGACACGCCCAGGGCTTCGAAGCCGCGGCCGGCGAGCTCGGGTCGGGCCTTGGTCGCCGAAGGGGGCAACTGGTCGCCGAACACGTGGGAGAAATTGACCCCTCCCTGCTCGAACACGGCGCCGTTTTCCAGCACCCGGGTACGGCCGCCACCGCCACCTTCCCGGTCCCAGGCATCTTCCCGGAAGCGGACCTTGCCGTCCGCTTCCTCGATGCCTGCGCAAATATGATCCTGCAAAGCGAGCAGGAATTCCTTGACCTGTTCGACGGGTGTGCTCATGCCAGGGTCCCGGTGTGAGGCTCGCCCGAGCCTTCAGGAAGTCGCGGCGGCCTTGTCGGACGCCTTCTTCTGCGCCGCTTTCCTGCTCGACGATTTTTTCGATGTCTTGCGGCGAGCGGCGGTTTTCTTGCGCGTGGCCTTCTTCTTGCCGGCCTTCTTGCGACCACGCTTTTTCTTGGCCGGGGCCTCGGCCAGCAGCTTTTCGCACTCCTCGAGCGTGTACGAGTCAGGCTCGCGATCCTTGGGAATGCGGACGTTCTTGTCACCGTCGGTGATGAAGGGTCCCCAGCGCCCCTTGAGGATCTGCACCTCGGAGTCGTCCCAGGTGCGGAGGATTTTATCCAGGTCGGCCTGCTTCTTGGCAGCGATCAGTTCCAGCGCCTGGTCGAGGGTCACGTCGTGGGGGTCGTGGTCCTTCAGGGACACGAACTTGTTGCCGTAGCGGATATAGGGCCCGAAGCGGCCGATTCCCGCGGCGACGTCCTCGCCTTCCTCGGTAAAACCGAGGTCCCGCGGCAGCTTGAACAGCTCCAGCGCCTCCTCCAGGCCGATGGTCTCGAGACTCTGGCCCGGCCGCAGGCCGGCAAACACCGGCTTTTCCTCGTCGTCCCGGGTGCCGATCATGGCCATGGGCCCGTAGCGACCGAGGCGAACGGATACCGGCCGGCCGGACTTGGGGTCCGTGCCCAGGGTGCGGGACTGGCGCGCTTCGTCCGGATCGACGGACTCCATCTTGTCTTCCACGCGGGAGATGAACGGCGTCCAGAATTCCTCCAGCAGCGGCACCCATTCGCGCTCGCCCCGGGAAATCTCGTCCAGTTCGTCCTCGAGCCGCGCCGTGAATTCGTAATCCACGTAGGAATCGAAATGGTTTTCGAGGAACCGTTCCACCACGCGGCCCGTGTCCGTCGGCGTCAGCCGTCTCGCGTCCACGTCGACGTAGTGCCGGTTCTTCAGGGTCTGGATGATGCTCGCATAGGTCGAGGGGCGACCAATGCCGTAGTCTTCCAGCGCCTTGACCAGGGTCGCCTCCGAGTAGCGGGGCGGTGGCTGGGTGAAGTGCTGATCGGCGCGCACGTCGAGCACCCTGACCTCGTCCCCCTCCGACAGGGGCGGCAGCCGCTCTTCCTTCTCCTTGCTCTTGCCTCCCTGGGCCACGCTTTCTTCGTAGGCGGCCAGGAAGCCGGGAAAGGTCACGGTCGAGCCGCTTGCCCGGAAGGCCGCGCCCGGTCCGCAATCGAACTCCACGGCGACCTGGTCGACCAGGGCCGGGACCATCTGGCTCGCCAGGGTTCGCCGCCAGATCAGGTCGTAGAGCCGGGCCTGGTCGTCCTTCAGGTACTTCTTCGCCTTGTCCGGCGTGAGCGCCGCGGACGTGGGGCGGATCGCCTCGTGGGCCTCCTGGGCGTTCTTGGACTTGTTCTGGTAGCGGTTCGGCGATTCCGGAACATGGTCCTCGCCGAACTGCTGCCCGATCTGGCGCCGCAGGTCCGCGACCGCGTCGTTGGACAGCGTCACGGAATCCGTTCGCATGTAAGTGATCAGGCCCTGGGTGACCCCGTCGATTTCAACGCCTTCGTACAGCTGCTGTGCGGCCCGCATGGTGCGCTGGGCCGAGAACCCGAGCTTTCGCGAGGCATCCATCTGCAGCGTCGAGGTAATGAACGGGGGCGCCGGGTTGCGGCGGCGCTGGGATTTCTTGACCCGGTCCACGGTGAGGGTGCCGCCCGCATGGTCCAGCAACTGCTGACGCACCGCGTTGGCGCGATCGCCATCACTGATGTCGAATTTGTCGAACTTGTCGCCGTCCAGCAGCGCCAGGCGACCGATGAACGCGGCTTCGTCCTTTTTCAGGTCCGCCTCGATGGACCAGTACTCCTGGGGTTCGAAGGCCTCGCGCTCCCGTTCACGCTCCACCACGAGGCGCAGCGCCGGACTTTGCACCCGCCCGGCGCTGAGACCGGTCTTGATCTTGCGCCACAACAGGGGGGAAAGGTTGTAGCCGACCAGGTAATCGAGGGCCCGGCGGGCCTGCTGCGCGTTGACCAGGTCCATGGAGAGCTGGCGTGGGTTGTCCACGGCGTGCTGGATGGCTTTCTGCGTGATCTCGGAGAATTCGACGCGGTAGAGTTGCTTGTCCTCGAGAAGGCCCTTCTCGCGGAGTATCTCGTAGATGTGCCAGGAAATGGCCTCGCCTTCGCGGTCGAGGTCTGTCGCCAGGTAGATGGTGTCGGCTTTCTTCGCCGCTTTGACGATGGCGTTGACATGCTTTTTGCTGTCTTCGGACAGCTCGTAGTGCATCTCGAAGCCATTGTCCGTATCCACCGCGCCTTCTTTCCCCGTCAGGTCACGAATGTGACCGTAGGAAGCGAGGACGATGAACTCGTCGCCGAGATAGCGGTTGATGGTGGTCGCCTTGGCGGGCGACTCAACGATGAGCAGGTTTTTAGCCATGGGGCTCCAAGCACTTGACCCGGCGGGAAATCTATCGACCGGACCGTCAAGAAGACGTATCGGGGGGCCCCACGAGTGAGGTCCAGGGTGCGAAATCAGGAGGGTGAGAGACTGCTGGCCGGACGGGCCGGCCGAGGTCATTTGCCCCCTAACGCCTTTTTATTAGTGCCTGTATTCCTGTTCGCTGTCAAACATGAAGTCTTCCATCCAGGCGTAGTTGGCTTCCTGGCCTGGCTGGTTGAACAGCACCATGAGCACAACCCACTTCAGGTCTTCGAGCGTGATTTCCTCCGCCTCGAGGGCCATGAGGCGATCGAGGACGAGTTCACGACGCTGGGTGTCCAGGATGCCGATGTTCTCCAGGTACATGACGAAGTCCCGGCAGTCGGTATCCAGGCGATCCAGCTCGGAGTCGACATAGACGCGGATCGGCCGGTCGGCCTGCACGCTGATCTCGGGCTGGTGCCGTTGTTCAGCGAGTCCGTCCAGCCAGTGAAAGGCCTTGTCGATCTCGGCGTTGGTGAATCCCGCCTCGTGGAGGTTGTCTTCCATGTCGGCCCGGTCAGGTTCACTTTCGGGCTCGTCGTAGAAGTACTTTTCGAACAGAAACATCAGTACATCGAGTACGTTTTCTTTCATTATTTCCTCTGGTCTTCAGGGCATCCGACCTGACGTCGGCTGTCCTGTCCTCTCAGCTCCAGAGACCCCAGCATCCCCGAAAGAAACCGGTCCGTCAATGGAAAGCGAACAATTTTTCCTGTATCGCCGCCGGCCTGGATCGTGTCCGGCCAGCGGTATCCCGCGGAACGACAGGATTTGGGTGCCGGTGGGATTAAATCAAGGTCTGCCCGTCGCGGCCTCGCCGGATTGCCGGACCACCCGTCCGCCGTCGATGGTCTGGACGAGCCCGCGCAGTTCGAGCATGAGCAGCATGGAGGACAGCGACCGGGCGTCGATGTTCAGCCGGCTGAGCAGTTGTTCCTGGGTGATGGGGTCATGCCCCAGCGCGGACCAGAGCTGGGCGTAGTCATTGTCGCGAAGCAGCTCCTCGTCTTCCGGAGCCCGGACGGCCGCCTGCTTCTCCGGCGCTTCCTCGACCGCCAGGCGGCGTTTCAGCGCCCGGGCCAGTTCACCGGCCATGGGCGCCAGCGCGCCGGTGATGTCCGCCGTGGACTCGGCGAGCCGGGCGCCCTGTTTGATCAGCCGGTGACACCCCTTGACCATCGGGTTGTGCAGGGAGCCCGGCAGCGCGAACACCTCGCGGCCCTGGTCGGCGGCCAGCCGGGCGGTGATCAGGGAGCCGCTGTTCAGGGCCGCTTCCACCACCAGCACGCCGAGGGACAGGCCGGCGATGATGCGGTTCCGCGACGGGAAATGCTGTTTCCGTGGCGGTGAACCCGGTGGAAGCTCCGTGACCACGGCGCCCTGTCCCGCGATGGCCTCCGCCACGGTTGCGTTACGCGCCGGGTAGACCTGGTCCGGCCCGGTGCCCAGGACGGCAACGGTCTGGCCGCCCGCATCGAGGGCCCCGACATGCGCCGTGACGTCGATGCCCGCCGCCAGGCCGCTGGTTATCGCCCAGCCTTCGCGCACGAGCGTTTCGGCGAACTCCCGGGCGTGTTCCCGCCCGCCCGGTGTGGGATTTCGGCTGCCCACCATCGCGATTTGCGGTTGCCACAGGGCGGCAGGGTCACCCCACACCCAGAGGACCGCCGGTGGCCCGGCTATCTGTTGCAGCAACGCGGGATAATCCGGTTCACTGATGCCGATCAGGTGGTGCCCGTCACCGGCGAGCCAGGCCTGGTCCGAAGCGAGCAGCGCAGGATCCGGCTCGCGCAGTGCCCGCACCTGCTCGGGCTCCAGGCCCATGGCGGTGAGCTGGCCCGCCGGGGTGGCGCACAGGGCGTCCGCACCTCCGACCGCGGGCAGCAGCTCCAGCAGGCGCCGGCCGTTCAAACCGGGCGCCCGGGCGATTTTCAACCAGGCGTTTGACACGTTTTGGCCGTTCCTCCCAGCCTCTCCTCGAAGCATTCCTCGGCGACGGTGCGCGCTATTGCTGACAAAAAAAACGGGGTGCCCTGGGCACCCCGCCGTTGTTAGCCGTTGTGCTCCGGTTCAGAGCGTTTCGCTGGGATGCCTCAGCACGTCGAATTCGCGCACGGGACGATCCCCCTGCATGACGAGCGCGTAGCTCACCTCGTCGTAAACCCGGAAGACCATGATGTGGCCGCCCCATTCATCCGGCAATACGACATGATCGCCTTTCCACGTCCTCGCATCGGCCAGGCTCCCTGCAGGATATTTGACTTCGTCGCGGATTTTCTCACCGGGGCGGAAGGTGGAGAAAACGTGCCCGGGCTCGACACCCTGGAGCTTGCCGCCGGAAATCGACACCATTTTCAGATGGCCCACGAGGCGGTTGTCGCCCTGCACACCCAGCACCCGCATGCCCTCGGGCACCGTGCCCATGGCGCTCGGCTGGTACTGGTCCACGTAACCCGGGTCATCCAGGGGCACGACGAAGTCGCCTTCCATGACCGGGTCCTGGGAACTGCCGATCGTGAGGATGGCCGGGTCGCCGGTCTTGGCCAGCATGGCTTCGGCGACCTGCACCAGCTCGAAGCCGACGATGTCACCGTAGTTCTGCGGATTCAGGTTACCGGCGCGCTCCCACCAGGTGGGGTGCCACTCGCGGCTCGTCGGCGCGTGCTGGCCGTAGCCGGGTTCCACGGCGCGGCGAATCTCGCCGTCCTTGCGGAAATAGATGTTGGCGAGGCGCATGACGGCGTAGAACTGCCCAACCTCACCATCGAGGTTGCGCACGTAGGTGTTGTCCATCACGACCGCCTGGCGTCGCTGCTCCGCATTGGCCACCACGTAGGGCAGCGCATCGAGCTCCTCCTTGGAGCCGATATGGCGGAAGTTGCGAATGAGCCCCTGGATCCGGTCATGAGAGATCGGGGGAATCGGCTGGCGCGTGGTCACGCGGGTTTCCGGCGACAGGCGAACCGTCGGCCGGCCCCGGTCCACCATGAGGCGGGGCTGTCCGTCGATGTACACGAGCGAAATCCTGTCGCCCGGATAGATCAGGTGCGGATTTTCGATCTGCTGATTGGCGTGCCAGATGGCAGGCCACTGCCACGGTTCATCCAGGAATCGTCCGGAAATGTCCCACAGCGTATCCCCCTCAACTACAATGTATTCATCCGGACTGTCTTCCCTGATCGAAACTTCCTGCGCGATCGCCGCGCCCCCAAGGATTACCGCTAGGATGAGGCTAATGAGTATCCTTTTCACTGTCCTTCCCCGTTTTTTTGGCGCCCGGTCCGCAGTCCCGGAACGACCGTTGTTGCGATCTTTTTCAACGGTGCAGACTCCGCCTGCACTTCGTTATCATAATTAATGTTGTAAGAAAGTTCACTTAAATAGTTTTTTCGGAACGGTTTTATGGCAATTCGAGAAATCCTGGAATTCCCCGACCCCCGTCTGCGCACCGTCGCCAAGCCGGTCGAGCGCTTCGACGAAGACCTGGCGGAACTGGTCGAGGACCTGTTCGTCACCATGTACGAGGAGAAGGGTATCGGCCTGGCCGCGACCCAGGTCAACGTGCACCAGCGCGTGCTCGTCATGGACACGAGCGACGAGCGGGACCGGCCCCGGGCGTTCGTGAATCCCGAGATCACCGCTGCCGACGGCAAGCAGATCTACGAGGAAGGCTGCCTGTCCGTACCCGGTATCTACGCCAAGGTGGAGCGCGCGGAGCAGATCACCGTGCGCGCCCGGCATCCCGATGGCAGCGAATTCACCGTTGACCTGGACGGGCTCGAGGCCGTCTGTCTCCAGCATGAAATGGACCACCTCGACGGCAAGCTGTTCGTGGACTATCTCTCGCCCCTGAAGCGGCAGATGGTGCGCAAGCGCCTCGAGAAAGCCCGTCGCCAGGCGCGGCAGGATGCCGCCGCCGTACCGGGATGACGCCCCCCGAATGAGGCCGAACCCTCCAGCGAACGGGGCGCCGCGCATCGTCTACGCGGGCACCCCGGACTTTGCCGTGCCCGCCCTGCGGCGACTCCTGGACGCCGGAATCGAGGTGGTGGGCGTCTACACCCAGCCGGACCGGCGCGCCGGCCGGGGGCGGCGTGTCACCGCCAGCCCGGTGAAGGAGCTGGCGCTGCAACACGGACTGCCGGTTTATCAGCCCGAATCCCTGCGGGATGCCGCTGCGCGGGACGAGCTGGCCGCCCTGGCGCCCGACCTGCTCGTGGTGGCGGCCTACGGGCTCATCCTGCCGCAAGAGGTGCTGACCATCCCCACCATCGATTGCTGGAACATCCACGCGTCCCTGCTGCCGCGCTGGCGCGGCGCGGCGCCGATTCAGCGCGCCATCGAGGCGGGGGACCGCAGCACGGGCGTGTGCATCATGCGCATGGAAGCCGGGCTCGACACGGGTCCCGTCTTTCACCGCATCGAGACCCAGATCGAAGCCACCGATACCGGCGGCAGCGTGCACGACCGCCTGGCGACCCTGGGCGCCGACGCCCTGCTGGCCTGTATCGGGCGCCTCGAGACCGGAACGCTCGGCGAACCGGAGCCCCAGGACGACGCGCAGGCCACCTACGCCCCGAAGCTGAGCAAGGCGGAAGCGGAACTGGATTTCGGCGAGCCGGCGCTGACGCTCGAACGACGCATTCGCGCCTTCGATCCCTGGCCGGTGGCGTGGTTCGTATATGAAGGCAGGCGACTGCGGGTTTGGCGCGCAGCCGCCGATCCGCGCGGCCACGATGCGCACCCGGGGACCGTCCTCACGGTGGATCCGAAAGGTATCGAACTGGCCACGGGCCAGGGGCGCCTCCGCCTCCTCGAGGTACAGCCGGAGGGAGGCCGACGCATGCCGGTCGCCGACTTTTTCAACGCACGCCGCCTGCGATGAGCCGCGGCCGGTCGGCGCGGCGGGTCGCCCTGGAGGCCCTGGGCGACGTGCTGGATCGGAAGCAGGGGCTCGCGGACTCCAACCGCTTCGACGCCCTCGAAGAGTCGCGGGACCGGGCCTTCGCCCGGCGCCTGACCTTCGGTGTCCTGCGCTGGAAAACTGCCCTGGACTGGCTTGCCGATCAACTGCTGCAACGTCCCCTGCGCAGCCGTGACCGGGATGTGCGCCGGCTGATCCTGCTCGGCCTCTACCAGCTGTGGAAAGACGACACGGCAGACCATGCCGCCGTGCATGCAACCGCGGACACGGCACGGGCACTCGGCAAAGCCTGGGCCGTCGGACTGGTCAATGCCGTGCTGCGAAATTTTCTTCGCCAGCAGGAGGCCCTCGAAAATCGCCTGGCGCAGAACGAAGCGCGCTTTGCCCATCCCGACTGGCTGCTGAAGCGCCTGCGCGACGACTGGCCGGAAGACTGGGAGCAGATCGCCACCGCCAACAACCGTCCGGCGCCGCTGTGGCTGCGCTTCAACGCCGGCCTGGGAGAACGGTCGGCGGCCGAGGGCCGGCTTCGCGAGGCCGGCTTCGAACTCGCCACGCACCCCCTCGTACCGGACGCGATCGCCCTGACCCCGGCGGCCCCGGTGCAGGCCATCCCCGGCTTTGCCGAGGGCGTGTTCAGTGTCCAGGATCCCGCCGCCCAGCTCGCCGCCGGGCTCATGGACCTGGCCCCGGGCCAGCGGGTCCTGGACGCCTGTGCCGCACCCGGCGGCAAAACCGGTCACCTGCTTGAACGGGAGCCGGGCATCGAACTTCTCGCCCTCGACCGGTCTCCGGAACGGCTCGGGCGCGTCCGTGAAAACCTCGACCGGCTGGGTCTCGAGGCCCGGCTGCAGGCCGCCGACGCGACGCAGGTGGAGGCCTGGTGGGACGGACGCCCCTTCGACCGCATTCTCCTGGACGCTCCCTGCACAGCGCTCGGCGTCATCCGCCGGCACCCGGACATCAAATGGCTTCGGACCCCCGAGCAGATCGGGGAAGCCACGGCCCTGCAGGCACGCCTCCTGGCATCACTCTGGCCCCTGCTGAGGCCCGGGGGTATCCTTGTTTACGCCACTTGTTCCGTGCTGAGCTGTGAAAACAATGCGCGAATCCAGGCCTTCCTGGCCGACCAGGAAGACGCTGCCTGTACCGGTCCCTCGGGGTTCGGGCGGAACGTGCTGCCCGGCCGCCAGATCCTTCCGGGCGAACAGGATATGGATGGCTTTTACTATGCCGTCCTTCAAAAAGCTGACCTTTAGACAGCTCCTGCTTAGCGCCACGGCGCTGGTCCTCGCCGGCTGCGGCGCCGCGGCAGGCCCCGGCGGCGGTCCGGCAAACTTCGAGGTGCGCGACGCCCGGGTGCAGGCGGTGGAAAACGGCCTGGAACTGGACCTGGACCAGGGTCTGGAGCTGAGCAGGCCGGCGCGGCGAGCCATGTTGAACGGCGTACCGCTGGTGCTGCGCGTCGGTTACGAACTGCGGGGCGAAACGGTGCTACTCACCGGCCAGCGGGTGTTCGAGCTTCGCTACCTGCCCATGAGCGAGCGCTTCCAGCTCAGCGGGCCCCGGGACGGCGCCGGGAGGCTCGTCGGCGACCAGGCCGTCCGCACCTGGCCCCGGCTGCGCCATGCCCTCCGCCACCTCTCGAACCTGTCTCTGAACATCGAGACCGCCCGCCTGCCCGCGGGCGAGTACGAGCTTCGAACGCGCATCTGGCTCGACCGGGCCAGCCTGCCCTCGCCCATGCAGCTGCCCGCCATGGTGAACCGGGACTGGCGACACGACTCGGAGTGGTCCAAATGGCCCTTCAGAATCAACGCGTAAAGACCGCACTGTTTCGCGTTCTGCCGGTCCTGGCGGCCCTCGTGGTGCTGCTGGTGGCGCTCGTACTGGTCAGCGACGTCCAGCGGGCCGGCGCCGGCGCCAATCGCAGCTACCTGTGGGTGCTGGTGCTCACGTTATTGGCGCTGGCGGTGCTTGCCCTGTCCATCGTTTCACGGGTCGCTTCCCTGCTGCGCAAGGTCCGCCGGGAGGAGCCGGGCGCCAGGCTCGCCGCTCGCTGGGTCCGGTATTTCCTGGTGTTCTCCCTGCCACCGGCCCTGATCGTTTACGGATTCTCGGTCTATTTCCTCACGCAGACCATCGACAACTGGTTCGACGTAGGCGTGGAGGACGCGCTCCAGGATTCCCTGGCCCTGGGCCAGGCCTTCCTGGACGAGCGGACCCTGGCGGCCCGCAACCAGGTGCAGGAACTGGCGGATGGCCTCGGCAGCGACCCCACCCCGGCGAGCGCCCGGAGCGCCCTGCTGTCCGCCGTGGCGGCCAGTGGACCTCGGGAACTGGCGCTCCTGTCCCGCGCCGGAAACGCCCTGACGACCGCCGCCTACGACCCGCTCGCTCCGGTGGCGGGACCGCCGGAAGACTACGCCCTGCTCCAGGCGCTGGAGCGCGGTGAGTACGCGGCCGCCGAGCCGGCCCGCGACGGCGGACTCGCCGTGCGCGTTCTGCAGCGCCTGCCGACCCGCATTCCCGGGGAGGAACGCCTGCTGCAGGCCATCTATCCGCTGCCCGACAACCTGACCGCGCTCACGGACAGCATCGAAGCGGAGTACTACCAGTACCGGAATGTCGTGTACCTGCGCGATTCCCTGAAGCAGAGTTTCATCCTGATTCTCACGCTGGTGCTGTTGCTCACCGGGCTCCTGGCGATTCTCGCCGCCATCAGCGCCGCCCGGCGCATGGTGGATCCGCTATCGGACCTCGCCCTGGCCACGCGCCGCGTCGCCGAGGGCGAACTCGCCCAGGCCGTCACGGCCGGGAGCGATGACGAGATCGGCTTTCTCAGCACATCCTTCAACGACATGAGTCGCGCCCTGGTCAGCGCGAGCGAGGCGGCGGAGCGGAGTCGCGCTCAGCTCCAGGCCCAGGGGGACTACCTGGAGACCGTCCTGGGAAGCCTGTCCGCCGGCGTCCTCACGCTGGACGCGGAGGGAACCCTGGTCCGGGTGAACCCGGCCGCGGAACGGATTCTCGGGGTTCCGCCCGGCGCAGCCCGGGGCCGCTCGCTCTTCCTGCTGGCTGAATCCCACGAGTTTCTCCGGCCGCTCGCGGAAAGCATTGACCGTCACCGGGCGCGTGACCACCAGGGTTGGCAGCAGGAACTGCGGCTGGAACGGGATGACGGCAACCTCGTGCTGCTGACCCGCGGATCGGCCCTGCCGGACTCCGAGTTCCAGGCAAGGGGACACGTGGTCGTCTTCGACGACGTCACGGTGCTGAATCGCGCCCAGCGCGACGCAGCCTGGGGTGAGGTCGCGCGTCGCCTGGCCCACGAGGTCAAGAATCCCCTCACACCCATCCGCCTCGCGGCGGAGCGTCTGCGCATGAAACTCACGGACAAGCTCGCGCCCGCGGACGCGGCCATGCTGGACCGCTCCGCCACCACCATCGTGGGCCAGGTCGAAGCCCTCCGGCGGCTCGTGGACGCCTTCGGCGACTATGCCCGGGAACCGGACATGGAACGCCGAGAGGTGGCCCTGGACGACCTCGTTCGCGAGGTGGCGCACCTCTACCGGGAGAGCGATCCGGAAGGCAGGCTGACCCTGGCGCTGTGTTCCGGGCCGGAGGGGCTGACCGCCGACGCCGGGCAGCTGCGCCAGCTGCTGCACAACCTGCTCGGCAACGCCCGGGAGGCCGCCCGGGACGCCGAGGGCGAAACGCCGGCGGACATCACCGTGCGCACGGAGGTGGTACGGGCCCGGGGCGCGCCCTGGCTGGTGCTGGAAGTCGAGGACCGGGGACCCGGTTTCCCCGCGGACGTGCTGGAACGGCCCTTCGAACCCTACGTCACGCACAAGGCCGGTGGCACGGGCCTCGGCCTCGCCATCAGCCGCAAGATCGTGCTGGACCACGACGGCGCCATCGAGATTTCCAACACCGAGGAAGGCGGCGCCCGCGTTCGAGTCCACCTGCCGCTCAAACGCGCGGCCGACCGGCAAACACCGCTGGACGCCAGCGGTCGATCCGGATGATGCCCGGGTAATGCCCCGCCGAGGTCCGGGCGGCGACCGGCGGGCTGTGCGCGTCCACGGGATTGGGCTAGACTTCTGTTGCATTCACGCAACACGGCCTGTCCCGGGTTCTGACCCGACCCAGACGCGAACCCGGATACGAATCCGGCCCGGAAAGGAGACCACCGCTTCCCATGGCTCAGGCACACATCCTGGTAGTCGATGACGAACAGGACATTCGCGTTCTCGTCAGCGAGATCCTCGAAGACGAAGGCTATGCCGTTTCCACCGCCGAGCACGGCGAGGCTGCAAGGGCGGCCTTCGCCCGCCGGACGCCGGATCTCGTGCTGCTGGACATCTGGATGCCCGATGTCGACGGTATCAGCCTGCTCAAGGAATGGTCAGAGAGCGGGCGCCTGAGCTGCCCCGTCGTCATGATGACGGGCCATGGCACCCTGGAAACCGCCGTCGAAGCCACGCGCCTCGGCGCGCAGGATTTCGTGCAAAAGCCCCTGTCCCTGGCGAAGCTGCTCGCGACGGTGAAGACGGCCCTCGCCAGCGGCAGCGCTGCCGCGGCCACGCCGAAGGAACCCAGTGCCGCTCCACCGCCCGGCAACAGCCCCCAGATGAAGCTGCTGCGCCGCATGGCGACCCAGGCCGCCACGGCCGAGGCACCGATACTCATTACGGGAGAGGCGGGCAGCGGCAAGGAATCGCTCGCCGCCTGGATCCACCAGCAGGCCGGCGCGAAGGGCCGGCTGCTGCCCCTTGACCGGCTGCGGCTCGCATCCGACGCCGCGCTCGAATACCTCGTGGGCGGCCCCGATGCGCCCGGGGTGCTCGCCCAGGCGAGTGGCGGGACCCTCTTCATCCCGGATCTGCATGATGTCGCGCCGGAAGCCCAGTCGGTGCTGTCCGCCATCCTGGCGGCGGGCGCCTATACGCCGGAAGGCGCGATGGAACCGCAGAGCCTGACCTGTCGGGTGATCGCCGGCATCGACGAAGAACCGGAGGCCGCCATCTCCGCCGGCCGCCTGGATCCCGCGCTGCATCTGCAGGTGAGCGTTCTGCCCTTGCACGTTCCCCCGTTGCGCGAACGCCCCGAAGACGTCCCCGATCTCGTCAGCCATCACACGGATCGCCTGTCCAACAGCGAGGGGCTGGCCTACCGGTCGTTTTCCATTTCAGCACTCAACCGCCTGCGCAATCACGACTGGCCCGGCAACGAGCAGGAACTGATCAACCTGGTCAAGCGCCTGCTGGTCCTGGGCAACGAGGGGGAGGTCGATGTGCGGGAAGTCGAAGAAGCCCTTCAGCAGCCGGCCGGGCCGGGGTCGCGCGACGCCAGGGCGCGCCCCGTCTCCTTCGACCTGCCGTTGCGCGAGGCCCGGGAGGCGTTCGAGCGGGACTACCTCACCTACCAGCTGCGCAAGGCCGGCGGCAGTGTCGGCAAGCTTTCCGAGGCCGTGGGCATGGAACGGACGCACCTCTATCGCAAGCTGCGATCCCTGGGCATCGACCCCAAGAAAGTCGTGGCCGAGACCTGACCCGAAAAATGATCCGAAGGATGACCCGGAAGATGAACAGGAGCGCGGACGCATGAAGATCGTCGTACTGGGCGCCGGGCAGGTGGGCTCCACCGTGGCCCACAGCCTGTCGAGCGAGGACAACGACATCACCGTGGTGGACACGGATGCGACACACCTCAAGTCGCTCCAGGACACCCTCGATATCCGGGGCGTCCACGGCTACGCTTCACACCCGAAGGTCCTGGTGCGCGCCGGTATCGAGGATGCGGACCTGATCATCGCCGTCACCAACATGGACGAGGTCAACATGGTGGCCTGCCAGGTGGCCTACAGCCTGTTCAATACCCCGACCCGCGTCGCCCGGGTGCGCTCCTCCGCCTACACGGACTACCCGGAACTGTTCGCCCGGGAGCACTCCCCCATCGACGTGCTGATCAGCCCGGAACAGCTGATCACGCAGCACATCACGCGACTCATCGAAAACCCCGGCGCCCTGCAGGTACTGGATTTCGCCGAGGGCCGGGTGCAGCTGGTGGCGACCCAGGCCGAGCCGGGCGGCCTGCTGGTCGGACAACAGCTGAAGCACCTGAAAGAACACCTGACAGCCGGAGTGGACGCCCGGGTGGCCGCCATCTACCGGGAGGGCGAACTCGTTGAACCGGACGGTGACACGGTGATCGCCGAGCACGACACCGTGTTTTTCCTGGCGGCCCGGAAGCACATCCAGACCATGATGAAGGAACTTCGCCCCCTGGACCGGCCCATCAAGCGGGTGATTCTCGCCGGCGGCGGACACATCGGCGGCAGCCTGGCCCGGCGTCTCGAACGGGATCACCACGTGAAGGTCATCGAGCGTGACCCGGAGCGCGCCGAAGCGATCGCCGAGGAGCTGGAAAAAGCCATCGTGCTGGTGGGTGACTGCGCGGACGAAAACCTCCTGCGCGAAGAGGCCATCGAGGCGACGGATGTGTACTGCGTCCTGACGAACGACGACGAGGCCAACATCCTCTCCAGCATGCTGGCCAAGCGACTCGGCGCCGGCAAGGTGCTCGCGATCATCAATCGCGCCTCCTACGTGGACCTGGTCGAGAGTAGCGTGATCGACATCGCCGTGTCGCCGGAACAGATCACCATCAGCGACGTGCTGACCCACATTCGGCGCGGTAACATCGTCCGTGTCCATTCCCTGCGTCGCGGAGCGGCGGAGGCCATCGAGGCCATCGCCCTCGGTGAAAAGCATGCCTCGAAGGTGGTCGGACGGGCAGTGGAGGACCTTCAGCTGCCAGAAGGCGCGACCATCGGGGCGGTGGTACGCGGCGAGGAAGTGATCATCGCCCACCACGACACGGTCATCCAGGAACACGACCACGTCATCCTGTTCGTGCCGGACAAACGCCACATTCCGGCCATCGAGGCGCTGTTCCAGGTCAGCGCCACCTTCGTGTGAGCCGGAAACGGCGACGCCGGCCGCGACGGAGAGCACGCGCGAACCCATGTTGAAACTCGCATCCGTTCAGCGCGTGGTCGGCGCCCTGGTCGCCTGGTCCAGCCTCATGATGCTGCCGCCGGCCGCCGTCGCTTTCCTGTACCAGGACGGCACCATGAACCTGTTTCTCATCAGCGCTGCGGTGCTGCTGGTCGTGGGCGCCCTCATCTACCTGCCCGTGCGCCACGCCTCGCGCGACCTGCGCCTGCGGGACGGCTTTCTCATCGTCGTCGCCTGCTGGCTCAGCCTGGCGCTGGTCGGCGCCCTGCCTTTCCTGTTGCTCGAAGACCCGGAACTGTCCTACGTGGACGCCTTTTTCGAGTCCATGTCCGGCCTGACCACCACCGGGGCGACCATCATCACCCGCATCAACGACCTGCCCCGGGGCATCCTTTTCTACCGCCAGCAGCTCCAGTGGCTGGGGGGCATGGGCATCATCGTACTGGCCGTCGCCATCCTGCCCATGCTGCGCATCGGCGGGATGCAGCTGTACCGGGCGGAAACGCCGGGACCCCTGAAGGACACGAAGCTGACGCCACGCATCACGGAAACGGCCAAGGCGCTGTGGCTCATCTACCTGGGCATCACCGTGCTTTGCACGCTGAGCTACTGGCTGGGCGGCATGCCCATGTTCGACGCGGTGGGTCACGCCTTTTCCACGGTGGCCATCGGAGGCTTTTCCACCCACGACCAGAGCTTCGCCTACTTCGCCAATCCGACCCTGGAGACGGTGGCCATCCTCTTCATGATCGTGGCCGGCATGAATTTCGCCCTGCACTTCTCCGCCTGGCGCAAGGCCAGCGCCCAGCCGTATTTCCAGGATTCGGAACTGCGTGCCTACGCGGCGCTGATCGTGCTGTTCTCGGTGCTCGCGACCATCGTCCTGCTGGTGGACGGCGTCTACGACTCCCTCTTTACCTCGGCCCGCTACGGGATCTTTCACGTGGTGTCGGCGCTGACGACCACGGGGTTCACGAGTACGGACTTTTACCTCTGGCCGGGCTTCCTGCCCCTGCTGCTGGTTTGCCTGGCGTTCATCGGCGGCTGTGCCGGCAGCACGGCCGGCGGGATCAAGGTCATCCGCGTGGTGCTGCTCTACAAACACTCGGTGCGGGAAATCCGGCGGCTCATCCATCCCCACGCGGTGCTGCCGGTGAAGTTCGGCGGACGCACCGCGGCCCCCAGCGTACTGGAAGCCGTCATGGGCTTCTTCTTCCTGTTTGTCGCCAGCACCGTGCTCATGACCCTGGCGCTTCGGGCGACGGGCCTGGACCTCGTGACCGCTTTTTCCGCCGTGGCGGCGTGCATCACGAACCTGGGCCCGGGACTGGGCGAGGTGGGGCAGTCCTACACCACCCTCAACGACCCCGCGAAGGTGCTCCTCAGCTTCGCCATGCTGGCCGGACGGCTCGAAATCTATACCCTGCTGGTCCTCCTCACACCCACATTCTGGCGGGACTGAGGGCATGGGCCAACACGCCGCGATGCCCGGCCCGTCCCTCGAAACGTGGAATCTCAGTAACGCTTCGGCTGACCTTCGGGACGCGCGCGAAAGCGCTTGTAGGCCCAGAGATACTGGTCCGGCGCCAAGGCGATGACCGCCTCGACACCCCGGTTGAGGGCCGACAGGGCCACGTCGAGGTCCGGCGAGTGGAGGTCTTCCCCGGCAGGGATGAAGTGCACCTGGAACCGGCCACGCTCGCCGCGCACGCAGGCGGCATAGACGGCCTGTGCGCCGGAGCGCTGGATCAGCCTGGGCACGAGCACGCCGGTCAGCGCCGGCACGTTGAAAAACGGGGCGAAGCGCCCGTCGCCGCCCGTCGGCTCCTGGTCCGGCAGAACGCCCACCGGTTCCGCCGCTTTGAGTCGATCCATCAGCGCCTTGAGCCCCCGGCGATTCGCAGGCACGAGCGTCGCCCCGAACCGTTCCCGCCTCTCGATCAGCACCGCGTCGACCTCGGGATCGCTGCCGGGCTTGTACAGGGTCACCGCCAGCAGGTCGGACAGGCTGAGCCCCAGCAATTCCCAGGCGCCGAAGTGCGGCGCCATGACGACCAGGCCCAGGCCCGCGTCGCGCGCGGCCGCGACGTGTTCGAGACCCACGGGAGGATCGAACAGGGCGTCGAAGCGGCGCCGGCCGGCATACCAGCACACCCCGACCTCGAGGGCGTTGCAGGCGTAGTGGTACAGCGAACGGCGAGCCCGCTGCTCCTGCGCTTCGGCGGAAAGATCCGGGTAGCACAGGGCGACATTGGTTCGGGCCACCGTGCGCAGGCGGCGGGAGATTCGCCAGATCAGGGCCGACAGGGGATGCGCGAGCCCGTGGAGCAGCCGCACGGGAACCACGCTGAGCACGCGGGCGAAGGCGCGGAAGAACCACCCCCTCACGATCCCTTCCTCACGACCGCGCCCTCACAAACGCCTGCGCCTCGCGTCCGGCGGCTGGTACACTGCGGCGCCGTGGCGCCCGGCGAGCCGGCCAAGGCCACGGATGGTGTTCGTCAGGTCGATGAGGGCCGGGAATGATCGCATTGCTGCAAAGAGTATCGGAAGCCAGCGTCACAGTGAACGACGCCGGCGAACACCGGGTCACCGGCGCCATCGGCCGCGGGCTCCTTGCCCTCGTCGGCGTGGAGCGCGGCGACACGCGCGGTCAGGCGGACCGTCTCCTCGAACGCATGCTGGCCTACCGGATGTTTCCGGATGCCGAGGACCGCATGAATCTGAATGTGCGCCAGGTGAACGGGGAACTGCTGCTGGTGTCCCAGTTCACGCTCGCGGCCGACACCAACGCCGGCAACCGGCCCAGCTTCAGCTCCGCGGCGCCGCCGGAGCGGGGCCGGGAACTCTTCGACTATCTCGCGGATCGCGCCCGCCAGGAGCTGGGCGCCTGCCCCACCGGGGAATTTGGCGCCGACATGCGCGTGCGGCTTGTGAACGATGGTCCGGTAACCTTCCACCTGCGGGTCCCCCCGACTCCATGACGCTGCCCTTCCTGGATGTTCTGGCCCTGGCAGGCGTGGCGGTGTTCGCCGTTTCCGGTGTGCTGGCCGCGGCCCGGCACGGCCTCGACTGGGTCGGCGCCCTGGTACTGGCCGCGCTCACGGCGATCGGCGGGGGAACGCTTCGTGACCTGCTGCTGGACCGACCGGTGTTCTGGCTGTCGGATACCCGCCACCTGTGGGTCATCATCGCGACCACGGCCCTCATGATCGTCTACACGCGGTACTTTCGGCCACCCCTGGGCCTGCTGCGCGTCGCCGACGCCCTCGGCCTGGCGCTCTTCGCGATCCTGGGCGCCCAGGTCGCCGAAGCCCAGGGTGCCTCACCGCTCATTGTCGTGACCATGGGCGTACTGACCGGCGTGGCCGGGGGGGCCATCCGCGACACCCTGGTCGGAGAAATTCCACTGATCTTTCGTGCCACGGACGAAATCTATTCCATCGCCTGCGTCGCCGGGATCGTGCTCTACCTGGGCCTGCAGGCGGCCGGCGTGGACCGCAATCCGGCCATGCTTTCGGGCATCGGCGCCATCGCGGCCTTGCGCATCGCCGCGATCATCAAGAAAATTCGCTTACCCGCGGTGAGGGAACGCGGTTAGATCCGAACCGAGGACTCATGACATGACAAAACGACCCATTACAGCCCTGCTCCGGCCGACCCGTCTCCTGGCGGTGCTCCTGTGCCTGGCGCTTCTCTCCGCCGGCACGACGACGGCCGCCCAGGAAGATGGGGCAATCGTCGCCAAGCCCGACGCGACCACCCGCGAGATGGTGGAAAACCGCCTGGCCGACATGAAGGAGCGACTTGCCCTGGACGACTACCAGTGGACGCAGGTCGAGATGATCCTGAAAAGCAGCATTCGCGAGCGCGTCGCCATCATCCGTCGCTACGGACTGGACGGCGGCGTCGAGGCCATCGCCGCGCTGGAGGGCGCCGAAAAGCGGGCCATGAAGCGGGAACTGAAAGACACCCGGAAGGAAACGGAAAAGCGCATGAAGCGCTACCTGGACAAGGACCAGTACAAGGAATTCAAGGCGATCCAGGAAGAAATTCACGACGAGCTGATCGCCCGCGTCGAGTCCGCCCAGGCGGCCTGAGCCGCTCGGCCTTCACTTCTCTTCGCCGGGCGGCCCCTCCGCCGGGGTATCCGGCGAAGTTCGGGGCGCAACCTCGTCGGGCCGTTCGCCCACGTCGCGCAGCTTGCGTGTCAGCGTGTTGCGCCCCACGCCGAGCAACCGGGCGGCCTCGATGCGCTTGCCGCCGGTATGGTCGAGGGCGACGTCGAACAGCACCTGTTCCATCTGGGACTTCACCTCCGGCATGAGGTCCGGCCGACCCGACTGAATGGCCTGGCGGGCCCAGTCCCGGAGCAGCTCGCGCCAGTCCCGTGCCGCGCTTGCCACCGACCGACCCGAATCGCCGGCATCCGCCGGCAAGTCATCCGGAAAGACCTGCTCGCCCGGGGCCATGACGCACAACTGGCGGCAGACGTTCTGCAGTTGCCGGACGTTGCCCGGCCAGGGACGGGCTTCGAGCGCCGCCAGGGTCTCGGGCCGGAGGTACTTGCGTTCCAGGCCCATGTCCCGGGCCGCCTGGTCGAGAAAGTGCTCCGCGAGGTCGGAGATGTCTTCCACGCGGTCGCGCAGCGGGGGCAGATCGATGTTGATGACGTTCAGACGGTGGTACAGGTCTTCGCGAAACCTGCCCTCGCGGATGATCTCTTCCATGTCCTGGTGCGTGGCCGCGATGACGCGGACGTCCGCCTTGCGCAGGTCACGCCCGCCGACACGGTAGTAGTCGCCCTCCGCCAGTACGCGAAGCAGACGCGTTTGCAGCGGCAGGGGCATGTCACCGATCTCGTCGAGAAACAGGGTGCCCCCGGCCGCCTCCTCGAAACGGCCCTCGCGCGTGGCATGGGCGCCGGTGAAGGCGCCGCGCTCGTGGCCAAACAGCTCGGACTCGAGGAGCTCACTCGGAATGGCCGCCGTGTTGATGGCGACAAAGGGCCCCTGGGCGCGCGGACTGTTCTCGTGCAGCGCCCGGGCGACCACTTCCTTGCCCGACCCCGTCTCGCCGGTGATCAGGACACTGATATCCGAGCGCGAGAGCCGGCCAATGGTCCGGAAGACTTCCTGCATGGCGGGCGAGTCGCCGATGAATTGGTGGCCACGGCGCGAGGAAGGCTTGCGGGCCGGCGCCGGCCGGTTCGCCACGGCGCTGGCGACGACCGTCAGCACCTGGTCCAGATCGAAGGGTTTCGGCAGGTAGTCGAAAACCCCTTGCTGGAAGGCGTTGACCGCGGCATCGAGATCGGAGAATCCGGTCATGGCGATCACGGGAATGTCCCGTTCCTCGCGGCGCAGCGTTTCCAGTACGGTCAGGCCATCGGCGTCGGGAAGCCGGATATCGGTGAGGATGACGTCCGGCGAGGCTTTTTCGAGGGCCTCGTGCAAGGCCGAGACCGTGGCGTAGGTGCGCACGTCGTAGCCGGCCCGGGACAGGGCCCGCTCGAGCACGAAGCGGATGGAATCGTCGTCATCCGTCACCCAGGCGGTGGTCGCGGGGGCGGAAGAATTGGCGGCGACGGTCATGCCGACTGCGCTCCCCCGTCCGCCCGGTTCGTCTCGTCCACCCCGCTGAACGGCAGGTGGACCGTGAACCGGCTTCCCGAGTCGAGGGCGGCATAGGTCACCAGGCCGCCGTGATCCGCCGCGATCTGCTGCACCAGGGCGAGACCCAGCCCTGTCCCGGAACGCCGGCCGGTCACCATGGGCAGGAACAGCAGGGGCCGCAGATTCTCGGGTACGCCCTCGCCGTCGTCCTCGATCTCGATGCGCACCTCGGTGCCCCGCCCTTCTTCGAGCAGGGCGGACCCGTGCTCGATGCGCGTCCGGGCAATGATCCGGCTGGCGCCGGCCTGCTGGGCGTTGCGCAGCAGGTTCAGCAACAGCTGGCGTATAGCGGCCGCGTCGCCGGCCCGCTGCGGGATGGACGGATCATAGTCCCGCTGGATCTCGACGTCGGGGAACTCGGACCCGAGCAGCTCCAGGGACTCCTGCAGGCAACGATGGAGATCGAAGCGTTCCCGGTGCGCGGATGGCTGCCAGAAGCTCTTGATGAGCTCATCGATACGATCGACCTCGCGCATGATCATCCCGGCCAGCGTGCCCAGCTCTCCCTCGCCCAGTTCCTTGGCCATGAGCTGGGCGGCGCCGCGAATGCCACCCAGGGGGTTGCGGATCTCGTGGCCGAGGTTGCGGCGCAGCAGGCTCATGAGCCCGGTCTGCACCTCGCGCCACTGGAGTTCCTGCTGGCGCTGATTCCAGTCGAGACTGGTGCATTCGAGCAGCAGGCGGTGTTCGTCAAGTTGCTGCAGGGCGACGTTGTACTGTCCGCCGGGAAGCGTGCAATCGTGCAGGCGACGCGGGCGCTGATCCAGGAGCGTGTCCGCCACGGCGCGCACGAGGGATTCGGGAACGCCGGGCAGGCTGTCAAGCGGCTGACCGACGATGCGGTCGCGATTGAGGGCAAAGCATTCCTCGCCCGCCGGATTCACCCAGCGAAGGTGCCGGGTCATATCCAGTTCCAGGACCGCCGTATCCAGCTCCTCGATGACGATCATGCGGCCCTGGTCATGTCATGCGCCTAGCCGCCCCGATTGAACAGTCGGGAATTCTGCTTGACGTAGAAGGTAACGGGACCCGCCGAGGCGATGACCTGGTTGTTCGGGCCGATCAGGTCGACCCGGGCCGTGTGCTCGCCCCGGTCCATGGGCTCGGTGTTGAAGGTCGACGCCGTCGTGGGATCGCTGACGGCTTCGCCGTTGACGAAATAGACCACGCTCAAGCCCTGCTCCAGCGGGGCTCCGGCATCCCAGGCGATCGTGGCCACCTGGCCCGTACCCCAGAAATTCTGCTCCGGGGCGGGGCTGACCAGTTTGAAGTCCCGGTACATGAGCCGCAGTTCGTTCATGGAGGCTTGCGTGTCCGGCTCGCCTTCATCCCGGTCACGCTGAGGCGGGGCATAGCTGGGCGCCTCCACCACGCTGAGTTCACGCAGGGAAATGGGCTGGGCATCCGGGGTCGGGGGTCGATCCGTGTAGATGATCTGCCCGTTCTCGTCCACGGTCTTGTAGATGTCGGTGGCGCCTGCCGGTGCGGCGGCCACCAGCATCATCACCGCCGCAGCGATTCCGGTCGTCCTGGTTGAAAGGCTCATGTTCCCCTCTCCTTGTGATTCCGACGCCTCAACCCACACTCCGACAGGGGGCTTTGGCGACAACGAGGCCGGGGCATTCCCCGGCCTCCCTGCCAGGCGTCAGTATCAGCAAGAATAATACATATCGAATTCAACCGGATGCGTGGTCATGCGGAAACGCGTGACTTCATCCATCTTGAGGGCGATGTAGCCGTCGATCATATGGTCCGTGAACACCCCGCCGGCAGTCAGGAAATCCCGGTCCGAATCGAGGGCTTCGAGGGCCTGGTCCAGGCTGTGGCACACGGTCGGAATGTCCGCGAGCTCCTCCGCCGGGAGATCGTAGAGGTCCTTGTCCATGGCGGGGCCCGGGTCGATCTTGTTCTTGATGCCGTCGAGGCCGGCCATCATCATCGCCGCGAAGGTCAGGTAGGCATTGCCCGCCGGGTCACCGAAGCGGACCTCGATACGGCGGGCTTTCGGGCTGGACACGTGCGGGATGCGGATGGAAGCCGAACGGTTACGGGCCGAGTAGGCCAGCAGCACCGGCGCTTCGAAGCCGGGCACCAGGCGCTTGTAGCTGTTGGTCGATGCGTTGGCGAAGGCGTTGATGGCGCGGGCGTGTTTAAAGATACCGCCGATGTACCACAGCGCCAGCTGGGACAGGCCGCCATACTCGTCGCCGGCGAAGAGGTTCTCGCCGTCTTTCACCAGGGACTGGTGCACGTGCATGCCGGAGCCGTTGTCACCCACCAGGGGCTTGGGCATGAAGGTCGCCGTCTGGCCGTTCAGCGCCGCCACGTTGTGCACGGCGTACTTCAGCAGCAGCATCTCGTCGGCCTTGCGCTTGAGCGTGTTGAACTTGGTGCCGATCTCACACTGGCCGGCCGTGCCCACCTCGTGGTGATGCACTTCGACGGGAACGCCCAGGGCCTCGAGCGCGTGGCACATGTCGCCACGAACCGTGTGCAGGGAGTCCACCGGCGGCACCGGGAAGTAGCCGCCCTTGACCCGCGTGCGGTGGCCGAGGTTGCCGCCCTCGTACTCCGTGCCCGTGTTCCAGGCCGCTTCCTCGGAGTCGATGTGGTAGTAGCTGCCGCTGACGTCGTCACCGAAGCGAACGTCGTCGAATACGAAGAACTCCGGCTCGGGGCCGAAAAACGCCTTGTCGGCGATGCCCGTGGATTTCAGGTAGGCCTCGGCGCGGGTGGCCAGGGACCGCGGACAGCGCTCGTAGCCTTCCATGGTGTCCGGCTCGAGCACGTCGCAACGAAGCAGCAGGGTGCTGGATTCGCAAAAAGGATCCATCACCGCTGAATCCAGGTCCGGCATGAGCACCATGTCCGACTCGTTGATGCCCTTCCAGCCTGCGATGGACGAACCGTCGAACATTTTGCCTTCTTCGAAGAAATCCTCGTCGACCACCGAGGTCGGCAGCGTGACATGCTGCTCTTTGCCGCGGGTGTCGCAGAAGCGAAGGTCGACGAATTCGACGTCCTCTTCCTTGATGGTTTTCAGAATATCTTTGGCGCTCATGCGTGTTTTTCCTCGTTGAATTGAAGGGTGTTCCAAAATGGTTCGTGTTGCATCCGGTATGTACATGCAGAATTGATGCCACCCTTTGCCGTCTCGCCATACCGGGCTGACAGGGCTTTTTGGCGACTTTTGACCACCGGTTTGCCGAAGTTCAAAGCACCACTTCGTGCAGCGGTGGGAACGGTGGATCCGCGCGCTGAAACGCCGGACTTGTCATGCACCATGATGGCACAGTCCAAAAAATACTGCACCATACCAGTGCTTACAGGGATATCCCCAACAGCACCAACCCCAACGCGAGCCGGTAGAGGATAAAGGGCAGCAGGCCCAGGCGAGCCAGCAGGGCAAGAAAGGCCGCGATGCACAGCCAGCCCGCCAGCGCCGCCAGGATCATGGCGAGAACGAACGGCTGCCACTGCATGCCCGAACCATCGACGAGCAGCTCGTAGCCTCCCCGCAGACCGGCCGCGGCGATCACCGGGATGGACAGCAGGAAGGAGAAACGGGCCGCGGCGTCCGGGGTGAAGCCCAGCAGACGACCCATGGTCAGCGTCGCGCCGGACCGTGAAGTACCGGGAATCAGGGCCAACGCCTGGGCCAGGCCGATCCAGAGGGCATGGGAGAGGCGCAGCTCCCTCAGTTCCCGGGAGCGGGGGCTGTACCGGTCAGCAAGCAGCAGCACGACACCGAACAGGAGCGTGGATACGGCGATGATGCGGACATCGCGCAGCGAATCGGCGATGGTGTCGTAAAACAGGGCGCCGACCAGCACCACGGGAACGGTCCCGATGACAAGCCCCAGGCCGATGGTCCGCCGCTGAATCGTGACGGGGTCGTCCGCGGGTTCGCGCCAGGCCCGAACCAGGCCGACCACCTCGTGGCGAAAGTAAACGAGTACCGCGAGCAGCGTCCCCACGTGCACGGCCACGTCCATTTCCAGCCCCTCGTCGGGCCACGCCCCCAGCTTGCTGACCAGGATCAGGTGCGCCGAACTGGAGACCGGCAGAAACTCCGTGAGCCCCTGGACGATCGCCAGGACCGCGATCTGCAGAAGACTCACGGGGAAACCTCAGCCGCCCGTGTAGATGATGCGGTAGATCGCGTCGGCCTTGTCGTCCGACACCAGCAGCGAACCGTCGGGCAACACGAGCACGTCGTTGGGACGGCCCCAGTCTTCCTGGCCCTGCAGCCAGCCCTCGGCGAAGACCTCCTGGCCGGTCACCTCACCCTCCTCGAAGGTCACGCGCTTGAGCCGGTAGCCGATCTTGTCGCTGCGATTCCAGCTGCCATGTTCCGCGATGATCAGGTCGCCCCGATAGTCCGCGGGGAACTGGTCCCCGGTGTAAAACGCGAGCCCCAGGGGTGCGACATGCGGACCGAGGTTGATCTCCGGCGCCACGTAGTCGGCGCACGTTTTGCCCTCGCCGAAATCCGGATCGGGGACGTCGCCCTGGTGGCAGTAGGGGAAGCCGAAGTGCATGCCCTGTTCTGGTGCATGGTTGAGTTCGCAGTCCGGCAAGTCATCGCCCATCCAGTCCCGGCCGTTGTCCGTGAACCAGAGTTCCGCGGTCTGCGGGTGAAAGGCCAGACCGACGCTGTTGCGCACGCCATAGGCCCAGGTGTCTGTTTGGCCGGATTCGAGGTCCAGGCGGCGCACTTCGGCGAAACCGGGCTCGTCGCACACGTTGCAGGGAGCCCCTACCGGGAGAAAGAGCTCACCCGCCGGGGAAAAGCGCAGGTACTTCCAGCCGTGGTGCGTTTCCGTCGGCAGATCGTCGACCAGCACCTCGGGCTCCGGCGGATTGTCCAGGCGGGACTCGATACCGGGATAGCGAAGCACCCGGCTCACGGCGGCGACGTACAGGTCGCCCTCCCGGAACTCGATGCCCGAGGGCATCTCCAGCCCGTCCGCGATCAGGATGACGCGATCGGCGCGGAAATCGCCGTCGCTGTCCACCACCGCGTGCACCTTTCCGGCCCGGCGTGAACCGACGAACAGGGTGCCCTCGTCGCCCAGGGCCATCTGGCGGGCGTTTTCGACCCCCTCGGCGTAGTAGTCGATGGAGAAACCGTCGGGCAACTCGACAAGCGACAGGTCCGGCTGGGCGCAGGCAGCCAGGGGCAGGGCCAGGGCGACGGGTAACAGCAGTTTTCGGGGCATTTTCATGGCGCGAATCTTAACCCATCCCAATCCACGGTCATCCCGGCGCCCCGCCAGGCCGGCGGACGGGAAAAAGTTTTATATTTTTATCAACACTTTGCACCCCGCTTTGTAGTCAGTTTGGGTATGATGCAAACGCGTGGGGCCATACGGCCCTGAATGTCGAGGAAGAACGGCAATCCCAAAATAAATATCGCCACGGCTTTTCCCATTGAAATCAATGGTTTTTGTCGTAGCACGTCGTCAACCGCGGGGGTTAGAACGACTTGTCACTCTTCCAGGAGTTGAAACGCCGGAACGTATTCCGCGTGGGCATCGCCTATGCGGTCGCGGGCTGGCTCGTGCTGCAACTGACCGATGTGCTGAGCGAATTGCTCGATTTGCCCGGCACGGTCGGACCTGTCGTCGTGGCCATCGTCGCCATCGGCTACCCCATCGCCCTGCTCTTCGCCCAGGCCTGCGAACTCACGCCCGAGGGCGTCAACCGCGAATGCGAAGAGGCCGGCCCGTGAGCCTGTTCCAGGAACTCCGTCGCCGCAACGTCTTCAAGGTCGGCATCGCCTACGCGGTCACCACCTGGGTGCTGCTCCAGCTGACCGACGTCGTGGCGGAAATCATGGAGCTGCCGGTCTGGGCGCCGAAGCTGATCCTGCTGCTGCTTGCCGTGGGTTTCGTACCGGCGCTGATCATCGCCTGGGCCTTCGAGCTGACGCCCGAGGGCATCAAGCTCGAGAGCCAGGTGGACCGGGGGACGTCCGTGACCCGGCGCACGGGCCGCAAGCTCGATTACGCGATCATGATCCTGCTGGGGCTGTCCCTGGCCTACTTCATCTGGGAATCGCGCTACAAGGACGAACTGGCGCAGGTGGCTGCGCCGACCAACGCGCCAGCGCCGGCGCCAACCGCGGACGGCGCGGACGCCGAGCTTCCTGAGCCCGCTCGCGACGATGCCCCGGCAAGCGCCCGGGAACGCCGCAACGCCATCGCCGTGCTGCCCTTTGCCAACCGCAGCGACCAGGCCTCGGACCAGTACTTCACGGACGGCATCCACGACGACCTGCTGACCCAGCTGTCCAGGATCGGCGCCTTCAGCGTGATTTCCCGGACCTCGGTCATGGAATACCGCGACACGCCCAAGAACCTGCGCGAAATCGCGGACGAGCTCGACGTGGCCCACGTCATGGAAGGCGCCGTGCAGAGGGCAGGCGACCGGGTACGCATCAACGTGCAGCTCATCGACGCGGAAACGGACGAACACCTCTGGGCGGAAATTTACGACCGGGAACTGACCACGGAAAACCTCTTCGACATCCAGTCGGAAATCGCCGTGGCCATCGCCGGAGCGCTGGAGGCCACGCTGACGGAACAGGAGCTCGCCGACGTCGGCGACGCCCCGACGGACAACGTAGCGGCCTACGACCTGTACCTGCAGGCGCGGCAGTTCACGCTGGAGGAATCGAAGCTCGGCAACCAGCAGGCGCTCGCCATGTACGAAGAGGCGCTGCGGCTGGACCCCGATTTCGTCCTTGCCCTCGTCGGCATGGCGGACGCCCACATCACCACCTACTGGCACTACGGCGGGGATCCGAAGGAACGGGACAGGGCGCGGGCGGTGATCGACCGGGCGCGGGCCATGGACCCGGACCTGCCCGAGCTCTCGGTGATCGAGGGTGCCTACTGGTACTGGGGACACCTGGATTACGAGCGGGCCCTGTACCACCTGGACCGCGCCCTGGACAAAGCCCCCGGCAACCCGCGCGCCTGGATGCTACGGGGCTGGGCGTCACGCCGCGACGGGCAATGGGAACAGGCCGTGGAGTCCATGGAGCAGGCCCTGACCCTGGACCCCCGGGTGACCTTCAACTGGGTCGAACTCGCACAGACCCTGGCCTACCTGCACCGCTACGAAGCGGCCAAGCGGGCGCTGCAAAAGGCCCGGGGCCTCGACCCGGCCAGTTTCTGGGTCAAGACCCTCACCGCCGACCTGTCCCTGAATGACAGGGGCGATGTCGCTGCGGCCCTGCGCGCCACCACGGGCATCCAGCACAGCGGTGAACCGATCAGCATCCTGCAATTCGTCGAACCGCGGCTCATGGCGGGGCGTTTCGACGAGGCCCTCGAGGCCGTCGACAACATGCCCGAGGCCCTGGAATTCAACCGGGCGCGCATCCAGCTGCGGGAAGAGCTCCAGGCCCTGATCCACTTCCTGGCCGGTCGTGAAGAGGCCGCCCGGTCTTCCGCCGACGCGGCCTGGTTTCGCCTGCAGAACCTGCGCCAGACCCTGGGCGAGGATTACCGCATCCTCCACGCCGAGGCCGTCGTCGCCGCCTTGCGCGGCGAGGCGCCGGACGTCCTGCGGGAGCGCGTCCAGCGCGCCGTGGACGCACGGCCCGTGGATGCGGTGGAGAGCATCCTTCAGGACTGGGAGCTGTCACGCGTGTTCGGCCTCGCCGGCATGGCGGAGGACGCCACCCGCTGGCTGTCTTCGCGCCTGGCCGCCCCTTCCTACGTCACGGCCCGGCGCGTGGCGCTGGATCCGGCTTACGACGCGGTGCGCGACGACCTGGCCTTCGCCGCCATGCTCGAACGTCACCAATCCGGGGATCGAGGACCATGAGCCTGCTCGGCCAGCTCAAGTCCCGCCACGTCTTCCGCGTGGGCATGGCCTACATCGTGGCTGCCTGGGTGCTGATCCAGCTCGCCGACGTGGTGCTCGAACGGTTCGGCGTCGACCCCTGGGCCATCAAGTTCATCGTGTTCCTCTGCCTGATCGGCTTTCCCTTTGCCCTGTGGCTGACCTGGACCTTCGCCCTGACCCCCGAGGGCATCCGGCTCGAACGCTACGTCGATCGGGAGAACGACGCGGACGATGTGCGCGGCAAGCGGCTGGATTTCATCATCATCGCCCTGCTGGCGGCGGTGGTGGGCCTGGAAACGCTGGAGCGCTTCGTCCCGCTGCCCGATGCGGACCTGGCCACCGAGGCGACCCCGGGCGAAACCACCGAGGCCGCGGCGGCCGAGCCCCCGCCGGAACCGCCGGAGCCGGTCGAAATCCTCGAAAACTCCATCGCCGTCCTGCCCTTCAACAACCTCAGCGACGATCCGGGCCAGGGGTACTTCTCCGACGGCCTGGCGGACGAACTGCTCAACGCGCTGACCCGGGTGGACGGCCTTGCCGTGGCCTCCCGCACCTCGTCCTTCGCCTTCAAGGGCGATCAGCGCAGCAGCCGCGAGCTCGCCCGGGCCCTGCGCGTGGCTTACGTGCTGGAGGGCAGCGTTCGCAAGGCGGGCGACCGGCTGCGGGTCACGGCGCAGCTCATCGACGCCGACGCCGACCTGAACCTCTGGTCCGACAGTTACGACCGGGAGATGACGGACATCTTCCAGGTGCAGGAAGAGATCGCGAACGCCATCGTCGCCTCCCTGCGGGCGGAACTGGGCGCCGGCCTCGAGCGCGTCGCCGTGGACACGGCCACGGCCAGCTTCGACGCCTACGACCTCTACCTGCGCGGGCGCGAGCTGTTCATCGCCCGGGAGAATCTGCCCCTGAGCTGGGAGCTGCTCACGCAGGCAACCGCCCTGGACCCCGAGTTCGCCCGGGCCTGGGAAACGCTGGCGGCCGTGCATTCCGTGGCGACGAGCTGGTTTCCGGGGGATGGTATCGACCATGACAGCCTCGCCCTGGCCGCCGCGCGCCGGGCCCTGGAACTCGACCCAACCCTGTCCATGCCCCACGCCGTCATCGGCATGAAGTACTACGTCACGGGCGACGGATACGCCGGGGCCATGGAGCGCCTGGACACGGCCATTGAAAATGACCCCCGCAATGCCACGGCCCACCTGTGGCGAGGCATCACCGTGGGCGAACTCGGCTACCTCGACCATGCGCTGGAAGACTTCGACGCCTGCCTGGCCATCGACCCCGCCTACCTCAATTGCCAGCAATGGCGCGCCGAAGCCCTGCTGGGTCTCGGCCGGGTCCAGGAGGCGGTCGCCCAGTTTGAGGCGACGCTGCCGGACAACTTTCATTCCGCCTCCGACGCCTTCGTTTCCTACTACGTCCGCACCGGCCAGAAAACCCGGGCGTACCTCGTGGCCTCCCTGGCCATGCGGCTCCAGTTCGCGCCGATCCGCGACTGGGTCGCCGCCATCGAGGATCCGACCACCCGTCCCACCGCCATCGCCCGCTTCGAGGAATGGGGCCAGGCCCACAACCTCGGCATTTGCGACATGGACATGGTGGCCGTGGCCCTGGGGCGCGAGGACTGCTACACCCAGACGGCCAACGTGCGCATGATGTGGCAGCCGGACACGGCCGCCTTTCGCCAGACCCCGGCCTTCAAAGCCTGGGTGAATGAACACGCCATGGCGTTCTGGCAGGCATGGGGCTTTCCGCCCCAGTGCCGGGACCTGGGTGACGGGGAGTTCGAATGTGACTGAACCGGCGCCCAAAAAGCGTTTACCGACGGACGGGTCGCTGCCATGAGCTTCTTCGAGGAACTCAAGCGCCGTAACGTCGTTCGCGTGGGCATTGCCTACGCCGTCGGCGCCTGGCTGCTGCTGCAGTTCACGGAAGTGCTCACGGAACTGCTGTCGCTGCCGCCAACCATCGGACCAGTAGTCGTGGCGCTGGTGGCCATCGGCCTGCCGGTCGCGCTGTTCCTGGCCTGGGCTTACGAACTGACCCCGGAGGGTGTCAAGCGCGAGTCGGACGTGGATCGCACCGAATCCATCGCCCGCACCACCGGTCGAAAACTGAACGGCCTGATCATGGGGCTACTGGTGATCGCCGTGGTCGTGCTCCTGGTGGACAAGTTCATGCTTCGCGATCCAGCAGGGACTGGTGACTCCGCCTCGGCCAAGGTTGCTGAAGGCAAGGTTGCTCAAGGCAGGGTTGCTGAAGAAGTCGTGGGCACGGCTGTGCAGGGTGAAGCGTCGGGCAATCGGCAGGACGAAGCGCGGGATACCGAGCGAGGCGCCCAGATCCCGTCCCGCCAGTCCATCGCGGTCCTGCCCTTCGAAAACCGCAGCCCCATCAAGGAGGACGAGTTCTTCATCGACGGCATCCACGACGACCTGCTCACCACCCTGTCCCACATTGGCGACCTCAAGGTCATTTCCCGTACATCGGTCAGCCGCTACGAGGGCTCGGACAAGTCCATCCCGGAAATCGCCCGGGAGCTGGGGGTGGCCACGGTGATGGAAGGCGCCGTTCAGCGCGCCGGCGACATGGTGCGCATCAATGTGCAGCTCATCGACGCGCAGAGCGACGAACACCTCTGGGCACAGATCTACGACCGACCGCTGACCACGGAAAACCTGTTCGCGATGCAAAGCGAAATCTCCGAAGCGATCGCCAAGGCCCTGGAGGCGGAGCTGACGCCGGAGGAAGAACAGCGACTGCAGACCCGGCATACGGACAACCTGGAAGCCTACGGCGCTTACCTGCGCGGCATGCGGGGCCTGGAGACCCGGGAAACCGAGGCCATGAAGGAGGCCCTGGCCGAACTTCAGCGCGCCGTGGCGCTCGATCCCGACTTCGCCCTGGCCTGGGGCGGCATCGCCCAGGTCGCGGAGGTCCTGCCCAGCTGGGGAGGCATGACCCTGGAAGAAGGCCGCGCAATCTCGGTTCCCGCCGCGGAGCGCGCCATGGAGCTGGCGCCGGAGAGCGGCGAGGCGAACCTTGCCCTGGCCATGGTGCTGGAAGGCGACGAAGCCATTGAACAGTTCGAAAAAACCATCCAGCTGCTGCCGAACCACGCCATGGCCCATCAGTGGTACGCCAACGCGCTCCAGGGCCCGCCCGGACCGAACTGGAACCGGGCGCTCGAACTCCTTCGCGAGGCGGAAGCCCTGGATCCCCTGTCCCCCAACCACATCGCCCAGGTGGCGCGGCAGCTGATCTTCATGAACCGCTTTGAGGAAGCGGAGCAACGGCTGCAGGTTCTCGTGGCTTCCTATCCGGATTATGCGCCCGCGGTCGGCTTCATGGGATGGGTCAAGGGGGGCCGGGGCCATTTCGACGAATCCGTCGCCTGGAATCAGCGTTACCTCGAGGACGACCCCGGCAGCCCGATCCCCCGCTTCGGCATGGCGAATGCACTGGTTCAGTTGCAGGACACCGACCGACTCGAGACCGTGGCCAGACAGTGGGAAGCCCGGAATCCAACGGACCCGGTCTCACGCTGGGCCCGCATGCAGCTGGCCATGCTCGAAGGCCGCTATGGGGCCATGGGCGAGCTGGCCAGCCAGATGCTCGAACCGCTGGGGCCGAATGCGCCGGACTTCGAGATCGAGTACGCCTTGTCTCACACCTACGCGGGGGACTATCCGGCTGCCCTCCAGGCCTGGCAACAGGCTGCACCGGAGCTGTTCGATGAGTCGCAGCGCCCGGAAGCCGTGCGTCAGTTCGCCGACCTCGCTTGCGTGATCGCGGATGTTGCTCGTCGCTCCGGCGAGCCGGACTTCGCCGATTCGCTGGCCAGTGAAGCGCAGTCCTACATCACGGAGGAGCTGGTCAACTATCAGCGGCTGGCGCCCGAGGAGGCAAACCTCGCCTATTGCCTGGCCTACGACGGCGACTTCGACGCCGCACTGGACCTGCTGGAAAGTAAGTTGCGTAACCGGCACTTCGGCTTCTGGTTCGAGCCCCGGCGAATCGAGCTCTTCGAGCCTGTCTGGGGAAGCCCGCGTTTCGAGTCGATCATGCAGGCCTTCGAGGACGAGATGGCCCGCCAGCGCGCGAACCTCGACCGCCTGGAGCAGGAAGAGGCGACGGGCCCATGAGCTTCTTTGAAGAGCTCAAACGCCGGAATGTCTTCCGCGTGGGCATCGCCTACGGAGTGGGCGCCTGGCTGCTGCTGCAGCTCGCGGAGGTCCTGTCCGAGCTCCTTAACCTGCCCGAGCAGGTGGGGCCCGTGGTGGTCGCCGCCGTGGTCATCGGCTTTCCCGTCGTGCTGTTTGCCGCCTGGGCCTATGAATTGACGCCCCAGGGCATCAAGCGCGAGTCCGAAATTCGGGACGAAGCATCCATCACCCGCTCCACGGGCAGGAAACTGAACGCCTTGATCATCGGCATGATGGCCGTGGCCATCGCCTACCTGCTGTTCGACAAGTTCGCGCTTCGGGACGCGGCGCCTGAACCGGCCGTGACCGCTGAGCCGGCGAACGATCTGTCGCCACTTGCCTCGAAGGAAAAGAACGGCGATGGAGCAACCGTGCCGCGGGAAGCGCCGGCCGAAGCCGCCATTCCCGCCCAGTCTGTCGCGGTACTGCCCTTCACGAATCGCAGCCCCGTGGCGGAAGACGAATTCTTCATCGACGGCATCCACGACGACCTGCTGACCAACCTGGCGCGCATCAGTGGCCTGAAGGTCATTTCGCGCACGTCGGTGGCGCGTTTCCGGGACACGGAGGTGCCCATCCCGGACATCGCGCGGGAACTTGGCGTGGCCACGGTCATGGAAGGGGCCGTGCAACGCGCCGGCGACATGGTGCGCATCAATGTGCAGCTCATCGACGCGCAAACCGATGAGCACCTCTGGGCGCAGATCTATGACCGGCCCCTGACCACGGAAAATCTCTTTGCCATTCAGAGCGAAATCTCCGGCGCCATCGCCAAAGCCCTGCAGGCCACGCTGACACCGGAGGAAGCCGAACGCCTCAACGATCGCCCCACCGACAGCCTGGAAGCCTACAGCGCCTACCTGCGCGGTCAGCGGGACTTCGGTCGCCGGGAAATTGCCACGCTGCAGCGGGCCCTGGAGGAATTTCAGCGTGCGGTCGAACTCGATCCGGAGTTCGCCCTGGCCTGGGCCGGCATTGCCCAGGTATCCGTGGTCCAGCCCAGCTGGGGCCTTCTGCCCATGGCGGAAGCGCTGCAGGTAGCAGCGCCGGCGGCCGCCCGGGCCATGGAACTGGCGCCGGACCTGGGCGAGGCACGCCTGGCCCAGGCCATGGTGACCAGCTCGCAGGGTGAGGAGGCCGAGGACCTCTACCGCGAGGCCATCGCGCTGCTGCCCAACCACGCCCCGGCACACCAGTGGTACGGCAACCTGCTCGAGGATGACCTCGAACGGACAGAGGAGGCCCTGGCGCTGTTTCGCAAGGCCGTCAGCCTGGACCCCCTGTCACCGCTTTATCGCCACCAGGTGGGGCGTTTCCTGGTCATGCGAGGACGCTTCGAAGAGGCGGATCGCGAACTGGCCCTGATCACCCAGTCAGACCCGGATTTCTTCCCGGGCCTGTCCTGGCGCGGCATTGCCCAGGGCGCCATGGGCAACTTCGACCAGGCCGTCGTGTGGACGCGACAGTCCCGCCTGGCCGATCCCGACAGCTTTTTCGGCGATGCAAACCTGCTGTTCAATCTCGTCGACCTGCAGGACCGTGAGCGCGTGGAAGCGCTGCGTGAGTCGCTGCGACGGGACAATCCTGAATCCCCCATCCTGCCCTATGTCGACGCTAATTTGGCCAACATGGAAGGGCGATACCCGGCGGCCCTGGAAATTGTTGGCGCCATCGACCCCAGCCGTGCCTTCATTCCACCCCAGCTCTTTGCCTTAAGAATTCATGCCTGGTTGGGCGACTGGGAAACAGTCCGCGCCATCGAAGAGCAAATGAACCCGGATTTTTTTGACCGGGTGCAGCAGCCGGCTGCCGTCGCGGCCGGCGGCGGAAATGCCTGCATGATCGGTTATGCCCTCATCCGCACCGGCGATCCCGAGCTGGGCAAGGCCCTGATCGACGAAACGATCCGTCATGCCACGGTGGTGCTGCCACAACACGTGCGCCACGCTGCGAACCTCATGAGCCTGCACCATTGCTACGCGGCGCTCGGGGATACGGAGTCCGCGCTGAGCATGCTGGCGACGCTGGTCGACCACCGCCACTACCAGACCTGGTGGGAGCTGCCGCGGCTGGAGTACTTCCAGCCCCTGGTGGGCGATCCGAGGTTTGAGTCCCTGCTGGGCGAAATCGATGCGGAGATGGCCAGCCAGCGCGCGAACCTCGACCGCCTGGAGCGGGAGGAGGCGACGGGCCCATGAGTTTCTTCGAAGAGCTCAAGCGCAGAAACGTCGTCCGCGTGGGCATCGCCTACGGGGTGGGCGCCTGGCTGCTGCTGCAGCTGGCGGAGGTGCTGGTCGAACTGCTGGACCTGCCCGGCGAGATCGGACCCGTGGTGGTAGCCGTGGTCATCATCGGCTTCCCCATCGTGCTGTTTGCCGCCTGGGCCTTCGAGCTCACCCCCGAGGGCATCAAGCGCGAGAAAGAGGTCGACCGCACCGCATCGATCACCCCGACGACCGGCCGCAAGCTGGACCGGGCGATCATCGTGCTGCTGCTGGTGGCCGTGGCGTACCTCGCGACGGACAAGTTCCTGCTGGAGCGGGAACCGGCGGCGACGGAGACGGAAACGGCTGCTTCGGATGAGTCCCCGGTAACGCCCACGATCGCCGTGCTGCCCCTGGCCGACATGAGCGCCGCGGGCGACAACGAGTACTTTTCCGACGGCCTCACGGAAGAACTGCTGAACATCCTCTCGAAGATCCGCGAGCTGCAGGTGGCGGGGCGGACTTCCAGCTTCGCCTTCAAGGGCCGGAACCAGGACCTGCGCGAGATCGGCCAGAAACTGAACGTGGCGCACATTCTCGAAGGCAGCGTGCGCAAGGACGACGCCAACAACCGGGTGCGCATCACCCTGCAGCTCATCGATGCGGAAAGCGGGTTCAACCTCTGGTCCGAGACCTACGACCGGAACCTCGAGGACATCTTCGCGCTCCAGGAAGAGATTGCCCACGAGGTGGCCTCGGCCCTGCGCGTCACCCTCCTCGGCGAAGACGAGGCGCGCCTCGACGCCCTGGCCAGCACCACTCCCGGCACCTATGACCGGTACCTCCAGGGCCGCAAGGAACTGGCTGTGGGAGGCTACGTGCACCTGGAACAGGCCCGGGACCTGTTCCAGCAGGTGCTTGCCGAGGATCCAGTTTACGTGCCGGCGCGTCTCGCACTCGTGGAAACCTGGACTGCGATGGCCAGAACCGGCGCCATCACCATCCACGAGGCTGTCGAACGCAGCCTGCCGCAGATCGACCCGATCCTGGAGAAGGACCCGGACAATGGCCTGGCCCTGCGCCTGAAAGCAGACCTGCACCGGGGTTCCCTGGACTGGGAAACGGCGGAACATTTTTATGTCCGGGCCCTGGACGTCGATCCGCGTGACGCCCAGGCGCTCACCAACTATGGCCGCTTCCTCTACGATCGCCGCGAGGTCGAGCGGGGTGTTGCCCTCATGGACGAGGCCGTCGCCATCGAACCCTACGACCCCCGGGTGCTGTGGGATACCTGCCAGACCAGCGGCCACCTGGGGCGCCTGGAAAAAGCCCTGAAAGCCTGCCGGCGCATCCAGGAACTGGAGCCCAGCGGTCCCCAGGGCTACTACGGCGAGGCGGTCGCCTGGCTGTACCAGGGACGGCTGCCCGAGAGCATGCGAGAGTTTATCCAGGCGATCGAACGGGACCCGGAGGACTACGAAATGCTGGCGGCCATGGCCGCATTCTGGAGCGCCCTCGGCGAGCCTGACCTGGCGACACCCTGGCTGGAGCGGGCAGAGGCAATCGGGGCCGGTCAGCCCTTCCCCCTCTACGTACGAGCCCTTTTCTTCGAGAACAATGAGCAATACGAGCGAGCCGTCGAGATCGCACAGGGTGCATTGGAACGTCAGCTCGACGATCGGCAGGGCACAAACTTCTTCTTCCGCCGCACCGTCGCGGCGCACGCCATGCGCACGGGTGAGTACGCGCAGGGACTCGAGAACTACCGGGCGTTGCTGCCCTGGGCCTTTGAAGCCGAACTCGTGATTCCCAATGACGCCGTGGAGTTCTTTCCCGATGTGGTTCACGTCGCCGCTTTGATGCAGGCTGCGGATCCCCTGAGTACACGCCCCGAGGCGCTGCTCGCTTTCGCCGAGGCGAACACGGACGTCATCCATCCGGCCTGGGGCCAACGCGTCATTCCGCTTCAGCAGGCCATGGTCAGGGCGGTCACCGGTGACCGGGACGGGGCCCTTGAAGCGCTGGAGCGCGTGGCAAACCACGGGGTAAATCCTTATTGGCGCCAGGACCTGCTCGAGGAACCGGCGTTCCACGGCCTGCACGGCGACCCGGGCTACGAGACGATCGTGGCTGACTACGAAGCAGCCGTCGAACAACAGCGCATCGAGGCACGAACGCTGCTGGAGATCGATTCATGAGTTTCTTCGAGGAACTCAAGCGCCGCAAGGTCATCCGTGTTGCGATTGCCTACGTGATCGGTGCCTGGCTGCTGCTGCAGCTCGCGGAGGTGCTGAGTGAACTGCTGAGCCTTCCGGAGACCATGGGACCCATCGTGGTCGGCCTGGTGGCCCTCGGCCTGCCCGTTGTGATCGTCCTCGCCTGGGTCTACGAGCTGACCGCCGACGGACTCAAACGCGATAGCGAGGTCGCGCCAAGTGAACGCGGTTCCGGCAAAGTGATCAACGTGGTGGTCATTGGTTTGCTGGCCGCGGCGCTGGGCTACTTCGTCTGGGAATCGAGATTTCGGGACGCCGCACCCGCGCCCCCCGAACGCACAAGTACCGCGCTGACCAATGTCGCGGGGCAGTCCATCGAAACGCCGCGCATCGGCCGGTCCATTGCGGTCCTTCCCTTCGAGAACTTCAGCGGCAACCCGGAAGACAGCTATTTCGCGGATGGGCTTTCGGACACACTGCTGCATCAGCTGGCGCAAATTGAAGAACTGAAAGTGATCGCCCGCAACTCCTCCTTCCAGTACAAGGGCAGCAACCGGGACGTCCGGGAAATCGGCGCCGAGCTCGGCGTGGAGACGATCCTGGAAGGGAGCGTGCAGCGCGCGGGCGACCGCGTCCGGATCATCGCCCAGCTGGTGCAGGCCAGCGACGGCGCCCACGTCTGGTCCCGCACCTTCGACGGCTCCATGGACGACATTTTCGCCCTGCAGGACCAGGTCGCGGCCGATGTCGTGGATGCCTTCCAGATCAGCCTGAGCGCCGCGGAACGGGAACAGCTGATGCGCGACGGCACCGATGACCCGGTGGCCTACGACCTGCTGATCCAGGCCCTGGGCGTGGAGCGCAACATCGATGCCCTGGTGGACATCGCGCCGGAAGACGACCCAAAAATCACGCTGCTCCAGCAGGCGGTCGAGCGGGATCCGGGATACGCGCTCGCGTGGGCCCAGCTCGCCCGGGCCTGGAATGGCCTGGCCTTCGCCACCGACTCGGGCGCAGACTGGGCACGATACGTGTCCGAATCGGAGGCCGCTGCGCAGAAAGCCGTGACCCTCGATCCTGACTTGGCCATGGCCCACAACGCCCTGGGCTGGGTCGCTCACCGCCGGGGTGAACGCCTCGAAGCCGAGCGTCATTTCCGCAAGGCACTGGAAATCGACGCCAACGAGCTGGGCGCCATGAGCGGGCTGTCCCTGCAAATCGGCTGGAAGAATCCGGAAGAGGCCCTGGCCTTGCTCGATCGAAGCATTTCCATCGACCCCAAGAGCGCGATCACGCAGCGGCAGCGACATTTCTTCCTCTTCTCCCTGGGGCGCCTCGATGAAGCCGTGGCCGCCCTGTTGACGGCCATCGAACTGGAACCGGATGATGGGGTTTACTACAACGACCTGTATGACCTCTACGAGCTTCAGGGTCGGCCGGACGAAGGTGCTCGCCTGGTGTCGCGACTGCTGCGCCGCTCGCCGGGCAGCTTCACCGGACAGATGGCCATGGCGGAGGCGTGGATGGCGGCCGCGGATTTTGAGCACGCTCGCCGGTGGACCGAACTGCTGCTTCGTGAGCGCCCGGGCTCGGACGAGGGCAAGTTGCTCGAGGTTGAACGGCTGATCAGTGCGCATCGCCACGAAGAGGCGCTGGAATTGCTGTCCAGCCTCGCCGACAGCCGCGTGGTCGATTGGCAACTCCGGGCCTGGGCCTCCGCCTCCTGCCTGGCGGTCAATCGCCTGGAATGCGCGCGCCGGGAGTCCATTCGCTACCGTGAACTGCTCGAGGATAACGCGCTGCGCGGCGAGCGAAGGGAGGAGTTTTACACCCTGGCTGCCCTGTTCGACCTGCTCCTGCGGGAGCGGCAAGGCTCGGACCCGGTTGCCGTCGTCGACCTTGAGCGCATGCAAAGCACCTTCGCCACTTCTCGCTTTTTTGGTAATAACGCCCACTACCTGAATGCCGGACTGTCTGCGAGGATGGGCCGCCCGGATGAAGCCTATGCCCACCTGGCCAAGGCGATCGGGGGACCCGACGGCGCCGTGTTCAATACGGACCTGCTGGGCTTTACACCGGAACACTCCCTGCTCCTCGATCCCCTGCGGACCGATCCCGCCTTCGCAGAGTGGATGGCCGCCTACCAGGCGCGCCGGGACGCCATGTTGGAGCGCATGCAAGACCTGGAATCCCGCGGCGAAATCGTTCGTCCTGCCGCCATCGGACGGATGACCGGCCCATGAGCTTCTGGGAAGAACTCCGCCGCCGCAACGTGGTTCGCGTGGGCATCGCCTACGCGGTGGCGGCCTGGATCATCCTCCAGCTCACGGACGTGGTGGGCGAGATCATGGAGCT
>JAZBOL010000083.1:0-3965 GCA_036351115.1 Lysobacterales bacterium | reverse complement strand
TGCTGCTGCACCACGGGCTCGGCCACGCCGAGCTCGTTGATGCGGTTGCGCAGGGTGGTGATGTTCTGCTTGAGGGCCGTCTGCTGCACTTCGAGCAGCGCCTGTTCCTGGATCGTGGCCTGGATGCCGTAGGTCTCCCCTGCCGGCAGATCCCGCAGGTTCAGCCCGGCCAGGTTCTGGTCGCGGTTGATGATGCGCTCCGTTTCCGCCCGGTCTTCTTCCGTGCGCAGCAGGATGCGGATACCGCCTGCCTCTTCGCGCACCGTGACGTAGCGGATCCCTTCATCCCGCAGCGTGGCCCGAATGCTGTCCACGTAGCGGTTGATGGCCTGGCCCTCGGCCGTTTCCATGTCCAGCTGCATCAGGAAGTGCACCCCCCCCTGCAGGTCGAGACCCAGGGTGAGCGGCTTCCCGCCCAGGGCCCGCAGCCAGTTCGGCGTCGCGTGCGCCAGGTTCAGGGCCACGATGTAGTTTTCCCCCGCCGCGGCCTGCATGGCGTCCGCCGCCCGCAGCTGATCGTCGTTGCTGTTAAAACGGTAGAGCAGCCGCTGATCCTCGATCCGCTCCATGCTCTTGTAGCGGATCTGCTGGGCCGTCAGGGCGTCGTCGATGCGGTTGGTGACATCGGCGGACAGCTCGAAGCCCCGGGTCGAGGTGACCTGCACGGCGGGATCCTCGCCGTAGAGGTTCGGCAGCGCATAGAGCACGCCGACCGCCACGAGCAGGAGGATGAGCACGTATTTCCAGGCGGGATACTGGTTCATGGAAGACTCCCGAAAGGTGTTCGCAGCCGCTGAGGGCGTGCTGCCGTTATGGTTATCCTGGGTGGTGTTCCCTGGCCGTGTTTCGGGGTCAGGCGTTGTCGATGGTGCCGTCCGGCATCACCGCTGCGATGGCGTGGCGCTGCACCTTGATCTGCACGCTGTCCGCCAGCTCCAGGGTCACGAAGGAATCGCTCAGGTTCGTGATCCGGCCCAGCAGGCCGCCGTTGGTGACGACCTCGTTGCCCTTGGCCAGGCCGGCGACCAGCGCCTTGTGCTCCTTGGCCCGCTTCATCTGCGGACGAATCAGCAGGAAGTAGAACACGATGAAAATCAGGATCAGGGGCAGCAGCTGGGCCATGGTGCTTGGCGCGGCTCCTGCGTCCTGGGCGTAGGCGGTGGCAATCAGGAAGTCCATGAAATCCCTCGAATCGTCTGTTTTCCGGCGTCCCGGGCGCGATGACCGGGACGCGTTGACTGTGGACGCCCCGCGGAACGGGTCCGTGACCCGATTCGCCGCTGGCGCCTGCTCTTTTGCGCTTTATGGGGGCCGGCAGACTCAAATTCAAAGTCTGCGTCGAACCCGGGTGCGGTTTTTCGCTCGCCGCACCCGACCCGGGCCGACCGGGCAAAGCGCGCAATTATAACGGAATGCCGGAAACCAAATGGAGATTCGAGGGGACAGGAGATGGAGGAACGCACGCCTCAGTCGGGGCCCCGTGCCAGCTCGTCCAGCACCCGGGCCGACCAGGCGTCGAACTGGCCCGCCTCGATGGCGCCGCGCATGCCGCGCATGAGGTCCTGGTAGAACCACAGATTGTGCAGGGTGGCGAGGTGCGCACCGAGCATCTCGTTGCACCGCTCGAGGTGCTTCAGGTAGGCGCGGCTGTAGCCCTGGCAGGTCGGGCAGGCGCACTCGGGGTCGATGGGGCGCGTGTCCTCCCGGAACCGGGCATTGCGGATCTTCAGCGTCCCCTTGCGGGTGAAGTAGAACCCGTTGCGCGCGTTGCGGGTGGGCATGACGCAGTCGAACATGTCCACGCCGCGGCGCACGGCCTCGATGATGTCCTCCGGCCGGCCGACGCCCATGAGATAGCGCGGGGCGTCCTCGGGCAACATCGGCGTGGTGAAATCCAGCACGGCGTTGCGCTCCTCCTCCGGTTCGCCCACCGCCAGGCCGCCGATCGCGTAACCGTGGAAGCCGATGTCGCGAAGCGCCTCGGCGGATTCGCGGCGCAGGTGCTCGTAGATGCCGCCCTGGACGATGCCGAACAGGGCGTTCGGGTTGTCGCCGAAGGCGTCCCGGGACCGCCTGGCCCAGCGCATGGACAGGCGCATGGAGTCCGCCGCTTCGCGTTCCGTGGCCGGGTACGGCGTGCACTCGTCGAAGGCCATGACGATGTCCGACCCCAGGTCGCGCTGCACGGCCATGGATTCTTCCGGCCCCAGGAAAATCCGGTCACCGTCCACGGGGGAGGCGAAGGTGACGCCCTCCTCCGTGATCTTGCGCCGTTCCGCCAGGCTCCACACCTGGAAACCGCCGGAGTCGGTGAGGATCGGCCCGTCCCAGTTCATGAAATCGTGCAGGTCGCCATGCCGCTTGATGACGTCCGTGCCGGGCCGCAGCATGAGATGGAAGGTGTTCCCCAGGATGATTTCGGCGCCGACCTCGCGCAGGTTGTCCGGCGTCATGGCCTTGACCGTGCCATAGGTGCCCACGGGCATGAACACGGGCGTTTCCACCGTACCCCGGCCGAAGGTCAGTCGCCCGCGGCGGGCGGCGCCGTCCACGGTCTGCAGTTCGAAATTCATGAGGGCGCGGGCACGGGCCGGATCAGACCCGGGCCGAAACCATGACCCGCTTGCCGTAGAGCAACTGCTCATAGGCGTCCGCCGGCGGCTGCAGCACCGTGACGTCCCGGAAACCGACTTTTTCGAGCAGCCAGGTCAGGGCCTCGACGCTGGGCACCAGGCAGATGCCGGTGGCGCCCGCCTCGGGACCGTGGGTCTCGGCGAGTTCGTCGATGAGCCCGAAGGCGCCCTTGAGGGGCCGCACGAAGCGGTAGGAGCCGAAATCCACCATACCGGTCATGCCCGGCACCACCTGCGTCTCGATGACGAACAGGTCGCGGCACAGGGCCCGCGCCAGGCGCAGGGCGCCCACGGGGTTTTCCAGGTGGTAGAGCAGGCCGAGCATGAGCACGACGTCGAAGGTGCCGAGGTCGTCCGCTTCCAGGTCGAAGATGTCGCTGTGCAGGAAGCGCGTGTCCGCGTGGCCCAGCACCCGGGCCATGAGCGTGGCGTCCTCCACGTGGCTGGCGCGCTGATCGACACCGGTGATGCGGGTCAGGCCGGCCTGGGCGAGGCGCGCGGTGAACCAGCCCTGGTGCGCGGCCAGGTCGATGGCCGTGAGGTCGCCAAACCCGTCGGGAAACACCCCCTCGAGCGTGTGCTCCAGCATGCGCCAGCGGGTGTGGTGGATCGAATCGAGCTCGCCACCGTGGTAGGTGCGCGTGGTGCTGCCGTCGGGCAGTTCGAAGGTGTAGAACCATTCGCGCTGGTTCACCTGTTCCAGGAGGTCGGTCATGAGATCAGTGTTGCCGGTGCTGGTTTCGGGGACGGCGTGCTGCCGCGAGGGGCGCTATTTTGCCGCCGCGAGGCGTCGCAGGCAATGCGAAAGCCCGGGCGCCACGCGCCAGCTCGGGGCGCGCAGGACCCTCGTGCATTAAACCCTCACGCGATCAGCATGGCGTCGCCATAGCTGAAAAAGCGATAGCGTTCCCGCACCGCCGCCTCGTAGGCCGCCAGCACCGCCTCGCGCCCCGCCAGGGCGCTGACGAGCATGAGCAGGGTGGATTCGGGCAGGTGAAAATTGGTGATCAGGGCATCCACGACCCGGAATTCATAGCCGGGATAGATGAACAGGCGGCTGTCACCGGTAAAGGGCTCCAGATCGCCGCCGCCGGCCGCCGTTTCCAGGCTGCGCACGCAGGTCGTGCCCACGGCGACCACGCGGCCGCCGCGGGCTTTCGTTCGATGGACGGCATCGCACACCGCGGCGCTCACCTCGAGCTGTTCGGCGTGCATCTCGTGGTCTTCGATGTGGTCGGCGCGCACGGGCTGAAAGGTCCCGGCGCCGACGTGCAGGGTGACGAAGGCCCGCCCCACGCCCCGTTCCTCCAGTGAGGCGAGGAGCGCATCGTC
>JAZBOL010000082.1:0-23186 GCA_036351115.1 Lysobacterales bacterium | reverse complement strand
GGGCTCGGCGGGCTTTCCCACAGCCCGGGATCGGTTCGCTGGCCTTCGGCTTCCCTCTCTCCCCTGCGCTTTATGGGACCGGCTCGCACGGTAGCCATCACGATGGTTGACTTATCCGGCTGCTCACCTCGGGCCTGCGGCCCGTCCCAGTCGCTACGGGTCGCTCGGCAGCAAACCCAATTGATCCCGAGCTGTGGGAAAGCCCGCCGAGCCCTGCATCGAGGCCTGCGGGCCTGGGGAAGCCCGCCGAGCCCTGCATCGAGGCCTCCGGAGCGGGGGAAACCCGTCGAGCCCGGCATCGGGGATGCTGGCTCTTGCCTGGATGCCCACCTCCCGGCGAACCCGGAGGATGAGGGTCCTGGGTCCTGGGCTTTCCGGCCCATCAGGGCCGGCGCCGAGTGAACCGCAGCGACTGGGACGGGCCGCAGGCCCGAGGTGAGCAACTCGATAAACCAACCATCGTGATGGATACCGTGCGAGCCGGTCCCACCAAGCGAAGGAGAAACGAGGGCACCCGAAGGGCGCCGGACCGGCCGGAAAGCCCAGGACCCAGGACCCGCACCCCTGCCTCCGATCTCGCCTAAAGGTAGGTCCCCTTCCTCCCCTCCCGGCACAGGTCCGCCACGATGCATTCCTCGCACTTCGGTTTGCGTGCGATGCAGGTATAGCGACCGTGGAGGATCAGCCAGTGGTGCGCGTCCTGCAGGTACTCGGACGGGATGCTTTTGAGGAGCTTGCGTTCCACTTCGAGGGGCGTTTTGCCCCGGGCGAGGCCGGTTCGGTTGGCCACCCGGAAGATGTGCGTGTCCACGGCCATGGTGGGCTGGCCGAAGGCCGTGTTGAGCACCACGTTGGCGGTTTTTCGCCCGACGCCGGGCAGTTTTTCGAGGTCGGCCCGGTTGTCCGGAACCTCGCCGCCGTGCTGCTCCAGGAGGATGCGGCAGGTTTTCATCACGTTCTCGGCCTTGGCGTTGAACAGGCCGATGGTCTTGATGTGCGACTTCAGGCCGTCGAGTCCCAGGTCAAGGATGGCGGCGGGCGTATTGGCGACGGGAAAAAGCCGGCGCGTGGCCTTGTTGACGCCCACGTCCGTGGCCTGGGCCGAGAGGATCACGGCGATCAGCAATTCGAAGGCGCTGTCGTACGCCAGTTCCGTCGTCGGCTTCGGGTTGTGGGCGCGAAGGCGCCGGAAAAACTCCTGGCGGTCGGCTTTCAGCATGGTCAGTTCGTTGTCGGGGCGGCGGATGAGGTGCGCGAGGCGCCACGTTGTTGCCAGGCGTTGCGGGCGGCAACCAGCAGACCGAGGGCGATGAACGCGCCCGGTGGCAGCAGGGCGAGCAGAAATCCGGGGTGATCGGGAATGATGGTGAGGGTCAGGTGCCGGCCGGCCTCCCCGAAGAGCAGGTGGGCGTCAGCCAGCAGCGTGCCCCGGGCGACCAGCTCCCGCAGCGCGCCGAGCAGCACCAGGGTCAGGCAGAAGCCCAGTCCGGTGGCGATGCCGTCCACCAGCGCGGGCAGGGGCGCCTGCCGTGACGCGAAGGCTTCGGCGCGGCCGATGATGGCGCAGTTGGTCACGATGAGGGGAATGAAGATGCCCAGCACGGCGTAAAGCTCGGACCAGTAGGCGCGCATGAGCAGCTCCGTCGCCGTGACGGCCGAGGCGATGATGAGGACGAAAGCCGGAATCCGGATTTCCGGCCTCAGCAGACCGCGGGACAGGGAAACGGACAGATTCGAGATCGCCAGCACGCCCGTGGTCGCCAGGCCCAGACCGAGCGCATTGGTCACCGTGCCGGACACCGCCAGCAGCGGGCACAGCCCGAGCAGCACCACCAGTCCGGTGTTCTGGCGCCAGAATCCGTCCGTGAAAACCTCGCCGAGGGCGGGCGCGTTCCCGGGGCCGGGGATGGCTGATGGAGGAGTCGATTCGACGGTGCTCATGGGGACAGTTCGCTTCCAGGTCGTTCGTTTCGCGTTGCGGCCGGCGTTCCCTCGCGTTCGTCGTCGAACCAGGATGCGCCCTCGGCGTCCACCAGGGCCAGGGTCCGGGCGATGGCGCGGGTCACGGCGCGAGGCGTGATGGTAGCACCGGTGAACTGGTCGAATTCCCCGCCGTCCTTGCGAACGGTCCAGCGCGTCGCCGGGGGATCGCCGAGGGTTCGCCCCCGGAAGCCCTCGATCCAGTCGCTGCGGCGGGCCTCGATCGGATCGCCCAGCCCCGGAGTTTCCCGGTGGTTCACCACCCGAACGCCCGTGACCACACCCGCGAGGTCCACCCCGACGAGCAACTCGATCGTCCCGTTGTAGCCGTCCGGGGCGATGGTCTCGACCACGACGGCGGTGGGCGCGCCGGAGCGGCGGGCAAGGAAAACGCGCACCGGTTCCTCGTGGCCCAGGTGGCCCGGCGCGGTGAGCGTCAGGACCGATTTCGACAGGTCGTTGTCGTGCAGGCCGGGGTCGAGCACCTCGCCCAGCCTGGCGCGCAGCGCCGCGGCTTCCTGGGCCGCGATCCGGTCCCGGGTGAGCTCGTGGACCCCGGCCAGCAATCCCACCCCCAGGAATGCCATGAGCGCCAGCAGCAGCCCCGGCTTCAGGGTGCCGGCGCCCTCGCGGGCAGCGTTTTGCTCCGTGTTGCTCATCGGCCGTAGACCCGGGGTCGGGTGACCCGGTCGATGAGGGGCGCGGCCGTGTTCATGAGCAGCACGGCGAAGGCAATGCCATCCGGGTAGCCACCCCACCGGCGGATCACGAGCGTGATGACCGCGACGCCCAGGCCAAATAGCAGGCGCCCGCGGTTGGACGTGCAGCCGCTGACGGGGTCCGTGGCGATGAAGAAAGCAGCCAGCACCAGGCCACCGGCCGCGAGGTGTTGCAACGGTGAGGCATGGCTGGCCGGATCCAGCAGCCACAGGGGCAGTGTCAGGGCGATAACCGTTCCCAGGGTGGCCGCCGGCACGTGCCAGCTGATGATGCGTCGCCAGAGCAGGTAAAGCCCCCCGGCGCCGTAGGCGAGGGCGACCCACGCCCAGCCGGCGGCGCCCGCCGTGCCGAACACCTCGGCATCGCGGATCGCCGCAACGGTTTGACCGGCATCCAGGCCGTTCTTGAGCCGGTCCAGGGCCGTGGCGCCGGTCACCGCGTCCATGCCGCCGAGACTCGCCGGCAGCTCGAGGCTGCCGGTCAGGATCGCCCCCAGGGAGGGAAGCAGTCCGGGTGTCCAGTCCGCGAGCTGACGGGGCAGCAGCCACTGGGTCATGTCAACGGGAAAGCTGATCAGCACGACCACGTAGCCGACCATGGCCGGGTTGAAGATATTGTGGCCCAGGCCGCCGTACAGATGCTTGGCGATGACGATAGCGAACAGCATGGCCACCGCCGACACCCACCAGGGCGCCAGGGGCGGGATGCACAGGGCGAACAGTACCGCCGTGACTACAGCGCTGTAATCGGTAAGAAACGGTCTGAGTGGCTGGCGGCGCAAGCGGAGCATGAGCGCTTCGAGACCCAGGGCAAACCCGCAGGCCAGGAAGATCTGCACCAGCAGGCCCGGGCCGAAAAACGCCACGTGGACCACGACGCCGGGCACCAGCGCAACGAGGACCTGGCTCATGACCGCCTGGACCGACCGTGGGGCGGGCAGGTGAGGGCCGCTGGCGACCTCGAAGGTTCGCATCACCCGTCCGTTCCGGCGCTGCCGGCCTTGTTCCTGGCCCGGGCAAGGGCAGCGGCGATCTGTTGCTTGCGGTCCGCGTCGTCCTTCAGCTTCTGCTTGCGCCGGGCGAGGCGTTCCGCCTTTTCGGCCTTCGCCCGCGCGAGGCGCGCTTCCCGTGCCTCGAAGCGCTCGCGGGCGGCCTCCGCGACCGCGCGCTCCCGGTGCCTTGCCTGCACTTCGCCCTTGGCATAGCGGAACCAGCTGGCGAGCGGGATGTGGCTTGGGCACACGAAGTCGCAGCAGCCGCATTCGATACAGGCGTTGACGCCGAGCGCCTCGGTTTCGTCCCACTGCCGGGCGCGGGCGTGGAACAGCAGGCTCTGCGGCAGCAGCTGGGCGGGGCAGGCGGTGGCGCAGTCCCCGCAGCGGATGCAGGGCATCTCCGGCTGCGTGGGCCGCACATCGTCGGTACTGAGGGCCAGCAGGCAGTTGGTCGCCTTTACCACCGGTTCGCCGTCGTTCCCCAGGGCATAACCCATCATGGGTCCGCCGACGACGAGCCGCGCGACGTCGTCCGTGTAGCCCCCCGCAGCCTCGATAAGCCTGGCGACCGGCGTGCCGATACGCGCGATGACCGTGCGCGGATCGCGCACACCGTTGCCGGTGACGGTCACGATGCGTTCGATCAGCGGCTGGCCGTCGAGGATGGCGTCCCGGGCCGCGGCGGCGGTGGCGACGTTCTGCACCAGCAAGCCCAGGTCCCGCGGTGTACCGCCTTCGGGTACCTCCCGTCCCGTCAGGGTCTGGACCAGTTGCCGTTCACCGCCTTCGGGATAGATGGCGGGTACGAGGACGATCTCTGCGGGCACCGCGCCAGGCGGCACAGCTGCGTCCCGCAGCGCGCCTTCCACCCGGTTCATCGGGTCCTCGATGGCGATGAGTACGCGCTGCGCGCCGACGGCTCGCCGCAGCAACTCCGCGCCCATCAGGACCCGATCCGCCTGTTCCCGCATGAGCATCTCGTCACAGGCGATGTAGGGTTCGCATTCGGCGCCGTTCAGGATCAGCGTGTGGATCGACCCGTCGCCCTGGACCCCGTCACGGACCGTGCCCTGCACCTTGTTGTAGGTCGGAAACACCGCGCCCCCCAGGCCAACAACCCCCGTTTCCCGGAGGCGCTCACGCAGGATGGCCGGTGCGGCATTCAGGGCATCGGCGATGCCCTCGGCGGGCGCGCAGCGATCCTCGCCATCCGCCTCGATGATGACGCAGGGGCCGGCCTGGCCCGTCAGGTGCGCCATGGCCCGGGTTTCGATGGCGCGAACCGTTCCGGAGGTCGGCGCGTGCACCCGCGCGCCGCGGCCCGCGGCGTCCGGCAGGTCGCCCAGCAGCTGGCCGCGAAGCACGGACTGGCCGGGCTCCACGACGCAGCGCGCCGGTGCGCCGCGGTGCTGCAACAGGGGCACGATGAGCTGCTCCGGAACCGGCAGACGCTCGAGGGGATAGCGGCACGCCACCTGCTTGTTGTGGCGCAGGCGCAGGCCGCCATGAAAGCGATGCAGGCGGATCTCGCCGGCCGGGTTCCGCTCACTCATCGGCCCCGCTCCTCGTCCGGTGACTCACGACGCCACCACGCGCAACGGGATGCCGGGCCGCCAGTCGTCAAAACGCGGTGTCGGCGGCACGATGTCGATGCAGTCGACGGGGCAGGGTGGGATGCACAGGTCACACCCCGTGCACGACGCCTCGATGACCGTGTGCATGAGTTTCGGGGCGCCGAGAATCGCATCCACGGGACAGGCCTGGATGCACAGGGTGCAACCGATGCACCGCGACTCGTCGATGCGCACGACCGTCGGACCCGTGTCCTCGCCGTTTTCCGGGTTCAGGGGTTTCGGCTCCCGGCCCAGCAGGTCCGCCAGGGCGCGAACGCCCGCCTCGCCCCCCGGCGGACACTGGTTGATGTCGGCCTCATCGGCAGCAATGGCCTCGGCGTAGGGGCGGCAACCGGGATAGTTGCATTGGCCGCACTGGGTCTGCGGCAACAGGGCGTCGATCTGGTCCACCACCGGGTCGGATTCGACGCGAAAGCGCTTTGCCGCCCAGCCCAGGCCAACGCCCAGGGCGAGAGCCAGGCCGGTGAACAGGAGCAGCGGCGTCAGCACGGCACCCGCCTCACAGGTTGGCCAGGCCGCTGAAGCCCATGAAACCAAGCGCCATGAGCCCGGCGGTGATGAGGCCGATGGAAGCGCCCTGGAACGGCGCCGGCACGTCCGCGAAGGCAAGGCGCTCACGGATCGCCGAAAACATGACCAGGACCAGCCCGAACCCCACGGCCGCCCCGAAGCCGTAGAGCGCGGATTCGAGCAGGTTGTGCTGTTCCTGCACGTTCAGCAGGGCCACGCCAAGCACCGCGCAGTTGCTGGTGATCAGGGGGAGAAAGATGCCCAGCACGCGATACAGCAGGGGGCTCGTGCGTCGCATGACCATTTCCGTGAGCTGTACCGTGACGGCGATGGCGAGGATGAACGCCAGGGTCGAGAGATATTCCAGGCCCAGGGGCGCCAGCAGGTAGGTGTGGACCAGGTAACCGGCGACGCTGGACAGGGTCAGCACGAAGGCGGTCGCCACCGACATGCCGATGGCGCCCTCGAGCTTGTTCGACACGCCCATGAACGGGCACAGGCCGAGGAAGCGGACCAGCACGAAGTTGTTGGCCAGCACCGTGCTGACCAGGATGAGGGCGAGCTCCTTCACCGGACTGTCGGGCACCGGACTGTCGGGCACCGGACTGGCGACACGAGGGCCACGACCGCTCAGGTCACCCGGTCACCGGGTTCGGCGCCCGCATCGGGGCTGAGGATGAAGAGGCCCGCCTCACCGCCGGCCGCGAGCACCATACCCTCGGACACGCCGAAGCGCATTTTCCGGGGCTTGAGGTTCGCGACCATCACGGTCAGCCGCCCTTCCAGCTGCGCCGGTTCGTAAGCCGACTTGATGCCCGCGAAGACGTTGCGCTGCTCAGGACCGAGATCCAGGGTCAGGCGCAGAAGCTTGTCCGCCTCCGGCACGGCCTCGGCCTTGACGATGCGCGCCACGCGCAGATCCACCCTGAGGAAGTCGTCAATGGTGATTTCCCCGGCCAGGTCGAGCGCCTTCGGCGTCTCTGGCGCTTCGGGTTCGCGCGAGGACGACGCCTCCGTTACCTGCAGCGAGTCTTTCGACGCTTCCACCATCGCGCCGACTTTCACCGGGTCGATGCGGTGCAGCAGGGGACGGAAGGGCTCCAGCTTCGCCCCCACCAGAGGCTCATCGAGATCGGACCAGAGACGCACTTCCCGCCCCAGGAATCCGGCGGCGCGCTCCGCCGTGAAAGGAATCGCCGGGGCCAACAGGGTGATCAGCACCCGGAACAGATTGATGCCCTGGGTGCAGACGGCCTGGACCGCGGCTTCGTTCCCGTCTTCCTTGGCCATGATCCAGGGTTTGTGCTCGTCGATGTAGCGGTTGGCCCGGTCCGCCAGCGCCATGATGCGTCGGATGGCGGACTGGTAGTTTCGGGCCTCGAAGTCCGCCGCGATGTCCGCCCGCTCGCCGAGAAAATCGGCATACAGTTCCGCATCCGGCAACGCCGCTGCGAGCTGCCCGTCGCTGCCGCGGTGGATGAAGCCGGCGCAGCGGCTGGCGATGTTGACCACCTTGCCCACCAGGTCCGAATTTACCCGGGCGACAAAATCCTCGAGGTTGAGATCGATGTCGCCAAGCCCGGCGCCGAGCTTGGCGCAGAAGTAGTAGCGCAGCGCGTCCGGGTCGAGGTGATCGAGGTAGGTGCGGGCCATGATGAAGGTACCGCGGGACTTGGACATCTTGGTGCCGTCCACGGTGAGGAACCCGTGGGCGTAGACCGCCGTCGGCGTCCGCAAACCGGCGCCCATGAGCATGGCCGGCCAGAACAGGGTGTGAAAGTACACGATGTCCTTGCCGATGAAGTGGTACAGCTCGGTGGTCGTGTCCGGCTTCCACCAGGCGTCGAAATCGAGGCCCTCGCGCTCTGCGAGCTCACGGAAGCTGGCCATGTAACCGACCGGGGCATCCACCCAGACATAGAAATACTTGTCCTCGGTGCCGGGGATCAGGAAACCGAAATAGGGTGCGTCGCGGGTGACGTCCCAGTCCCGGAGGCCATCCGTGAACCACTCCTGGAGCTTGTTCACGACCTCGGGTTGCAGCGTGCCGTCGGCCATCCATGCCTTGAGGGACTCCTCGAAGTCGCCGAGGCGCACGAAATCGTGCTCCGAGTCACGCATCACCGGCGTGGTCCCGCTGACCGCGGAACGGGGATCGATCAGGTCCGTCGGGGCGTAGGTGCTGCCGCAGACTTCGCAGCTGTCGCCGTACTGGTCTTCGGCCCCGCACTTGGGGCACGTGCCCTTGATGAAGCGGTCCGGCAAGAACATGCCTTCCTGCTCGTCATAGAACTGGCTGATGGTCTTGCTCACCACGTGCCCGCCCTCGCGCAGTCGCTCGTAAATCATGCTGACCAGTTCACGGTTGGCATCAGCGTGGGTCGAGGAAAAGTTGTCGTAGCTCAGGCCGAAGTCCCGGAAATCCTGCTGGTGCTCGGCATTCATGCGCTCGATGAGCGCCTCGGGCGTGATGCCCTGGCGCTGGGCCGAGAGCATGATCGGCGTGCCGTGCGCGTCGTCCGCCCAGGCGAAATAGACCTCGTGCCCCTGGGCACGCTGGAACCGGGCCCAGATATCGGTCTGGACGTACTCGAGCATGTGGCCGAGGTGGATCGAGCCGTTGGCGTAGGGCAGGGCGGCGGTGATCAGTATCTGGCGTGGCTTGTCGGTCATGGCTTCGGCTCGCTTCCGGAATCGGTGCAGGTTGGCGGATCCCGGTGCGACGGTTTGTGATCGGCGAAGCGGACGATTATCGCATGCTGCGACCCGGCCCTGCACCGTTCACGGGGAAGGCGTTACAATCCGCGGCTGTTTCGATTCCCCGAGGTTCTCCATGGCTCCCAGCACCGAAGCGTCAGTCCGCGCCGCGCTGGCGGAAATTCCGGCGTCCCACCTCGACCAGGACCTGGTCAGCGCCGGCTGGGTGCAGGCGGTTGGGGTGGACGGCGACCGGGTCGCCGTGAATCTGCGCCTGGGCCTGCCCGCGGACGGGTTCAAGGCGGAGCTCGCCGCGCGGGTCGAGGAGTCGCTCGTGAATGCGGGCGTGGCCTCCGCGGCAACCTGCAACGTCACCTGGAAGGTGCTGAGCCACGCGGTACAGGGCGAGCTGAGCCCCCATGCCGGCATTCGCAACATCATCGCGGTCGCTTCCGGCAAAGGCGGTGTCGGCAAGTCCACCACGGCCGTCAACCTGGCCCTGGCCCTGGCGGCGGACGGCGCACGGGTCGGCATCCTGGACGCGGACATCTATGGCCCCAGCATGCCGCGCATGCTCGGCGTCAGCGGACAGCCCACCGTGGCGGACAAGCGCATCATTCCGCACGAGGCCCATGGGGTGAAAGTCATGTCCATGGGGTTCCTGGTGGAAGAGGAGTCGGCCATGATCTGGCGCGGTCCCATGGTGACCTCGGCGCTCAAGCAGCAACTGAGCGATACGGACTGGGGCGAACTCGACTACCTGATCATCGATCTGCCCCCCGGCACCGGTGACATCCAGCTCACCCTGGTGCAGAGCATCCCGGTGGCGGGGGCGGTGATCGTGACGACCCCCCAGGACATCGCATTGCTGGATGCGCGCCGCGCCCTGCAGATGTTCCGCAAGCTGAACGTGCCGGTCCTGGGCGTCGTGGAGAACATGTCCACGCACATTTGCAGTCAGTGCGGCTTCGAGGAGCCGATTTTCGGGCAGGGGGGCGGCGAACGCATGGCGGAGGATTTCGACATCCCCTTGCTCGGACGCCTGCCCCTGGACATCGAGATCCGGCTCGCACTCGATGAAGGGCGCCCCACGGTCGCCGCCGCTCCTGACAGCGAGGTCGCGGCGAGCTACCGGGCCTTTGCCCGCCGCACGGCGGCGGAACTGTCCCTGCGGGACCGCAATCTCAAACTCGACCTGCCCCAAATCAACCTGGAAAACCGTTAAGCCGGCACGCGTCCCGCAACGGCCCGGCCGCTGGAGTCACCCTGCATGAGCATCAAGTCTGACCGTTGGATTCGCCGCATGGCGGAAGAGCACGGCATGATCGAACCCTTCGAGGCGAGCCAGGTGCGCCGCACCGCCGACGGCAATCGCCTCGTTTCCTACGGCACCTCGAGCTACGGCTATGACGGCCGCTGCGCAAACCAGTTCAAGATTTTCACGAACATCAACTCGGCCGTCGTGGATCCTAAGGCCTTTGACGAGAACAGTTTCGTCGACTTCGAAGGCGATTCCTGCATCATCCCGCCCAATTCCTTCGCCCTCGCGCACACGGTGGAGTACTTCCGGATTCCCCGGAATGTCCTGACCGTGTGCCTTGGGAAATCGACCTATGCGCGGTGCGGGATCATCGTGAACGTCACCCCGCTCGAGCCCGAGTGGGAAGGCCACGTCACGCTGGAGTTTTCGAACACCACCCCGCTGCCGGCGCGTATCTATGCCAACGAGGGCGTGGCGCAGTTCCTGTTCTTCGAGTCCGACGAGGAGTGCGAGACCTCCTACCGGGACAAGGGCGGCAAATACCAGGGGCAGCGGGGAGTCACGCTCCCGAAAGCCTGACGGGGCTCGGCGGGCCTTCCCCGCCCGGGGATCGGCGCGGCCCGTGCGGGCTCGGCGGGGCTTCCCGCTTCGGGATCGGGTGGTCGCCCTTCGGGTTCCCTCACGGGCGACGGCATTCCGGCTTCGCTTCGTTAGCGGAGCGGTGGCTGCTGGATCAGCACCGCGTAGGTTTCGAAAATGCTGCCATCGCGCTGAATGCGCAGGCTGACGCGTTCGCCGGGTTCCATGCGGGACACGAGGAGCAGGGTGGTGCGCGGGTCGTTGGTCTCGACGCCGTTGATGGACAGCAGGGTGTCGCCGGAGCGCAGGCTGGCGTTCCAGGCCGGACCGCGCGGGTCAACGTCGCGAACCCGGACGCCGCGGCGCACGGCGCTGCCGTCTTCCTGCACGGAGAGGGGAAGATCCATGAAAGTGGCGCCCAGCCAGCCGCGGCGGACCGTGCCGTACTCGATCACCTGCTGCATGACGTCCCGGGCGCTGGCGATGGGGATGGCGAAGCCGATGTTCTGGCCGCCGACGGCGCGGCTCAGGTTGCGCGTATTGATGCCGATCACCTCGCCCTCGACGTTGACCAGCGCACCGCCGCTGTTGCCGGCGTTGATGGCCGCATCGGTCTGGATGAAGTCTTCGTACAGCTGGGCGCGAAGGTCGTTGCGGCCCGTGGCGCTGACGATGCCGAGGGTGACCGTGTGACTGAGTCCCAGGGCATTGCCGATGGCCAGGACCACGTCGCCGACCCGTGGCTGGCGGTCTTCCGCGAGGGGGGCTTCCGGCAAGCCGTCGAGTTCGACCTTGAGCACGGCGAGGTCCGTCGCGGGATCGACACCCACCACCTCGGCGCTGGCGAAGCGGCCATCCCACAGCGCCACCGCGATGTCGTCCACGCCACTGACCACGTGCTCGTTGGTCAGGATGTAGCCATCGCTGCGCATGATCACGCCGGATCCCATGTCGCGCCGGTAGTTCTCGAGGTAGGGACGTCCCAGGAGGCGCTGAAACTGGGGACTCATCTGCCGGTACTCGAGCGACCGGGTGTACAGGCTCACGACTGACGGCGCCGTCCGGTCCACTGCGTCGGCGAAGGACACCCGGGTCGGCAGGGGGTCCTGCCCCGGGCGGGCGCCGAGGATGCGATCCCGCAGGTCGGGTACCAGGAGCACGGCGAGAAACGCGAGGGCGAGACCGGCGGTGACGGAGCGCACGAGAAACAGGAACAGGTTGCCCGACTGGCTCAAGGGCGCCACCGTTGCGAACGCGTTTCGACACGGGTATCCATGGCGCCGAGTCTAGCGCCAAAGCCGTTGTCCCGCATGGGCCGATTCGGATAGAATGGGGGATTGACCCGGGTGACAATCTGGCCAACAAAAGCGGCCCCGCCCGCGTCGTCGATTGGGGATCTTGGTTTCGCCCCAAAATTGAACGCCGGGTCACGCGTTATTCACGGCTTTTTCAGCGGCCGATGGGAATAATGCGCTGTCGTAAAAGCGTTGAAACGCTGTTAACCATGCCGATCAGCGCGCTTTGCTTGGATCCTCAAACGGCTGTGTCCGCCGATTCGTTCGGCCGCACCGCACTGCAAAACTGGAGTAGGCCATGTCATCTGATGGCGTGAACACCGGAAGGCGGCGTTTTCTCGTCGCTACCACGTCTGCTGTCGGCGCCGTTGGCGTCGGTTTCGCTGCCGTCCCCTTCATCAAAACCTGGTTCCCCAGCGCCAAGGCCAAGGCCGTCGGAGCGCCGGTGGAAGTCAACCTGGCAAACCTGAAGGAAGGACAGATTCTCCGCGTCGTGTGGCGCGGTCAGACCATCGGCATCCTGAAGCGCAGCGAAGAAATGCTGGCTGCCCTGCCGTCCGTGGATGATCGTCTGCGCGATCCGGCCTCGGAAGAGTCGGAGCAGCCCACGTACGTGACCGGCGAAGCCCGCGCGGTGCGTCCCGAATTCTTCGTGGTGAACATGCACTGCACGCACCTGGGCTGCATCCCGCAGGTGCTGCCGAAGGTCGAGCCGCAGCCGTTCGATGATGACTGGAAGGGCGGTTTCTACTGCCCGTGTCACAAGTCCAAGTTCGACAACTCGGGGCGGGTGTACGCCGGCGTTCCGGCGCCCACCAATCTGAAGGTTCCGCCCTACACATTCGTAAACGACACGACGCTGATGATCGGTGTCGATCCTGAGGGGGCTGCTTGAGATGGCGAAAACCGCTGAAGAGATGAGCCAGAGCTCTAATGCCGTGATGGAGTGGGTGGACAAGCGCCTGCCCGTCACCCAGTTCTGGAACGACCACCTGGCGAAGTACTACGCACCGAAGAACTTCAACTTCTGGTACTACTTCGGCTCCTTTTCACTGTTGGTGCTGGTCCTGCAGATCGTGACCGGCATCTTCCTGACGATGCATTACAAGCCGTCCGCCACGGAAGCGTTCGCGTCCGTCGAATACATCATGCGCGACGTGGAGTACGGCTGGCTGATGCGCTACCTGCACAGCACCGGCGCGTCCTTCTTCTTCATCGTGGTGTACCTGCACATGTTCCGGGCGCTGCTCTACGGTTCTTACCGCAAGCCGCGGGAACTCATCTGGGTGTTCGGGGTGCTGATCTACCTGCTGCTCATGGCCGAGGCCTTCCTCGGGTATGTGCTGCCCTGGGGGCAGATGTCCTACTGGGGAGCACAGGTGATCATCAACCTGTTCGGCGCCCTGCCGTACATCGGCGAGCCGCTCGTGGAGTGGATCCGGGGTGACTACTTCATCTCCGACGCCACGCTGAACCGGTTCTTCGCGCTGCACGTCATCGCGCTGCCGATCGCCCTGCTCGGGCTGGTGGTGCTCCACCTGACGGCACTGCACGAGGTAGGGTCCAACAACCCGGACGGTATCGAGATCAAGGAAAAGAAGGGCGAAGACGGCGTGCCCCTGGACGGCATTCCCTTCCACCCCTACTACACGGTCAAGGATATCTTCGGCGCGGCCGTGTTCCTGCTGATCGTCGCCTTCGTGGTCTTCTTCTGGCCGACGGGTGGCGGGCTGTTCCTCGAGTATGACAACTTCGTGCCGGCCAATCCGCTGGTGACGCCGGAGCACATCAAGCCGGTGTGGTACTTCACGCCCTACTACGCGATCCTGCGCGCCGTGCCGGACAAGCTCGGAGGCGTCATTCTCATGGGCGCCGCGGTCATGATCCTGTTCGCCGTGCCCTGGCTCGACCGTTCTCCGGTCAAGTCCATCCGTTACAAGGGCTGGTGGTACAAGATCCTCCTGGGCATCTTCACGATCGCCTTTATCCGCCTGGGCATGCTCGGCATGGCCGAGGGTACGCCGGCGGAGACGCTCGAGTCCCAGATCTGGACGGTTGTGTACTTCGGGTTCTTCGCGGGGCTCTGGTTCTTCAGTAAGAACGGGGCGACAAAACCGGTGCCGGAAAGGGTGACACACTGATGAAACGGAACCAAAACAACAAAAACCTGCGGCCGGCCCTCTGGGCCGGTGCGCTGCTGCTGGCAGCCGCCGAAGTGTTCGCGGCGGGCCGTGCCGGAGACTTTCCGCCGTCCGAGGTCAACGTCAACGACCTCGCCAGCCTGCAACGCGGCGCCAAACTGTTCGTGAACTACTGCGCTGGTTGCCACAGCATGGAGTTTGTCCGCTATTCGCGTCTGGCCGAGGACCTCGAACTGAGCGAAGAGATGGTCATGAGCAACCTCGTGTTCGGGGACAAGAAAATCGGCGACACCATGACCAACGCCATGACCAAGAAGCAGGGCGAGGAATGGTTCGGCAAGGCGCCGCCCGACCTGTCGGTTACCGGCCGGTCCCGGGGCCCGGACTGGATTCATGCCTACCTGCTGTCCTACTACCGGCAGGAAGACGGGAGCTGGAACAACACGGTGCTGGAGAATTCCGCCATGCCGCACGTCACCTGGGACCTCCAGGGTATCCAGGAGCCGGTTTACGAAATGCAGACCGTGGACGGCGCGCAGAAACAGGTCATGACGGGCCTGGAAGTGGTCGAGGCGGGCACCATGAGCCCGGAAGAATACAAGGTCGCCATGCGTGACCTGACCGCGTTCCTGACCTACTCGGCCGAGCCGGCCGTGCTGAAGCGCAAGAGTATCGGGGTGTGGGTCATGGCGTTCCTTGCCGTGTTCGCGCTGATTGCCTACCTGCTCAAAGCCGAGTACTGGCGCGACGTCCATTAAGATGCGACAGCCGCCGGCCTCGCGTGGCCGGCGGTCCAGCGTTCGTTACAATCAACGGTGGTTCCAAGAAACCGCCATCCCTGGGGAGACAAGCTGTGTCCATATCCGTCAAAGGCCGTTCCACGATGGCCCTCTACTCTTCCGCTGAGAGCCTGGAGTGCCACCGGGTCCGCTTTGTCCTGGCCGAGAAAGGCATCAACGTCGAAATCGTCGATGTCGATGCGGACCCTTCCGCAGCCGAGGACATGGCGGAACTGACGCCCTACAACGAGACTCCGACCCTGGTTGACCGCGACCTGGTGCTGTACGACGCCGGAGTGATCAACGAGTACCTCGACGAGCGCTATCCCCATCCGCCGCTCATGCCCGTCGATCCCGTGTCCCGTGCCCAGCTGCGGCTGGTGCACCACCGGGTGCTTCGTGACTGGTACCCGCTGGCGCACGCCATCGTGGCCGCCACCGGCAAAAAGGCCGAGGCCCCGCGCAAACAGCTCAAGGAGGGCATCATTGCCGCCGACGAACTGTTCAGGAACCACGAATTCGTGTTGAGTGACGAGCTCAGCCTGGTGGACTGCACCCTCGCTCCCCTGTTCTGGCGGCTGCCGGCCTACGGCATCGACCTGGGTAAATCGGCCAAGTCCGTGCAGGCTTACATCCAGCGTTTGTTCAGCCGGAAGTCCTTCAAGCAGAGCCTCACGCAGGCGGAGCGCGAGCTGATCCTCAACGCGGCCTGAGCCCGCATCATCGATCGACCGTTCCGGGCATGACCTCCAGCAAGCCGTACCTGCTCAGGGCGCTCTACGAGTGGATCCTGGACAACGATTTCACACCGCACATCATTGCGGACGCGGACGCGGCGGAGGTGGAAGTTCCGCCGCAGGCGATCCAGGAAGGCCGTGTCGTTCTGAACATCTCGCCCACCGCCACGGGCAACCTGCTCCTGGAAAACGATGCGGTGAGCTTCAAGGCGCGTTTCGGCGGTGTGTCCCGGGACATCTGGCTGCCCATGCACGCCATCCTCGCCATCTACGCGCGGGAGAACGGCCAGGGAATGATGTTTGCCGGCGGTGACGAGGACGATGATCCCACGCCGCCGGACAGTGATTCCGGCCCGGACGGGCAGGGCCCGGATGGGCCGAAATCGGACGGTCCCAAGCTCCGCCTGATCAAGTAGCGTTCCGCGGAATCGCCGTCTCAGTGGCGGCGTGGACGCAGGAGTACGACCACCGCCCCCGTGCCGCCATCCACCGGGCGGCAGCTCGTAAAAGCAATGACCGAGGGGTGTCGCCGCAACAGGCGATTAACCAGCATCTTGAGAACGGGGCCTCGGCGTGAACGCAACCCCTTACCGTGCACGATCCGCACGCAGCCCGCATCCCGGCGAACCGCATCGTCCAGGAAGGCCAGCAGGTTGTCCCGTGCGACATCGTGGGTCATGTGATGCAGATCGAGGTGCATGTGGATGACGAAGTCGCCCCGGCGCAAGCGTTTGATGAGTCGGGGCGGGTAGCCATTGCGCAGAAAGCGAAGTTCCTCGCCCGTTTCCAGTTCGAGGTCCTCGCCGGGTACCGGTTCCTCCAGGAGTTCCTCCAGGACGGCACGCTCGTCCCGGAGGCGCTGGCGCGGCACGGGCGCCGGGCGAGGGCGCTGGTGCACCACCCGGGGTTCGAGTTCGAGCGGTCTGGCGTCAGCCATCGCTTCCCGGAACAGGGCGGCATCATCCTCCCCGTCGTCACCCGCGCGGGTCTCCCAACACTCTTCCCCGTCCGGGGTCCTGTCGTCTTTCCGGCTCACGGTGATCACGCGTTCACGAATCGTCGGCAACGCCGTACAATAGCACCGCCCCTTACCCCCTTTGTGTGAACGCCCTGGCTCCCGGAGGACGACGCCCGATCATGCACATGCTAGTCAGCAACGACGATGGCCTGTCGGCCACCGGCATCCAGGTCCTGGCGAAACGGCTCGCTGACCTGGGGCGAATCACGATCGTCGCCCCGGACCGCAACTGCAGCGGGGCCAGCAATTCCCTGACCCTGGATTCCCCGATCCGGATTCACGAGCTGTCCGCGAACGTGCACCGGGTGTCCGGCACCCCAACGGATTGTGTTCACATCGCCCTGACCGGTCTCCTCGACGAGGACCCGGACATGGTGGTCTCCGGTATCAATCATGGCGCCAACCTCGGTGACGACGTGATTTATTCCGGGACGGTCGCGGCCGCCATGGAGGGACGCTTTCTCGGATTGCCGGCCATCGCGCTTTCCCTCGTTTCGGACGAAAACCCCGTGCATTTCGAAACGGCCGCCGAGGCGGCCGCCCGCCTGGTGCAGCAGCTGCGCCGTGATCCGCTGCCCGCGGACACCATCCTGAATGTCAACATTCCGGATTTGCCCTGGGACGAGATTTCCGGTTTCGAAGTGACGCGTCTGGGACACCGCCATCGCGCCGAACCGTGCATTGCCACCCGGGATCCGCGGGGTCGGCCGATCTACTGGATCGGGCCGGCGGGCGAGGAAGAGGACGCGGGTCCGGGAACGGATTTCCACGCGATCCGTCGCGGCTACATCTCCGTGACGCCGATCCACGTGGATTTGACGCGCTACCAGGCGCTGGACCAGGTGGCGGGCTGGGTCTCGACCATCAACCCAGCCGACGAAGCGCCGCCGGTGAAAGCCGGGCAGGACCGGCAGGGCACCGCGTGATTCATCGGCGCACCTTGCCGGCGGATGCCCTGGGAATCGGCATGACGTCACCGGGTACGCGCGATCGGCTCGTCAAACGGCTGCGGGACAAGGGAATCAAGGACGAGCGCGTGCTCGCGGCCATCATGAATACCCCCCGGCACGCCTTCGTGGACGAGGCGCTGAACAGTCGCGCCTACGAGGACACGGCACTGCCGATCGGCCAGGGCCAGACCATTTCCCAACCCTGGATCGTCGCCCGCATGACGGAAGCGCTGCTCGAGGGTGGTGGCATGAACAAGGTGCTCGAGGTAGGCACGGGGTCGGGCTACCAGGCCGCCGTGCTCGCGCAGCTCGTCCAGGAAGTTTTCACCGTAGAGCGGATCAAGGAATTGCTGCGTTCCGCCCGTCGCCTGTTTCACCGCCTCCGGCTCAACAACGTGCACGCCCGCCATGCGGACGGCCACGCGGGCTGGGCCAGCCAGGCGCCATTCGATGGGGTGATGGTGACCGCGGCGGCGCGCACGATTCCGGAAGACCTCGTGGCTCAGCTGCGCGTGGGTGGCCGCCTCGTTATGCCCCTGGACCGTGGCGACGAACAGCGCTTGCTTCGCATAGAGCGCACCGAGGAAGGGTTCGACACGGAAGATCTCGGAGGTGTTGTCTTCGTTCCCATGCTGAGCGGACTCGCCTGACCCGGCATGGGGGCGGGGCAACCGGCGATTGGTGGCCTGATTCCGCGCCCCGTGGGTGACGGAAGGCGCCTGCTGCGGTCCTGGTGTGTCCTCCTGGTCTGCGCGGTCCTGACCGCCTGCGCGACGCATCCCCCGGCGCCGGTGGTGGAACGCTCCAGCCGGCCGCCAGCGGCCGAGATCCCGGTGGATGGCCTGTACCGCGTACAACGGGGTGACACGCTCTACGGCATTGCCTTCAAGTACGACCTCGACTTTCGGGACCTCGCCCGCTGGAACGACATTTCGTCCCCCTACACGATCTATCCGGACCAGGTCGTGCGGCTGCGGCGTCCGCCCGGCGCCGCGACGGCGGGGGTCAGCACCGCGGGCATCCGATCGCCATCGAGTCGGAGTACCACGACGACACGACCCGCGAGCACGACCGCCGGCTCTCCGGCGACGTCTCCGCCTCCGCAAGTCGCCAGCCAACCGGCGCCGAAGCCCGCGGGCTCGTCGAGTCCGCCGCCGTTGAAACCCGCGCCTCCGGCGGCAACACGACCCGCGGCGAGTGGCGGCAAGGGATGGATCTGGCCGGCGGACGGCAGGCTGCTGCGCAGCTTCAAGGCCGGTGACCCCACGCGTAACGGTATCGACATCGCGGCGACGGAAGGTGCGCCGGTGCGCGCCGCCGGCGGCGGCGAGGTGGTATACAGCGGGAATGGCCTCATTGGTTATGGCGAACTCGTCATCGTGAAGCATGACGAGCGCATGCTCAGCGCCTATGCGCACAATCGCCGGCGTCTCGTGGCCGAGGGCGAGCGCGTCAGCCAGGGCCAGAAGATCGCCGAGGTGGGCCGGAACGGACAGAGCGAATCGGTGCTCCATTTCGAAATTCGCCGCGATGGAAAACCTGTCGATCCGCTGCAGTTTCTGCCATCGCGTTAAGGCGCTTTAGCAGATTTTGTGTCAGGTTGCTGTGACAGCGCGGCCGACTTGTGGTAGCTTCTGTTCCCCGCCCAAATAAAAACAGCAGCCGCTGTCTCCCGGATGGTTCCGGATCAACGGTAAAAACGGTCGGTCCGCAGGCGATGCACCCTGCATCGTCACCCGGAAAATCCTGAGGGGAGGAAAGGATGGGAGGCACGACGAAGTCCCGCCGCGACAGCGCGGCGACACCGATCAAGAACCGCAAGGCGGAGGCCCTGCGCGTTCCGAAGTCCAGTACGTCCAAAACCACGTCACGTCCCGCACACCACGGCGACGTCACACGCATCTATCTCAGTGAAATCGGTCGCACGGCCCTGTTGACCGCGGACGAGGAAAAATCCCTCTCCCGGGCGGCACTCAAGGGTTGCGTCGCCAGTCGCCAGCGCATGATCCAGGCCAATCTTCGCCTCGTGGTGAAAGTCGCACGGGCCTACATCAACCGGGGTCTGCCCCTGCTGGACCTGATCGAGGAAGGCAATCTCGGTCTGATCCGCGCGGTTGAAAAATTCGACCCGGAGCGGGGCTGTCGCTTTTCGACCTACGCGACCTGGTGGATACGCCAGTCCGTCGAGCGCGCGATCATGAACCAGTGCCGCACGGTGCGGCTTCCGATCCACGTCATTCGGGAGCTGACCACGTTCCTGCGGGCGTCCCGCGAACTCGAGCAGCAGCTTGGCCGCCAACCGACGCAGGAGGAAGTGGCCACACAACTCGAGCGTTCCGTGGACGACCTGCATCACCTGTTCCGCCTCAACGAGCCGACTGCATCGGCTGACGAGCCCATGAGCCACGGTTCGGATCGGCCGCTGGTGGAGACGCTCACGGACGAAAACCACCGGGGCCCGGAAACCGAATACGCCGACCAGGCCGCGAACCAGCTTTTGGACCACTGGCTCGAACTGCTGCCGAATCAGCAGCGCGTGGTCGTCGAACATCGCTTTGGTCTGCACGGCAAGGGGCGCCGGACCCTGGAAGAGGTTGGGCAATTGCTCGGGGTCACGCGCGAGCGCGTCCGTCAGGTTCAGATCGCTGCCCTCGTGCGTCTTCGCGAAATATCCAACCAGGAAGGCGTGTCGGAAATGCCCTACGTCAAGTAGCTTGCGGCGCCTGGCAGGGCTCAGGCGTCGTGAGGCAGGAGGGCGGCCACCACGCGCCGCTCCTCGGCCACGAGGATGTTGTAGGTGCGGCACGCCGCCGCCGTGGTCATGGTTTCCACCCCGATCCCCGCCCGGTAGAGCGGCGCGAGCCGGCCGGGATGCAGAAACCGCTGAGTGGCCCCGGTCCCCAGCAGGACCACCTCGGGCTTGAACGCAAGCACTGCCGAGAAGTGCTCTTCCTCCAGCGATTCCAGTGATGCCGGCGGCCAGTCCTCGATGACGGCGTCTGGCGCGACGATGACGGAGCCTGCGTACACCGCGTCCCCGATCCGCAGCCCCTCGGCGCTGACGGAGCGAATGTGATTTCGACCCTGGGGGTCCAGGGAAAGCTGGCTCTTCATGGGGAAATCAGCGCTTCGGCAGTTCCACCACCGTGCGTTCCGGGTTGCGGCGGTAGTAGCAGGCGACCTGGCCGATGGCGTGCACCGGTTCGGCGCCGAAGCGGGATTCGATTTCCCGGCTCCAGGCCTTGCGTGTTTCACGATCGGTGCGCAGGCGTATCTTCACCAGCTCGTGCCGGTCAAGGGCTTCGTCGATGGCTTCGAGCACGGTGTCGGTGAGACCCTTGTCGCCCACCATCACCACCGGGCTGATTCCGTGGGTCAGGCCACGCAGATATCGGCGCTGGGCATTGGAAAGGCTCATGGCATGGAACTCTGGGTCGTAAAACGCCATTATCGCATGTCCGCATCAAGGAATCGTCCACCGTGGGCAAAAGCAAAAGCAGCCGTCGCTGGTTGAACGAGCATTTCGACGATCCCTACGTGCAGCAGGCGCAGCGCGAGGGTTTTCGGGGCAGGGCAGCCTTCAAACTCCAGGAATTGCACGAGCGCCATGGGCTCCTGCGCAAGGGTCAGCGGGTCGTGGACCTCGGCGCGGCCCCGGGCGCGTGGTGCCAGGTGGTGCAACGGGTACAGGAGGGCAACGGCAGGATCTTCGCCCTGGACATCCTTCCCATGGAGCCCCTGGAAGGGGTCACGGTCATCGAGGGGGATTTCACGGAAAATGAGCCCCTGGCAGCGCTGGAGGCGGCGCTCGAGGGCGGCAAGGTCGATCTTGTGTTATCCGACATGGCGCCCAACATCAGTGGTATGCGGGCGGTCGATCAGCCTCGCGCCATGTACCTCGCCGAACTCGCACTCGATTTCGCGAAGAACTGGCTGAAACCCGGGGGCGATTTTCTGGTCAAAGTGTTCCAGGGTGAAGGCTTTGACCCCTTCCTCGGCGATTGCCGCGCCGTGTTCGACAAGGTGTCGATCAAAAAGCCCGCGGCTTCACGTCCGCGTAGCCGCGAGGTCTATATCATGGGGCGGTCTTTTAATGGCTAAGCGCTTCATGTCAGGCTAGACTGACAGATACGCCGGGGAATTAGCCGCCCCAGACCCATTTCACTTCAGCAATCAGGAATTCTGATGGCCGGAAACAACGAACAGAAACCGTCGAACGACCTCGTGAAAAATCTGCTCACGTGGGCGATCATCGCCGTGGTGTTGATGTCGATCTTCAACCACTACGCCAGCGTTTCGACGCAACCCAACGAACTCACCTACTCCGACTTCCTGGACCAGGTGCGCAACGGTCAGATCACCGAGGTGCATATCCAGAGCGATGCGTCGGGCCACACGATCCGGGGCCGCTATGCGAGCGGCAGCGAGTTCTCCACCCGGGGTCCGCAGGATCCCAAGCTCGTGGACGAGCTGCTGGAAAACGACGTGGAGATCACGGCCGAGCCGCCGGCCCAGCGTTCCGTGATCATGGACCTGATCATCAACATCATCCCGGTCCTCCTGCTTATCGGTCTCTGGGTGTACTTCATGCGCCAGATGCAGGGCGGCATGGGCGGCCGTGGCGCCATGTCCTTCGGCAAGAGCCGCGCCAAGCTCCAGGGCGAGGACCAGGTCACCGTGACCTTCGCCGACGTGGCCGGCGTGGAGGAAGCGAAGGAAGAGGTCGGCGAACTCGTCGAGTTCCTGCGCAACCCGGGCAAATTCCAGAAGCTGGGCGGGCACATTCCGCGCGGCATTCTCATGGTCGGTTCTCCCGGCACGGGTAAGACCCTGCTGGCACGCGCCATCGCCGGCGAGGCCAAGGTGCCGTTCTTCAGCATTTCCGGGTCCGATTTCGTGGAAATGTTCGTGGGTGTCGGCGCAAGCCGCGTGCGCGACATGTTCGAAACGGCCAAGAAACACGCCCCGTGCATCATCTTCATCGACGAGATCGACGCCGTGGGCCGCCACCGTGGCGCCGGCCTTGGCGGCGGTCACGACGAACGTGAGCAGACGCTGAACCAGTTGCTGGTCGAGATGGACGGCTTCGAGGGCGGCGAGGGCGTCATTGTCATCGCCGCGACCAACCGACCGGATGTCCTGGACCCGGCGCTGCTGCGTCCGGGGCGCTTCGACCGCCAGGTGGTGGTGCCCCTGCCGGATATCCTCGGTCGCGAAGCGATCCTCAAGGTGCACATGCGCAAGGTGCCGATTTCCGACAGCGTGGATGCGCGTGTGATCGCCCGCGGCACGCCCGGCTTTTCCGGCGCGGACCTCGCCAACCTGGTCAACGAGGCGGCCCTGTTCGCAGCCCGGGACAACGCCAGCGAGGTCACCATGGACCACATGGAGCGGGCCAAGGACAAGATTCTCATGGGCTCCGAGCGCCGCTCCATGGTCATGTCCGACAAGGAGAAACTCCTGACCGCTTACCACGAGGCCGGACACGCCATCGTGGGTCGCCTGGTGCCGGAACACGACCCGGTTTACAAGGTCACGATTATCCCGCGTGGCCGCGCCCTGGGTGTGACCATGTTCCTGCCGGAGCAGGACAAATACAGCGTTTCCAAGCGGCAGCTCGAAAGCCAGCTCGCAAGCCTCTTCGGTGGCCGCGTGGCCGAGGAGCAGGTGTTCGGCGAGGAAGCGGTCACCACCGGTGCTTCCAACGACATCGAGCGAGCGACCTCGATCGCCCGCAACATGGTCACCAAGTGGGGCCTCACGGAAGCGCTCGGTCCGCTGACCTACACGGAAGACGAGGACGAGGTCTTCCTCGGCCGCTCCGTGACGCAGCACAAGCACGTCTCCGACGAGACGGCCCGGCGCATCGACGACGAGGTTCGCAAGATCAT
>JAZBOL010000081.1:0-55295 GCA_036351115.1 Lysobacterales bacterium | reverse complement strand
CCTTCGGCGACAGGGAGGTCGCCGAAGAGCCTACAGGGATGTATTCACGGCGTGTCTTGAAGCGGGGGGGTATGAGCCCACCAGGGCGGCCACCGAAGCCTCAGACGTGCTGATCGATCAGGATCGGGTTGCCGTCGGGATCGACGATGGCGAAGGAGGCCGGCCCGGACTCCGCGTCCAGGGACTCCTGCATGAGTTCGATACCGTCGGCGCGGAGCTTCTCGGCAATCTCGCGGACGTCCGTGGCACCTTCGACCGTGTTGCCCGACTGGTCCCAGCGGGGATTGAAGGTGAGAATGTTCTTTTCGAACATGCCCTGGAAGAGGCCGATGACCGTGTCACCGTTTCTCATCATCTGGTAGTGCTCGCCATCGCCGCCGAAGGGTTCGAAGCCGAGTTGTTCGTAGAACGTTCTGGAAGCCGCCAGGTCGTTGACGGCAAGGCTGGTGGAAAAGGCGCCCAGTTGCATAAGCGTTGTCCCCCGGAAAGGTTGGATGGTGCGACGCCCCGCGTCGCTCCGTTCCATCCTAGGCGACGTGTGACCGCTTCGCCACGGCTGGCCGTCAAATGACTTCGAGGAGCCTGGACACCATTGAGCGGCCGGCGTGGTACGCCTCGTGCCATTCGCTGGCGCGTGGGCCGGCGACGTTCAGGGTCTGGGCGCCGGCTTCGGAGAGAAACGCCCGAAGACGGGGCAGGGCGTGCTCGACCGTTTCCGTCAGGACCTGATCGGGTGGAAATTCGATGGTGAGGCAGGGTCGGCCCAGGTGCTCGCAGGAGGCCCGGGTCAGGCGCGTGCCGCCCTCGGGTTCGCGGGGTGTCAGGATGAGCGTGGCGTCGCTGTCCCGGACGTTGGCTTCCGTGCGGTCGGCGTAGGCGCCACCGGGAAGCTCGGTGAGTGGATAGCGCTCTGGCAGGGGGCCGTCCTCGGCCAGGCGTCCATCCGGACACCAGCCGCCGCAGGGAAAGCCCCGCTCCAGCGCGGCGTCGAGGGCGCCCCGGTCGACGCCGGTCTGGCCCCCGGATACGATCCTGTGAAGTTCGATCGTGCGAAGTCGGGGCATGGTCACCCGTCAGTCGCGGCGCGTGGCCACCATCATGCCGTTTTCAACGTTGAACACCTGGGCGTCCCACTCCGCCGAGGCTTCGATATAGGGCACCAGGCGTTTGCCCTTGTCGGCCCAGAGGACATCGTCCACCACCAGGATGGCTCCCGGGAGCAGCTGGTCCTCGATGGCCTTGAACTCGCGAAAGATGTGCTCTCCGTCGTTGGCGGAGTCGAGAAAGGCGAGGTCCACCCGCGCCAGGGTGCCGTCGGCGACGAGGCGCTCGAGGTTGGCGACCGAGTCACCCTCCACGTAGGTGACGAATCGATCGACGTCGCCGCAGCACTGGCGGCTGATGGCCACGTGCTCCGGTCGCAGCTCGAAGGAAAAGAAGCGGCCCCGGTCGCGTACCAGGGAGGCGATGGTGAGGGTACTCTCCGTGCCCTCGTCGAGCTTGCGGATGCAGCCCGTTTCCACGATCACCGGGGCATCGACCCGGTCCAGAACCGCGGCGGTCTGCTCCGCGAGGATACGCTTGTGAGCGCGCTCGCGTCCGAAGTACTTGCGCTGGATGCGTCCCCAGGTTTTCTTGATGCGCAGGGCCACGCGGCTGACCTCAGCGTTTCATGAAGTTGAAGAACTCTTCGTTGGTCTTCGTGGCCTTGAGCTTGTCGAGCATGAACTCGATGGCCTGGATCTCGTCCATGGGGTGCAGCAGCTTGCGGAGGATCCACACCTTCTGCAGCAGGCCCTGGTCGATCATCATTTCCTCGCGTCGCGTGCCGGAGCGGTTGATGTCGATGGCGGGGTACACGCGCTTTTCGGCGATACGACGGCTCAGGTGCACTTCCATGTTGCCCGTGCCCTTGAACTCCTCGTAGATCACCTCGTCCATCTTCGAACCTGTATCCACCAGCGCCGTGGCGATGATGGTCAGGGAACCGCCCTCGGTGACGTTACGCGCGGCGCCGAAGAAGCGCTTCGGCCGCTGCAGGGCGTTGGCGTCGACACCCCCGGTGAGCACCTTGCCGGAGGAGGGCGCCACCGTGTTGTAGGCGCGGGCCAGGCGGGTGATGGAGTCGAGGAGGATCACCACGTCGTGCTTGTGCTCCACGAGGCGCTTGGCGCGCTCGATGACCATTTCCGCCACCTGCACGTGGCGCGACGCCGGCTCGTCGAAGGTGGAGGAGATCACTTCCGCGTCCGCATCCACGGAGCGCTTCATCTCCGTCACTTCCTCGGGCCGCTCGTCGATCAGCAGGATGATCATTTTCGCGTCCGGGTGGTTGGCGCGGATGCTCGTGGCGATGTTCTGCAGCATGATGGTCTTGCCGGCCTTGGGCGGCGAAACCACCAGGCCGCGCTGACCGAAGCCGATGGGCGCCACCAGGTCGATGATGCGCGACGTGATGTCTTCCGTGCTGCCGTTCCCGCGTTCGAGTTTGGCCTGGATGGTCGGAAATTCCGCCGTCAGGTTCTCGAAGAGGATCTTGTTCTTGGCCTTGTCCGGCGTCTCGTAGTTGAGCGTTTCGACCTTGAGCAGGGCGAAGTAGCGTTCGCTGTCCTTCGGCGGCCGGATCTTGCCGGTGAGCATGTCGCCGGTGCGCAGGTTGAAGCGACGGATCTGGCTGGGCGAGACATAAATGTCATCGGGGCCGGCAAGGTAAGAAGAGTCGGCGGAGCGCAGGAAGCCGAAGCCGTCCTGCAGGATTTCCAGCACCCCTTCGCCGTAGATGCTCTCGCCGCTCTTCGCGTGCGCCTTGAGCAGGGAGAAGATGATGTCCTGCTTGCGCGAGCGGGCCACGTTCTCGAGGCCCATTTCGTTGGCGATTTCCAACAGGTCGGCGACGGATTTTTGTTTCAGTTCGTTCAGATTCATGATTTTTTTGGTAGACGCTTGTTCGTGGCGCAGGCGCGCCCGGGCGGGGAATGGAAGTCAGACTGCTGCTTCGCTCTCTGATCTGGGAATCGGGTTTGGGCCAGCGGTGTGCCGCGTTCGTGGTGCTCTGCTTTGCACTGCTTGTCTTGCGCTCTTGTGGCCGTTCGAACCGTGCGACGGGAACCTTGTTTGTCAGGTTTTCTGGGTCGGAATGGCTCAGGCCGGGCAGGACACCCGCTGGAGATGAGCGAAAATTAGCACGGAAAAGGGCCAGCGTCCAGCGTTCCGGAGCCGGCCCGATCGCCCGGATGACCGGGCGACGAGTCAGGGCAGGAAGGGTGGGTCAGATGTTTTCTTCCACGAAGGACGTGAGGGCGCCCTTCGGGATGCCGCCGACCTTCATGGCCTGGATGTTGCCATCCTTGAAAATCATCAGTGTCGGGATGCCACGCACGCCGTACTGATTCGGCGTGACCGGGCTGGAATCGACGTCCATCTTGGCCACGGTGATCTTGCCTTCGAATTCGTCGGCCAGTTCGTCGAGTACGGGGGCAATCATCTTGCACGGTCCGCACCATTCGGCCCAGAAGTCGACCAGCACGGGGCCGTCGGCCTTCAGCACCTTGTCTTCGAAGTCACCGTCGGTGACATGGATGATGTGTTCGCTCACAGTGTTTCTCCTGCTTGGGTTTCGTGGCCGACTGGTGCGGCGGCCTCGTCAAAGCTAAAATAGTGGATTGCCTCACGATGTTTAGGCACGTCCTGAGGAATTCAAGTCCGTATTCAAGTCTGCTTTCAGGTCCCAGCGCAACTCTATCATTGTGCCCTGAACCCCCGGTCCGCACGGCCTTACCGGGAGATTGCCCTGAAAGCAGCCCCTTCCGCCGGTCGGGATACGATCCGCCAGGCGGAGAACTGATCCGCAGCGCGGAACAAAGAGGATTCATGTCAGACACCAAGACCAACAGCCCCCTGAGCGACGTGGCGTTCACCAGCCTCGGCCTCGAACCCGCCATCATGGAGGGCATCGAAGCCGCGGGTTTCACCCACGGCACGCCAATCCAGGCGCTGACCCTGCCGCCGGCCCTCGAGGGCAAGGACGTGGCCGGGCAGGCCCAGACCGGCACGGGCAAGACCGCCGCCTTCCTGCTGGTGATTTTCCAGCGCCTGCTCCAGGACGACCGCCGGGCGCAGCGGGGCAACAACCCGGCCGCCATTGTCATCGCGCCGACGCGCGAACTGGCATTGCAGATTCACAAGGACGCCGTCACCCTCGGCCAGGGCACGGGGCTGACCCTGGGCCTGGCCTATGGGGGCATCGACTACGAAAAGCAGCGCAAGGAGCTGCAGGACGGCGTGGACATACTCATCGGCACCCCGGGTCGCATGATCGACTACTACAAGCAGCGCGTGTTCAACCTCGATCACGTGCAGGTGGCGGTGCTCGACGAGGCCGACCGCATGTTTGATCTCGGCTTCATCAAGGACATCCGCTACCTGTTCCGCGGCATGCCGCCGGTGGACCAGCGCCAGACCCTGATGTTTTCCGCGACCCTGTCCCACCGGGTCATGGAACTGGCCTACGTGCACATGAACGAGCCGGAGACCCTCAAGGTCGAAGCCGAGCAGGTCACCGCGGACAACGTCGAGCAAAGCGTCTATTACCCGGCCAACACGGAAAAGCTCCCCATGCTGGTAAAGCTGCTCGGCGAAGTCGGCGACGGCCGGGTCATCGTGTTCACGAACACGCGCGAGGGCGCGGACCGCATCGGCCGTACCCTGAACGCCAACGGCCTCGAAAGCGCTGTGATTTCCGGTCGCGTACACCAGAAGAAGCGCCAGTCGCTCCTGAAGCGCTTTCACGACGGTGACATCCGCATCCTCGTCGCCACGGACGTGGCGGCCCGCGGCCTGCACATTCCGGAAGTCACGCACGTGGTGAATTTCGACCTGCCCCAGGACGCGCCGGACTACGTCCATCGCATCGGCCGTACGGCCCGCCTGGGCGCCAAGGGCGAGGCCATCAGCTTCGCCTGCGAGGACTACGCCTTTTCGCTCCCGGAGATCGAGGCCTACATCGGCTACCCGATCCCCATGGAATCAACGGACCCGGACAGCCTGCCGGAGATCGTGACGCCGCCCCGGCCGCCGCGCAAGCCGCGGGGTGGGGGACGTCGCGGCGGTGGCGGCGGGTATCGTCAGGGTGGACGCGGCCGCAGCGCCGGTTCTTCCTCCGGCGGCGGAAATGCCGGGGACGGCAGCGGGGGCAAGCGCCGTCGGCGTCGTCGGAAGCCTTCCGGAGCAGGTGCTTCGAAAACGTCGAAAGAGACCTAAGCGCCTGTACTGAAGCGCGCGTGCCATGATTCGTTTCGACCGGGTCAGTAAACGCTACGAGGGCGGACAGCTCGCCCTGCGTGAACTCAGTTTCGAGATCACCCGTGGCGAGATGGTGTTTCTCACGGGCCACTCCGGGGCTGGCAAGAGCACGCTCCTGCGCCTGCTGCTCATGCTGGAGCGCGCCACCCGCGGCCAGGTCCTGCTCGATGGGCGCAATCTGACCACCACGTCAGACCGCCAGGCGCCTGTCGTCCGCCAGGGCGTGGGCATGATTTTCCAGGATCACAAGCTGTTGTCGGACAAGACCGTGTTCGACAACGTCGCCTTGCCGCTCATGATCGCCGGCTACCGCTACGCCGACATCCGCAAGCGCGTGCGTGGCGCGCTCAAGATGGTCGGTCTCGAGGACCGGGAGCGGGATTGGCCCCTGGCCCTGTCTGGCGGTGAGCAACAGCGCGTGGGCGTGGCCCGCGCCGTGGTGGGCATGCCGCCGGTCATCCTGGCGGACGAGCCCACCGGCAACCTCGACCCCGACCTGTCCTGGGAGCTCTTCGGCCTGTTCCGTACCCTGAACGAGCGCGGCGTGACCGTGCTGGTTGCCAGTCACGACCTCGACCTGGTGCGGCGCATGCGGCAGCGGGTGCTCGTCCTGTCCGGAGGTCAGCTCGTCGAAGACTGGGTGCCAAAGCGGGGCACGTCGTCGTGAGTGCTGTTGAGAAGCTGGCGCAGCGCGGGCGGGCCGTGGCCCGGCGTCACAGCTACAGCTTTTTTTCCAGCCTGGGCGCTCTGCTCGAGCACCGCGTGGGCACGCTCATGACCGTGCTCGTGCTGGGCATCGCCATGTTGCTGCCCCTCGGATTGCATCTCACGCTGGCGAACCTGGACCGCCTCGAGCTTCAGGAGGAACAGTGGTCGGCACTGAGCGTGTTCACGAGGGACGGCACGTCCGAAGCCGAGGTGCGCGCCCTGGCCGATGAACTCGACGGTCTCGAGACGGTCCTGTCCGTGGAGGTGATCAGTCCGGAGCAGGGCCTGGCGGAGTTTCGCGAGGCCGCCGGTTTCGCTTCCCTCGACCTGCTCGAAAACAACCCCTTGCCCTGGGTGCTGAGCGTACAGCCGACGCCGGGCGAAGGCCTCGAGGGGCGCGTCGAAGCACTCTCCACCGCCCTCGAAGGCCGCGACGTGGTGGAAGAAGTCGCCTACGACCAGAAGTGGCTCGAGCGCCTCGGCCGCTTGCTGGCGTTGGGACAGGCAGCGGTCAATATCCTGACGCTGCTCTTCGGTGTCGCCGTCATCGTGGTGGTGGCCAACACCATTCGCATGGACGTCGCTGCGCGCGCGGACGAGATCGAGGTGCTGTCCCTGGTCGGCGCCTGGCCGGCTTTCATCCGTCAGCCGTTTCTCTATTCCGGGTTCTGGTATGGCCTGCTCGGCGGGATCATGGCCATGATCCTGGTGAATCTCGGGCTCGAATACCTGGAAGGCCCGGTGGGGCGCTTTCTCGCCAGCTATGGCCAGGAAACCACCCTGGTGGGGCTCGGCCTGGTCCAGACCCTGGCGCTCCTGCTGGCCGGCGCGCTCCTCGGGCTGCTGGGCGCCTGGGTGGCTGTACAGCGCTATCTCCGCGAGCTGCGGCAGAGCGGCACCCTGGGAAGACGCTAAGTAATTGAAATATAAAGGTTAAAAAAGTTCACGAATTTTTGAACTATCAGTCCTTAATATCGTCAAATATCACAGTACCCGCAGACCGATCGACTGAATGGTTCAGGCGAACAAATTTGCGGGTGGCGCCCCGGGCAGATGCGTCACCAGGATCGCACCGCGTCACGTCTCTGCCATGCATTTTCTGCTATAGTGGGTCGCTTGATTCATGGAGGTTCGATGAGCAACGCACTCGTACCCAGTCACCTTCTGGCCCCGGCCGGGACGGGCAACCTGGATGCCTACATCCAGGAGGTCTACAAGATTCCCGTGCTGACGCTGGAAGAAGAAAAGGAGCTCGCCGCGCGCTACCGCGACGAGGAAGATATCGATGCTGCGCGGCGGCTGGTGCTGGCGCACCTGCGCTTCGTGGTGCACGTGGCCAAGGGCTATGCCGGCTACGGCCTGAACCTGGGTGACCTGATCCAGGAAGGCAACATCGGTCTCATGAAGGCCGTCAAGCGCTTCGATCCCGAGCGGGAAGTCCGGCTGGTGTCCTTCGCCGTACACTGGATCCGTGCGGAGATGCACGAATTCATCCTGCGCAACTGGCGCATCGTCAAGGTGGCCACCACCAAGGCCCAGCGCAAACTCTTCTTCAACCTGCGCAAGTCCAAGAAGCGTCTTGGCTGGCTGAACATGGAAGAGGTCAACACCGTGGCCGAAAACCTCGGCGTGAAACCCGAGACGGTGCTCGAAATGGAGTCCCGCCTGTCCGGCCAGGACATCGGTTTCGACCTCACCGCGGCGGATGACGACGACCGTCCGCAGGTGGCGCCGGCGGCTTACCTCGAGAGCCATGTCGACGACCCCGAGTCCGCCGTGGCGGAGCGGGATGAGTCCGATCACAACAACGGCCTGCTGTACCGGGGCCTGGACCAGCTCGACGAGCGCAGCCAGGACATCATCCGTCGCCGCTGGCTGACGGAAGACAAGTCCACGCTGCAGGAGCTGGCTGACGTCTACGGCGTGTCCGCCGAGCGTATCCGGCAGCTCGAAGCCAACGCCATGAAAAAACTCCGGGCCAGCATGAGCGCCTGACCGCGGCCCGGCAGGACCTGAACGACACCAAACGGCCTCCTTCGCGGAGGCCGTTTTCTTATGGGACACCGAGAAATGAGCGACGACAGCCAGGATCCCCAACACGACGCAGCGACGACCGACGACCCCGCGCCTGACCCCGAACTCCAAGCCAGGCCCTGGGTTGTCCTGAAGTTCGGCGGCACGAGCGTGAGCACGCCCGCGCACTGGGACGTGATCGCGGAGCAGGTGCGTGCCGAACGGGACCGGGGCCGCCGGGTGATGGTCGTGGTGTCCGCGGTGGCCCGTGTCACGGACCGCCTGGTTCGCCTGGCCGAGGCGCCTCCGCCGGAGGTGGCCGAGGAATTACTGGCGGACGTGGATCGTGCGCACGCCGAACTCGTCAGCTCGCTCCATCTCGAACCGGGGCAGGACTTTCTCGATGCGCGGCAGGAGCTCCAGGCTTTGCTGGATGACCCATCGGGTTCCGGTCTCGTCGGCGAAACCTGGAGCGCTCGCCTGCAGTCCTACGGAGAGCGCCTGTCCTCCGCGCTGGGCGCGCAGCTGCTCGCCCGCACGGTAGGCCCGGTCGTGCTCGATTCCGCCCTGGACCTGCTCAGTGTCGATCCCGAAGCCAGCGCCGGTCCCCTGGCGGCTTACTGTCACGAGGAGCCGGACCCGGCGCTCGCGGAACGCCTCGCGGCGGCCGGTGAAGTGCACATCACCCAGGGCTTCGTGGCCCGCGGGCCAGACGGGCAGCCGTGGCTGCTGGGCCGCGGTGGCTCCGACACGGCTGCCGCACTGCTGGCGGCCCGGCTCAGCGCGGAAGAGCTGCAGATCTGGACCGACGTGCCCGGCGTGTTCAGCGCCGATCCCAACGTCGTACCCGGTGCTCGCCTTCTGCGTCGTCTCAGCTACAGCGAGGCCCAGGAGTTCGCCACCATGGGCGCCAGGGTGCTGCATCCGCCCTGCATCGGGCCCGTGCGGCGCCACGGCATCGCCCTGAGTATTCGCGATACCCGGCGCCCCGGCAGCGTACACACGGCCGTCGGGCCCCGTTCGGCGCAGACCGAGGGGCTGGTCAAGGGGGTGATCAGTCGCAGTGGCATCACCCTGATCAACCTGGACAGCATTACCATGTGGCACCAGCCGGGGTTCCTGGCCGATGCCTTCGGCGTGTTCAAGCGCCACGGCCTGTCCATCGACCTGGTGTCCACCTCCGAAACCAGCGTCACCGTGAGTCTCGATCCGAGGCGTCCCGGTCGGGGGCCGGCCCGCGGCCTGGAACCCTGTCTTCGCGAGCTCGAATCACTGTGCGAGGTCCGGGTCAAGACCGATTGCGTCGCCATCAGCCTGGTGGGCAACGCCATCCGGACGCTTCTTGGGCGCCTGTCCGACGCGCTGGATCTCTTCCAGGACCGCACGATTCACCTGGTGACCCAGTCCGCGAACGATCTGAACTTCACCCTGGTCGTGGACGCCGAGCAGGCCGATCGCCTGGTGCAGAAACTGCACGCCAGGCTGATCGCGCCCATCGCCGATCACCAGCCCGAATTCGGCCCCAGCTGGTCCGAGCTGAACCAGCCCGGTGGCGGACGGCCCGAGGGCTGGTGGGAGTCACGCAGCGCTGCGCTGCAGGCCATCGCCGCCGAGGGTCCGGCGTACGTCTACGACCTGGACACTGTGCGCGCAGCCGCGCGGCGACTCCTGGACCTGTCCGCCATCGGTCGGGTGCTCTATGCCGTGAAGGCCAACCACCACCCGGAAATCCTCCGGGCCCTGGCGGAGGAGGGGGTTCGCTTCGAATGTGTGTCGCCCGGCGAGGTGGAGCACGTGCTGCGCGAGGTGCCGGGTACCCGGGCGGGAGACCTGCTGTTCACACCCAACTTCGCCGCCCGCGATGAATACGAGCAGGCCCTGGAGCACGGCGTGCGCCTCACCGTGGACAACCTCTACCCCCTGGAACACTGGCCCGAGGTCTTCCGCGGCCGTTCCGTGTTCCTGCGCCTCGACCTGGACGCCGGTTACGGCCACCACCGCAAAGTGGTCACTTCCGGCGCCGGCTCCAAGTTCGGCATTCCCCTGCACCAGCTCGACCGGGTTCGCGAGATCGCTGCACGGGAGAACATCACGATCGCCGGCCTGCACGCCCACACGGGCAGCGGCGTGAGCGAACCCGAGGTGTGGAAGCTGCAGCTCGAACGTTTCCTGCAGGTGCTTCCTGATTTCCCGGACGCGCGGGTCATCGACCTCGGCGGCGGGCTCGGCGTACCGGAGCGGCGCGACCAGGCGCCCTTCGATCTCGCCGCCCTGGACGCGCTGCTGGCGAGCCTGCCGGTCCCGGATGGCGTGGAATTGTGGCTGGAGCCCGGGCGCTACCTGGTGTCCGAGGCGGGCGTCCTCCTGGCGCGCGTCAACCAGACCAAGTCCAAGGGCGAACAGGCGTACCTGGGTATCGAGATCGGAATGAACACCCTGCTGCGCCCGGCGCTCTATGGCGCTTACCACGACATCGTCAACCTGAGCCGTTACGGCCAGGACGCCACCCGCCGCTACACGGTGGTGGGACCCATCTGCGAAACCGGCGACATTCTTGGCGAGAGCCGCTACCTGCCGGAGAGCCAGGAAGGCGACGTGCTGCTGATCGCCAATGCCGGCGCCTACGGCCGGGTGATGGCGTCGGCGTACAACCTGCGGGCGCCGGCGCGGGAGGTGGTGCTGGATACCGGGTGCTGAACCTGCCCGGGATAGCACGAAATGCGCCGCTTGTGCCTCCTGCAGGCATCGAAGATTACCAGGCGTATGTTCCAGAGCACCACTTCTGGGTGATCGTGCCCCGTGTACCACGCACGGTCTCGCCCACGGCACGCCACCCGTGCTTGTTGATTTCCGAGGCGAGATCGACGAGGTCGTCAACCCCGCTGGGATCCATATCCTTGAGGGGGTAGTCCAGCTCGCACTCGCTGGGATTATCGAGAGGCACCTCGATACCGAAGGGCCCCATGCTCAAGTTGGCCTGCTGTGACTCGCCGGCCTGCTCGTGCTCTCCGAGGATGTCCACCGCGGGCCCCATATCGAAGCCGCCACCAAGCGAGAAGCACGCAGAATAGCCCGTCTCGTCCAGGGTGAAATCGAGGATCGCGACGGCACCGGGAACGATGGGTCTTGCGTCCGTGTACGTGAAACGTCCGACCGGATCCCGGTAGCTCACCGGATCGTTTGATGCGTAGCGATAGAGGTTGATCGCCCCCCCGGGTAGATGGGTGGGATCGGGAGACAGCCACCGTCCGGTCACCGGGTCGTAATCGCGGCGCCCGAAACGAACCAGGCCCGTGTCCGCGTCCTGCAAACCGGCTGCAAAGCCCAGCGCCAGATCAAAGGCCGGATTGCTGTCCAGCACGGGCCGCCCCCAGGGATCGAAGATTCGCAGATCGACAATCGTGGCGTTTTCGTCCACCACCATGAGCGGCGTGCCCATGGAATCGCTCAGGACCCCGTACCAGGTGCCGTCACGACGGACTGCGTAGACGTGTCCAGCTTCGTCGTAGAGGTATTGGGTCAGCGTGCCATCCGGCGCCACGACATCGGTGACGCGCTCGGGATTGAACAGGTCACCATAGAGGTAGATGGTGACGTCGTTTTCCACCTGTCGCGCGATCCGGCGGCCCTGTTCGTCGTAGCCGTAGTAAATCGTGGCATTGCCATCGGTGGCCACGAGGAGCTCGCTGCTCGCGGCATGGTCCAGGGTCCAGCCATGCAGGGAGTCGACCATGCCGTTCGTATCGGTGGAGATCGCAGCGCCATCGTGCTCGACGATGATGCCGCTGGCATCGAATACACTGGTTTCCGTTACACCACCCTGCGTCACGGCGGTGCGGTTGCCGTCCGCATCGAAGCTGTTGCTCGCCAACGGCGCACCCAGTGGATCGGTCACGCTTGCAAGGAAGCCGCGTGCATCGTGGCCATAGCGCTCGTTGATCACCTCGGTCCCATCCAGCACGACGCGACGCGAAATGACCCGACCCGCGCCGTTGCGTGTCAGTTCCACCGATCCCAGCGTGACACCGTCCACCGCGATCTCGCGGCCGGCCAGCAGACCCTGCGCATCGACGGTAATCGACTGCGTGATGGTGCCGCCCGGCAGGCTTGCCTCGTAGGACGCCGCCGACCCGGCCGGCCCGGAGCGATCGATGACCCAGGGCCCCTCCTGCACCAGACGCCGTGCGGCGTTGTAGGCCATCTCGACGCGGCTGGAGACGTCGAAGTCCACTTCCCGGCGGCTGATCAGCAAGCCGGACCAACGCTGGTTCGAGAAGTGCCTGCGCCGGGACACGCCATCACCGGTGCGGTCGTAAGCGACTTCCACGGCAATGGGCAGGCCGTTTCGCGTATCGAAATCGCGCTCGACGGTCATGGCTGACGTCACCGAGTCCGGCTGAATCGTTCGTACCACGCGGTCGATGGTCGGGTTCGTCGCAGCCGAGCCGAGGCGGGCCTGGTAGGTAATCGCCGTATCGATCTCCGGTCCGTCAATCTCGGTGACCTTGCCAGCGGTATAGGTCAGCGTGGTGCTGCGCCCATCACCGTGACTCACCGTCTGGGCGCGTCGTGCCGCGTCGTAGCTACGGCCGGTGATGGGATTCGGCGGCCCGCTGCGAGTGACCAGGTTCCGTGCCGGGTTGACCGTGGCCGCGTGGGTAACCCCAGCCGGCGTGGTCCAGCCCGTGAGCACGTCGAGGACGTCCTGCGTATAGCGGGTGCTCGCACCCGCAATCTGTGTCGATGTCAGGCGCCCCGCCGCATCATGACCATACTCGCGAACCGTTCCGTCTCCCAGCTCGACCCGGATCAGATCACCGTCCGCGTCGTACTCCATGGCCACGCTCTGATCCCCCATCGCATGGGAGACTGCCCGGCCATTCCCGTCATAGGCGATCGCCACGTCGGCAAGACCATCCGGCAACTCGCTCAAAAAGATGCGACCGGCCGCGTCGTAGTGATCGACAGTGGTGACACCCACCGGATCGACAACCGTCACCGTTCTGGCGGCCGGATCGGTCGTGACCGTCCAGGTGCCAGGGGTCCCGAATTCGTCCATGGTCAGGCTGCGGCGTACCTCGGTCACGCTGAAGGGATCGAGAGGATCGGCTTGCGTGACCTCCAGCGTACTGGTCCTGTCCAGGAAATCACCCACGAAGGAGTCGCCCCTCGAGAGCAAGGATCCGCTGGTGAAGCGCACCAGCGCGCCGAAGCGGGGGTCGTCTTCCTCGGAAACAAAGGAGGCTGAACCGTCGCGGTTTTCGACGACGATCCTACCGTCGGAAGCCGTCTCGACCACGCGCGTCGAGCCATCGGGAAAGGTCTGCTGCGTCGTCGCCGTCGTCGACGTACTGTCGATCCGCGTCTCGGTCCTGCGCGTTTCGAGCCCGCCCGTGAGAACCGTCACGAACCGCCCTTCTGGAATTCGCACCTCGGAGATCTCGAACTCCGTGCCGTCGGTCGCCACCGCGCGATTGAGCTGGCCTTCGCTGCTGTACTCGTAGGTCGCCGTGTTGGCGGCCGTATCGGTCTGCGCTACCAGGAGCCCATTTTCGTAGCGGAAGGTCCGGGAACGACCCAGTGGATCGGATGAGCCGGTGATCCAGCCATCGGTCACCGTCAGCGTCGTGCGACGCCCCTCGGGACCCACCACCGCGGTAGCGGTTCCAGACGCATCCCGCTCGATGGTGGTGGTGCGGCCGTCGGCATCGGTGTGGCCGATCAGCCGACCCTCGGCGTCATAGCTGAAGCTGTCGGTCAGGATCAGCGTGTCAGCGGTGACGGTGCGCAGATGCCGCCCACCGTCGCCAAAGACGAAGATCTCGCTTCCGTCCACCGATGGAATCAGGTACGCCGCATCGGTCGTGAAGGGCCCGGGCCGCACTTGCGGGCCGAAGGGTGGAAGGCCCGCGTTTCGCCAGGACCGCAAGGGCGAAGTCATGACCATGATGCCGTCGATATCCGTCGACGGTGGGATCGGGGGTTCGCACCAGGGACAAGGAGGCACGGTCAACCCGTCGATGAGGATCACATCCCCCTGGCTACTGACGGCGATATCGCGCGCATCGACAGCGGAGCCACTGGTCGAGGATCCGATTGCACCCGTCGCGCTGCCCCCACCCTGGATGTCGAAGTTGGGGTGGGCGATGGTCCCGTCCTTGCGCAGCTTCGCGGTTCCGAGTTCACTGCCGATCCACAGACCGCCGTCCGGCGCATAGGCCACCTGCCGCACCGGCAGGCCGCCAATATCGATGGTCCGCCCCTGCCCGCTCACGTCGATCTCATGCAGCGCGCCGCCAGCCGCGATCGCGATGAAGTTGCCGTCGCTGCTGATGGCCACGTCGGTCAGACCGGCGAGATCCAGCGCATCCCGGCGACACGGGAACGCGAACGCGCAGTTGTCCACAATGCCGCCGCCCGCAAACCGGGCGATGCGCCCATCGGTGCCTACGCGCAGTACATACTCCGCGCCCGCATCGGCGATGAGGACCGCGCCGTCGGGAAAGACCGCTGTCGATACGGGACGGTGCAGACGGTAAGCCGTCGCCTGGACATTGTCCTCCTCGACACCACCCACAGCGGCGCCTGCGAACGGCTCGACGGTCTCGCCGATCCGCCGAACACGGCCAGCTGCCGCATCGGTAACCAGCACGCTGCCGTCGACGTACGTCGCAACGGCCAGGGGCTCGGAGAAGCTGGCGTCGACCGGTGCGCCGCCGTCACCACCATCACCGTCAACGCCGGTGCCGGCGAAGGCCTCGAGGAGGCCGTCGTGCGTGATGCGATAAAGGCGATGCTCACTCGCGGCAGCGACGATGACCGAGCCATCACCCAGCAGGGCCAGGCCGCTGGCCTGGGGTGAGGTCTCGATGGACGGAGCGCCGGGCCCCTGCGTATCGTTGCCGGTGAGGCGCCACAGGGCCGCGAACCGATCATCACCCCGCGTCCCCCGATCCGAGCCGTCACCGCGATGCACGGTACCGCTCACCGGGTCGTAACGATGGTGCCGTGGCAGGGTCCAGCCGCCCACGGTCTCAGTCTCGGGTCGTTGCCTGGCCACCACCGTGCCACGCCACACCGTGGTGACGGGTGTGAGCAGCCGTGTGGTGACCGATGTGCCCGTGCTGCCCGACGTCGGCGGCACGCCGAAGATGCCGGTCCCGTAGCTTTGCGCATGGAGCTCCGTGTGCGTCACGGTAACGGTAACCGCACCGAAGACCTCCCGGCCGAAGGCGTCCAGCCCGTCCCAGACGAAGATCTCTTCCATGTCCGGAAGCAGCAGGCCGTCATAGCGATACTCGTGCCGCTGCCCGGCCACGTCGACGGTCACCTCCACGGCGGCAAGGGAAGTATTCGAACGAATGACGGAGCCGGTGATCGGAATCCGGACAGTGCGATTCTCGAGCCGGCCCAAACCACGCTGCGAATCGTAGACCAGCGGGCCGAGGGCGCCCGGTACATCGAGATGTTCGAGTAGGGTGCCGTTGTTGCAGGCGATGATGGAGGATGCACCGCCCTCGCAGGTCTCCTCGTCGAGTCGTTCGTCGTCTTCGGGATTCGATTCTTCGCCCGAGTCCACCTCGCCTTCCGGCAGCCAGTTCACGTCGAAGGGGGTGAAATGATCGACCAGCACGCGGATGATCGAGTCACCGGCCACGTGCCGCGAGGCAAGGGCCTGCCGTTCGGCCCCATCGATGCCGGCCGCGTCAGCCAGGGTCTGGTCCGCCGCATCGCTGTCGCCGTCGTTGTCGAGGTCCAGCTCAGCGATGCCACCGTTCACACCCACCACGTCCGCGACGATGCCCTGCACATCGAGCGCCACCCAGCTCGCCTGCACCCGGTCGTAATAGCCCACGGGGGCCGGCGTTCCCGCCGGGAAGCCCAGAAAGTTGTCGATCCAGAGGGTCACCGGCTGGCTGAAGTCGATGCGGCTCGCGCCGAGCGCCTCGGCCTGGTCCACGGTGACATCGACGGCATAGGTGTAAAGCGAGCCGATCGGCAGTTCGCCGGGCATGGCGGCGAGGCCGGTGCTCCCGACGGTGACCTCCGTGGCGCGCACATCCAGCGTCCCTATGGGCTGCGACGATCCATCCGGCAGCGTCATCGTCGCCGTGGTCGCCGCCCGGAACAGCAGCGAGGCCTGCCGGTCGCCGTTGTCGTCACTGGACACGGACGAGGTGTGAAGCTGATCGCTGTTGCCGGCCAGTTCCACCCGGGTGACAGCCGTGTCGAGGGGGGTCAGCACCACGTCATCCACCACGCGCCAGTCATTCCAGGCCGCCTGCACCTTGCGCTGCACCGTGACGTGCGCGTCGCGCCGGAAACTCACGACGAGGTTCTCACCCCCACCCACCAGCATGGTCCAGGTGCCGTCGCTGGCCGACATCGTGCTGCCCCACTCCGGGCGACCGGCGATGGTAACCTCCACGTCCGCCAGCGCCGCGCCACCCGGAAGCAGGGTGCGGCCGCGGAGTGCCGCCGTGTGCACCGGATCCACCGACGTTGGGTCGAAGCCCTGCTGCGGGGCGTTCGGCCCGCTGACGAGGAATTCGAGACCAGTCCGCAGATCGTCACTCCGGGCCGCGTTCCCGGGGTCCGGGGGCGGCGGATCAGGATCGGGGTGCGGGTCCGGGGGTGAGATCGTGACCGGCTCGAAGCCATCGACAAAGATCGGCGGTTCGTTGCCCGATTCCTGCATGGACAGCGCCGCCGCCAGGTTTGCCGACAACGCACCGACGAGCACCAGGCCGGCGATGAGCGCCGGCAAGTGAAGGGAAGGAACGAATCTGACTTTCATCTGCTGCACCTCCTGGTGCCTGGTGGTCATCCGACGGCTGCCGGGCCTGCTCGAACAAGTCGGCAAGTGCTGCAAGGAAAGATCGGAGAACCCTGGAAAACTCCGCCAGGGGTGATCGGGAGAGCGGGAAGTGCACGGATTGGGGACGCAACGGTCAGGGGTCTGGACGCCTGCTATTCCCCTCCTCGTCGAAAAATGGCGCTCGTCACGCCCCACCTGCGGCCAACGTCAAAAAATGAGTATCATCCCGGCAAGCACGTGTTGAATGGGGCCCGGGGGGGCGAAAGTAATGAGTGATTCCAAGGACAGCCCGTTCGCTACGGGCGCAGGGCTGGGCATCTTCTCGGAACTGCCGGCGGAGGACGAAGAGGCGCTGCTGGGTCGGGAACTCGATGGCTACCGAATCACCGGCTTCATCGCCGAGGGCGGCATGAGCCGCGTTTACCGGGCGACCCGCATCGATGGCAGCTTCGACCGGGACGTGGCCATCAAGCTTTCGGCGATCAGTGGCATCAACACGGCCATGCGCGAGCGCTTCATGCAGGAGCAAAGCGTTCTGGCGGGGCTCAACCACCCCCATATTTCGCAGCTCTACGATGCCCGGCTCACGGAAGAAGGCTGGCCCTACATCGTGATGGAGCTCGTCGAGGGCAGCCCGATCACGCAGTACTGCCAGGAGCGTGCCCTCGACAGGAACCAACGCATCGGCCTGCTGATCGACGTGATCGACGCGGTGGCCTTCGCCCACGGCAACCTCGTCGTGCATCGCGACATCAAGCCCTCCAACGTGCTGGTGACCGAGGCAGGGGAAGTCAAGCTGCTGGATTTCGGCATCGCCAAGCTGCTGCAGGACGATCCCGAACTGCGCACGCGCGCCGGCGCCATGACCCCCCGCTATGCCAGCCCCGAGCAACTGCTGGGTGAGCCCGTATCCATTACCTCCGATATCTACCAGCTCGGCCTGCTCATGACCGAGGTGCTCGGTGGACAGCTTCCCACCGAGGGCGAAACGCTGACCGACGCGATTCGCCGCTCCGCCGAAGGTCGCTCGGTGAGCTTGCCGGACGCTGTCCGCCAGCGCCTTCCCGGTGAGCTGGTCGCCATTATCGAGCAATGCCTGCGCGCCACACCGGGAGACCGTTACCGGGACGCGAACGCCCTGCGCGACGATCTCGAGGCCCATCTTGGGGGCTATCCCGTCAGTGCGGTGGGCCAGCGATCCGGTTATCGGCTCCGGAAGTTCGTGCAACGCAACAAGGGCGGCGTGTTCGCGGCGGCGCTGACCCTCCTGGCGCTGGTGACCGCGGTGATCGTCACGATCGGGCAGATGTTCGAGGCGCGCGAACAGCGGGACATCGCCGTCTACCAGCAGCAGCGTATGCAGGCCAATAACGAGTTTTTCAGCCTGCTCCTTGAAGAAACCGGCGACGGCGCCCTGACGTCGGTGGCGTTGCTGGATCGGGGCCGTGCGCTGCTCGAACAGCAGTTCGACGCCGGTCAGCCGTTCATGGCATCGGTCCTCCTTGACGTCTCCAAGCGCTACGCCAGCCTGGGGGAAAGTCGGCGCTCGGCTGAACTTCTCGCCGAAGCGGAACGCCTGGCCCGAGCGTTCGCTGACGACGAGGTGCTCGCCGCCGTGCTGTGCCGCAAGGCCCGGCTTGGGCTCGGGCGCGAGCCGGGCGCTGCCGCGCAATTGCAGGAAGGGCTGGCGATTTATGCATCCCTGTCGTCACCGGCCATCGACACCAGCATCGATTGCTCGCGGGCCCGGTCGCGCAGTCTCGACCAGGCAGGCGAGAGCGACGCCGCGCTGCAGGAACTGCTCGACGCGAGAGCCTTGCTCGACGCCCACCCGTCACCCGGCATCAATCTGCGTGGCCTGATCCTGAACGACATCGCCTTTCACCATTACCGCAACGGCGAACTCAACACGACCATCGACTATCTCGACCAGGTCCTGGATCTGCTCGAGACCGCCGGGCGAGGCACAACGCTGGGCTACCAGCGGGTCGCCGCCAACCGCGCCGTCACCCTGAGTACGCTGGGCCGGACACCGGAGGCCCTGGAGGCCTTCGCGGACCTGCTCGAGCGCATGCGGGGCAGCGGGTTCGAAGGACGTGGAGCGACCTCCCTGCTCATTCAGTACGGCAGCCTGTTGCTGTCCGTCGGTCGCCGGGAAGAGGCTGTCGTGATCTACCAGGAGGGGCTCGAGCTGGCGGAAGCGTCGGGGGACCCTCGCAACAGCGCCCACCTGCACTCGGAGTTCGCCAAACTGCACCTGGCCGACGGTGCCTACGATGACGCCCTGGAGCGCCTCGACCGGGCCGAGGCTTTCGTCGCGCGCAACGAGCGGGTGGACCTTCAACTGGCCAGGAATCTCCGGGTCCTGCGGGCCAGGGCGCATCGCCGTGCCGGGGATCTCGAAACCGCGACCTCGGTGATCAACGAGCTGTTGCGCGAGGTGGGCTACCCCGAGGCGGGAGAGCCCCCCGGCATGATCTCGGCGCTCATCGAAGCCGCGGACATTTACCGGGCGCGCCGCGAATACCGGGAAGCCGAGAGCCTCGCGGACGGCCTGGTCGAGCGGCTCGGCGAGCACGTCCGTCCGGACAGCGGCGGCAGCGTCCACCTGGGACGCGCGCTGGTTCAGCGCGGCGAAATACGCCTCGACGCAGGACGGCTGGAACAGGCGAGCAGTGATTTCGAGGCCGCGCTGCAGCACCTGGACTCCGCCCTGGGTGAGGAGCATGAGGAGGCGCAGGCCGCCCGGCGTCTCCTGGCCCAGAGCAGCACCCAGCCGGGGCCGGGCTGAAGCCGATGGTGACCTGCGCGCCCTGATTCTCCCGGCTTCCGCCCCCGTGGCGGACTTTCCCCGGGTTCTCCGATCTCCCCACCAGCACATGCTGACTCGTGCGAGCAGGCCCGGCAGCCGCCGGGTGACCGCCAGGCCCAGGGAGGATCGTCGACCATGCACCAGTTTCCACCGATACCGCGGCGGAGCACGCGGATCTTCGAGGCGATAACGGCCCACCCGAAAATCGTCGTGCTGACCAGTCTCCTGCTCATCGGCATCGCCGGCTTCGGACTCGGCAAGCTGGTGAAGGACACCTCGGTTCGCGCCTTCATTCCCGATGACCATCCGTCCGCCCTGGCGGACGACCGGGTAAAAGCGCAGTTCGGTATCTCCGACACGCTGGCCGTGGCCCTCGTCACGTACGACGACGCATCGGTTTTCACGCCGGAACGGCTGGCGCTCATCGATCAACTCACCGAAGCACTGGCGGGCCTGGACAACGTTCGGGAAGACCGGATTGCCAGCCTGGCCACCGAGTCTTCCATCGCCGGCCGCGACGGGGCGCTGGAGGTCGAGTCCTACATCGATCGCTTCGAACTGACCGCCGGTACCGCTGCCGCCGCCCGCAGCCGCTGGCAGGCCATGCCGCCCCACCGCGGCACGCTGGTCAGCGACAGTGGCCGCAGCGCCATCGTCATGGCGGAACTTGTCGATCCCGACCGCGCGGATCAGACTTATCACGCGGTGCTCGAGCTGGTGGAGGACCTGGCCGTCCCCGGCGTGGAGCTGCATGTCGCCGGGCCTGCCGCCGTCGCAGGCTACCTGAGCGAGTACATCGACCAGGACGCCCGGAAACTGCAACCCCTGGTGTTCGTCGTCGTGCTCGGGTTCATGTTTCTCGCCTTCCGCTCGTTCCGGGCCCTGCCCGGTCCCCTGCTGGTAATCGCCGGGTCCGCGGCGGGGGCACTGGGCATCATGGCGTGGTCTGGTGTTCCCTATTTCGCGATCACCAGTGCGCTGCCGGTGATCATCGTGGCCATCTCCGTGGCCGACGCCATTCATGTCCTGTCGCGTTTCTACCAGCTTCGCGAACTGGAACCGGAGGCTGCGGACCGGGTGCTCGTGGTCCGGGCGATGGCCGACATGGCCCGGCCGATTACGCTCACGACCCTGACCACGATCGCTGGCTTCGTGGGTATTGCCGCGGCCTCCATCATGCCGCCGATCACCTGGTTTGCGGTGTTCGCCGCCGTTGGCGTGGCGCTCGCCTGGTTGTTTTCCATGGTGACCCTGCCGGCGGTGCTGCTGCTCGTGGGGCCGGGCCGGAGTCGGGCTTTCGCCTCCTGGTCCGGGCGGCGCCCGAGCCGCCTCGGTGCGCTGCTGGCGTCGCTGGGGCGGTTTGCCGCCGACCACCACCGACGTGTCCTCGTCGCCTTCGTGTTGATCTCCGCGGTGGCGCTCGTGAGCGCCCTCCAGCTTCGCATCGACCGCTCGCAGGTGGAAAATTTCGCCCGGGGCGAGCCCATTCGCGTGGCCGACGAGATCATGAACGAAGAGTTCGCGGGGACGGCGTTCCTCGACGTCCTTATCGAAACCGATGCCCCGGCCGGTCTGCTCAGCGCTGCCCGCATGCAAAAGATCCTGGCGCTGCAGGACTACTTCGAGTCGCTGAAGCACGTGCAAAAGTCCGTGTCCATCGTGGACTACCTGAGCCAGCTGCACCTGGCGCTTTACCCGGAGCAGGGGGGCGGTGAGAGAACGCTGCCGGACAGCGACGCGGCCATCGCCCAGTACCTGTTTCTTTACGAGCTTTCGGGAGATCCGACGGATTTCGACGACGAGATCGACCCGTCGCGACAGACGGCGTTCATTCGCGGGGTGCTCGACGCCCATTACTACAGCGAGACGCGTGAGGTGGTGATCGCCATGCGCGATTACATCGAGCGACACTTCAATGAACCGGGGATGACCGCCACCCTGACCGGCGACGTCAACCTTGGCTATCACTGGATGCAAAGCCTCAAAACCTCGCATTTCCGGGGTGTGGCGCTATCGCTGGCGCTGGTGTTGCTGACCGCGGTGCTGGTGTTTCGGTCACTGGCAGCGGGGCTGATCGCCGTCGTGCCGGTCCTGTTCACCGTGCTCGTGCTTTACGCTTGCATGGGGCTGCTGGGCATCCATCTCGAACCGGCGACGTCCATGTTCGCCGCCATCGCGCTCGGTGTCGGCGTGGATTTCGCCATCCATCTCGTGGACCGCCTCCGGGACGCGGCGGGACAGACCCATGGAGACTTCCGGGAGACCCTCGACTACGCGCTCCCTCCGGTCGCCCGCGCCTGCTTCTTCAACTCGGCCGCCCTGGGCCTGGGATTTTCCGTGCTCCTGGTCAGCGATCTGCCGACGCTCGAGCGATTCGGTGGCCTGGTGGCGCTCGCGACCTTCGCCAGCTTCCTCGTTGCGCTGGTCATCGTCCCGTCGCTGTTTGCCCTGGCCTATCAGCGTCTCACGATCGCGCCCACCCCGGTGTCGTCCGTCGCGAAGTCGCTCTCCCTGCTCCTTCCGGCCCTTTGCCTCGGCGCCGTCGCGACCCCCCGTGGGGTCGAGGCCGACCCGGCCGACGAGGGACTGCACATTGCCGAACAGGTCTCGGCACGCCCCGAGGCCGCCGCCGGCATGCGCACGCTGCTGATGACGCTCGAGCGCAAGTCCGGCCGCAGCGAGGAGCGCCGGGCCATGCTCTACCGTGAAACCCGTTCCGACCGGCGGCTGACGCGGATTGTTTTCGACGAGCCCGCTCGCCAACGCGGGTTCGCGTTCCTCGGCGTCGACGGAAAGCTGCCGGGCCCGGAACACGACGAACGCTGGATGTTCATGCCCGTCGATGGCAAACCGCGCCGGCTGCCCGTGGCGAAAAGGGGGAACAGTTTCTTTGGAACGGACTTTTCCTTCGAGGACATGCAGTCCGAGCTCAAGTTCAACCTGGATGACTGGACCTTCCGCTACGAGGGCGACGAGACGGTCAACGGTGAACGGCGTCACCGGCTGAGCGGCGAGCCGCGCACGGAAAAAATCGCCCGGGAGCTGGGCTATGGCGGTTTCATGGCGGTGATCGACGAGCGCTCCTGGCTGCCTTTGAAGATCCAGTTCATGGATCCCCGGCAGCGATCCCTGAAAACCATCACGGTGGACGAGATCACCGTCGTCGACGGGATCTGGACGCCGGTAAGCGTGACCGCCGTCAATCACCAGACGAACCACCGGACCCGGTTCGTGTTCGATGACATCCGCTACCTCGCGGATTTGCCGGACGAGCTGTTCGAACCGGAATCACTGAGTCGCGACCACCGGGCACTGCTCCGGACAGCGGCGCGATGACCGGGTTCCAGTGCCGGTGTGTCACCTCGGCACTCCATACCCTCGTGCTCGTCGCCGCGACCCTCGCGACGGGCCTCGGGTCCCCAGCCACTCTTGCGGCAGAGGTGGAAGGGTTCCTGCCGACGCAGCTGGATTACGGCTACGGGCCGGAGGAAAAGGAATCCATGCAACTGCAGCTCCAGGCCACACCGGAGTTTCGCTGGGATTTCGGAGCCGCCTGGCGGGCGGTGAGCGCGTTGCGCCTTCGCGTGGACGGCGAAGACCGGCTCGAGCCGGGAAAACCCACCCTGGACAACTACGCCCCCGCATCTAAACCGCTTCGCCTTGGCACCACGGGCCTCGTGGAGCTGCGTGATGTCTACCTCGAGCGGACCTCGTCCTCCGCGACCTGGCGCATCGGCAAGCAGCAGATCGTGTGGGGCCGGCTCGATGGCATCAAGATCCTGGATGTGCTGAACCCGCAGGATTTTCGCGAGTTCATCCTCGATGATTTCGGCGCCTCGCGCATCGGTTTGTGGAGCGTCTACCTGGACGCATCCCGGTCCGGATGGCGTACGGAACTGGCGCTGATTCCCGATGGCACGGCGCACGCCATCCCCGACCCGGGCGCCTGGTTCGAGCTGCGAGCGCCACGCTTCCGCTTCGGCGCCGATCCGGGGAGTCCGGGGCTGCCGGTGATGACGGAGGCGCCCGGACACGACCTGTCGTCCTGGGGCGGGGGGATTCGGCTGTCACGGCGCCTCGGTGACGTCGATTTCAGCCTGGTGGGCTACAGCGGGATCGATCCGGAATTGCTGGGGCGCCTCGCGTGTCCGGGGCCGGTGCATTCCTGCAGCGACGCCCCCATGGTCCAGGGCTACTACGAACGGCGGGAGGTTTTCGGCTTCAGCGCCGAGACCGGCTTCGGCGCCTGGGTGGGCCGCCTGGAATACGGCTACCAGCCGGGACGCCGCTTCAATACACGCCGCGGCCCCGTGCTGGACACGGTGTCGCTGAACCAGCATCGCGCGGCCGTCGCCCTGGACGTCCTCGGCCCCTGGGACGTTTTCGTCAACCTGCAATTTGTCCTCGATCACGTCTCGCAGGCGCCGGAGACGTTGGTGCGGCCGGCCGAAGACCGCATCGGCACGGTCTACCTGCGCAAGTCCTTGTACTACGACACCGTGAAGCTCGAGGCCCGGTGGTACCACAGCTTCAGCGATGGTGACGATCACGTGTCCCTGGGCGTTGCCTACGCCTTGAGCGGAGACACGGAATTCCACCTGTCCCTGGACAGTTTCAGCGGGACAGGCGACGGCCTGTTCGGACAGTTTCGCGAACGGGACCGGCTGGTGCTTGGTGTACGTCATGGCTTTTGAACGTCGCCCAGGGAGCCGGGTCCGGGCCGATTTCAAGGCGGGTGACGGATTGGCGATCTATCGCGAACTGGTAGCGGGCGCGGCTGGCCGGGCGCGCTCCGTTGCCGCTTGGGGCGCCTCCGCTCAGGAGGCGTCCGGGGCCAGGAGGGTCGAGAGACGGGACCGCGCGGCCGCCCAGAGACGTTCGGCGGTACGCTCCGAGGTCCCCAGCGCTTCCGCGGTTTCCGCCATGGTGAAGCCGGCGAAGTAGCGGCATTCAAAGACGCGCACGAGTTGCTCGTCCTCCTGCCCCAGTTTGTCGAGGATGTCGTCCACTTCGAGCAGGAATGCGGCTTTTTCGTGGCTGTCATCACCGATGATGGCCTCGGTGAGCGTGACGTCCTGGCGTTTACGCTTCGCCGCCGTGATGTAGCGCACCTCGTCCACGATGATCTGCCGCATGACGGTGGCCACCAGCCCGAAAAACTGTTGCCGGTCCTCCGCCACCAGGTCACCGCCAGAAAGCAACTTCAGGAAGGTTTCGTGCACCAGTGTCGTCGCCGACCCGCTCGGGCGACTGCCCGCACGACGCCGGGCCATCGCCTTGATTTCCGGGTAGAGGAGCTTCGCAAGCTCATCCATGGCCTCCGGCTGCCCGTCGCGGTGGCGCTCGAGCAGGACTGTTACGGATCCGGGCACGGCGGACGGGTCTCCTTTCCTTGCGGCATCAGGTCACGTGGCACGGTAAAACGCGATTCGCCACGGGGTCAAGCGGGTGCCTGCTCTCCGGCCCTGAAGCCGTTCTAGACCAGCCGCTCCAGCACGATTTTCCAGACTTTCCGGTTCACCCCCATGCCCAGGTGCGCGACGTCGAGCTCGACGTGTTCGACCCGTTCGCTGAAGTGGTCGAAGGCGGCGGCGTAGTCCACCACCGCGTCCGTGGGGCTCACCACGGCGGTGATGGGCACGGTGACCGGGCGCTGTTCACGCAGCCTGACCTGTTGCTCGATCCAGTCCACGTCCAGCCCCCGCTCGCGCAGCGAGCGCCCGGCCGCCGTGTACTTGGGGCCGCCGATGAAGGGCGAGCCGAGGGTGATCACACGACTCACGGCATCGGGCAGGTCCCGGGCCACTTCCCGGGCGATGGTGCCACCCAGGCTCCAGCCGACCAGCGCCACGGCATCACCGCTCTCCTCGGCTCGTTGCCGGACACGTTTCACCATGCGGTCCACCAGGAACGCGACGCCGCCTTCCCGGCGGTAGCGGGCCAGGGGCCGGGGCGACCAGCCCGGGGACAGGTCAGCGAGGGTGTGGGGGATGTCCAGGCCGGCCCGATTGGTGCCGAGGCCCCAGTCTTCCGCGTTGACCCCGTGGCGTTGGAGGTAGCGGCGCAGCGGGCGCATGGCCAGTTCGCCGGCGCCGAAACCCGGCAACACCAGCACGGGCCGATCCGTGCCCGCGCTGCGTCGCGGTCCGACGAAACCGAGCGGCAGGGTGGCCAGGTCGACCAGGGCGCGGCTTTCCTTCAGCAGGAGACGGCGCCTGGGCGGTCGGAGAGTAACCTCGAGATCCATACCGTCATGATGGCGGCGCATCGGTGACCGGCGGGTGAATGTCCCGGAGGCGGGTTCCATGACGGCAATAGCGCAACGCGTGTCTGACGTCAGTCCGTGATAAACCCTCGCTACACTGGTTGTCCCTTCAACCAAGACGGAGAAATGCCGAAATGACGAGAGAAGAGATGCAGGCGAGGCTGGATGGCGCGGTCGCGAAGATGGAAACCCGCTACGCAAAACTGAAAGCGGACCTCGACGCCGCTGGCGATTCGGCTTCCGAAGAAGCCCATGAAGCGGTAGCCAAGGCCGAAGCGCTGGTGGAAAAGGGCAAAGCCAAGGCCCATCAACTCGCCAACGCCACGGACGAAGAGTACGAGGCCATGAAGGATTCCGCCGAGGAAAACTGGCACGCTTTTACGGACAAGCTCGAAGCAGGCTGGGACGACCTCAGCGCCAAGGTTCGCAGCTTCTTTTCCTGAGCCCCATGGCTAGCCAGGGCCCGCGATTCAGCGGGCCGTGGCCTGGCTTGGACGGTTGTCAGGCCGCCTCGTCGTCCATCCACACGCTGAGGGGCGGGCAGGAGCACACGAGATTGCGGTCACCGTAGACGTTGTCCACGCGCGTGACGAAGGGCCAGAACTTGCCGCCCCAGGTCGATTCCGTGGGGAACAGGGCCGTGCCGCGGTCGTAGGGGTGCTCCCATTTGCGCACGAGGTCCGTGGCGTTGTGCGGCGCGTTGACCAGGGGATTGTCGTCCTGGGGCCAGTCGCCGCGCTCCACCGCGCGGATTTCCTCGCGGATCGCGAGCATGGCCTCGCAAAAGCGGTCCAGTTCGGGCAGCGCTTCACTCTCCGTCGGCTCGATCATCAGCGTACCCGGTACCGGGAAGCTCATGGTGGGCGCGTGAAACCCGTAGTCGATGAGGCGCTTGGCCACGTCTTCCTCGGTCACGCCGCAGGCCTGCTTGAAGGGGCGCAGGTCGATGATGCACTCGTGCGCCACGCGGCCGTTACGTCCCGTGTACAGCACCTCGTAAGCGCCCTCCAGGCGCCTGGCGATGTAGTTGGCGCCCAGGATGGCCACCTGGGTGGCTTTTTTCATGCCCGCGGGACCCATCAGGGTGATGTAGGTCCAGGAAATCGGCAGGATGCCCGCGCTGCCCCAGGGCGCCGCCGAAATCGCCGTGTTCGCCGCAAAGTCGCCGTGCATGTCCACCTGGCCGTGACCGGGCAGGTAGGGCGCGAGGTGTTCCCCGCAGCACAGCGGCCCGACCCCGGGGCCACCGCCGCCGTGGGGAATGCAGAAGGTCTTGTGCAGGTTCAGGTGTGAGCAGTCGGCACCGAACTTGCCGGGGCCGGCGAGGCCCACGAGCGCATTGAGATTGGCGCCGTCCAGGTACACCTGGCCGCCGTGATCGTGAATGATTCCGCAGATCTCCCGTACGCGCTCCTCGTAGACGCCGTGGGTGGAGGGGTAGGTGATCATCAGGGCCGCCAGCTCGTCGCTGTGCTGCTCCGCCTTGGCCGTGAGGTCGTCCACGTCCACGTTGCCGTTCTCGTCGCACTTGACCACGACGATCTTCATGCCGGCCATGGCCGCGCTCGCCGGGTTGGTGCCGTGGGCGGAGGAGGGGATCAGGCAGATGGTGCGCTGCACGTCGCCGCGGTCGTCGTGGTAGCGACGGATCGCCAGCAGGCCGGCGTACTCGCCCTGAGAGCCGGCGTTGGGCTGCAGGGAGACGGCGTCATAGCCGGTGCAGACCACGAGCATGCGCTCGAGCTCTTCGATCATGCGGCGGTAGCCCCGCGTCTGGGCTTCCGGGGCGAAAGGATGCATGCGTCCGAACTCGGGCCAGGTCACGGGAATCATCTCCGTGGTGGCGTTGAGCTTCATGGTGCACGAACCCAGGGGAATCATGGCGTGCGCCAGGGAAAGGTCGCGGTTTTCGAGGCGCTTGAGGTAGCGCAGCATCTCCGTTTCCGAGTGGTAACGGCAGAACACCTCGTGCTCCAGCGTCGGCGTGCTGCGACGCAGCGCTTCGGGCAGGGCGCTCGCTTCCGTCGGGAGATCCCGGTCGAGATCGACCGTGGTCGGCGCCGCCCGGTCGCCGGCAAAGATCGCCAGCAACGCGTCCAGGTGTTCGCGCGTGGTGCTCTCGCCCACGCTGATGCCCAGGTGCTCGTCGTCCACGCGTCGCAGGTTGATGCCCGCCTCGTCCGCAGCGCTGAGCAGGGAGTCCGTGTCCGCGCCGGTGGCCACGCACAGGGTGTCGAAATAGTGGCCGTGGCGCAGGGCGAAGCCGAGGCTGCCGAGCCCCGCGGCCAGCAGCTGCGCCTGGCGATGGATACGACGGGCGATGCGGTCGAGCCCGCCGGGCCCGTGGTACACCGCGTACATGCTCGCCATCACCGCCAGCAGGGCCTGGGCCGTGCAGATGTTGCTGGTGGCCTTGTCGCGGCGGATGTGCTGTTCGCGGGTCTGCAGCGCCATGCGCAGCGCCGGCTTGCCGTGCCGGTCCTTCGATACGCCGATGACACGGCCGGGCATGGTGCGCTTGTGCTCGTCCTTCGTGGCGTAGAAGGCGGCATGCGGGCCGCCGAAGCCCATGGGCACGCCAAAGCGCTGGGAGGATCCCACCACGATGTCCGCGCCCTGTTCCCCCGGCGGCGTGAGCAGCACCAGGCTCAGGAGGTCCGCGGCCACGATCGCCAGCGCTTTCCTGTCGTGGGCCTGTTCGATCACCGGCGCCAGGTCCCGGACCTGGCCCTGTTCTCCCGGGTACTGGAGCAGGACGCCAAAAGCATCACCCTCGGCCAGCAGGGCGGCCGGATCGCCGATGGCCAGCTCGAAGCCCAGATGCGGCGCGCGGGTGCGCAGCACATCCAGGGTCTGGGGCAGCACGGCGGCGTCCACGACGAAGCGGTTGCTCTTGTTCTTGCGGTTGATGCGCTTGGCCTGCGCCATGGCCTCGGCGGCGGCCGTGGCTTCATCCAGCAGCGAGGCGTTCGCCAGCTCCATGCCCGTCAGCTCGGATACCATGGTCTGAAAGTTCAGGAGCGCTTCGAGGCGTCCCTGGGAAATTTCCGCCTGGTAGGGCGTGTAGGCCGTGTACCAGCCCGGGTTTTCCAGGACGTTGCGCTGGATCACCGTCGGGGTCAGCGTCTCGCTGTAGCCCAGGCCGATCATGTTGTGGCGCAGTTCGTTCTCGCCGGCGATGGCTTTCAGGCGTTCCAGCGTGGCGTGCTCGCCCCGGGGCGGCGCCAGGTCGAGATCGCCGCGATCCTGGATGTCCGGCGGCAGCGTGCTTTCGGTCAGCGCGTCCAGGCTGTCGGCCCCGACGACGGACAGCATGTGCGCGATGTCCTCCTCGGAAGGGCCGATATGACGGGCGATGAATTCGCCGGGATTTTCCAGCTCGCCCAGGGGTGAGCGCTCAGGGGAGTCGACAACCGGATCGGTCATGGGAAAGCACGCCTCTTGAATCGAATCAGTCATGCCGCCCTCAGGCAGCGGTCAGGGCCATGAAGTAGTGGTCCACCATCAGGAACAGGAACAGCATCATCAGGTAGGTCACCGAGTACGCAAAGGTCTGCATGGGCAGCATGACGTCGTCGCTGCGCAGCAGACGCCAGGCATACCAGAGAAAACCCAAATTCAGCACCGTCGCACCGCCGAGATACAGCGGGCCGCTCATGCCCGTGAGAAAGGGCAGCGTCGTGACGATGACCAGCAGAATCGTATAGAAAAAGATGTGCCAGCGCGTGAAATTCACGCCATGGGTGACGGGCAGCATGGGAATGTCCACCGCCGCGTAATCGGCCTTGCGAAAAATCGCCAGGGCCCAGAAGTGCGGTGGTGTCCAGACACAGATGATCAGGAACAGCAGCAGCGCGTCCGGCGACACCTGCCCGGTGACCGCGGTCCAGCCCAGGACCGGGGGTGCGGCGCCGGCCGCCCCCCCGATGACGATGTTCTGCGGCGTGGCGCGCTTGAGCCAGGCGGTGTACACGATGGCGTAACCGATCAGCGACACGAAGGTGAGCACGGCGGTGAGCACGTTCACGAAGGCCACGAGGATCAGCATGGACAGCATGCCCAGGGCCAGGGCGAAGATCAGCACCCGGGCCTCGGTCAGCTCCCCCTGGGGCAGGGGCCTGTCTTTCGTGCGCACCATGATCGCGTCGATCCGCTGATCGAGCAGATGATTGATGGCCGCCGCCGAAGAGGCCGCGAGCCCGATACCCAGGGTGCCCGCCAGCAGCGCGCTGAGCGGTGGCAGGCCGGGCGTGGCGAGCAGCATGCCCACCACGGCGGTGAAGACGATGAGATAGACGACCTTCGGCTTGGTCAGCTCGAAGTACTGCCGCCAGGTCTCGCGTTTCAGACCGCTGTCTGCGGGGAGGTTCGATTCAACAGCCATACCATGATCACGATCAGCAGTGCCGCCATACCATTATGCGCCACTGCGTTGGGCAGGGGCAGGTACAGGACGATATTGAGAAGGCCCAGGGTGAACTGGGTGAGGACGCCCACGATCAACAGCGTGGCGCCGGTGCGCAGCAGTGGCTGCCCGCGCAGTGAAAAGGCCGTCAGCAACAGCACCGCCAGGGTAATGACGGCCCCGATGCGGTGGGTCAGATGGATCGTGGCCCGGGCGTCCTGGTCAAGAATACCGCCCTCGTAGTCCACGCCCACTTCGCGCCAGACGGTAAAGGCTTCGCCGAAATCGGTCTCGGGCCACCACTGCCCCGTGCACCGGGGCAGATCCGGGCAGCTCAGAGCCGCGTAGTTGGCGCTGGTCCACCCGCCCAGGGCGATCTGCCCGACCAAAACGAGCAGTGCGACGATAATGAGCGGCCGTTTGGCGCGGGTCTTGCCCGGCACCGGTTCGAGTTGCCCGAAGGGCGCCGGCCGGCTGCGAAACGCGAGCCAGGAAAGCAGCGCCAGGGTCGTCATGCCACCCAGAAGGTGCGCCATGACGATGATGGGTTTGAGCTTCAGGGTCACGGTCCACATGCCGAGCGCTGCCTGGAACAGGATCAGCCCCAGGGTAAAGGTCGCAACGCCACGGAATCTGCGGGTGGCCTCACCGCCGCGCCAGACCACCCAGTTGATGCCGGCCACCAGCAGAATCAGGATGCCGGCGAGATAGCGGTGCACCATTTCTTTCCACGCCTTGTCCACCTCGACCGGGCGTTCCGGAAACGCTTCGTTGGCCTTGGCGATTTCCGTGGGCGCATCCGGCCAGGTGAGGACACCGTAGCAGCCGGGCCAGTCGGGGCAGCCGAGGCCGGCATGGGAAAGTCGGACCCAGGCGCCGAGGACGATTACGCAGAGCGTGACGACGGTCGCAAAGGTCGTAAGTCGGTGGAGACGGGCTTGCATATCGGTTCTTGCCATGTGCGTTCAGAATCTTCCTGGAAGTTGGCGGATTTGACCGGGTCGGTCGGGGATCAGCGTCCGGACCACTTGAGCAGCTTGGTCAGGTCGGTGTTCAGATCGCCGCGATCGTAACCGGGGGCGTAGCGCAGCATGAGAAAGCCCTCGGGATCGCGGATGAAGGTCGTTCCCGATGCCGGAGCCGCGCCGCCGTTGGCGGTGACCAGTACCGCAGCTGCGTCGCCGCCGTCATCCACGGCGAGGATGAATTTCGGGTAGATGGCCTCCAGCGCCGCCACCTCGCTCACCGAGGGCTCCTGTCGGAACAGGAGCAGGACAGCGGCCTTGTCCTGGCGCCGCCCCGTCGCGATGTGGACCTGCCGCAAATCCGTGGCGATGCCTTCACAGCGGGCGTCGCAGGCGCCGGTGACCGGCTCGACGAGCAGCCAGCGGCCTTCGAGCGCCGCGCCGTCCCGTTCGCCGAGGTAGCGGAAACCCTCAAGGGGCAGCGCCACCGGTGGCTGCACCAGGTCACCGCGATTCACCGTTTCTTCCGGATCCGAGCCGATCAGTTCCGGCTGGGCGAGAAACGCGGCGACCAGGGGGATGAAGAACAGCAGCGCAATGGCCACGAGGATCAGGCGGTTGCGGGTTTGGGTATTCACGTGTCTTTGCTCCTGCCGGCCCGGAAACCCAGGATCAGCCAGATGACGAGGGCCGTGATGGCCAGGCCGTACCACTGCACGGCGTAGGCCCGATGACGGTCGGGCCCCATGGTGAATGGTGTCCAGTTTCGGTCGTCGAATCCGGCGCTGTGGTCGACGTCGAGGTACAGCACTTTCCGGTGTACCGGGCGTCCCAGCGCGGTCTCGATCCGCTCCCAGTCGGGATACACCATAAGTTGGGGCCAGCGGTCCGGTTGCAAGGTCGCCGGCTCACCCAGTTGCACCCCGGGTTGGCTGATCGGCGCCAGCCGGCCGCGCATTTCCATCACCTCGCCCGGCGTCGGAATCTCCGGCAATGCGCTGCGGTCCGGGGGCAGGGGCAGCCAGCCCCGGTTGACCAGCAGCAACTCCCCGGAATTCTCGAGCTCGAGTGGTGTGAGCACGTGCACCCCGGCACGACCCCGAAACAGCTTGTTGTCGAGCAGCAGGTGACGCTCGCCATCGAGGCGGCCGGCCAGGACGGCCCGGGCCCAGTCGGGGGGAGACCCCTCCAGGCGCGTGACCAGCGGGGCCGTATCGAAGGCGGTCTGCGACACGACCTTGTCCTGGGCGCGTTCGCGCTGCCAGTTGCCGAGCGACAGGAACACGAGCCCGAGGACCGCAAGGACCGCGGTCAACGCCCAACCGGGGCGGAATGGGCCGACGTTTCCGGGGCTCTTGATCTTCACCGGACGCATCTCCATGATGTGCACCCATTCAGGGCACCCGTAACGACGGCGCGACAACGCCGTGCCGGTGCCGTCCGCAAACGCCTCACGCCGGCCTGGTCGCCGATCTCCGGGAGTTTTGCCGTGTTGTCGAAAATCATCATCATCCTGTTTCTGCTGGCGATTGCCTACACGCTGTTTTCCTCGTTCTTTTTCCTGGTCAAGGACAAAGGGGAGGGGAAGCGGACCGTGCGCCGGCTGACCTGGCGGGTGGGCCTGTCCCTGACGCTGTTCCTGTTGCTGTACCTGTTTTTCCGCCTCGGCTGGATCGAGCCGTCATCGCGCGGCCCGATCAACCTGAAGCCGGAAACGGAACAGGTCGGCGGCGGCTGACCTGCCCGAAACCCTGCGCGTGAATGACGACGCCGCCCAGGGGGCGGCGTCGCGCGTTACGGGGCCGGAACCTTCGTCAGAGCACGTAGACGAAGATGAACAGCACCAGCCACACCACGTCCACGAAGTGCCAGTACCACGCCACCGCCTCGAAGCCGAAATGGCTCTCCGGCCGGAAGTGACCGCGCGCTACACGAACCATGATGACGAACAGCATGATGGCCCCGAGGGTCACGTGGAGGCCGTGAAAACCGGTCAGCAGGAAGAACGTGGACCCGTAAATGCCCGAGCCCAGGGTCAGGCCCAGGTCCTGGTACGCGTGCAGGTATTCGTAGACCTGGAAGTACATGAAGATGGCGCCCAGGGCCACCGTGGCGGCCAGCCAGATCACGGTCTGCCGGCGCTTGTCGTCTTTCAGGGCGTGGTGTGCGAGCGTGAGCGTCACACCGGAGAACAGCAGGATCAGCGTGTTCAGGAACGGAATGCCGAAGGCCGGGATCGTGCCGAATTCCCCGCCGACTTCCGCCGGGCCGTTGCTCGGCCAGTGGGGCACGAACCCCTGCCAGAGCAGTTCGTTCGTGCTGGCGTTGTTCCCCTCACCGCCCAGCCAGGGTATGACCAGGGCCCGCGCGTAGAACAGGGCGCCGAAAAAGCAGGCGAAGAACATGACCTCGGAGAAAATGAACCAGGACATGCCCATGCGGAAGGAAGTGTCCACCTGGGCGTTGTAGAGCCCCTGTTCACTCTCCCGAATGACCTCGCCGAACCAGCCGAAGACCATGTAGATGATGATCGCGATGCCGGCGTAGAACGTCCACATGGCCGCACTGGAACCGTTCAGCCAGAGGGCGGCGCTGACCAGCATGGTGGCCAGGCCGATGGAGCCGGTCATGGGCCACTTGGTGGAGTGGGGTACGTAGTAGCTGCCTTCAGCGTGTTCTGCCATCGTGTTTGCCTCTGCTGCTGTCCGTTAGCGCGCGACCTGGGCCACGTCCGGATCGTCGTTATTGAAAAAGGTGTAGGAGAGCGTCAGCTCCTCGATGTCCGCCGGCAGGTCCGGCTGGATGAAAAAGTACACGGGCATTTCTCGCCGTTCGTGCGCCTGGAGTTCCTGCCGGGAAAAGCAGAAACACTCGACCTTCACGAAGTACCGGGCGGCCGTGGCGGGGGACACGTTAAAGGTGGCCATGCCCGCCGTCGGCTCCGCCAAGCGGTTTTCAGCATAGTAAAGCGCCTCCGCCGGCGCGCCCACCGGCACGTCCAGCGCGTATTCCACCGGACCGAAGTCCCAGTCCAGCGCCGAGTTCGTGGTGGCGTCGAAGCGCACCTTGACGGTGCGGTTCAGGTCCACGGCCTCGGGCGCGTCTTTCGCGACACGGATGCCGGCCTGGTTGAGGCCGGTGATCTCGCAGAAAGTCTCGTATAGCGGTGGCATGACGAACACGCCGAAGCCAAACATGGCGACGGCCACGCCCAGCAACTTGACCACGAGCTTGCCGTTCTGGCCTCGTGGGGTGTTTTCCGGTTGGTTGGTGCTGTCTTCGTTCATGTCCTGTCCCGAGGTGTTCGAGTAACCGGGCCGGCTCACTGGCCGCGGCCGGTTACCCCGGTCATGAAAAAGGCCACGAAAATCGCCAGGGCGATCAGCGCGAGAATGATCGCCGTGCGTCGCGCGTTGCGGCGGCGCCGCGCGAGATCCTCCGGGGCAATGCCCGTACGTTCGTTTGTCACGTCACGTTCCTCGCTCACGTCGGCTCGATCGATCTGCCGTCGATCACTCGCTGTGCCGCTCGCGGACGTCCTCTTCCGCGTGCGCCACCATGGCGGAGGTCACCACCGGCGGCGTGCTGAAGGTGTGGTGCGGCGCCGGGGAGGGGACCGTCCACTCCAGGCCCTTGGCGCCTTCCCATACCTGCGCCGTGGCGCGCTTCTTCGAGAAGTACACGCAGTGGATCACCACCCCCACGAACACCAGCTGGCTCAGGCCAAAGGCGAAACCGCCGATGGACGAGATCATGTTGAAGTCCGCAAACTGCGGCGCGTAATCCGGAATGCGTCGTGGCATGCCGGCCAGGCCCAGGTAGTGCTGCGGGAAAAACAGCACGTTCACGGAAATCGTGGACAGCCAGAAATGAATCTTGCCCCACTTTTCCGAGTACATGTTGCCGGACCATTTGGGCAGCCAGTAGTAAGCGCCCGCCATGAGCGTGAACACGGCGCCCGGCACCAGCACGTAGTGGAAGTGCGCCACCACGAAGTAGGTATCGTGGTACTGGAGGTCCGCGGCGGTGATGGCCAGCATGAGTCCGGACAGGCCGCCGATGGTGAACAGCACCACGAACCCGATGGCGAACAGCATGGGCGTCTCGAAGGTCATGGCGCCTTTCCACATGGTGCTCACCCAGTTGAACACCTTCACCCCCGTGGGCACGGCGATCAGCATGGTGGCATACATGAAGAACAGCTGGCCTTCGAGCGGCATCCCGACCGTGAACATGTGGTGCGCCCACACGATGAAGGACAGGAAGGCGATGGAGGCCGTGGCATAGACCATGGCGGAGTAACCGAACAGCGGTTTGCGGCTGAAGGTCGGGATGATTTCAGACACCACGCCGAAGGCCGGCAGGATCATGATGTACACCTCCGGGTGTCCGAAGAACCAGAAGATGTGCTGGAACATGACCGGGTCGCCGCCGCCCGCCGCGTTGAAGAAGCTCGTTCCGAAGAAGTGGTCCGTGAGCAGCATGGTCACGGCGCCGGCCAGCACGGGCATCACCGCGATCAGGAGGTAGGCGGTGATCAGCCAGGTCCAGACGAACAGCGGCATGCGCAGCAGGGTCATGCCCGGGGCGCGCATGTTCATGATCGTGGCGATGATGTTGATGGCGCCCATGATCGAGCTGATCCCCATCATGTGAACCGCGAAGACCACGAAGGCGAAACTGTCCCCGGTCTGCAGGCTCAGCGGCGGGTACAGGGTCCAGCCGGCCGCCGGGCCCCCGGACTCCATGAACAGCGTGCTCAGGAGCATGGTGAAGGCGAAGGGCAGAATCCAGAAGGACCAGTTGTTCATGCGGGGCAGGGCCATGTCCGGCGCACCCACCATGAGCGGGATCATCCAGTTGGCGAAGCCCACCCAGGCCGGCATGACCGCGCCGAAGACCATGATCAGCGCGTGCATGGTGGTCATCTGGTTGAAGAAATCCGGCTCGACCAGCTGCAGGCCCGGCATGAACAGCTCGGCCCGGATCACCATCGCCATGCCACCGCCGATGAAGAACATCAGCAGCGCGAAGACCAGGTACAGCGTCCCGATGTCCTTGTGGTTGGTCGTGAAAACCCAGCGGGCCAGAAAACCCTTGGGCTTGTGGTCATCGTGCGCGTGGGCGTCGTCGTGACCGAGTTCGATGTCGTCCCCAGTGATGCTGCTCATTGGCTTATCCCTTGTGGTCGTCGGCGATGATGGCGGTGATGGTGCCGGTTTCCGTGCTGGAAACCTTGACGCCATCGCCGGCGATGTCGGACGGCTGGATCACGTCGCCCGTCTCGTTACCGAATGCGTTGCGGGTGTAGGTCAGGGCCGCGGCGATGTCCGCCGGGGACAGCACGTCCGCAAAGGCCTGCATGGCCGTGCCTTCGCGCCCTTCCATGACCACGCGAATGTGTTCGTCGATCGGTCCGGTGACCACCGCGTTGCCTGCCAGGGCGGGGAAGGCGGGCTGCAGGCCTTCGCCGTCAGGCTGGTGGCAGGTGGCGCACTGGGCGGCGTAAACCCCTTCGCCCCGGCGCATGAGTTCATCGAAGTCCCAGTCGCGGGCGGCATCCTCGTGGTTGGCGAGGTTGGCCACGTTCTGGCTGTCGACCCAGGCGAGGTACTCGTCTTCTTCCACGGCTTCGACCACGATCGGCATGAAGCCGTGGTCCTTGCCGCAGAGTTCGGCGCACTGGCCTCGGTAGACGCCGGGCTCGTCGATGCGCACCCAGGCCTCGTTGATGAAACCGGGAATGGCGTCCCGCTTCCAGCCGAAGTCGGGCACCCACCAGGCGTGGATCACGTCGTCGGCGGTAATCAGGAACTTGATTTTCTTGCCCACGGGCAGCACCAGCGGCTTGTCCACCTCGAGCAGGTAGTTGTCCACGCTCTTCGGGTCGATGCCGGAGCCGAGCTGGCGAGCCATGTTGGAGGCCGAGTCCAGGGTGCTCACGAACTGGATGTCGTCCTCCAGGTACTCGTATTTCCATTTCCACTGGAAGCCGGTGATCTTCACCGTCATGTCGGCCCCGGAGGGCGACTCCATTTCCACCAGCGCCTTGGTCGCGGGAATGGCCATGCTGATGAGGATCAGCACGGGAATCACGGTCCAGGCGATTTCGGCCTTGGTGCTGTGGCTGAACTGTGCCGGCTCATGCCCCACCGATTTGCGGTGCAGGATGATGGACGTGAACATGGCCGTGAAGACCAGGATGCCGATGACCACGCAAATCCAGAGGATTGTCATGTGCAGGTCGTAGTGGTTGTTCGCCAGCGATGAAACACCGCGGGTCATGTTGATTTCATTGCCCGTGTACATGGGGGCCACGAGGGCCAGCCAGGTCGCTATGCAAATGGCGACCAGGACGGCCAGGCCGACAATGAAGGTGTTTTGCTTTTTCATGTGGTGCTATGCCTCGCGCAGCTTGCCGATCTGCGTTGGTTTCCACATTTCTCCCACTCACCGACCCGGGTTTTTGGGGGGTCCGGGTTCAGGTGCGTGGGGGCGGAGAGCGTTACGGACCAAAGCCCGGCCGGCGCCCCGACCCGCGGGGAAAGGATCCCAGTGTGAATGCGGTGGATTTCAGGAATAACTCGACGCCGCCATTGTAAATTCGTCGATTCCGGGGGGCAAGGAATTGCGTGAAAAAAAGATCAAATTCGAGCGCAGAGCCCCGGCCCCCATGCTGCGATTCTGACTTGGCGCGCCGGAGCGCCCTGACTACACTGTGCGTCCTGTTCGCCGGCGTCTGCAGGGTCCCTGAATGACCCTGGTGCCCGGCGGGTTTGACGGCCGGAGAACGCGCCGGGAGAACACGCATGACCCAAGCCACGAATTTCGATTTTCTCGTTCCCGAAGCACCGCCACGCGACGCGGCGCGGGATGCGCTCAATGCGGCCTACCATGCCGATGAAAACGCGCTGGTCGACCAGCTGCTCGCCGAGGCGAGCCTGGCGCCGGAACGGCAGCGGAAGGTCCAGGCCCGGGCGGGCGAGCTCGTGGCGGCGGTGCGTGCACGCAAGGAGGACCAGGGCGCGATGGAGGCCTTCATGCAGGAGTACGACCTTTCCTCGGAGGAGGGGGTGGTGCTCATGTGCCTCGCCGAGGCGCTCCTGCGTATTCCGGACGATCACACGGCCGAGGCGCTGATCGACGACAAACTGACCGCCGCCGACTGGGAGTCGCACCTGGGCAAGAGCCGCTCCCTGTTCGTCAATGCCTCGACCTGGGGCCTCATGCTGACCGGGCGCCTGGTGCGCCTCGGCCAGGACACGCAGAAGGATTTTCGCGCCGCGCTGCGCCGGCTGGTCAACCGCAGCGGCGACCCGGTGGTGCGCACGGCGATTCGCCAGGCCATGCGCATCATGGGCCACCAGTACGTGATGGGGCGTACGATCGAGGACGCCCTGGCGCGTTCCCGGAAAAAGCGCAACCGGGTCTACCGCTACTCCTTCGACATGCTGGGCGAGGCGGCGCTCACCTGGCCCGACGCGGAGCGTTACCTGGAGGCATACCGCCAGGGCATCGCCGCCGTGGGCAAGCGCCGGGATGGCCAGGACATCTTCGAGGCGCCCAGCATTTCCGTGAAGCTTTCCGCGCTGCACCCGCGCTACGAGTTCGGCCAGCGTGAACGCGTACTCGCCGAGCTGACGCCACGGGTGCTGTCCCTGGCCAGGCTTGCCCGGGAGCAGGACGTGGCGCTGACCGTGGACGCCGAGGAGGCGGACCGGTTGCTGCTTTCCCTGGACATCATCGAGGCGGTGTTGGCAAACGAGGCCCTGGCGGGCTGGAACGGCTTCGGTCTGGCGCTGCAGACCTACGCAAAGCGCGCACCCGCCGCCATCGAGTGGCTGGCGGAGCTCGCCCGGCGCACGGGCCACCGCATTCCCATTCGCCTGGTCAAGGGGGCCTACTGGGATACGGAAATCAAGCACGCCCAGGTCGAAGGTTTCGACGGGTACCCCGTGTACACACGCAAGGTCAATACGGACGTGTCCTACCTTGCCTGCGCGAAGCGCGCCCTGGCAGCGCGGGAAGCCTTCTATCCGCAATTCGCCACGCACAACGCGCAGACGATCTCCGTGATCACCGAGCTGGCGGGCGACCGCCTGGATTACGAGTTCCAGCGCCTGCATGGCATGGGTGAAGACCTCTACGGGGAGGTGCTCGCCAACGACGCCTTCCACGGCGCCTGCCGCGTCTACGCACCGGTGGGCAGCCACGAGGACCTGTTGCCCTACCTCGTGCGCCGCTTGCTCGAGAACGGCGCCAATACGTCTTTCGTGAATCGCATCGTGGACGAAGACCTGCCCGTGGAGCAGGTCGCGGAGGACCCGGTGGCCCGGGCCGGGCACAACACCCCCCGGGCGCACCCGTCCATTCCGCTGCCGGTCGACCTGTACGGCGAGTCGCGGCGCAACTCCCGGGGCGTCAACCTCGCCAACGAGCTGGACCTGGTGTCGCTCGCCGAGCGCATGGCTCCGTTCGCGGACATGCAGTGGAAAGCGGCGCCGGTGCTCGCCACCGAGGCCGCAGCGTATGACGGCGCTACCCAGCCCGTCCTCAACCCGGCGTTGCCTTCCAGCACGACGGGTGAGGTGGTCAACGCATCGGCGCCGCAGGTCCTCGCCGCGGTGGACGCGGCGCGCGCCTATGCCCCCACCTGGGACGCCACGCCGGTGGAGGAACGTGCGGCGGCGCTGGAACGGGCCGCTGACGCCTTCGAGGCGCACCTGCCGGAGTTCATGGCCCTGTGCGCCCGCGAGGCCGGCAAGACGGTGAACGACGCCGTGGCGGAGGTGCGTGAGGCCGTCGATTTCCTTCGCTACTACGCCCGGGAGGCGCGGCGGCATTTCGGCCCGCCGGAAACCCTGCCGGGGCCGACGGGAGAGCGCAACACGCTCAGCCTGCACGGCCGCGGTGTGTTCGTCTGCATCAGCCCGTGGAACTTTCCCCTGGCGATTTTCACCGGCCAGGTCAGTGCGGCCCTGGCGGCCGGCAACGCGGTAATCGCCAAGCCGGCGGAGCAAACGCCCCTCATCGCTGCGCGCGCCGTGGCCCTGCTTCATGAAGCCGGCATTCCCCGGGAGGCCCTGCAATTTGTGCCGGGGGAAGGTGCCTCCGTGGGTGCCACGCTCACCTCCCACCCCGGCGTGGACGGGGTGGCGTTCACGGGCGGCACGGACACGGCCCGCGTGATCAACCAGGCCCTGGCCGGGCGGGATGGTCCCCTGGCGGCGCTGGTGGCGGAAACCGGCGGGCAGAACGCCATGCTCGTGGACAGTTCGGCGCTGCCGGAGCAGGTGGTGCAGGACGTCATCGGCAGCGCCTTCCTGAGCGCCGGCCAGCGGTGCTCCGCCCTGCGTGTGCTCTTCGTGCAGGAGGATGTGGCGGATCGGCTCATCACCATGCTGGACGGCGCCATGCAGGAGCTCGTGCTGGGTCCGCCCCAGTGGCTCTCGACGGACGTGGGCCCGGTCATTGACGAGGAAGCGCTTGCCACGCTCCAGGCCCACGCCGACCGCCTCGAAAGGGAAGGCCGGCTGCTGGCGAAGGCCCCGGTGCCGGAAGGCCTCGAGGGACACTTTTTCGCGCCCCGCGTGTTCGCCATCGACGCCATTACGGACCTGGAGCAGGAATTCTTCGGCCCGATCCTGCACGTGGTTCGTTACCGGGCCCGGGACCTTGACCGGGTGATCGACAGCATCAACGCCACGCGCTTCGGCCTGACCCTCGGGGTGCACAGCCGGATTGAGATGACCCAGAAGGCCATTGCGGCCAGGGTGCGGGTGGGCAACTGTTATATTAACCGGACGATGACCGGCGCCGTGGTGGGGGTGCAACCCTTCGGTGGTGAAGGCCTGTCGGGAACCGGACCCAAGGCGGGTGGTCCACATTACCTGCTGAAGTTCGCCACAGAGCGAACGCTGACCGTCAACACCGCGGCGGTCGGCGGAAACGCCAGCTTGCTGGCCATGGAAGACTGATTTGTATCTCGAATACTTTGGCCTTGACGAGGCGCCCTTTTCCATTACGCCGGATCCGTCGTTTATTTACCTGAGCGGCCGGCATCGGGATGCGCTGGCGCACCTCCTTCACGGGGTGGGCCAGGGAGGGAGTGGCGGCTTCGTCCAGCTCACGGGCGAGGTCGGCACGGGCAAGACCACCCTGTGCCGGGCGCTGCTCGAGCAGGTGCCGCCGGACACGCACATCGCCCTGGTGCTGAATCCCCTCATGAGCCCCGTGGAGATGCTCGCGGCCATCTGCGAGGAGCTGGGCGTCAGCACCCGGGGCGTGAAGACCAGTCCAAAGGGTCTCGTTGACCGGCTCAACAAGTTCCTGATCAAGGCCCATGAGCATGGCGAGCGGGTCGTCCTGGTCATCGACGAGGCCCAGAATCTCAGCATCGAGGCCCTGGAACAGGTGCGCTTGCTCACCAACCTGGAAACGAGCAAGGACAAGCTGCTCCAGATCATCCTGCTCGGCCAGCCCGAGCTGCGTGAACTGCTGCGGCGCCGCAGCCTGCGCCAGCTGGCGCAGCGCATCACGGCGCGCTGGCACCTCACGCCCCTGGGGCCCGAGGACACGGCCCGCTACGTGCGGCACCGCCTCGAGGTGGCCGGCGCGGGCCGCAGCCCCTTCACCCGGTCCGGCTACCGTGCGCTCTACCAGCGTTCCCAGGGCGTGCCACGGCTCATCAACATCATCGCCGACCGTGCGCTCACCGGCGCCTTCGCGCAGGAAAAGGAGCAGGTGGACGCGGCCCTGGTCAACGCGGCAGCGAACGAGATCCAGCTCGGGGAACCGGGCGTCGGTGCGCGCCGCTGGCCGAGAGTCGCCGGCGCGGGCCTGGCGGCGGCCGCGCTGATCGCGGTGGTATGGATCGCGTTCCAGGCGGGTCGGGGGGAGAGTACGGCGCCGGAGTCTGACGTGGTGGAGGCGCCCGCGCCATCGCGTCCCGAGGCGACGGCTGCGGAAGCCGGGAACATCGCGACCCCGCCTGAACCGGCGCCTGCCGATCTCACGCCCGAGTCCGGTTTGACGTCCGCGACCGGCCTCACCGGCGTGGCCACGGAGAACGCCATGACGGAGCCCGTAGCGCTGGCCACGGAACCGGTCGAGGCGTCAGTCACCGGCGCGCCCTCCGCCGAGGGCTGGTTCGAGGAACAGGATCTGCGCGCCTGGTCCGGCCTGGCCGCCCGCTGGGGCGCACCGGCGGACGCCGCCCTGATCGAAGCCGCCTGCCTGGGCCGGGAGGGGCTGGGCTATGGCTGCGTCGAAGACCAGGGGACCTGGTTGCGAATTCGCCAGCTGGGCCTGCCGGTCGTGCTGGTGCTGCCCGGCGATCCCCCGGGCCACCTGCTGCTCTCGGGCATGGAGCGCGACGCCCTGGTCATCGGAGATGGCGACAGCCAGCGCACCGTGGACCGTAATTTCGTCGAGCAGCGCTGGTACGGCGACTACCTCGTGGCCTGGCCCCAGGCGCCCAACTGGCCCCGGGAGATCGGTCGTGGCGATACCGGCGAGGCGGTCGAGCTTGTGCTCGAACTCGCGACCCGGGCCGATCAGCCCTACCTCGGAGCGGCGGAGTTCGGCCCGGAATTCGAACGCTGGCTCATGGCGTTCCAGATCAGGAATGGACTCGATCCCGACGGCATCGTCGGTCCGAAAACGCTGCTTTACCTGATGCGCTTTTCCATCGAGGAGCCCCGCTTGCTGTCTTCCCTCGAGGAGGGCCGCTGAGGTGTCCATTCTGCTCGATGCCCTGCGGAAGTCCGAGCGCCAGCAGCGCAAGGGCGAACTCCCGGATATCCACGCCGAGGATCCCAGCAGGGAGGAGCGGCGGTCCGGCGGGCCTCGAAGCTGGATCTTCGTCACGCTCGGGGTTCTGGTCATTCTCGTGCTCGGGGTGTTCGGCTGGAACGCCTGGCAGGGGTACCGGGTGCCGACCGCGGCCCCGGAATTCACGGATGCACCCACCGGTCGTGACCCGGCACGCGACACGAGGGCCGCAAGCGGTGCCGGCACCGATGAAGCGAATCCTCCGGGCGCCGTGAACGGCAGCGCACGCGCGGCGACCCCGCCGGCCCGGGCCGAAGCTGAAACTCGGACACCTTCCACCACGGCCGCCAGACCGTCAAACCCCGGCCCACGCCTCGATCGTCAGCCACGCTCACCGGTGGAAACGCTCCAAAGCGACAAGCCGCTCCAGGCTGCTTCGCGGCCCGCACCGACTCCCGGGTCGCGGGAGGCCGGCCAGGCCGCGGCGGCTGCCACGGCTCCTGCCAGGTCAACGCCCACACCGGCCCGTCCTGCTGAGAGTGCCAGTACTTCGGCCAGTACTTCGGCCAGTCCTCCGGCCAGCGCTTCGGACCGGCGGCCCGCGGCGCCGAGGCAGACCGATGAGCAGATCGAGGCGGTGCGCTCGGCGGTGGAAACCATCGGTCTGCCAGAGACGGACGCGTCTGCGCCACGACGCAATGCCCGGCAACCGGCAGAGCCGGATGACGATTCCATCAGCTTCTGGCAACTGCCCGAGATGACCCGTAACGCACTGCCCGAGCTGCGCATCAACGTGATGGTGTACGACGAGGATCCCGCCCGCCGTTTCATCATCATGGGCGGCAAGCGCTACCAGGAAGGTGCGGACATCGACGGCAACCTGCAGCTGGAGCAGGTGAAGCGGGACCGGGCCCTGTTCCGCTACGGTGCGTACCTTTTCTACGTCAAGCAATGAAGTCCGTGCCCTGAGCCTCCGTCCATGAACGCGCGGCCATGAAACCCGTTGCAGCAATACCCGCGGGACGGCGGGAGTCGCGCTTTCCCTGGATGACCGTGCTGCTCTGCCTCGCCTGCCTGGTCTGCAGCGTGCTCTACGCGGTCCTCGAACCGTTTCAGCAGCGGGTCGTCATCGAAGCCGTGGGCGCCAACCCCGCCCGGATGGCGGAGTGGCTGGCGGGTCCGGGTGGCGGTCGCTGGGGCGTACTGTTTCTCTCCCTGTTTTTTCACTCCAGCTGGCTGCACCTGGTTGGCAACCTCGTCTATCTCTGGGTTTTCGGACTGCCCGTTGAAGGCCGGACCGGCCCCCTGGCGCTGGCCGCGGTTTTTTTTGCCGGCGGCGCCCTGGCGCACCTGGTGCTGGGGCTGCAAATGCCGGGCTTCGACGGCTTCGTCATCGGGGCCAGCGGCGCCGTGTCCGCGGTAGTCGGCGCCTGCGCCGGGCTCTATCCCACGCGGCGTATCGGCCTGTTCCTGCCCCTGGGGCTGGTGGTCGAGTCGGTTCAGCTGCCGACGCTGCTGGTGGTCGGCTCCTGGTTCCTGCTCCAGTTGCTTTACGCGCTGGTCGGCCCCACCTTCGGTGCCATGGCCTGGTGGACGCATCTGGCGGGGTTCGTGCTGGGCCTGGTGTTCGCCCTGCTGGCCCGGGCAGTGGCCGTGGCCACCCAAGGCCGTCGGCGTTCCTGGGCGTCCGGGGACTGACCCGCGCGGCACGACCCGATGACCGAACCGAAGCTCCAACCCGACCAGGATCCGACCCATGGCAAAAGACATCCTTTATCGAGTGGCCTTTCATAACCACGGCAAGGTTTACGAGCTCTATTGCACCGGCGTCACCACGAGCGGGCTCTGGGGTTTCCTGGAAATTTCCGGCATGGTCTTCGACAACGCCGAGAGCCTCGTGGTGGACCCGTCGGAAGAGCGGATCCGGGAAGAGTTCAAGGACGTGGAAGTGTTGCACGTGCCGCTGCACGGGGTGCTGCGTGTGGAGCAGGTGCGGCGCAAGGGCCAGGCCCTCATCCGCGACCGGGAGAGCGGGGAGAAGGTTACGCCGTTTCCCATGACGCCGCCGCGCCCGGGTGAGAGATAGGACGTGAGACGCCGGACGTGAAACGGTGGGGCGCGGGTGGCCCCACGGGTTTCTCACGTCTCACGTTTCACCCGCCGGCGATTTCCCCGTCACGAAACGCCTGCAGGGCCGCCTGCAGGGCCAGGTCGTCCTTGAGGGCGACGGGTGTCCGGTCTCCCCGGGTCCCTTCCTCCACCGCGATGTCCGGCTCGATCCCCTGCCCGTCGAAGGACCGGCCCGATGGCATGAAATAGCGCGCCGTCGTGAGCTTCAGCGCCGACCCGTTGCGCAGGCGGAAGATGGACTGCACCGTGCCCTTGCCGAAGGTGCGTGAACCCACCACCGTCGCCCGGCCATGGTCCTGCAGGGCGCCGGCGAGGATTTCCGACGCGGAGGCGCTGCCGCCATTGACCAGCACCGCCACCGGCACGCCTTCCGCCCACTGGCCGGGCAGGGCGTCGTATTCCAGGCGGCTGTCCCGGTAGCGTCCCCGCGTGTACACCACCTTGCCCCCGTCCAGGAATCCGTCCGCGATTTCCGCCGCGGGACGGATCACGCCGCCCCAGTTGTTGCGCAAATCGATGATGACGCCAGCCAGCGCTCCGCCATCCGGTCGCAGCGAGTCCAGCACGGCCTGGAACTCCTGGCGCGTCCCCAGGTTGAAGCGGTCCACCCTGACCAGGGCGATACCATCCCGCAGCCGCTCCCCGCGCACGCTGGGCACGGGCACGTACGCGCGCTCCAGGGTCAGTTTCCGGGGGTTCATGCCCGGCGTTTGAAGGCGCAGGGTCACCTCGGAGCCGGGCGCCCCGGCCAGGGCGTTCAGGGAAGCCTGCAGTCGGCGGCCTTTCACCGGTTCGTCGTCGATGCGCAGAATGATGTCGCCGCGCTGCACGCCGGCCATCCAGGCCGGCCCGTCCGGATAGACGTCCTCGATCACGAGGCGCTTGCCGTCGTCGATGATGGCCCGCGCACCGATACCGACCTGGCGTCCGCGGTTGCCCTCGTCCTGGCGGCGATAGGCCTCCGGGCCGAGGTAGTCGGAGTACTCGTCGAGGGAATCTGCGAGGCCGCGCGCTGCGGCGGCGAGAAGGTCCGCCTCCGAGACCGGATCGACGTAACTGTCCCGCACGAGGGCGAAAACGTCGGCGAAGGTGCGCAGTTCGGACAGGGAGGCCGGTTCCGCCGCCGCCGCGCCCGCGGCCGCGGATGCATCGGAGTCCTGTGCCGCGCACATCGGGCTGCCGGTAAAAAGGGCCGCCGACGTCAGGCATGCGATGACCAGGTGAATCTGCGGTCGGTTCATTGTGTCCTTCTCCAGAGGAGCCGCGCGCTTCAGCGCCGGATCCAGCCGGCCGGGTCCACGGCCTTGCCGGCCCGGCGCAGTTCGAAATAAAGGCCCGTGCGCCCCAGGGCGCCCTGGCCGACCGTGGAGATCAGATCGCCTGCCTCCACCCAGTCTCCGACCTCCACGCGCAGGCTTTCGTTCTGTCCGTAGAGGCTCATGAAGCCGTCGCCGTGGTCCAGGATCAGGAGCAGCCCGTACCCCCGGAGCCAGTCGGCGTAGGCGACCCGGCCGTGGGCGATGGATCGCACACCGTCCCCGGGTGAGGCGGCGATGAGCCAGCCCTGCCAGGTCAGGTCGGCCGTGCGCGGCTGGCCGTAGGCCGCCAGCACGCGGCCGGAGACCGGCATGGGTAAGGCGCCGCGGCGTTCGCTGGGATGCTGTCCCTTGCCCAGATCGGCCGGTATGTCCGCCAGCGCGTCACCCAGGCGCTCCAGGAGCGTCTCCAGGTCGCGCCGGTTGCGCCGCAATTCCCCAAGCCGCGCCTCGCCGTCGGTCAGAGATTGCTCGATGGCGGCCAGCAGATCGGCGCGCTCGGCGCGCTGGCCCTGGAGCACCTCCCGCTGAGCCGCCTGGCGTGCCTCGAGGGCGTCGAGGTCGGCCAGTTCCCGGTCGATGGCGAGCTGCATGCGGTCCAGTTCCGCGAGCACGGTCCGCAGTTCGCTGATGCGTTCGCCCTGGGCTTCACCGAGCAGGTCGTAGTACACGAGGATGCGTCCGAGCCGGGCCGGGTCGTCCTGGTTGAGGATCAGTTTGAGACGCGACTCGCGGGAGAGCTTCCAGGCGGCGCGCACCTGTTCGCCGAGGTCTTCCTGGCGCTGGGAAAGCTGGCCCAGGTAGGCGTCCCGCTCACCCTCCAGGCGCCGGACTTCGCCTTCCTGCATGGCCACGGCCTCCTGGGTGCCGGCCAGGACCCGGGCGTTTTCCTGCAGCGCCAGGTCGAGCTCCTTCAGGGCTTCGCGTTCACGGCCCAGGTCGCCGCGCTCGCGTTCCAGCCTGGACTGCAGGGCCTCGATCTCCTGCTGGACCTCGGCGAGTCGGACTGCCGTCTCGTCCCGGTCCTGGGCGATGGCGGCCGGGGCGTACAGTGCGCCCGCGAGAAGCAGTGCTGGGCTCAGTGCCAGGCAGAAACGCCGGCAAGGCTCGGGGCAGGGCAAGGCGATTCAGGCGACGCTGCGCTGATCGCCGGCCAGCCTGAGCAGGGAGTGTCCGGTCATGGCCGTAGGCTGGGGCAGTCCGAGCAGGGCCAGCACGGTCGGCGCCAGGTCGCGCAGGCTGCCGCTCTCGATACCCTCGATGGCGCGGCCCCGAAACACGAAGGGCACGGGATTGGTGGTATGGGCCGTGTGCACCTGTCCGCTGGCCGGATCCGTCATCTGCTCCACGTTGCCGTGGTCCGCGGTGATGAGCAGCTCGCCCCCCGTGGCGTCCAGCGCCTCGCAAACCACGGCCAGTAACCGGTCCACGGCCTCGACGGCGCGGGTGGCGGCTTCGAGGCTGCCGGTGTGGCCGACCATGTCGGGATTGGCGACGTTGCACAGGATCACGTCGTGCTCGCCGGAGCGAATGGCCTGGTCCAGGGCTTTCGCCAGTTCCGGGGCGCTCATCTCCGGTTGCAGATCATAGGTCGCCACGCGGGGAGAGGGCACCAGGGTACGCTTTTCGCCCTCGAAGGGGGTTTCCTGGCCGCCGTTCATGAAAAACGTCACGTGTGCGTACTTCTCGGTTTCGGCGATGCGCAGCTGTCGCAGGCCTTCGCGGGCCAGCACCTCGCCGAGCAGGTCCGGCAGGGTCTCGGGGGGGAAGGCCACGCTCACGGGCAGGCCCGCCAGGTATTCGGTCATGCAGGCAAAAGCCGCCAGCCTGGGTGCGGTGCGCTCGAAACCGTCGAAGCCCGGCTCCACGAAGGCGCGGGTCAGTTCCCGCGCCCGGTCTGCCCGGAAATTGATGAAGATCACGCTGTCGCCATCCTTCATGCCGGCGTAATCGCCGATCCGGGTCGGCGCCACGAACTCGTCTCCTTCGTCCCGAGCATAGGCTTCGGTGAGGGCGTCGGAAGCGGTGGCGGCATGATGGTCGGCGCGGCCCTCGACGATGGCGTCCCAGGCGCGCTCGACGCGATCCCAGCGCTCGTCGCGGTCCATGGCGTAATAACGTCCGATGACCGTCGCGACAGCGGCGTCATCGATGTTCGCGAGGCGGGCCTCCATGGCTTCGATGGACGGGCCGGCGCTGCGCGGCGGCGTGTCGCGCCCGTCGAGAAACGCGTGGACGCGGATGGGCCCCTGGCCCCGTTTCGCCGCCAGGGCCACGGCGGCATGGAAATGTTCATCGTGGCTGTGCACGCCGCCCGGGGACAGCAGCCCCAGGAAGTGCACCGTTCCCCCACGGTCGCGGGCCGCGTCGATGGCCTCGCAGAGGACCGCGTTGTCGTCGAAGCTGCCGTCCTCGATGGCGCGGCTGATGCGGGTAAAGTCCTGGTACACGATGCGGCCGGCGCCGATGTTCATGTGGCCGACTTCCGAGTTGCCCATCTGGCCGTCCGGAAGGCCCACGGCCGCGCCGGAGGTCTCCAGCAGGCTGTGCGGCTCTTCCTGCCACAGGCGGTCCCAGGTGGGCGTGTGGCCCAGGCTGATGGCGTTGTCCGGGCCGGGTTCGCGATGGCCCCAGCCATCGAGAATCATCAGTACGAGGGGTTTGCGATGCATGGTGCGTCCGGGTGTGTGCGGGTGTTTTCGACCGGTTCCGGCGGGGCGGGTGCCTTGAAAACCGGCGCGTCGCCACAACATCGGCAACGCAACGGTCGCGTCCGCCGCATTATCACAGAGGTGTCTGCATGCAGCAATTGATGGAGTTTTCCGCCAACCACCCGATTCTGGTGGGCGGTTTCGTGGCGGTCCTCATGACCCTGGTCGTGTCCGAGGTCATGCGGCGGATGCAGGGCTTCCAGTCCCTCGCCCCCGGCGAGGCGGTGGCCTTCATGAACCGCGAAAGCACCCGGGTCATCGACGTTTCCCCGGCGGCGGACTTCAACAAGGGCCACATCATCGGCGCGGAAAACGTGCCCATGTCCCGCATCAAGGAGCCGGACCCGGCGCTGAAGAAAATGCTGGATGCCCCCCTGCTGGTGGCCTGCAAGAGCGGCCAGACCGCGACCGCGGCGGCCAATCTGCTCAAGCGCCACGGCGCCGGCGAGGTCGCCGTACTGAAGGGCGGCATGCTGCAGTGGAACAGCGATAACTTTCCGGTGACGCGTGCCGGCCAGAAATCCAGCAAACCGGGCAACAAGCAGGGCAACAAGCAAGGCGGCAAGAAGCGCGCCCGGAAAGACGGGAACACCGCCGGCAAGCCCGGAAAACAAGCAAAGGAAAACCCCCGGGAGGCCAGCGCGGGCTGAACCTTCGCTGCCCCGTGACTGGTGACGGTCACGGACTGGTGCGATAATTGCGGGTTTGGGCCACCGCCCCGGCGGCCCGCCCCGACAACGGATAACAAACCCCACGGAATTCGACCGGCGCGGCCGGTCCCTGGATCAACCTCAACACTCAATCCGAAAACGAGAAGGCAATCATGGCTGAAGAGCAGAACGAAATCCCCGGCGCCGCAGAGGCGTCCACCGAAGCTGGCCCGCGGTTCCAGCTGCAGAAGATCTACGTCAAGGACGTGTCTTTCGAAGTGCCGAGCGCCCCGGACATCTACCGGGAAGAGGGCGCCGCCGAGATCAAGCTGAACCTGTCCCAGCGCGTCAACAACGTGCAGGACGGTATCTTCGAGGTCGTGCTCACCGTCACCGTGACGGCCACCACCGCCGACAAGACCGCCTACCTGGCGGAAGTGCACCAGGCTGGCCTGTTCGGTATCGCCGGACTCGAGGCGGCGCAGCAGCAGGCCGTCCTCAATACCCTGTGCCCGCACACGCTGTTCCCGCACGCCTCAAAGACCATCACTGCCCTGGTCGCTGACGGCGGTTTCCCGCCGCTGGTGCTGCAGCCGATCAACTTCGAGCAGGTCTACCAGCAGCGCCTGCAGGAGGCCCAGGCCCAGCAGCAGCAGGCGCCGGGCGACATGGAAGTACAGGGCAACGCCTGATCCATGGAGGCCCGCGGGCACGACATCGCCGTACTGGGCGCCGGTTCCTGGGGAACGGCCCTGGCGATGCAGCTGGCCCGCAACGACCAGTCCTGCCTGCTCTGGGCGCGCAGCCCGGAGCAGGCCGCGGACATGAAGGCCCGGCGAGAGAACGCGAGGTTCCTGCCGGGCCTTCCCTTTCCCGACGGTCTCGACGTCACCGACGACCTCGAGGCCGCTCTCGCCGCGAGTGAGCGCGTGCTCATTGCTGTTCCGAGTCACGCCTTCGTCGGCCTGCTCGATCGCATCGCCCCACACCTCGACGGATTCGACGGCATTGCCTGGGCCTGCAAAGGCTTCGAACCGGGCACGGGCGCGCTGCTGCACGAGGTCGCCGCCGGGCGGCTCGGGGATTCACTCTCCCTCGCGGCCGTCACCGGACCTTCCTTTGCCCGGGAAGTGGCGCTGAATCTGCCCACGGGGGTCACCGTCGCCTCCATCGGCGCAGAATACGGCGAAGACGTGGCCCGGTGCCTGCATGGCGGCAGTTTTCGCGCCTATACCAGCACCGACATGATTGGCGCGGAACTGGGCGGGGCCGTGAAGAACGTGCTCGCGGTCGCCACCGGAATCAGCGACGGCATGGGCCTCGGGGACAACTGCCGTGCCGCCCTGGTCACCCGCGGCCTGGCCGAAATGATGCGCCTGGGCGCCGCCATGGGCGCGAAGCCCGAGACCCTCACGGGTCTGGCGGGCATCGGTGACCTGGTGCTGACCTGCACCGGCGACCTGTCACGCAACCGCCGTCTCGGGCTGGCCCTGGGTCGCGGCGATTCCGTGGATCGCGCCGTGACCGAAATCGGACAGGTGGTGGAAGGGGTGGGTACGTCCGCGGAGGTTCAGCGCCTGGCGCGGCAGTTCGATGTCAGCATGCCGATCTCCCGCCAGGTGTACGGCATCATCCACGAGGGCTGGGACCCGGCGGAAGGCGTCCGGCGATTGCTGGCCCGGGAGCAGAAACCCGAGCACCAGTCCGAGCCCGATTGACCAGGACCTGGCTCGCCAGGTGGCCGGACGCCCATCCGGCCGGATCCCTGCCGTTCAGGCCGTCTCAGTACAGCTCGATGTCCTCGTCCGTTTCGATGACGATGAAGCGGGCATCTTCCATGACCTCGGCATCGACGAGGGCGTCCACGTCGATATCGATCGCGTCGAGGCAGGCCTGCTCATCGGCCTCGTCGCAGTGAATCTCGATTTCTTCCGTGCGAATGGCGATGCGCTTGTGGCGCATTTCTTCATCGCCGTGGGCGGCGTGCGGGTCGAGCAGCTCGCCGTCCAGGTAGATCTCGATCCCTTCCGGCCCACGCAGGATGTCCACCACCCGGCCGCTATCGGTGACGAAGTTGAGGGATTCACCGAGCGCGAGGTCGGTCACGTCGGCCTCGACGACCTCCGCATTCCCGGCGTTGACCTTGATGACGTGCGTCCGCTTTTCCAGGCCGCCGGCCAGCGCGTTCGCGGTGGCGGACAGGGCCACCAGGGCGGTCAGAAGCCCGGTCACGGGACGGGAAATCGAGTGGTTCAGGGCGGGGGTTTTGCGAGTCTTCATGCGTTGCGTACTCCGTTGTGAACAAAAATGCGACAAACCGAAAAGCCCCTCAGCAAAGGGTTTCGGGCCTGTGAGCAAGGACGCAGGTGCTGCCGAAAACGTCGCAGAATATTTGAAAAGCCAATAAAAACAGGAAGATGACGCTGGGTAATCCATTCATCGCAAGGGCATGAAAAGCATTTGACACCCCCCAGGCACGGGCGTATCTTAAGTCCCCGCTGGCACAATATCTTGTGTCGCGACAGGGGACACGGCACAACCCGTTGTGTCGGGTAAGCCGCAAGAAACCAGACCTAAAACCAACAATTACGCGAGAGAGTTCATGAGCAGCGTCCAAGTTGAGGCCTCAGCACCTGATTCCCAAACGATTCCGATGCAGGAAGCATCACTCGACATCTGGGATAAAAAATACCGACTCAAGTCCAAACTCGGTGAAATCATCGACACGGAAATCGATGACACCTACAAGCGCGTCGCCAAGGCCCTGGCCAGCACGGAAAAGTCGAAGCAGGCCCGGGAAAAGTGGTACGAACAGTTCCTTTGGGCCCTGCGCCGCGGAGCCATTCCGGCCGGCCGCATCACGTCCAATGCCGGCGCGCAGGAGCACAAGCCCGCCACGTCCACGATCAACTGCACCGTCTCCGGCACCATCAAGGATTCCATGAACGGCATCCTGGACAAGGTGCACGAAGCGGGCCTGACCCTGAAAGCGGGCTGCGGCATCGGCTACGAATTTTCCACCCTGCGGCCCAAGGGCGCCTACGTGTCCGGCGCCGGCGCTTACACCTCGGGCCCCCTGAGCTTCATGGACATCTACGACAAGATGTGTTTCACCGTGTCCTCCGCCGGTGGCCGCCGCGGCGCGCAGATGGCCACCTTCGAAGTGGGTCACCCGGATGTCATGGAGTTCATTCGCGCCAAGCGTGAGGACGGCCGCCTGCGCCAGTTCAACTGCTCCCTGCTGATCACTGACGAGTTCATGGATGCCGTGAAGAACGGCGACGACTGGCCCCTGGCTTTTCCCCTGTCCCCGCAGGAGGTCGACGAGGTGGACCTGGACGACCCGGAACAGGTGCTGTGGCGCGAGTGGCCTCTGGACGAGGAATACGTGACCCGGGAGGACGGGCTCGTGGCCTGTCGCATTTTCAAAACCGTGCCGGCGCGCCGGGTGTGGGACATGATCATGACCTCCACCTACGACTTCGCTGAGCCGGGCTTCATTCTCGTCGACCGCATCAACGAGATGAACAACAACTGGTTCTGCGAAAACATCCGCGCCACGAACCCCTGCGGTGAGCAGCCCCTGCCGCCCTACGGCGCCTGCCTGCTGGGCTCGGTCAACCTGACCCGTTTCGTGGAAAACCCGTTCACGGACGAGGCTCGCTTCGATTGGGACGAGTACCGCAAGGTGGTCAAGATCTTCACCCGCATGCTCGACAACGTGGTGGAAATCAACGGCTTGCCCCTGGGCAAGCAGCGCGACGAGATCCAGCGCAAGCGTCGCCACGGCATGGGCTTCCTGGGTTTGGGCTCCACCATGACCCTGCTCGGCATGAAGTATGGCGACGATGATTCCGTGGCGTTTACCGACCGCATCGCGCGGGAAATGGCCATCGCGGGCTGGGAAGAGGCCCTGGAGCTGAGTCGTGAAAAAGGCCCGGCGCCGATCATGGAAGAGGAATTCACCGTCACCGGGGACATGCTGCGCAAACGTCCCGAGATGCAGGCCGACGGCTACACCGTCGGCGACACGGTGCCAGGCCGCCTTCTTCACGCGAAGTACAGCCGCTACATGCAGCGCGTCGCCGAGCACGCGCCGGAGCTGGTCGAGGCCCTGGCGGAGGAGGGCGCGCGTTTCACGCACCACACCTCCATTGCGCCGACGGGCACCATCAGCCTGTCCCTGGCCAACAACGTGTCGAACGGCATCGAGCCGAGCTTCGCGCATCACTACAGCCGCAATGTGATCCGCGAGGGCCGCAAGTCCAAGGAAAAGGTCGAGGTGTACAGCTATGAGCTGCTCGCCTATCGCCACCTGGTGAACCCGAAGGCCATGCCTTTTGCCGAGGACGAGTCCGCCCGGCTGCCGGATTACTTCATCGCGGCCGACGATATTTCGCCGAAGCAGCATGTGGACATCCAGGCCGCGGCGCAGACCTGGGTGGATTCCAGCATCTCCAAGACCGCCAATGTCCCGACGGATTACCCTTACGAAGACTTCAAGGACATTTACACCTATGCCCACAGCAAGGGCCTGAAGGGCTGCACCACGTTCCGCTTCAACCCGGAGGCCCACCAGGGCGTGCTGGTCAAGGAGCAGGACCTGGAGAACACCACCTACCGCTTCGTCCTGGACGACGGCAAAGTCGTGGAGGTCAAGGGCAACGAAGAGATCGAGTACGACGGTGAAATCCACACCGCGGCCAATCTCTACGATGCCCTGAAAGAAGGCTACTACGGCAAGTTCTGAACGAGATCATGACCATGACCATAAAAATAGACAGCAAGATCGTCGGCTACGAGGTCGCGAAGCCTGAGGACGAAACGCCCGTCGTTGCCGAACCGAAAGCCGAGGAGCGCGGCACCGCCAAGGTGATCCGCATGACCGAGCAGGTCAAGCGGCCGGAAGGCTACGAGGCCCTCGAGGGCTCGACCTACAAGATCAAGACGCCCCTGGATGATCACGCCATGTACGTGACCATCAACGACATCGTCCTCAATCCGGGCACGGAGCACGAACAGCGCCGCCCCTTCGAGATCTTCATCAACTCGAAGAACATGGACCACTTCCAGTGGATCGTGGCCCTGACGCGTCTCATGTCCGCCGTGTTCCGCAAGGGCGGCGACGTGACCTTCCTGTCGGAAGAGCTCCAGGCCGTATTCGATCCCAAGGGCGGCTACTTCAAGCCCGGGGGCAAGTTCATGCCGTCGATCATTGCCGAGATCGGCGCCGTCATCGAGCACCACCTGCAGAAGATCGGCCTCATGGAAAAGGAGCAGCTGTCCGAACAGCAGATGCTGCTCCTCGATCAAAAGCGTGCCGAGGCCGAGGCCTCCGCTCAAAAAAAAACCCTTGAAAATACGCTGACTGACACCGGTCCGTCGGACGGAGAGGAAGCGGGGTACCCGGCCTCGGCCACGCTATGCGG
>JAZBOL010000080.1:0-3671 GCA_036351115.1 Lysobacterales bacterium | reverse complement strand
TCGATGTCGGTGCAAACCTGGGACAGACCTTGCTGGCGGTGAAAGCTATTGACCGCCAGCGAGAATATCTGGGCTTCGAACCGAATCCGTCCTGCAATTTTTATCTGGAGCAGTTGATCCGTTTGAACGGGCTGGAGCAGGTTTCGGTCGTGCCAGTCGCCCTTGCCGACGAGTCCTGTGTGATGCAGCTGGACCGTTATTCGGACGATCCGGGTGACTCCAGCGCATCCATCGTTCCCGCGTTTAGGGATGAATCGAAGATCAAATCCAGTCTCTTTGTTCCAGCCTTCCGGTTTGACGACCTGCGTATCTCCAACACCCGTTCGTCCATCGGCATCGTAAAAATCGATGTTGAAGGTGCGGAATCTGTAGTGCTGTCCAGTCTGAACACTGTGATCAAACGCGACCGACCCCTCATCGTGATGGAGGTTTTGCCGGTTTACTCGGATGAAAATCAGGAGCGACTGGTGCGGCAGCAATCGATTGAGCGAATGCTGACCAGCTGGAACTACAAGCTGTACCGAATCGCAAAACACGATGACGGAAGTTTAGCGGGCCTGGTTCCCATCAAGTCCTTTGGGATTCATTCCAACATCGATCACTGCGATTACCTGGCTATCGGTTCGGAACGATCAGGCGAGATCGACGAGCGCTTTGAATTGTTGATCGATCGCGGCGATTAAACTCCTTGCGCCTGCTCATGCTCCCGAAATACGGCCCGCAAGCCGCGAGCCCGCGGCAGCGCTTTCACGCGTACGTGCCGTACCTCGAGCGCAGCGGCATTGACGTCACAGTTCAGGAGCTCTTTTCCAGTCGATATCTCGAGCGTTACTTCGATTCGGGTAAACGTTCCTCAATGGAGGTCATTCGCGCCTACCTGGGTCGGCTGGGCGCCATGCTCGGTGCGGGTCATTACGATGCCGTGATGATCCATTTTGAAGCGCTCCCCTATCTGCCCGGACTGCCCGAGTGGTACCTGGCTCAACGGAACATTCCCTACATCCTGGATTTTGATGACGCCATTCATCACCAGTACGAGCAACACGCCAATCCTCTGGTGCGAAAAACCGTGGGCGGCAAGATCGCATCCATCGTCTCTCGCGCCAGCGCAGTGACCGCAGGCAATGACTACATCGCCGAATTCGCATCACGGGCCGGTTGCCAGCGGGTTTTGACCTTGCCGACCGTCATCGATCCGGAACGATACAAACCGGGCCTGAAAAGATGCGCGGCCAACGACGGGACGGTCACCATCGGCTGGATGGGCTCCCGTTCCACGGCGCCATACCTGCAGAGCCTGTTTCCCGTCATCGAACGGCTAGCGGCTGCGCACGATGTACGCCTGTTGATTGTCGGGGCGCCGGAAGGCGATCGAAGCGGCCATGGATTCCCGGTGGAATACCGATCCTGGAACGAAGACCGGGAAATATCCGACCTAAATGACATGGACATCGGCATCATGCCGCTCCCCGACACACCCTGGGAGCGTGGCAAGTGCGGCTACAAGCTCATCCAGTACATGGGCGTCGCAAAACCGGTGGTGGCATCACCCGTGGGCGTAAACCGGAAGATCGTCGAGCCGGGCGTCAACGGCTTTCTCGCCGGCACCGAGGATGAATGGGTCGAGGCATTGGGCAGCCTTATCGAAAACCCCGCGCTTCGCGCTGACCTGGGTTGCTCAGGGCGCAAGAAAGTCGAGCGGGAGTATTCCCTGGCCGTGACCGCGCCGAAGCTGATCGACCTGCTACAAGAGGTCGCCGCCGGGCAATAGGTGTGCGGTTTCGCCGGCAGCTTCGGGGGCAGTGCGCTCGCAGAGGACGAGGTTCTGCGCATGAGCACCGCCCTGCGCCATCGCGGCCCCGACAGCCGTGGCGTCTTCTGTGATCCTGACCGGGCCTATGCCGTCGCCCACCGGCGCCTGTCCGTCCTCGACCTGTCCGAGGCCGGCCACCAGCCCATGATCGACCCGACCGGTCGAACCGTGATCGCCTACAACGGCGAAATTTACAACCACCGCGAACTCCGCGCCGACCTGGAACACCCGCCCGCCTGGCGGGGCGATTCCGACACCGAAACCCTGCTGATGGCCATCGAGGCCTGGGGCGTCACCGGCGCCCTGGAGCGCGCCCGGGGCATGTTCGCCTTCGCCCTCTGGGACCGCGAAACCGCCACCCTGACCCTCGCCCGGGACCGGCTCGGCGAAAAACCGCTCTACTACGGCTGGGTCGGCGGCGCCTTCCTCTTCGCCTCCGAGCTGGCGGCCCTCGAGGCCTGGCCCGGCTTCGAGGCCACCGTGGACTCCGACGCCCTGGCCGGGCTCCTGCGCTACGGCTACGTGCCCGCGCCGCGCTCGATCTACCGGAACATTTACAAGCTCGAGCCGGGCACGGTGCTCACGATTCAGCGGTCCGCGACCGCCTCGCCGCCTGATAGCGTGCCGACGGCGGGCTACCGTTCACCAGGGCTCGACATCCGCCGCTGGTGGTCCCTGGATGAGATTGTCGACAACGCCGGGCCCTTCGACGATGAAGCCGAGGCCCTGGAGACGCTCCACGACACCCTGCTGGGCGCCACCCGCCTGCAGCTGCTCTCCGACGTGCCCCTGGGCGCCTTCCTGTCCGGCGGCATCGACTCCTCGCTGGTCGTGGCGCTCATGCAGGCCCAGGGCGATCGCCCCGTGAACACCTACACCATGGGCTTCGAGGACGCGGCCTTTGATGAGGCGCCCTGGGCCGCCCGCATCGCGGCCCACCTGGGTACGCGCCACACGCCCTACACGGTCACCGAGGCCGATGCGCTGGAAGTTGTGCCCGAGCTGCCGCGCCTGTACAGCGAACCCTTTGCCGACGCCTCGCAAATACCCACACACCTGGTGGCCCGCCTGGCCCGCCAGGAGGTCACCGTGGCGCTCTCCGGCGATGGCGGCGACGAACTCTTCGGTGGCTACAACCGCTACGCTTGGGCGCCGCGCGCCTGGCGCTGGCTCGAGCGCCTGCCCGCCGGTCTGCGGGGCAACGCGGCCGACGGTCTCGCCCTTGCCGGACGGACGCCGGCCCTCCGGGGCCTGCTCGAAGCCCTCGGCGGCGTGGCCCAGGCACGGGAAAAGCTCGCCAAGCTCGCGGACCGGGCCCGCCACGCCCACGACGTCGAGTCCTTTTACGCGGCCCTCGCCGCGGTCAACCCGGGCGCGGCATCGCTGCTGGTGGCTGCGCCGGCACCTGGCGATCGCCTGGACGCCCTGGTGCGCCGCCACCCGGACCGTTCCATCGAGGAGCGCATGATGGTCGCCGACGCCATGACCTACCTGCCCGATGACATCCTGTGCAAGGTCGACCGGGCGGCCATGGCCGTGAGCCTGGAAACCCGCGTGCCGTACCTCGATCCGGACGTGGTGCGCTGCGCCTGGCGCCTGCCCCTGTCCATGAAACTGCGCAACGGCACCACCAAGTGGGCCCTGCGCCAGCTGCTGGGACGCTACCTGCCAGCCGAATTGATGGACCAGCCCAAGCGCGGCTTCGCCGTGCCCCTGGACGACTGGCTGCGCGGTCCCCTGCGGGACTGGGCCGAAGCGCTCCTCGACCCGGGAACGCTGGCGGGGCAGGGCATGCTCGACCCCGCGGCGGTGCGCGGACTCTGGGACGCGCACACCACGGGCCGGGGCGACCATGCCC
>JAZBOL010000079.1:0-24800 GCA_036351115.1 Lysobacterales bacterium | reverse complement strand
ATGCTCACCTGCTTCGTGCAGTACCTGCCTTACCGCCTGGAGACCGGGAGTTGGGACGAGGAGCGCGAAACCCTGGGCGACCGGGTGACGGAGCTGATCGGACAGTTTGCGCCGAATGTTCCCGGTGCCGTGGTGGCCCGCGCCGTTTTCACGCCGCCGGATCTCGAGGCGCGTTTCGGCATCACCGAGGGCAACATCTTCCACGGTGACATCTCCCTCGAGCAGCTGTTCTTCACGCGGCCGCTGCCACGCTGGTCCCAGTACGCCACCCCCATCGAGGGCCTCTACCTCTGCGGCGCCGGCACCCATCCCGGCGGCGGCGTGACCGGGGCGCCGGGCTACAACGCGGCGCACACGATTTTGCGTCGAAGCTAGAGCCCTGCGTCGTTGAGCCGCTCTTCCATCTGCTTCAGGCGGTTTTGACCGGCGGTAGACGGACGCCGGGCCTGGCGGGATACTGTCCTCATGACAAACTTCAGACGATACATGCCACGGTGCGCCGGGATGCTGCTCCTCCTCGGCGCCGTGTCGGGGCCGCTGCAGGCCGAGCGCATTTACGCGCCGGAGGACCCGCCGCGGACCCTGACGCCGGAGCAGGCGGCCCGGGCTGCCGAAAACTACGCCCGCTACTGCGTGCTGTGCCACGGGGAGAACCGGGAAGGCTACGCCAACGATCACGCCCCCTCCCTGCGCAGCAAGAGCCTGTTCGAGAGCGGGGTGCCGCACGCGATTCTCCGGCCCATCTCCTACGGCCGGGAAGGCACGCCCATGGGCGGATACCTGGACGAGGTCGGGGGACCGATGACCCTCGAGGAAGTCTGGGACCTGACCTACTGGCTGTTCTGGGAGTCAGGCGCCCAGCGGGTCAAGCTCAGCGAGGCGCCCGTGGCGGGCGATGCGGTACGCGGTGAGGAAGTCTTCCGGGCGAACTGCGTCGCGTGTCACGGGGAGCGCGGCGAGGGCGTCAACGCACCGGCGCTGGGGAATGCCTCGGCCCTGGCCCACAACAAGGACGAGTTCATTCGCTATGCCATCGAAAAGGGCCGGGACGGAACGCCGATGCGCGCTTTTTCCGGGGTCCTGTCCGAGGCGGACATCGACAACGTCACGGCCTACATCCGCAGCCTGGCCGGCAACGCCTCCGCCGAGCGGGTGGCCCTGCGTGCGCTGCCCACGCCGGCGGAATACGTGATCAATCCGGAGGCGCCGGACCCGGACTTTGCCCTCTCGGAAGGACGGTACGTCTCCGCCGTTGACCTGCATGCGGCCATGGTGGACGGGCGGCGAATGGTCCTGCTGGACACGCGCGTCGTGTCCGTCTGGCAGCGGGCGCACATCGCCGGCGCCGTGCCGTTTCCCTACTACTCGGACCTGGAGGCCAGGGTCGAGCACCTCCCCCGGGACGTGCAGATCGTGGCGTACTGTTCCTGTCCCCGGTCCGCTTCGGACTACGTCATCGACCAGCTCGCCGAGCTGGGATACACACGCACCGCCGTGCTGTATGAGGGCATTTTCGGCTGGATGAACCAGGGTTTCCCGGTAGTCAGCGCCGAGGTGGAAGACGCCGCGCCCGGGACTTAGAGCCGCTCGATAACCGTGGCGACCCCCTGGCCCATGCCGATGCACATGGTGGCGAGGCCGAAGCGGGCGTCATTTTCCTTCAGCACGTGGGCCAGCGCGCCGGTGATGCGTGCGCCGGAGCAGCCGAGGGGATGGCCCAGGGCGATGGCGCCGCCCTTGACGTTGGTCACGTCCTGGCGGTCGAGCAGCTGCATCTCCGTGAGCACGGCCAGGGACTGGGCGGCGAAGGCCTCGTTCAGTTCGAAGTAGTCGATGTCCTTCAGCTCGAGGCCGGCGCGCTGCAAGGCTTTTTGCGACGCCGGCACGGGTCCGCGGCCCATGGTTGACGGGTCGCAGCCCGCGGACGCCATGGACACGATGCGCGCCAACGGTTCCAGGCCGAGCGCTTCCGCGCGTTCCGCCGACATGACCAGAACCGCCGAGGCGCCATCGGAAATCGCCGAGCTGTTGCCTGCCGTGACCGAGCCCTTCGGATTGAAGGCCGGGCGCAGGCCGCTCAGGGTCTCGACCGTGGTGTCGGGCCGGACCACCTCGTCGTAATCCACCATCACGGGCAGGCCGTCGGCGTCGTGGCCGGCGATCGGCACCAGCTCGTTTTGGAAACCGCCGTTCGCCAGGGCCGCTCCGGCTCGCTGGTGCGAGGTGGCGGCGAACGTGTCCTGGGCCTCCCGCGAGATCTTGAACATCGTCGCCAGCATCTCCGCGGTGAGTCCCATCATGGCCGAGGCCTTGGCGACGTTCAGTGACAGGCCGGGGTGGCCGTCGTAACCGTGGGTCATGGGCACGTGGCCCATGTGTTCGACGCCGCCGCACAGGTAAATATCACCGATTTCGGCCTTGATGGCCGTGGTCGCCGTGTGAATGGCGGTCATGGAAGACCCGCAGAGCCGGTTCACGGTCTGGCCGGACACGGAAAACGGCAGTCCGGCGAGCAGGGACACCTGGCGGGCGACATTGAAGCCCTGTTCGAGGGTCTGCTGCACGCAGCCCCAGATCACGTCCTCGATGGCTTCCGGGTCCACGGCCGGGTTGCGCGCCAGCAGCGCCTTGACCAGCTCCGCTGACAGGTCCTCGGCGCGCACGTTCCGGAACACGCCGCCTTTCGAACGCCCCATCGGTGTGCGAACGGCGTCAACAATCACCACATCTTTCGTCATCTCGTTTCTCCGCTTCGCCGTCGCTCAGGATCCGTAGTAGGTCTCGCCGTTGGCCGCCATTTCCTTCATGCGGTCCGTCGGCTCGTACAGCTTGCCCAGGTGTTCGTAGGTGGCGCACTTGTCGAGCACGGTCTGCATGCCGAGGGTGTCCGCGTACTTCAAGGCGCCCCCGTGATGCGGCGGGAAGCCGATGCCGAGAATCAGGCCCATGTCGGCCTCGTTCGGCGTCTCGACAATGCCTTCCTCGAGGCAGCGCGCCGTTTCGATGATCATGGGCAACATGTGCCGGTCGATGATCTCCTCGGCGGAAAACGACTTCTGGCCGTCAGGCTGGACGCTTGCCAGCAGCTTATACGCTTCCTCGTCCCGCTCCTTCTGCGGCTTGCCCTTGCGGTCGGTCGAGTAGCGGTAGAAGCCGACGCCGTTCTTCTGGCCGAAGCGTTCAGCGGCGTACATCACATCCAGGGCCGATTCGAAGGTCTTGCCCATGCGGTCCGGGTAGCCCTCGGCCAGCACGTCGCCGACGTGGTGGGCCGTGTCCATGCCGACCACGTCCTGCAGGTAGGCCGGGCCCATGGGCCAGCCGAAGCCTTCCATCACCTTGTCGACCTCGGCGAAGTCCGCGCCATCGCGAACCAGGGCCATGAAGCCGCCGAAGTAGGGAAACAGCACGCGGTTGACGAGAAAGCCGGGGCAGTTGTTCACCACGATGGCGGTCTTGCCCATGGCCGTGGCGTAGGCGACGGTTGTCGCGATCGCCTCGTCCGAGGTCTGCTCGCCGCGGATCACCTCGACCAGCGGCATGCGGTGCACCGGGTTGAAAAAGTGCATGCCCAGGAAGTTCTCCGGGTGCTCGAGGGCGCCGGCCAGTTCGTCGATGGAGATGGACGAGGTGTTCGAGGCCAGGACGGTGCCTTCCCGCACGCTGCCTTCCACCTCCGCCAGCACGGCCTTCTTGACCTTCGGATTTTCGACCACGGCCTCCACGACGATATCGACGCTGCCGAAATCGCCGTAGTTCAGCGTCGGGCGGATGTCCGCGAGGATTTCGCCGGCCTTCCGGGGCGTGATCTTTTCGCGGCTGACCAGCTTGCCGAGCAGCTTGTTGGCCTCGCTCATGCCAAGGTCGAGCTGCTCGTCCCGGATATCCTTCATGATGATGGGCGTACCCTTGCTGGCGCTCTGGTAGGCGATGCCGCCCCCCATGATGCCGGCGCCGAGCACGGCGGCCTGTTTCACCGGACGCGCCAGTTTCTGCGCCTGCTTTGCTTTTTTCTTGAGCAGCTGGTCGTTCAGGAAGATGCCGATCAGGGAACTGGCCACCTGCGTCTTCGCCACCTCGGCGAAGCCCGCCGCCTCGATCTCGAGTGCCCCGTCGCGATCCCGTGTTGCCGCCTGCTGGATCGCGTTGACGGCGGCGATGGGGGCCGGGTAGTGCTTGCCGGCCTTGCCGGCGATGAAGCCCTTGGCGGTCTCGAACACCATCAGGGCCTCGGTCTGGTTGAGCCGCAGGGGGGCCTTTTTCTGCGCGCGACGCGCCCGCCAGTCGAAGTCGCCCGCGTTGGCCAGCTCAATGAGCCGCAGCGCCGCCTCCTGCAGCTTTTCCGCCGGGACCACGGCGTCGACGGCCCCCACCTTGAACGCCGCTTCGGCCTTGTTCGGCGTGCCGCCCGCGATCCACTCGATGGCGTTGTCGGCGCCGATCAGCCTTGGCAGCCGCACCGTGCCGCCGAAGCCGGGATAGATGCCCAGCTTGACCTCCGGCAGCCCGACCTGCGCTTTCTCGGCCATGACCCGGTAATCCGTGGACAGGCACATTTCCATGCCGCCGCCGAGGGCGATCCCGTTGATCGCGGTCACGCTGGGAAAGGGCAGATCCTCGATGGCATTGAAAATCTGGTTGGCGTCATGAAGCCACTGCACGATCTGCGCTTCCGGCTGGGCGAAGATCGCACCAAACTCGAGGATATCCGCGCCGACGATAAACCCGCTCTTGGCGCTGGTGACGACCAGGCCCCGGAGCGAATCGTCGGCCGCCAGCGCTTTCGCGGCGTCGGCCAGTTCATCCAGCGTCTGGCGGTCGAATTTGTTGATGGGTGCGTCCTGGCGGTCAAAGCAGAGCTCTGCAATGTCGCCGTCGAGGCGGGTGCAACGGAGGGATTGGCCCTGGTACATGATTTGAGAGTCCTTGGTTGAGCGCTGTAAAGACAGTACAGCGGTAAGGATTCTAGGGGTCTGGACGCGGTTGTCCAGTCGGGCCCGGGGGACGCCTCCGTGCGCCCCTGCTTTTGCACCCCCCGATCCCCGGGGGGCTTCGCTCCTGGCCTACAGACCGATGTTGAAGACCAGCCTCACGCCCGCGACACGCGGTTCGGGCAGGTAGGCGATCACCGAGCGGCCCGGTGCGAACCCTTCCGGGTTGCCCGGGTCGACGTTCCGTTGCGCCGTGCGGATCGTGTCGTCATCCGTGAGGTTGGTGACGAAGCCGATCACGGAGAATCGTTCAAATTCCAGCCCGACCTGCAGGTCGAACAGCGTGTAGCTCGGCATCCAGGACAGGTTCGCCTCGTCAACATAGCGCTTCGAACGGTAGGTGCCGATCAGCTCGGTGAACCAGCTGGTGCCGCGATCGCCGACGAGGCCACGGTACAGCACGCCGACGTTCGCCGCGTGCTCCGGGTTCTTGGCGACCGCATTGCCGGAGAAGTCCGCGCAGGCATTGCCGGCCTCCGCGCGGGTCTGGGCGGAAGAGGTCTGGCCTTCCGGAACGCCGCAGGCCGCGAAGGCGTCCGGCGGCGCGGTCGGTGCCGGCCCCTGGACGTACTCCTCGAAGCTGGCATCGGTGTAGGCGTAGGCGAAGCTGAGGGTGATCCCGCTGTCGAAGAACCAGTCGCCGGCAAGCTCGAAGCCCCTGGACTCCACGGAAGCGGCGTTGACGATGCCGGGCACGGCGACCACCGTGCCGCCGGTGCCGGCCTGGTTACGCTGCACGCCAATCTGCTGGTCCGTGTAGTCGTTGTAGAAGATCGCGCCGTCGAGGCGCAGCCGGTTGCCCAGCCACCGGCTCTTGAAGCCCAGCTCGTAGGCGTCGACGAACTCGGGCAGGTAGCCCTGGCCCGCGAGCTCGATCACCTCGTTCGTGTTGAAGCCGCCGGGCTTGAAGCCACGCGCCGCGTTGGCATAGAGCAGCACGTTTTCGCGCCAGTCCCAGTCCAGCGTGACCCGCGGCGTCCATTCGTCGTAGGACAGGGTCTCGGAACGGGGGCAGCCCTGCACCGTGCCGGGCGGTGGCACGTCGGGACCCGGCACGCCCATGAAGATGGCCCCCTGGGGAATGCCCGGCAGGCAAACCGGCGCCAGGCCGCGGAGGGAGGTGTCCTGGAGCGTCCATCCGGGGATGTCGTAGCGGATTTCATCCGAATTGAACCGCGCTTCCAGGCCAAGGCGCACCGTGTCGGTGATTCGCCATTTCACCGCGCCGTAGAGCGCGGAGTACTCGGTATCGCGGGTGATGCGTACCGGAAAGGCGTTGGTGCTCTGTGCCGAGGCGAGGAAAAAGGGCGGGCCGGAAAGGGGCGAGTCCGGATTCCGGAGCCAGAACTTCGAACTGTTGACCAGGCTTGACTCCTCCTCGAGCCATTGCGCGCCCACCAGTACGTCGAACGCACCGAAGCCGTGGGTCCAGAAGAGGTTGTGATCGAAGCGCTCGTCCGCGTAGTCGAGCTGCTGGAGCGCCGACAGGGAGAGCACGAACCCGGGTGGCGCCGGGAAATCGGTAAAGTCGCCATCGGCCTCGATGAAACTGTCGTTCTCGATCCAGCCGAAGTTGTAGCGCCAGGTGCCGAAGTCGCTTTCCCAGCGTGCGTCCAGGGTCAGCAGGTCCTGGTCGAGCTCCAGCCCCCGGGGTGGCTGACCCGTTTCCTCGTTGACGCCCATCTGCACATCGCCGATGTCAGCGGTGATCGGGCCGACGACCGTGCCACGCGTGCAGGCCGTCACCACGGGGGGCGGCAAGCCGCCCAGGTCGGGCGGGCAGGGAACCGGGGGCGTGCCCGGCGGACCGGGTACGAAGACACCGCCCGGCACCGGTACCCGCGTGTTCGCGGCGACAAAGGCGGTCGGATAATCCGAGTTGTCCGTGGTGCTGGTCTGGTACCGGACCGTGACGTCCCAGTCGTCTCCCGGGGTGAATCGCAGGGCGCCGGCGATTCCCGTGAACTCTTCCGCGCCGAGCGGGCCGCCGTTCACCGGGTTGGTGAAGAACCCGTCGCCTTCGCGGTAGGCGAGGTTGAAGCGGTAGGACACGAGCCCGTCGACCAGCGGCCCGCTGATGGCCCCCACCGCCCGGAGCTGCCCGTACTCGGCGCCTTCCAGGGTGAACTGTCCTTCCAGCTCGTCGGTGGGTTTCCGCGAGATGTAGTTGATGGCGCCGGCAAAGGCATTGCGGCCGTACAGCGTGGTCTGCGGACCCTTCACGATCTCGACCCGTTCCAGGTCCAGCAGGTCGGTGACGACCCCGGCGGTGCCCCCGGCGATCGCCAGGTTCTCTCCGGACAGGTCCAGGCCGTCGAGCATCACGGCGACGCTCGGCCTGCCTCGTTCGGACTGCATGCCACGCACGGCGGGGCGCGTGTCGTTCGGAAAGCCGCCGATGTCGAAGGTCAGCCCCGGGGTGTAACGCGCGACATCCTCGATGTCATTGATGCCGAGGCGCACGATTGCCTCGCGGTCGATGACGCTGATGGTCAGGGGCACCGTCGGTGCGGCCTCCTCGATCCGGCGTGCCGTCACGATCACCTCTTCGAGCTCGAGGGGTTCTTCGACGACTCCGCCGCTATTTTCCCGGGCAGGCGTGTCGGCTTGTGCCGAGGCCAGGGCCTGGCCGGGACCGAGCAGTACGATGGCGGCGGGGATCGTGCTCCATGCCGACGCTCGCCGGGCCAGGCGAGATCGTGGCGATCGAGGTGAAGTTTGGGGAAAGGCCTCTGACGAGGAAGGCGTGGAACCGCAGTTTTTCGTAGTCAACAGAATCCTCGGGTGGTGCCGCTCTGAGTGTGGTGGCGATTCAGTGTTCTTTGAATCGGACAGACCGCCGGAGTATTACACCGAACACGCATACTGTAAACCCGGGTTGACACTTTTGCTGGGGTCGATTGGCCTCCGTGCCGGCGACGGGACTTCATGCCGGTCCTGGGCGGATCGGGTCCCCAAGGTGGTTGCAAGCACGGATTTGATGTTTCATGGTGCGGAGCGAGGCCGGAGTTCCGGCGTGCGCGAAGGAAGCAACCATGGCCCTGACCTTTTACACCAACCCCATGAGCCGCGGCGGGATCGTGCGCTGGGCGCTGCACGAAGTCGGCGCCGACTACGAAACCCGGATCGTCGCCTACGGCGAAGCGATGAAGGGCGACGAATACCGCTCCATCAATCCCATGGGCAAGGTGCCCGCCATCGACCATGACGGCGTGGTCGTCACCGAGTGCGCCGCCATCTGCCATTACCTGGCGGAAGTGTTTCCGGATGCCGGCCTGGGTCCTCGGCCGGATGAGCTCGGCGCCTACTTTCGCTGGCTCTTTTTCGCGGCGGGGCCCATCGAGCAGGCGGTCACCAACCAGGCCGCGGGCTTCGACACCTCCGGGCTGGACGCGCAGAAGAAGGGCATGATGGGCTATGGCGACCTGGACCTCACCCTGGGCGTGCTCGAGGGCCATCTGAAAGACCATGACTTCGCCGCCGGCAGCCGATTCACGATGGCCGACGTCTATCTCGGCAGCCAGGTGTCCTGGGGCATTCAGTTCGGCACCATGCCGGACACGCCGGTGCTGCGCGCCTATGCCGAGCGGGCCACGGACCGTGACGCGGCAAAGGCGGCGCGCGCCATCGACATGGCGCTCATTGCCGAGGCGCAGGAGCGCTCCTGAGATCCGGGATCAGCTCCGGCCTTCCGCAAGGCGGATGCACCGGAGCCGCGACCACCATTCCATCCGTGCGGTATGGGGAAGCGCGTCATCCCGTGCCTAGCGTCCCAGGGAAAGCCGGAACTGCACATCGGACCACACGCCCTCATTCGCATGGCTGAACGCAGGTTTCTGGAGCGCTCCGCTCACGGAGAAACCGGGGTCGTCGCCGGCGAGGGCCGAGCTGACGAGTAGCCCGAGCGACGCCAGCAAGCCGATGCGCCATCGGTATCCCGCCCGGGAGGCTCCGGGGGTCTGGGCTTTTCGATGGATGTGAGTTTGCGTCATGGCTGACCTCCTGTGCCGTGAGGGTCAAAACCATGACGATGGCTGCCTGCATTTACCCGAAAGAAAGCTGAGGAAAACCTTCGGGCTTTCTCATATCATTGAATTTATTTGGCTTTATTGAGGTCGCCCTGAAAAACCGGATCCTGGTCGGTCAGCCAGAGAAACGGCCAGCCCCGGGCTTCGAGCTCGTTCAGAAGCTTCCGGGCACGCCCGGGTTCACCATCGAGCTGATGAAGTTTGGCGCGTAGATATTGCCTGGCAGGGTAGTCACTGACCTCCCCGTCCTCCAGCAGTGCCCGGCGAACTTCGTCGACCAGCGCGACGGGCGACGCCAGTCCGGCTTGCCGCCGGCAGTAAAGCAGATTGACCAGATGGGTGTGGCCGAATTCGACGGGCCAATGGCTGGACATGAACTCATGGCCATTGCTCAGCAGACGGTCGTACAGCCGCAGCACGCCTTCGCAGTCGTTGATGAGATAGCGCGCATGGGCCTCGACGAGGTCGATGCCGGCGTCGCTTTGCCCCAGCGCCTGAAGCGCAGTACGTCGAGTCGCCAGCGTGTCGATGAAGCGATCAAGGTCCCCGCGCTGCTGCGAAAGTAGCAGGTTCGTCCGAAGCACGTAGTTTTCGTTGGCGATGCTCTCGTCGATTTGCGCCTGGAGTTTTTCCGCGCGGCCGAAGTCGCCTGCATACAGTGCGAGGCCGAGGCGGGTGGTCAGCAGGGAGATGTATTCCTCCGGCAGAAGTTCAGCGGCCTGATCCGCAAGACGTCCTGCCGTATCGAGGTCTCCCAGCATCCGCACTACCGAGGATTGACCGAGCAGACACGAGGAGTTGGTGGGGTTGATTCGAACACAGCCCTCGTAAACGTCGTTGGCTGCGTCGAATCGACCCAGGTAGGCCAGCGAATCTCCCAGGATGAAATAGGGTCCCGAAATCGGATTGAGGGACACGGCTTCGCGCGCTGCATCAATCGAATCACGCGGTCGGCCCTGGCTCCACAGCATGAAGGCGTAGTTGTGCCATGCAAAGCTCATGTTGGGCCGCAATTGGAGGGCTTCCTGAAAACTGGCCTCGGCGGCCTCGAACTGCTTGTTGTAGGTCCAGACCAGCCCGTATACCGCTCGCGCTTCAGCGAGTTTCGGATCCAGGGACAGCGCCCGGTCGAGTGCTTTCCGCGCAGCCTCGGTCGCTTCCTCCAGCCCGTCACCGCGGTACTGGTGAAGCAGCATGCGCACGGCAGCATACTGGGTCATGGCAATGGGGTAGTCCGGCGCGATCCGCAGCGCATCGGAGAAGTTCTGCGCAGCCCGCTCGTAGGCGCCGACGGTCGCGGCTCGCATGTGTGACTGGCCGAGGAGATAAAGCTGGTAGGCCTCGTTGGGAACCGGGTGACGCAACCGGGTCTGCAGCATGGTCGCCTCGCTGCTGCCGGAAATGAGGGCAACGACTTCATTGCTGACCTCTTCCTGCATCGCCAGCATGGAACCGCCCTTTACATCGAAAACGCGGGACCACCGGTGAATATCGCGCTGCGCGTCGATCATCTGGACCGTTACGCGGAGGTCATCGCCATCGCCCCGGACGCTGCCTTCAAGAATGTTCCGAACGCCCAGTGTACTTGCGATCTCACGCAGGTTGCCCCCCGACCGAAACTGGAACGAAGACGTCCTCGAGGTGATCTTGAGGTCGGCGTCGGCACTGAGCTGATGGATGAGTTCTTCCGCCAGGCCATCAGCGAAAACCTCGAGCCTCGGGTTGTCGCCGAAGACATCGAAAGGCAGAACGGCGATGGATCCCGTTTCCGTGGGCTGCGTCGATGCTTCGTGGGTCGAACGCCACAGGAAGAGGGCGATAGCGGCGACGATCAGCAGTCCGGCCGCCCAGACGGCACCTCGGGAGATGGCGTGGTCAGCGACAGCCTCTCCGCTCGGCGATGCTGACCTGGCGGGCCTGTCCACCACCGGCGGGTCGATCCGTGTGACCGGTTCGATCAGCCGGTAACCCCTTTTCGGGACGGTTTCGACGAATCGACTTTGCCGGGGGTCATCGCCCAGGTGTCGACGCAAGGTAGAAATTGCGGTGGTCAGCACATCATCGGTGACCACCTGGTTGGGCCAGACCTCGTCCAGGAGCGCCTGTCGGCTGACGACCGCGCCCTGGGCGCCCGCGAGGACGGCGAGGACGTTCATGACCTTGGGCTCGAGGCGCACGTTTTCACCCTCTTTGCCGATGAATCCGGCGCGTGGTTCAACACGCCACGGACCCAGCTGAAAATTGTCGACGATCGGGGTCGTGTGCGTTCGGATCACTTCACCATGTCGAAGGTCGGCCTCAGGTGCCCAGACTGTCGCGCACCTGCCAGCTCAAGGCAAGCGATGGAAATCGGTGGTCCCGGCGATCGTCGAGTCGGGTGGTAGTCTGTGCGGATGCAGGTCTGCGACTACACCATCGAAGGCAACCCCGAGGGTCCGACCCTGGTCTTCATCCACGGCTGGCCCGACAACGCGAGCCTGTGGCGGCACCAGGTGGCGGCCCTGGCGTCTGACCACCGCTGCGTGCTGGTGACCCTGCCCAACTTCGGCGAGGACCCGGTGCGGGCCGGTGGCTTCAGTTTTCCGGCGCTGACCGAACTGCTCGTCAACACGATCAGCGAAGTCCAGCCCGAGGGCAGAGTCACGCTCGTGACCCACGACTGGGGCGCCTACCTCGGCTACCTCGTCGAACAGGCCTGCCCGGCGCGTATCGAGCGCATGGTGGCCATGGACGTGGGGGGCAGGACCGGCAAGCCATCCTTCGCTGCGGCGCTCATGATCCTCGGCTACCAGTGGGCGCTGGTGTTGTGCTGGTTCCTGGGCGGACTGATCCCGCCCCTGGGCAACGCACTGACCCAAGGCGTGGCCAAGGTGGTCAAGGTGCCGGATCGACAACGACACGGCGTCCGTTCCCGCTTCAACTACCCGTATTTTTACCTGTGGCAGGGCATCCTGCTGCCCTGGAAACGGGATGGAATACTGCAGCGTTACCAGCCGAAGTGCCCGGTCGTTTATCTCTACGGCACCCGCAAACCCTTCCAGTTTCATTCCGAGGGCTGGCTGAAGCTGGTGGCCGCCTCGGGGGGTTTCGCCCGGGGCATCGATGCCGGCCACTGGCTCCAGGAGCAGCGGGCGGAGGAGGTCAATGCCCTGATCCTCGATTGGATGAGCGCCGCAAGGAACCCCGCGTGAGGTAAACCGGGTCGGGTCACACCCGTCCAGCGGTGGGCCGGCCCGGCGCCGGGCGACTTAAGGCCGATCGACGGGTCCGTCGATGCCGAGCAGGGCGGGGAGCTCACGACGCAGGCGCTCCTGGGCCGGCCGGGCCTGCTCGAAGACTTCTTCGGCACGGTGAAACTCGAGGGACCGGATGTCCCGGATGGCCGGCGCCAGGTAGAGGTCCGGCTCCTTCAGCTGTCTTTTTGCGTTCACGATGGATTGCTGCATGACCTTGGCGGCATTGAACACGGTTTCGAAGTAACCGACTTCGCCGTTCTCCGGCGGTGTTCGCACGCCGGCCACGTCCACGGCAATGACGATGTCGCAGTCCTTCGCCAGCAGGTCGAAGGGCACGGGATTCACCGTGCCGCCGTCCACGAGGGTGCGGCCTTCGCGGTTGACGGCCTGGAAGACACCGGGCAGCGCCATGCTCGCCCGCACCGCGGAGGCCACATCCCCTTCGCGCAGGACCACCTGCTCCCGCGTCCACAGGTCGCCGGCAACCACCAGGAGCGGCAGCTCGAGGTCCTCGAAGCGTTCCGCCTCCAGGGTGTCGATGAGAAAATTCATGATGCCGTCGCTGCTCAGGAGGCCGCCGTCACCGAGATCGACCTCGATGAGCTCGGCCCAGCGCACCGCGTCCTCGCTGATCAGGTCGCTCCAGGGCTGGTCTTCCTGCACCGTGAACGAGCGCAGCACGAAGTCCCGGATCTCGCGCCCGGACAGGCCGGACGCGTAGAGCGCACCCACGACGGCGCCGATGCTGGACCCGGCGATGCGCCGGGGCCGGACACCCAGCTCGTCCAGGGTCTCGAGCACAGCCACGTGCGCGAGCCCATTGGCGCCGCCGGCGCCCAGCGCCAGGCAGATTTCCGCCGCCGGTTCGGCCGGGCCCTCGGTCGCCAAAGCGCCGGTCCCGGTTCCCGCCAGGATCAACGCGTAACCGACCGTGGCGACGGTCCGGGTCAGCTTGCGGAGCAGGGGTTCAGAATCGATTTTTTGCATGGTTGTACTCGCCGGGGACGGAAGCCATGAGTCGGCTCGGGCGGTTCGGCTCAATCCGCCTCGCGGATTGCTTCCACGATGCGCCCGTCCCGGGTGACCTTCAGATTCACTTCTTCCGTGTCGGTTTCCATTTCCACGGTATACCCGATGAAGTCGCCGTCGTCGATCAGGAGCACGTCGTCGAACTCGAAGCCCGGGTAGCGCGCCTGCAGATCCCTGCGGATCGCTTCCGGAAGGACGTCCTGGTAGGGGATGGTTCCGGCCATGCGCCGGGCCGGGATGGCCTCGTCCAGGCGCTCCACGAAGCGGTTCGGTCCGCCGGCGCCGTCCTTGACCAGGTCGAAGGCGTCGTAGAGTTCGCCGGTGGCCGTGTAGGACTCGAAGGACAGGGTGTCGCCGTCCACACGGATACGCTGAAACAACTGGGTGTTTTCCGCGGCGCGGTCCCGCTCCGCCGGCCAGCCATCCCAGGCTTCCGGGCGCAGGCCATACATCTTGCCACCGCTCACCGATACGACGTACACCGTGCCCGTGCCGTCTCGCAGGTTGACGCCCGTGAGGAGGTTCTCTCCCTGCGGCGCGGCACGTCCCCGGGCATAGGCGTGATCGTGACCCTGGAGCGCCAGGTCAACGCCATGCTCGTCAAAGATCGGTTTCCACAGGGCGCGCAGCGCTTCGTTGTCGCGATCCGCCGAGGCGGAGAACAGGGGGTGGTGGAAGAAAGCGATGGTCCAGGGGTTCGGGTTGCCCCGGAGTACACCGCGCAGCCACTCGGCCTGGGCCTCGTGGTGTTCGTTGGTGTTCAGGGCGACGAAGCGCACGCCCTGGTAGTCCAGGAAGTAATTGGTTTCCGGGAGCGCGGCGATGCCGTTCTCCGGGAGGGTGAACTGGGGCCGCCACTGGATCGACAGGTGTTCGATGTCCTGAGCCTCCTCCTCGGCGGTGAAGGGCGCGTATTCATGGTTGCCGGCCACGGGCAGGGACGGCAGCGTGCGGTGGATGAATCCGCCGGCCGTGAACCACTCCTGCCATTGCTGCTCGCTGTGGGCGTCGTCAATGAGGTCGCCGGCATGGATGATGAACGCCGCCTCCGGCGCCCGCCGGTAGCCCTCGCGAATCAGCCGTGACCACAGTTCAAGAATGTGGTTCTGCGCATCACCCACGTACAGGAAGGAGAAGGGCGCCGGCTCCGAGGCGGCGGTGCGGAACTGGATCCACTCGCTCCAGTGCCGGTTGCCCCCCACCCGGTAGGCGTACAGGGTGTCCGGCTGCAGGCCCCGGAAGGTGACCGAGTGATAGTGGGCGACCTGCTCCGTCGTGAGAATGCCCGAGCCGTCCATCCGTTCCGTGCGCGCCGTCCTTGTGACGGCGTGGCGCCAGAACTTGGGCGCCGGGGTGGCCGGCGCGATCTCCGCGACGGCCGCCTCGACGCTCGTGTCCGTTCGCCAGCTTACGCTGATGGTGGTCGCCGGATCGTCGCTGAAGTTGAGAACGATCCGGTCCGGATGCGGCCCCGGCGCGCTCCATCCCGGGGCGTATTCCGGCGGCTGGTAGGGGCGGTCCGGTGCTTCGTGCGCTGCCAGGGAGCCGGCGAGAAGGGCGAGCCATAGGCCGCTCAGCAGCCTGGGGATCAGGTTCATGGGTGTGCCTCGTTCGTTGGACTCAGGGTAAGGGAATCTCGCCGTACCGGTTCATGCCGGATCCGCCGTTGGACCCCGCATCGTAGATGAAGCCATAGGCCCGGCTGCCGTCCGGTCGCGTCACCACCTGCCCGCGCACCCACTGTACCGTGGCGTCCGCCACCACCGGGCCTGCTTCGAGCCAGGCGCCGTCCCGGCGCGCCGCGTGGAACAGGTGTCCGGTCTCCGCCTCGACGAACAGCACATGCAGCTCCTCCCCGTAAAGGACGGCGTCGGCCACGACCTGGTCGGAATCCACGGGACTCTGGGCGACGGTTCGTGCACTGACGCGTTCCGCCTCCGTCCAGTCACCGCTCGCATTCACGCTGCGGGCATACAGCAATCCGTCGTCCGCCCGGTACGTCACGGTGACCCGGTCCGGGTCGGGGTGATGGACCAGGGGCGCGACGGCGCCGACGTCTTCGTCACCGGTTCCCAGCCCGGTGGCGAAGCGGACCGGCTCGGACAGTGACAGATCGTCCGCCAGTCGTCGATACCAGGCGCTGCCGTCACTGACCGTGTAGGCCAGGTGCACCACGTCCGCCTGGCCGGGAACCACGCTGATGCCCGACAGCACGAGGTCATCGGGGTGGTCGCCGGAATCCCCGATCCTCCGGGCGTCACCCCAGTAGCCGGCCGGTGACCGGACCCGGTACTCGAGGCCCTCACCGGCGCCATAGAAGGCCACCACGCTGCCATCGGAGCGGACGGCGACGTCGGCCACCTGGGTGGGTGGTTCCGGCGGGGCGGCGACGAACTCGTCGCGGACGACCCAGCCGGCGTCCCGTTCACCGGGGTCGCCGGTCTGGAAGACGTGGTAGAGGACCCGCTCCGACACCTGGTGCAGGACGTGGATTTTTCCGTTGACGAAGCGCGATCCCAGTCCCTCCAGGTCACCGGTGGCCGGCCGATGGTCGCCGTCGACTTCGCGCCAGGTCCGCCCGCCGTCCTGGGAGCGCACCATCATCATGCGGTTCCAGGTCTCCGACGGTTCCATGAGGGTGTACAGGACGCCGTCCGCCCCTTGCCAGGGACCGATGCGCATGGGCGTCTCGGCGAAGGTGCCGCCGAGGTGGCCGTCCGGGACCTCCAGCGTCACGGCGATCGTTGTCCCGGAGGCCACCGCCCGGCCGTCGGCATGGGCCAGGCGGAACTCGAAGTGATCACCTTCTTCCATCAGGACGGCGTGGTCGGAAAAGCGCCGGATGACCAGCGGGAACACCCACTCGCCATGCCCGGCCGGAGGCAAGGACGCGCTCGGGACGATGCTCACCGGGGGCGATGCCGGTTCACCCTCGATGGTGAGGGCGCGGAGCTGCACCGTGTGATTGGCCGGGAGACGAAACCCCAGGCGCCGCAGGCCCTGCAGCTCGGGATCCAGGACCGTCTCGATGACCTCGACGTCCCCGACTTCGACGGTCAGGACCTCGTCCCCGGCGCTGATGGTCAGTTCGAGCCATCGCCCCGGCGCCAGGTTGGCGCTTCCCTGGGCCAGTCGCCGGGCCTGCATCCGGTGTTCCACCCACAGCTCGACGGCGCCGGACCGTGCAAGGCTGATCCATGCCGTCCCACCGTGCTCGAATTCCATGAACTGGACGCCGAACCGGGCATCGGGCCGATCCGGCAGGCGCAAGCTGAGGGCGAACTCGACGGGCTCCCAGTGGATGGGGGGCCGGACGGTCGCATAGAAGGGTTCGCGGCCCGCCTGCACCTCGACGCCGCCCCCGCTGGCGGCCTGCACCGTCCCGGGCGACGACCCGGCAGCGTCGATCCACGATCCGAAAGCCATCATCAATGCATCGGCTGATACGTCGAGCACCTTCTCCGGATAGGGAAAATCTTCCGTTGGCACCGGCTGCCACTCGCCAGCATTGCGCCTGACCTGCAGGCCGTACCGGCGCGTTTCTGGATCGTGCCCGACCCCGGTCTCGAAGCGCAGGTGGAAGGGTTGATCGGCCTGGACCACGGCGGCTTCGTCGACGCCGGCAGGCGCAGCAACGCCGGGGGCCAAGGCAAGCGCAAGGGCAGGGATCAGGCCCAGCAGGCCGCAACGGGGAAATGTCGGGATAGCTCGTCTCAAGGGCGTCATGGATGGGGTGAATCGTAAGTCCAGTTGTCTATGGGAACACAGAAAAATGACGATTCGTGCAGGCCGCGCGTGGTGGGCGTCATGGTTCCGTAACGGTTCGGTCACGGTTGTGGAACAACTTCGACCTAACGTTCTTCTAACAAATCACCCGGGAAGTCTCATGCGTCGCATTACACTCCTGGTCGTTACGACCATGCTTTTCTGTTCGTTCAACGCCACCGCCCAGCAGGGCACCGGCATCATCAGCGGTGTCGTGGAGAGCGGTGATCAAAGCACCAGTTTCCAGGGCGCCACCGTCCAGATCGTCGGTACGGAGCGTCGGACATCCACCGACCGCAACGGCCGGTTCCGCTTCACGGGTGTGGCGCCCGGGGACTATGAGCTGCTGGTTCGCTTTGTGGGGTCGTCACCCCAGACCGTCTCCGCGACGGTGCGGGCGGACCAGACGACGGCCGTGGAGGTCCTGCTGCCCGTGGAGCTCGAGCAGGTCGTGGTGATCGGCCAGCGACAGATCCTGAACGCGTCCCTGTCGCGGGAACGGGCCGCGGTCAACAACATCAACGTGATCACGGCCGACTCCATCGGCCAGTTTCCGGACCGCAACGTGGCGGAGGCCCTGCAGCGCGTTCCGGGCCTGTCGCTGCAGCGCGACCAGGGTGAGGGCCGCTTCATCACGATTCGCGGCGCCAACGCCAATTTCAACACCACCACGATCAACGGCCTGCGCATACCCGGCCCGGAAGACGACAGCCGCGCGGTCAATCTTGACGTACTGTCCGCCGACCTGGTGGAAAGCGTGGAGGTATCGAAGTCACTGACGCCGGACCAGGACGCGGACGCCGTGGGCGGCAATATCGAGATCAGCACCCTGAGCGCCTTCGACCTGGGTGATACGGTCCGCCTCAACCTGGAGGGCAGCTACAACGAGACGGCGAGCGATGTGAGCCCGCGTCCCAGCGCGACGCTCACGCGCCTGTTCAGTGTCGGCGGCGGCGAGGACAACCTGGCGATCTCGGCCTCCCTGAGCTGGTTCGACCGCACCTTCGAGGTCGACAACGTGGAAGCCGGCGAGTGGCCGCTGGTCGATACCCCGTCGGGCATGGAGCTGCGCAGCCCCGAGGCCGCGGAGCAGCGTGATTATCGCCTGACCCGCGAGCGTACCGGCGCCGTGTTCAATGTCGATTTCCGCCCGAACGATTACTCCGAACTGTTCCTGCGAACCCTGTACAGCGATTTTGCGGACAACGAGATCGAACTCGAGCACGAATACATCTACGAGGACGGCTCACCGTTCTCCATCACCGAAAACGGCGGCCTGTTCGAAGACGGTCCCGTGGAGCGTCGCGGCAAGGAAACGACCGCGACGCGCGAGATCTTCGCCATCAGTTTCGGCGGCAAGCATTTCATCGACCAATGGGACTTCGACTACACGGCAGGCTACACCGAGGCGAGCACCTCGGAGCCCTTCTCGCTCGGCGCCGCGGTCATCACGGAGGGGCTGGAGATCGGCTATGACTTCACGGGCCCGGGCGGTGTCGAGGCGCCCAACCTGTTCGGGACGGACCTGGCTGCGCTGGAAGACCCGGAGGCCTACGCGCTGGACCTCGTGGAGCTGGAAAGCGACAAGACCAAGGAAGACGAGATTTCCCTGGCCATGAACTTTGGTCGTGAAACATTCTTCGGCAACAACCCGGGTCGCATCCAGTTCGGCGGCAAGATCCGCTTCCGGGAAAAGTTCAACGACGCCAACAACACCAATTACGTCGATTTCGACCAGGATTACACCCTGGCCGACATCGTGGGTGACGGCGCGCGGGATTATGGGCTGGGCCGCTTCGGCCCGTGGATCGACACGCGGCGGCTGCGGGACTTCTTCGCGGCCAACGGTGACAACTTCGGCATAGACGAGTCGGACTTTCTGCTCGACAGCCAAGGCGAGGACTACAGCCTGGAGGAGGACATCTACGCCGCCTACGTGATGGGCGAGGTGAACATCGGACGGTGGGATCTCATCGGCGGGGTCCGCGTCGAAACGACCGACATCTCGCAGGCCGGATTCCGCGCCATCGTTGACGAGGACGTCAACGACGGGCTGCCCACGATCGAGCCCTTCACCGGCGACAACGATTACACCGAGTTTTTCCCCAACCTGCAGGGGCTCTTCGAAATGACCGAAAACCTGCAGCTGCGCGCCTCCTACACACGCACCATGGCCCGCCCCGGCTTTGAAGACGCCGGCGCCCGCCAGGTGGTGGAGATCGAGGGGGGTGAAACGGTAGCGGAAGTCGGTAACCCGGACCTCGATCCGCTCTTCTCGAACAACTTCGACGTCGAGCTGAGCTGGTACGCCAGCGAAACGCTGGGCGCGGCCTCGATCGGTCTGTTTTACAAGGACATCACCGACTTCTTCGTGACCACCGACGTGTCCGGCGAGGGCCCCTTCGCCGACTTCGACGAAGTCATCCAGGTGGTCAACGGGGACGAAGCCGAGGTGTACGGCATTGAACTGGCCTACGTTCAGGAATTCAGCTTTCTGCCCGAACCCTGGGACGGCCTGCTGTTCCTCGCCAACTACACCTACGTGGACTCGGAAGCGACGGTCCCGTTCCGCGATGAAAAGATCCGCCTGCCCCAGCAGTCGGAAGACATCGCCAACGTGGCGTTCGGTTACGACCGATCAGGAATCTCCATGCGCCTGGCCATGAACTACCGCGGCGAGTTCCTGGACGAGATCAATGACCCCGAAGACCCGAGCCAGGACCGGTTCGTCGGCTCCGAAACCCGCTGGGACTTTACCTCGGAGTTCGAGGTCACGGACAACCTGGCGGTCCTGTTCAGCGTGCAGAACATCACCGACGAGCCGTTCTACGCCTTCCTCGGTGACCGGCGTTACGCGAACCAGTACGACGAGTTTGGCCGCACCTGGGACTTCGGCATCCGCCTCCTCTTCTGAGTCCGCTCCGTCCGCGAAGCAAAATTCCTCCGCGGCGGTGGTGAGCAGCCCTCTCGCTCATCATGATCCTGAGAATGCGGTAGCCTTACGCTGAGCCCAGGAAAAAGACCCGCAGGATGTTACGTTTTCTGATCGCGCTGTGCGGATGCGGTTTCTCGATGTTGACGCTTCTGGATGCTGCGGCTTCTCCGTCTCCGGGGATGGAAGAGCCGGTCCAGGTCGTTAGCCTGCCGCGGGGTGAGGACCTCGAGGTGCTCGAACGTCGCCCCCCCAGTTATCCCAGGAACGCGGCCCGCTCGGGGAAAGAGGGCTGGGTGCGGCTGGGTTTCGTGGTGACGGAAACCGGCAAGGTCGAGGAGATCGAGACCTATCAGCTGGCTGCCCAGGATGACGAACACGAACGCTTTGCCGCGCGGGCCGTCACGGCCATCAAGCGCTGGGAGTTCAAGCCGGCGACGGTCGCCGGCGAGCCGGTGCGACGGTCGGGGAGGCAGTTGATGTATTTCACCCTGTACCCCGAACAGCTGGTGATTTCACCCGGGCTCGACCGGATCGGCAGGGAAGCGCTGGAAGCCGTGTCCACCGATGACCCGGCACGCCTCGAGGCCTCCCTCGAAGCCATGACGGACCTGGGCTTGTTGAAAATTGGTGATTACGGGTACTTCGATCTCTTCAGTGCGGAACTGGCCCGCATGCAGGGCGACAACGCGCTGGTCCTGGCCCACGCCGATCGGGCCATGCCCATGTTCAGGGATTCGCCGGCCACCTGGGCGGAGCATCGACTGCTGCGCCTGCGCTTCCAGGCCTACTGGCAAACGCAGCGGTTGGCAGACGCACTGGACGAGTACGCAACACTGGTTGAAGCCGACACGGCCCTGGCGCCGGACGATCCGATCCACGACCTCGCGGCTTTGGTTGAGCAGGAACTGGCCTCCGATCAGCCGCTCGTGACACCCGGCGCCATCACCCCCTGCCTCCTGTGCCTGGACGACGAACCGTTTTTTGGCCGGACGCTCAGTCGCCCGCGCTTTTCGCTCGAAGCCCGACCCGGATCCATCACGAAGTTGCGCCTGATTTGCCCGCCCGCCGGGGTTGATTTGACCTGGGCCGAGGGAAGGACCTGGGAACTCGAGGACTTCCGGAAAGGGTGCTCGGTAACCGTGTCGGGGGAAGCGAACGCCGAGGTGAGGCTGGTTCAGCACCCGGAATAGCGCATGCCCCGGCGACCCCTCCGGGCGTCATGATGGCGCTTCATGGTTCGGTGGCGTAGAGCCTCACTTCACCGGCGACGCCGACTTACTTCCGGTAGTGCTCGCTGGGCGGACACTCACGCCCCTGCACGGCGGCGATGTTCTCCATGTGGAGCTCGCCGGAGCCCAGGTCGCCGAAGTCGTAAAGCAGGTGCACCGCATTGCAGCTGTGAGCGTGCAGGTTGAGGTTGCCCACTTCTTCCCGTCCGGCCCCGGCGCTGTCGGCCTCCAGGAAACCGGGGCCCGACAGCCGCAGCATGGTGATGTCCACGGTGCTTTCGCCGTAGGTGAACGGTGCCGTGCCGACCAGCCAGAAGGGCTGGCCGTCCAGGTACAGGAACCAGGCCGCGAAGATGAAGGGGCCGTTGATGTTCTCACCCACCGTGAGGGTCATGCCCTGGTCGGGGAACATCGGCGAGGCATAGGCGCCGCTGAGCCGGCCATTGATCGGGGCGTTCTCGGCGGCATTGAGGTTGGCGCGCAGGACGAACAGTCCGGATTGCATGTCGCTGACCAGGATGACGCCATGGTCGAAATAGGGGTATACGCTCCAGGCTCCCTGGAAGGCCCGACGCTCGGCCTCCGGCGCCGTGTCGAAGTAGGCCACTTCCCGCAGTCTCGCCGTGCCGAAGTCCTCGGCCAGCAGGATGCGCAGGCCTGCCGAGTAGTTGGCCTGGAAGACGTACTTTCCGCGCAGGTAGAGGTTGTGGTCGATGGTGTTGTTGGCACCATAGTGGGCGCCGACATAGCGCGGGTTTTCCGGGTCGCTGACGTCGAACACCAGCGTGCGGCCATTGGTGCCGGTATCCAGTTCGTCAAGCTCGTCGCCCAGCACGAACCAGCGCTGGTCGTCGCTGAGCCAGCCCTGGTGCGTGTAGCCGACGTTGGGATAGGCCAGCCTGCTGACCAGGGCAGGCGAGGATTTGTCGGTCACGTTCGCGATGGTCAGCGAGTCCTCGTTGCTGGCGAAACACAGCTCCTGCCCGGCAAAGCCCTCGCTGGGGCCGTCGTAGGTGACGCAGTGCGCATCGTGGGTGTAGCCGTCGTCGCTGAAACACCCCACGAACGCAGGTTCGTCGGGTATCGACAGGTCGAGCATGTGCAGGCCGCCGTCACAGGTGTCGGAACCGACCACGAAGGCGAAACCGGTGTCCTCGTTGATGGCGATGTTGTGCGCGGACCCGAATCCGTCGTACCGGAAATCCGCCTGGAACACCGTGTCCGGCGAGCCGTCGCGCAGCTTGTGCAGCGCCAGCACCTGCATGCCGTGCCGGGGATTGCTGTCGGCGACGATGTAGGCGTGATCGCGGTAGACCTTGATATCACGCCAGGTCGAGTTTCGATCGGCGGTCGGCAGACGGCCGACCAGGACGGGATCCGCCGGGTCGCTGACGTCGACGAAGGCAACGCCGTTGTCCAGGCCCATCAGGGCGTAATAGTGGCCCGTCTCTTGATCTTTCCAGCCCCAGCTGTCGTTGCCCGAATTACCGCCCAGCTCGTCCAGCGGCACGCGCGACAGCATTTCCACGTTGCGGCAGGGATACCCACCGGAAACCCCGTCTTTGCAAAGTTCACCCTCGGTGGCCTGCACGATGATCGGCGGCGGGCCGTGGTCGTCGTGTTCCGGCTGGACGGGGTTTTTCCCTTTGGACTGCGCTTCCAGCGCCTGGGCGGAGAGCAGCAGGCCGGCGCCCAGTATGGTGGCGAGACGGAAGGAGGTGTTCAACGCAAAGCAGGCACGGGTGAGCATGTGCCCAGACTAACCGCAGGGGCAAGCGCGTTCAAAGTGTCACGGCCGCGGGTGGACACGGTGGACTCTTCGCCTGACGCCTGAGGGGTGCGGCGACCGACCCGGAGACTGATGCGACGCGGGCAAAAGCCCCGCGGAATCTGCTGACCGGAATATTTCTGAACCCCGACGCTTCGTTTTGCTGCATTTGCGTTAAGACATTCCATTAAGGGTGGGAACCTATCGTGATGCACCAAAACCGAACCGCCTGGAAGGCGGCTGTGCCCTGCCTGCTCACCGCGCTCTGCCTGGCGAGGGGGGCCGAAGGCGACATCCTGTTCAAGGACAGCTTCGAGCAGCGCCTCGCTGCCCTGAACACCCTGGTGGTCTGGGAGGATGACGCCGACGGCAATGGCTTCAACGACCTGCGCAATCGCGATCAACGCCTGAATGCCGACGCGGCCGGTGAGCAGCGCACCCCGGCCGTGGCCGTGGCTGCCAACGGCGACTTCGTGGTGGCCTGGGCCGATGGCCCCCGCCTGGACGGCGAGTTTTCCGTCTTCATCCGCGGCTTCCGTGCGGATGGAAGCGAACGTTTCCCGACGCTGGACGTGAGCGGCTCGGCAGGCCCACGACCCACCCCGGACATCGCCATGACCCCGGCCGGGGACTTTGTCGTGGTCTGGGCCGACGATCGCGATGGCAATGGTTTCGGCCAGATACGCGCGAAAGGCTACACCGCCAGCGGCTCACAGCGCTTCAGCCGGTCTCCGGTCAATAACCTGGATGCCGGCGACCAGATCGACCCGGTGGTGGCCATCGCCGACGACGGCACCTTCGTGGTGGCCTGGGTGGACGATCAGGACAACGACAAGCTTTATGACATCAGCGCCCGGCGCTTCAACGCCAATGGCTCACCCCAGCTTTCCCAGTTCTTCATCCGCGCAAGCCGTGGCCTCGAGTCCCAGCCCGCATTGGCCATGGGCCCGGACGGCGACTTCGTCGTGGCCTGGCGCGATGACAACGACCTGAATTTCTTCGGTCAGATTCGCGCCACCGCCTTCGATGCAAACGGCACGGAGCGCTTCGACAACCTCACGCTCAATAACGTCGGGCGCGGCGACCAGTACCTGCCGGCCGTTGCCATGGGCCCGGACGGCAGTTTTGTTGCCACCTGGATCGACCGCGGCGAGCAGGTGATGGTGCGTGCCTTCCAGGCCGACGGCACCCCGAAATTTCCCGACCAGGTGGCGAACCCGTTTCGCTACACGCCGCACAGTCTTCCGGACATCGACCTGGCCGACGACGGCAGCTTCGTGGTCGTCTGGCAGTTCCTGGGGCCGACCGGCCTCTGGCGCTTGCGGGGCCAGGTCTTTGAGCCCGATGGAACGGCGAGTGATGACTTCCTCGTCGAACCCGGCCGACTCGGTGACCAGCGTGCTCCCGCGGTGGTGATCCGATGAGCGCGCTTCGACTTCTCCTGCTTACGCTCACCGGCCCCCTGTTCGCCCTGCATGCCGATGCCCAGGAATGCTTCACGGACGAGGTGATCATCGTCAACCTCAGCCGGGACGCCACCGACATCACGGTCGGGAACACCTGCGTCAAACCCTTTGGCCTGGCCGATGAATTGACCGAAGAGTGCGTAGCGGACGCCATCGAGGCAGCCCTGCCGACGGGTTGTGACAAGCGTTTTGACATTTTCGTGCCCGGCACCAATGCGGAGCACGGCGCCTGGAAACAGTTCAATCACCTGTTTCGCAGTAATACGAATCGTGCCAAGCTGTCCCTGCAGTACGAGGATGATCGTGCGATCGAGTCGTTCATCGGCAAACTCGACCCGGCCAAGTACGACCGT
>JAZBOL010000078.1:0-81859 GCA_036351115.1 Lysobacterales bacterium | reverse complement strand
TCGTCAGACGCACGGACATGAGGTGACGCGACGCCTTGAGATCCCAGAGCGTGATGGTCGAGGGCGACGATCCGCCGGCCACCACCCGCCCGGACAGTTCACACAGACCCCGGGCAAAACCCTGCCGCGCGATGCGGCTGTCGTCCAGATCCCGGTGCGTCAGTTCATCCTCCGGGTAGGTCGGCACGGGGAGGGAACGATCCTCCGTCCCCTCTCCCCGCCCGCAGTAGCGCAGCCGATCGGCCTGCGTGTCGTTGAACAGGACGCCGTCCCGAAAAGGCCGCGCATTGTGCGTGCCCGCCGGCAGGACCGCCGCCATGTTCACTTCGTGACCGTTGAAATGCAGCATGCCGCCGGACTTCAGGCCGGTCAGATACATCCCGCCTTTCCGGCAGGCCACGCTGTTGAGGTGCAGCTTGTTGAGCATGAGCGGGCCGTCGTCGCCCATGGGGTCATAAACACGACCCGTGAACTGAAATTGCTTCGGTTCGACATGAAGCGCCCAGTGGAAGGCCTGTCGATCCGTGTCGAAGGCAATGACGCTGTCGTAGCCGGTGGAGGTAAGGAACACGTTGCCGTCCCAGACATCGATCTCGTGGCAGTGCTTGAGGTGGGGACAGCGCCAGGAGCCGATCAGCTCAAAGTCGGGCGTGTAGGCAAATAGCTCGTCGCTGGCGGCGATGTACACGGTCTCGTCGTGAAACGTGATCCCCCGCAGGCCACGATCCCAGCCCCGCCCCTGCCAGTCGATGTCCATGGTGTTCCAGTCCACCACCTGGCGGGCCGACTGTTCGGCGAGATCGACGAGAAAGACGCCGCCGTGGCTCTCGCCCTGGCGAGAGCCGCGAACGACGGACGTGGTGACCAGCTTGCCGCTGGCCGCACCGGGTAAGCTCAGTAGAAGCCCTTCCTTACGGACAGGCCGTAGTGCCGCGGTCGCTGGATGAACTCGATGGTGCGGTAATTGGGCGTGCCGAACCAGTCGGAGGCGTAGGCATTGTTCTGCCGCCCGTTGACGCGCCGCTCGTTCGTCAGGTTCCGCACGAAGGCCGTCAGCGTCCAGTTGTTGGGCAGGGACAGGCCGAGCTGCAGGTTCGTGTTGCTCCAGTCATCGATCAATCCCTCGGGATCACGCTCGGCCGCGGTGAAGGTGCTGTCGTACCACTCGTCACCGTAGGCGTAATCGACCCGGGTCCACAACTCGCCGCCGAAGAGCTCAAACGGGAAGGTGTAGTCCACGGCCAGGAAATAGGACAGCTCGGGACTGTTGGGCAGGGGGTCTCCGGGATCGAGCTCGGTCCCGTCCGCCAGGCGGATCTCTTCGGAAATCTCTGCGTCCAGCGTGGTCAGGCTGCCCGTGACCAGCAGGTTGTCGGTGATCTGCCAGTCGAGGGAAATCTCCACCCCGGTGGTTTCCGTGTCGCCGCCGTTCTCCGTGCCGCGCAGCCACCAGGCGCCATTATCCTCGAAGTTGCTGATGCTGAACTGACGGTCACGCCAGTCGAGCAGGAAGCCGACGACGTTCAGCTGCATGCGCCCGTCGAGGAAAGTCATTTTCGCGCCCAGTTCCCAGTTATCCAGGAAGTCCGGCGCAAAGGTCGGCGGTACCTGCCCCGTATTCGCGGCACGCTCGGAGTTTTCACCTCCGAGGCGGAAGCCCTGGCTGAACAGGAAATACGCCATGATGTCGTCGTTGAAGAAGTACTGGGTCGAGAACTTGTACACCACGTCGTCCTCGTCCGAGACCGAGGTCACCACCCCGTTCGTGTCGTAACTGCCCGCCGGGGGCAAGCCCTCGGGAAACTGGTTCTGCTCGAAGTAGTCCTGCTTGAACTGGAACCAGCGGGCGCCGCCGGTGATCCACCACTTTTCCGTGATTTCGAAAGTCGCCTCGCCGAAAAAGGCCAGCTGTTCGTTGGTTCGATCCAGTCGCTGACTGTAGCCCAGGTTCGTCGGGGCCAGCGGAAAGGTGACGTCGTAACCCGCGTAGTTGTAGTAGTACGCCAGGTAGTTGGCGTAGTACCACATGACCGTGTCCATGAGATCGTCGTTGACTGCGCCGTAGAGCCACTTGTCGTTGATCTCCTCGTAGAAGCCGCCGATCATCCACTGGAAGCGGCTGTCGGTGGTCGAAGTCAGACGCAACTCCTGGGAAAAGCGATCCTGGGTCTGGTCGTTGAACAGGAAGCCGTAGGTGTACTCGGAGTTATACAGGTCGTAATAGGCGCCGAAGTAACTGTCCTTCCACTGCTCGTAGATCATGTTGTCGAACTCGTACGTGATCTCGCGATCCAGGAACGTGGTGCTCGACGTCAGCGTGGCGAAACCGAAGTCGCCCTCGATGAGCAGGGAGGCGTTCCACCACTCGTCATCCCGGTTTTCCTTGTGGAACAGGGCGTGCTGATCGTCGGGCAGGTTGGTATCGTCCCCCCAGGCGCCCTCGCTGGAGTTGTCCTCGGCAATGAGCGCCACGGTGGCGGCCCAGTTGTCGGTCACGTTCCACAGCAGCGACGCGCGTCCGCCGGTGAGGCTGTATTCGTTGTAGTTGTCCTCGACGATGGCCGCGTTGTTGCCGGGCGACCGGAAACGCGCATCGGGCTGCACGTAAGTTTCGCCAAACACATTGTCGATCCAGCCCCCATCGGTCCGGGTGTGGGCCACGAAGCGGGCCGCCAGCGTATCCTGGATCAGCGGCACGTTCAGCCAGCCATTGACGTTGTAACTGGGATCACCCCCGTCGGTCGCGAAGTACTCACCGAACACCTCGCCCGCCCAGTTGGTCGGGTCCGGCTTGTTGGTGACCACGCGCACCGTGCCGGCCAGCGCCGAGGCACCGAACAGGGTGCCTTGTGGACCCGGCAGCGATTCGACACGCTGGATGTCCACCATGGCCGGCCAGAGCTGCTGGGAGTTGAAGGTCAGCGGCGTTTCGTCGAAGTAGATCGAACTCGTGCTGGCCGTGTAGTACTCGCCCGTTCCCGTCGAGATACCGCGAAACTTGACGGAATTGCGTCCGGGCTGATCGGCAATCAGGGTGAGACTGGGAATGGCATTGGCGACGTCGGTGAAACTGACGAAAGCATTTCGAACGATGTCTTCCGTGGTGAAGGCCTGGAGGCTCTGCGGCAGGTCCTGCATGCTGGCTTCCCGCAGGGTCGCCGTGACGATGACCTCCTCCAGCATGCGGTCCTCGTCAGCGTCCTGATCCTGCGCCAGGGCCTGGCCCGCGGGGGTGAGCGCGGCCGCGATGGCCGTGGTAAGGGTGGTCTTGCCGTACTCGACTTTTTGCTTCATGCGGAGCTCCCGAATCGCGATGCGCTTGCCGGTTGTCGCCGGATTGCGTGCTGGAGTTTTTTTTGTTGTTGACTCGTAACTTACCTCACCTCTCTCGACCAGCGCCACTCCGGTGCCGTGATCGCCCGGTTGAGTTTTTCTCAACAGGGGTGAAGAACGGAAGCCGAATCGACGCCGTCACAGCCGATCAGACTGCGCTAGCATGAAGGCCGTGACTCAAGCCGGTTCCCCATCCATGCCAGCGCATCCGCGAAAGACCGTACTCAACGTTGGGGGCAACGACCGCAGCATTGCCCTGCCCCGCCAATACGATGACTACGACCAGGTCTGGCTGGACATCGATCCGGCCGTGCAACCGGACATCCTCTGCGACGCACGGACACTTGAGGACCTCGAGGCGAACAGCTTCGACGCCGTATACTGCAGCCATAATCTGGAGCATTACTACCGTCACGAGGTTCCATCGGTGCTGGCCGGTTTCCGGCATGTCCTGCGTTCCAGCGGTTTCGCGCAACTCCGTGTGCCGGACATTCCCGCGGTGATGCGCGCCATGATCGATGGCGGGTTGGATCTGGAGGATGAGCTCTATCGATCGCCTGCCGGCCCCATCAGCACGCTTGATGTGCTCTACGGCTACGGCGTGGAGATCGAGACGAGCGGCAACGACTTTTTTGCACACAAAACAGGATTTTCGGCCCGCACCCTGTACCAGGCACTGCTCTCTGCGGGCTTCAAGCGAATCTACTGCACCCTGGGAAACCTGGAAATCAATGCCGTCGCTTTCATGAGCGACCCCGATCCGGACCAACGCCGCCGATTCAATATCAAGGAGTCCCCATGAAGCCAGGTCGAGCTCTGCCCACCCTTCTTGTCTTGCTCGCGCTCGCGGCCGGCGCCCCGCCGGCCGAGGCCGTCGAGCCCCCGGAGCGCCTGAGCATCGACCACCGGTTCGAACTCGGCACCCTGAGCGACCCGACCCTCAGCCCGGATGGCGCCTGGATCGCCTACACCGTGAGCCGCGAAAGCCTCGAGGACGATCGTTCACGTTCGCGCATCTGGATGGTTCCGGCGGCTGGGGGCGAGCCGGTTTCCGTGACCGCGGAGCACGCCTCCTCCTGGTCCCCGCGTTGGAGCCCGGACGGTCAAACCCTGGGCTTTCTTTCCTCCCGGGACGGGGGAGAGACGCAGGTTTGGACCCTGGACCGGCGCGGGGGAGACGCGGTCCAGCTCACGGACACACCCCAATCCGTCTCCTACTTCGCCTGGTCCCCCGATGCCCGGCACCTGGCGCTCGTGCTGCAGGACCTCAAACCGGAACACCGGGCGGCCATCGAAGCCGGCGAGGAATACGAGGAAAAAACCAGGCCCTGGGTCATCGACCGCGTCCACTTCAAGCAGGATTACGTGGGTTACCTCGACCGGCGGCGCGAACACATTTACCGCTTCGATCTCGCCGACCGCTCCCTGCATCGGCTGACCGAGGGCGATTTCGACAACAGCAGTCCGGCGTGGTCACCAGACGGCACCCGCATCGCCTTCGCCAGCAATCGCACCCCCGATGCGGACCTGAACCAGAACACGGATATCTGGGTGGTGCCGGCGCACCCGGAAGGTGACGACGTGCCGCCTGCCCTGCAGATCACGGATCATCCCGGAACCGATGCCGCACCTCGCTGGAGTCCCGACGGACGAACCATCGTCCACCGGGCCATGACCACACCGGATCGGCCGGATTTCGCCGTCTGGCACCTCGCCCTGTCGCCCGTCGACGGTGGCCCGCGCCGCGTGCTCACCGCGGACCTCGACCGCATGATTTACGGCCATGGGTTCGATCCGGACGGGGAGAAGCTCTGGTTCTGGTTCGAAGACGCCGGGAGCCAGGTCCTGGCGACCATCGACCTGGCCACGGGCGCAATCGAACGTCACGTCGATGGCCAGGATGTTGTCGATGACTTCGCGGTCGGTGCGGACGGACGGCTCGCGCTGCTTCTTCGGCGCCCGCTCCGGCCCGCCGAGGTGTTTCTCTACGATGGGGAGCTTCACCCGCGAACCGCGGTCAACGAGCCGGTGCTGTCAGGCATCGAGCTGGGCGACACGGTCAAGATCGCCTTCGAAGCCGAGGACGGCTGGCCCGTGGAGGCGATGGTGGTGAAACCCCCCGGCTTTCGGGAGGACCGGCGCTACCCGGTGATCGTCGATCTGCACGGCGGCCCCGTGGCCCAGCGCACCTGGGGTTTCAGTTTCAATGTGCAGCTCTGGGCGGCCCACGGCTACCTCGTCGTGCAGCCCAACTTCCGCGGCTCTTCGGGCTACGGCTTCGAGCACACGAACGCGATCTGGCGGGACTGGGGTGGACCCGACACGCTGGATACGATCGCCGCGGCGGATGCCGTGGTCGAACGGGGCTGGGCGGACCCGGATCGCATGGCGGTGACGGGCTGGTCCTATGGCGGGATTCTCACCAACCACGTGATCACGAAGACCAATCGCTTCGCTGCCGCCGTCACCGGGGCCAGCGCCACGCTCTACGTGGTCAACTACGGCCATGACATGTACGTGTCCTGGTGGGAAAACGAGCTGGGCGTGCCCTGGGAACCCGAGGCGCGGGCGCGTTATGAGCGGGTTTCGCCCTTCAACCGGGTCACGGAAGTGACAACGCCCACCCTGATCGTGGGCGGCGAGAAGGACTGGAACGTCCCGATCATCAACTCGGAGCAGCTCTACCTGGCGCTGAAGCGTCTCGGCGTACCGACGGAACTGGTGGTCTATCCGGACGAGTTCCACGGCATCGACACGCCGAGCCTGGCGAAGGACCTGGCGGAACGGTATCTCGCCTGGTTTGACCGCTACCTTGGGGACCGCGAAGGCTGAAACCGGCCCGGGACGTTCCGTTACCGCGGGTTCGAAATTCTCTCCCCTCGGCCGCTCGACTTGCGCGAAGTCAAGTAAACGTCGATTTCCCATGGGCCTCCGCCGCCCCCTGGGCTAAGGTGGATCGATCACAAGAGAACGACGGAGTGCAACCATGAGCGCCAAGGCCGAGACCCAAAGCGAATCCCACCAACAACCCGCCACGGAACCGGCCAAGGGGCCGCGCGTCGTCACCACGCGCAGCGGCGGCGGCAACGCCCTGTCCAACGACGAGAAGCTGGTGGGCAAAACCTTCAAGAAGACGGGCCTCACCGCCGAGGAATTGGCCGAGGTCAACTCCAAGAAGGGCCTGCTGAAACTGCTCAAGACCAAGAAAATCAACGCCGAAAAGGCCCTGGTCAAGCTGCGCTATGAAGAGGAACTGGAAAAGCTCCAGATCGAACTCGTCAAGCTGCAGCGGGACGTGCAACTCAACAATCGCCGTATCGCGATCATCTACGAAGGCCGCGACGCGGCCGGCAAGGGCGGTACGATCCGGCGCTTCATCGAACACCTCAATCCGCGGAGCGCCCGCGTGGTCGCCCTGCCCAAACCCTCGGACACGGAAAAAGGCCAGTGGTACTTTCAGCGCTACGCCGCCAAGCTTCCGAATCCGGGTGAGATCGTGTTTTTCGACCGCAGCTGGTACAACCGCGCCGTGGTGGAGCCGGTGATGGGGTTCTGCACCAAGAAGCAGTACAACGTCTTCATGCAGCAGGTGCCGGAGTTCGAGCACATGCTGTACGAGGACAACATCGAGCTGGTCAAATTCTGGTTCTCCATCTCCAAGGAGGTGCAGGCGGACCGCTTCATATCCCGGCGCATCGACCCGCTGAAGCAGTGGAAAATCAGCCCCGTGGACGAGAAGGCGCAGGAAAACTGGGACGTGTACACCAAATACAAGGAAAAAATGTACAGTCGCACGCACACGACTTACAGCCCCTGGATCATCGTCAAGTCCAACGACAAGAAAAAGGCACGGCTGGAGTCCATGCGTTACCTGCTCTCCATGCTGGACTATGCGGGCAAGGACGAGCCGACCACCTGCCTGATTCCCGATCCCGACGTGGTGACGCGCTATCACCGCTCCCACGCGACCATCGACTGAACCGGCACGGACATCACCCCACCGGGTTCACGGCGAGTTGAACCCGGCGGGACCAGACTGGCGTCATGACGTTCACGACCCCATGGCGCCTGGCGGTTTTCATGGCCGCCCTCCTCCTGGCGGGCGCCCCGGAGCGTAGCCTGGCCCTCGAAGAACCCGAATATACGGTCCTCCAGCAGTCCGAAGACTGGGAGCTGCGCCGTTACGCGCCCTACATCGTCGCTGAAACCCGCGTCGAGGGTAACCTGCGCCAGACCGGCAACCGCGCCTTCCGCATCCTGGCCGGGTACATTTTCGGGGACAACGAACCGGGCCAGAAAATGGCGATGACTGCGCCGGTGATCTCTGAGCCGGACGGCGAAAACGCGTCGGTCTACCAGTTCGTCATGGAAAGCGCCTACGACATGGACAGCCTGCCCGTGCCAACGGATTCCCGGGTGGAACTGCGGGAACTTCCCGAGCGCCTGGTGGCCGCCCTCAGCTTTTCCGGCACCTGGAACGAGGAGCGGATCGACGACCTGACCCGCACGTTCCTCGAACTCCTCGAACGCGAGGGTTTCAAGGTGAACAGCAACCCCATGCTGGCGCGTTACAACCCGCCCCTCACCCCCTGGTTCCTGCGCCGGAACGAAATCCTGGTCGAGGTGTCACCCCGGTCCTGACGCGCACGCCCGGTCCGATGTATGGTACCGAGCGAAAATTCGAGGGAACCCTGTCATGTCGCTCACACGAACCGGAATTCGCTTCATCCTGATCGTCCTGTTCCTGCTCGGTTGCTGCGCCGCAGGCGGATTCGCTTTCGCCGAGGCGCCGCCGCCCCTGGAGCGGCGGGAGGACATGCCGACAGCCACGCAAGCCGAAGCGGAATGGTCGGGTGCGGAGATCATACGCCGGGCCCACGAGGCGGCCGGGGGCGAGACCTTCGTGCGTCCGGGCAGCCTGTTCCTTTCGGGATACAACATCATTCGGTCACCGGACGGCGGGGAGAAACTCTGGGACCGCTACGCCATGTGGCGCGTGTTCGCCGAGGAAAAGCCGGATGCGCACCAGGCCAGCGGCCAGGTGCGCATCGAGGCCTGGTCCGGGGACGAACTGGCCCTGCTCCTGGCCTACGACGGTGAACACACCTGGAACCAGGACGGTCGCATGGAAGACCAGGGCGCCAACGCCATGTGGTCCGCCAATTTCGGCTTCGGCGCCATCCGCAACGCCCTCGATGAAGGCTGGACCCAGGCACGGCGCCCGGACGACCTCATCGATGGGCAGCCCGCCTTTCTCGTGGAACTCACGGATCCCAGCGGCGGCGAGACCCTGTTCGGCTTTCGCCAGTCCGACTTCGCCATTCTCTACGTCGGCTTCGACACGCCGCGCGGCTGGCACGAACGGCGGTACTCTCATTTTTTCAGCCTGCCCGGCAGCGACTGGATACAGGCCGGGCGGGTCCGCCTGTTCTATGACGGCATCAAGGCCAATGAAGCCGTGTGGACCCACTTCGCCGTGGGAGAGCGTTATGCTCCCTCGCTTTTCCAGGTGAACGAACCACCGGTCGAACCCGGCTGGACTTCCAGCCCCTGACCGGGTGCGTTAGCACCATCCATTAGCGGGCAGCAGGAAACGACCATGGATTTTGCGTGGAACGAGGATCAGCTGGCGATTCGGGAAGCCGCCGCCGAATTCGGCGCCCGCATGCTCGTCGACGGCGTCGAAGCGCGCGACCGGGAAGGCGTCTTCAGCCGGGCGGCCTGGGATGCCTGCGCGGATTTCGGACTCCCCGGCCTGCTGGTTCCCGGAACCTGGGGCGGCGGGGAGCAGGATCTGCTGACCGCCGTCGCCTCCTACGAGGGCGTCGGCCGCGGCGGACTGGACAACGGAACGATCTTCGCCGTGGCCGCGCACGCCGCGAGCTGCGCGGGTCCGATCATGGACTACGGCTCGGACGCACAGAAGGACAGCTGGCTACCGCGACTCGCCGACGGATCCATCATCGGCGCGGCCGCCATCACGGAACCCGGCTCCGGGTCGAATGCCCTCGGACTCGCCACCAGCGCCGGGAAGACGGAAGACGGCTGGGTGCTCAACGGCTCCAAGACCTTCGTCAGCAACGCCCCCATGGCGGATCTCTTCCTGGTCTACGCCCGCACCGGCCCCGGTGGGCTCGCCGGCCTGACGGCTTTCCTGGTGCCCGCGGACACCGCCGGGCTCAGCGTCGGTCAGCCCATCGAAAAGATGGGCTTGCGCACCGCCCCCATGGCCGAGGTGTTCTTCGACGACTGCCGGATTCCCGCAGACGCGGTGCTCGGCAGCGCGGGTTCAGGATCCATGATTTTCAACCAGACCATGGAGGTAGAGCGACTGCTGGTGATGGCGCCCGCCATCGGCGTGATGGAGCGGCTGCTGGAACGCTGCGTCAGCCACGCGCGGGAACGGGACACGGGAAAGGGCCCCATCGGCGCCAACCAGGCGGTCTCCCACCCCATCGCCGACATGGAACTGGACCTGGAGCAGGCACGATGGATGCTGTACCGGGCCGCCTGGCACGCGGAACACCACGGCACCGCGACCCGGGAATCGGCCCTTGCGAAACTGTCCGTGAGCGAGGCCTACATCCGCTGCTGCCGCACCGCCCTGCAGATCTTCGGCGGTTACGGCTATACGGTCGAGTACGGTATCGAGCGGGAACTGCGGGACGCGCTGGCCACCACCGTGTACGTCGGTACTTCGGAAATCCAGCGAAACCTGGTCGCCGGCCTGAGAGGACTGAAATGAACCTGTCGCCCCAGACGCCGGGCCGGACCCGGAGCCAGACCCCAGGCGAGACGCCATGCCGAACCCCGGGCCGGACCCCGGGCCTGGCGCCCGGCCGGTTGGCCCGCTGGTTCACCGCCGTCCCCGGCGCCCTGGCGCTCACGCTGCTGGTCGCCCTGCCGTCCACCGTGGCCGCGCACGTCATCGGCCAGAGCTACCTCTATCTCCAGGTGACGGAAACCGACCTGACCGGCCGCTTCGAAATTGCCCTCGAGGACCTCAACCCGGCGCTCGGGCTCAGCGGGACGCCCCGGGAAATCACCGCCGGGAATGTCCGGGAGCACCTGGCGTTTCTTCGCGATTACGTGTCGCGGCATATCGTGATCTCGGCCGACGGAATACCCCTGGACATCACCTTCCTCGAGACGGACCAGCCCGTCGGGGCCGGATACGTGCGGCTGCCCATCGACATCAGCGGCTACGAAACCGTGCCGGAACAAATCACCTTCGAGTATTCGATCCTGTTCGACGAGGACCCCACCCACCAGGGCTTCGTCCTCATCGAAAGCAACTGGGCCACGGGCACCTTCGCCAACGAAGCGGGCATCTCCCTGGTGTTCCTGCCCGTAGGCCGCAGTGACACCCTCGACCTGACCACGAAAGGGCGTTGGACCGGGTTCGTCGCAGTCATCAGGCTGGGCATGGACAGCTTCTGGGAGGGCCTGGATCACGTCCTCTTTCTCATTGCGCTGCTGATCCCCGCGGTCATGAAACGCGAAGACGGTCGCTGGCAACCCGTGGAGCGCTTCGGATCGGCCGGGCGAAGCGTGCTGAAGCTTCTGGCCTCCTTTGCCGTCGGCTACGGCATCGCCCTCTTGCTGGCGGCGCCGGGCGTTGTCGCGCTGCCGGCCCGCCTCTGGGAAATCGGCATTGCCGTCTCCGTCGCCGTCGCGGCGCTCAACATCCTTGTGCCGGTCCTGCACGGCAGGTTGTGGCTGGTGGTGCTGGGCTTTGGCCTGTTCCACGGCTTTGGTTTCGCCGCCGCCATGGCAAAAGCGGGCGTCACGGAGGAGTTCCTGTGGCTGTCCCTGCTGGCTTTCGCCATCGGCCTGGAGATCAGCCAGCTGGTCCTCGCGGCCATCCTCGTGCCCGCCCTGTTCCTGTTCCGACGCCTCTGGCTCTATCCCCGGCTGTTCATGCCCGCCAGCGCCCTGTTCATCCTCGCGGTGTCCCTGGCCTGGCTGGCTGAACGGTCCCTCGACATCGACCTGCCGATCCGGGAACTGCCGGCGGTGATCTACGAGACCGTGGCCTCGTGAAGCGGGCCCGTATCCCAATCAGCGGTGTCATGCCATGCCGGTAACGCTCCACCACCTCGCCCTCGAGGCGGCGGAACGGCGGCCTGGGGGTGAAGCCGTGCGCTGCAACGGCGAGGGCCTGAGCTGGCCCGAGCTCGTGCGCCGTAGCCACGGGGTAGCGCACGCGCTGCGGGCGGCCGGTGTGCGCCGGGGCGACCGCGTCGCCGTGCTGCTGGCCAAGTCCCTGGACGTGCCGGTGGCGTTTTACGGCGTGTACGCCTCAGGCGGCGCCCTCGTACCCATCGACCCGAAGGCGCCCCGGTCCCAGGTCGCCCGCATTCTGAATGCCACGGGCGTTCGGCATATCGTTACCGAACCCGCGCGGCAGAGCGTCATCGAGGCCCTGCTGGACGACTGCCCTGACGTGACCCACGTCCTGGGGTACGACGGAACGCTGCCGGGCGGCGTGGTCACTGCGTCCTGGACCGACCTGGCGGCGGAGGCCACGGACACCCCGCCGGAGGCCAACGTGGGCGGCCTCGACACGGCCTACATCATGCATACCTCGGGCTCGACCGGGGAACCCAAGCTGATTCGGCATACCCATGCCAGCGCCCTGGCCTTCGCGGAGTGGGCGGCGGCGGAATACGGACTGACGCCCGGGGACCGACTCACCAATCACTCGTCGCACCACACGTGCTTTGCCACTTTCGACTTTTACGCGGCGGCACGGGCGGCGGCGGCGACGGTGGTGCTCACCCCCGCGGCCATGATGATGCCCGCCAGCCTCGCCGAACTGCTGGAGCGGGAGGCCGTCAGCGTCTGGTACTCGGTACCCACGGCGCTGGTGCAGCTGTTGCTGCGCGGCAACCTCGGAGAACGCGACCTCGAACGGCTGCGCTGGGTGCTGTTCGCCGGTGAGGTGTTTCCGCACAAGCACCTGGCGGCCCTCATGAAACAGTGGCCCCAGGCGCGCTTCAGCCACGTGTACGGCTCCACCGAGGTCAATGTGTGCACCCGCTTTCACCTGGACCCCGACACGGCGCCGCCGGCGCCCCTGCCCATCGGCCGGCCCTGCGGCAACGCGCGCGCCCTGGTCGTGGACGGGGAACTGCAGCCCGTGCCCGCGGGCACGCCCGGAGAGCTGTTGATCGCGGGATCGACGGTGATGAGCGGCTACTGGAATGACCCGGAGCGCAATCAGCAGGCCCTGCTCCACCGGCCCGCCCCCGGCGGGCTCGAGGACACCTGGTTCCGAACCGGTGACCGGGTGGTGCAGGACGATGACGGCATGCTCGCTTTCGCGGGGCGCACCGACCTGCAGGTCAAGATCCGCGGTTTCCGCGTGGAACTGGAAGAGATCGAACAGGCCCTGCTCGCCCTGGAACCGGTGCAGGAGGCCATGGCCGTCGCCGTGCCCGACGGACAGGGAAGCTCACTGGTCCGGGCCGCCGTGGTTTGCGCGCCGGATGGGGAAACCCGCCAGAAAACCCTGCTTGACGCCCTGCGCGACACCCTGCCGGCCTATGCCTTGCCCGCGAACATCGAACTGCTTCCAGCGCTGCCGCGCACAGCGACGGGTAAGGTAGACCGCAAGCAACTCAAAGCGAAGTACCTGGCTGAGGATTCAAGCGATGTCTGAGACACCCGTCCCTCGGGAAGATGAGATCAAGGCGCTGCTGATGGGCTTCATTCACGATGAGCTGGCGCCAGCGAATATGCGCATCTCGGCATCGGATGATTTGCTCGACGGAGAGATTCTCGATTCCATCGCCATCCTGCGTCTGGCGACCTTTGCCGATGAGACCTTTCACATTGGTATGCAGCCCTCCGACTTCCAGATCGAAAACTTTCGCAGCGTCAATGCCCTGGCTGCCTTCGTGCTCCGCTCGGTGTCCTGAGGAAATGCGGCAGGCAATGCGGGGGTACGCCTCTTGACCGGTCCCACGGAACGCAGCGGATACCTTTCCTCGAGCCAGGTCCCTCTGCTTCTCGGGCAACGGCTCAACCCCCGCAGCCCTCTGTACAACATGGCCTTTACCTTCGTCCTGCCGGCGATGCTGGATGGCGATTTATTCGCGAAGGCCTGGCGTCACGTGGTCACTGTGAACGACATACTCCGCCTCACCATCCCGGCCACTGCGGATCGCGGTATCGCCTGGCGACTGCATGCCGACCCTCCTGAAACGGAAATTCACCGACACGATGACAAGCCGCCCGGCGTGGCGGAGTTTCTCGACTGGGCCCGGGCGCGTTGCGCGCGTCCCCTGGATCTCTCCAGAAGCCTCGTCGACAGTGTACTCGTACCCCTCGAAGGCGGCCGGTCCGGGTGGTACCTGAACCAACATCACCTGATCACCGACGCCCGGTCGACGGAGCTCCTGGTCCAGCAGGTCAACGACGCATACCTTGCTCTGGCTCGAGGTGAAGACCCTGAAGCCAAACGGCATGCGGACTATTTCCACGTCGTGAGCCGGGACAACCGCGGCAGATTCCCCGCACCCTCGACCGCGAACGAGCCGTCGCCACGAACCGTCGATATCCCGTCAAAACGAGGTCTGTACGGTCGGGCGACGGGCAAAACAGGCCCGTCCAGCACACGAATCACCCGCGTACTCGATGACGAGCGGTCGGAACGACTCGAAAAGCTCAAGGAAACCCCGGGATTCGCGAGCCTGTCGCCCGACGTGGCCCGCTTCAACGTGTTGGCAACACTGCTGGTCGCGCTGCAACACCGCCTCGGGAGCAGCGAGTCCCACGGCTTTACCACGCCTCACGCCGGACGGACATCGCTTGAGTCGCGCACGACCCTGGGGTGTTTTATCCAGCTGTTCCCCTATCAGGTTGACGTGCAGCCCGGTGACACGTTTCGGGACGTGGCCCTACGGTGCCAGGAGGAGACCCTCAACTTCCTGGGGAAACCGCTGCACGCTGCCAGCGACATCGCTTCGGCCCGCTCCACGGCCCAGGTGGTTCTCAACTACCTGCCCATCCGGTTCAGCGAGATTGGCGGAATCCGACCGGACGAGGTGCAATGGTTACACCCCGGGCACAGCGACCCCAACCACGCGCTCCGCTTGCAGGTCCACGACTTCACCGGCTCGGGCAACTGGACCCTTCATTTCGATTGCAACGACGACGCGCTGCCCTCGCCATGGCGAGAACGCCTGCCCGACCATCTCGAACGGCTGCTTGATGCCATGCTCGAGGACCCGGACCGACCCATCGACGGGATTGACCTGCTGCTGGAGGAAGAACGGGCACAGCTGGACTCGATAAACGAAACAAACCGCTCACCCTTGCCGAGCCTGACCGTCTGGCATCGGATCGAGGAGATGATCCGGAATCACCCGGACCACGTGATACTGCGCGAAGCGCATGATTCACTCACCTACGCTGAACTCGGAAGACGGGTCCAGCAGATCGCCGACGTGCTGGATGCACACGGCATCTCCGCGGGAGACCGCGTCGTGGTCACCGGGGCCCGCACCACGGCGCTCGTTGTCGCCGTGCTGGCTGTCATGAGACAAGGGGGCGCCTACGTCCCTGTCCACGCCAGCGCTCCATCACGTCGGCTGGCGGAAATCCTGTCCAATTCCGGCGCCCGGCTGATCCTCGACAGCTCCGACCCGTCGAAGCTTTCGATTCCGGCTGGGGTAGCGGTTGTGGATCTGACGAAAATCCTTGGGAGCACGGCCACGTCTGAGCTTCAGCCGGTGCCCGGACCGTCGCTCGACGACGAGGCCTACCTGATCTATACCTCGGGATCCACGGGCAAACCCAAGGGCGTGGTCATCAACCACCTGGGCCTGGCCGACTACCTCGCCTGGGCCGAAGCGGAGTACGTGCATGGGGCGTTGCTTCGGGTGCCGCTGTTCACCTCTCTTGCCTTCGACCTGACGGTCACCTCGCTGTATTTGCCGTTGCTCACTCGTGGCGTCCTCGACATCTATCCGGAATCGGGGGATGGTGTGGACACCGCGGTTCTCGACGTGATCGAGCGGAGTCGCGTCGACCTCATCAAGCTCACACCGTCACATCTTTCCCTCTTGCTTCGCCACGGAATCCAGGACTCAGGTATTCGTCGGATGATTCTGGGCGGAGAGGATCTGCCCACCCACAGCGCCAACTCGGCCATGAACCAGCTGTCGGGAGCGCTGGAGCTGATCAATGAATACGGCCCCACGGAGGCGGTGGTGGGCTGCGTGGCACACCGTTTCGATCCCGAAAGGGACCGGTCGCCGAGCGTCCCCATCGGAAAGCCGGTTGATCACGTGGCCGTGGAGATACGCAACACGGCCGGCGTACCCGTGCCCATCGGAGTACCCGGAGAACTGTGGCTCAGCAGACCCGGTCTCGCCCTGCGCTACGAGGGCATGGCGGACCTGACTGCCGCCAGCTTCATTGCAGACGCCAACCTCCCGGACCGCCGGCGCTATCGCACCGGCGACCGGGTCCGGGTGAATGAGCACGGGGAGCTGGTGTATCTCGGCCGCCTCGACCGACAGGTAAAGATATCGGGCCACCGTGTCGAGCCCGGTGAGGTGGAGAACGTGCTGCGCTCACTGGACGAGATCGACGCCGCGGCCGTCGTCGTGCGTGATCAGGACGCCCCGGACCCGGGATCGCAACCGGTGAAGCACTGCGTCCGCTGCGGTCTCGCATCCAATGTGCCGCGGACCGCCCTGGACGAGGAAGGCGTTTGCAGCGTCTGCCGAACCTTCGAAGCCGTCAAGGACTCTGCTGCGGAGTATTTCAGGGAAGAACGGGATCTGCGGGCGCTTTTCGAGGCATCCCGTCGGGATCGACCGGGCGAATATGACTGCATGATGCTCTACAGCGGCGGCAAGGACAGCAGCTACGCCCTGGCGCGTCTCGTGGACATGGGGTTACGGGTTTACGCGTTCACGCTGGACAACGGATACATTTCCGACGACGCGAAAACCAACATTCGTGAAATGACCGCTGCGCTGGACGTTCCCGTGGAATTCGCCACCACCCCGGCCATGAATCAGATTTTTCGAGACAGCCTGGAACGCTTTTCCAACGTCTGCAACGGCTGTTTCAAGACCATCTACACCCTGAGCATGATCCGCGCCCACGAGCTGGGTATCCCGGTCATCGTCACCGGACTGTCCCGGGGGCAGATGTTCGAAACCCGCCTGACCGAAGATCTGTTCACGAGCAACGGATACAGCCCCGACCAGGTGGACGATGCGGTCCTTGCTGCGAGAAAGACCTATCACCGACTTCCGGATGCGGTCACGAGGTTGCTGGACACCCGGCTGTTCGAGCGCGATGACATTTTCGACGAGATTCAGATCGTGGATTTTTACCGCTATGTCGACGTGGGACTCGACGAGGTATACCGCTACCTGGATGAGCGCGTGCCCTGGGTGAGGCCGAGAGATACGGGCCGGTCCACCAACTGCCTGATCAACGATGTGGGCATTGCCGTGCATCAGAAGGAACGCGGGTTTCACAACTACGCGCTGCCCTACAGCTGGGACGTGCGCATGGGCCACAAAACCCGGGAGGCGGCCCTGGAGGAATTGAACGACGACATCGATCCGCGGCGCGTTGGCCGCATCCTGCAGGACATCGACTACCAGGTTGCCGAGCGCGTCAATCACACGGGCGCCAGCCTGGAAGCGTTTTTCGTCAGCGATAAGCCCCAGGATGTCAGCCGGTTGCGCAGCGAGTTGGGTAAGCACCTGCCGCCGGCGATGATTCCCGTCCGTATGGTGCAGGTTGAAAGCCTGCCCCTGGCCCCGAGCGGCAAGATCGATGAAGCCGCCCTGCTGGTCCTGCCGCAATCACAGCCCGAGGATCCGGCGTTCCGGCCACCGGAAGGTCCCGTTCAATCCTATCTCGCTGACCTGTGGCAGCGTGAGCTCAAGCTGGAACGTGTCGGTCTGGACGACCACTTCTTCGAGCTCGGCGGCTCCTCGCTGATCGCCATGCAGGTGATGATTCAGCTTTGCCGGGAGTTCACCATCGAGCTTCCGCTCGAGACGTTGTTTCAGCAGCCCGTGCTCGGTGATCTCGCTTTTACCGTGGAGGAAAAAATCCTCTCCGATGTCGAGGGCTGATTCTTGAACAAGGCGCATGCCGTCATGCCAATCAGCGAGGGGACAGCCAGTGTCGAAGCACACCCAGGCGCTGGATGAGACTCAACTCCGCAAACCCCTCGATCTGTGCATTCGTCCGCGTGTAAAGGCGCATGCGGCGGAGCCGGTCCCGGGCATGCAGAAACTCGTGATGCGTAACCCGCATGCGCGGCTCGAAATCGAAGGACAGTTCCGGACATTCGCGGGACACGCGTTGGGCGAATTCGCTGTCCCCGGCCCGCTTCCAGTCACGGAATGGCCCCAGGCGATCGAACAGGTCGGCGCGTACGGCCATGTTGTTGCAGTAGGCGATTCGGTTCGACGGCTTTCCTCGGCGCGCTACGTAGTCTGCCTTGGCGTTCTCCCAGCCGGCCACGAGCCGGAGCGTCAGTCCCGCTTCCTCCGGAAAACGCACTTCGCCGATGAGCATGCCGAGGCCGGGATCTTTCATGCGGCGACAGATGACCGAAAGCCAGTCCGGCGCCACGGCGCAGTCGGCATCCGTAAACGCGACAATGGAACCCGTTGCAGCGCGCAGGCCCGCGTTCCGCGCCGGGTAAGCGCCGGGGCGGTCTTCCCGCAGCAGGCGAACATCCGCGAAGCGGCTCACCAGCGCGGCCGAGTCATCGCTCGAGCCGTTGTCCACGAACAGCAATTCCACCCGGGCCAGCCCGGCTGCCTCGTCCCGGGAGGCCAGCAGAGCCTCGACGCAGCGTTCCAGGAAAGCTGCGCTGTTGAAAAAGGGCACGATCACGGACAGGCGGGGCACATCGGTCGGTCCCGGTGACGTCCTCTTCTCCCTCTCACCGGTTTCACTCATCTCACTCACCCCACGGCTCCTCCAACGCACGGCTGCGAAGCTTTTCGTAGGCGTCGCCACGGAGACGGCGCAGCACCCGTTCGCGCTGCGTGCCGTCGAGTACTTCGCCGGCCGTGGCAGAAGGCTGGATCGAGCGACCAACGTCACCTTTCCAGCGCTCGCCCGAGGCGACCAACTTGCCCGTTACGTCTCCGAAATCGCTCAGCACCGAGGCCGCCCAGGGAAGATCCAGGACGGTGAAGAGGGGGCGCAGCACTGCCTCCGGGTCGCGCGTCAGGGCCTCGTAGCACACGAAGACATGGCCTGGCCGGTCCAGGCAGCGAACCGAACGTTGGAGGTCCCGGTTCCAGCGATCGATGCAGGTATCGAGATTATAAGCCACGGGCCAGTCCCGCGATGCGGCGAAGAGGGATGCGACGGTTTGCAGACCGTCCCGGAACAGGTGCACGAAATGGGTGGGCACGCCGTCGTTGCAGACCGATTCCAGCAGGTCGATGGCCTGCAGATGCCGGGGTGTCTTCTCCAGCCAGACTGGCATACCGCGCAGCCGGCCGAGCGCATCGAGGACATCCACGAGCCGGCGGGCCACCTTCCGTGTGTGCGAAGCCAGGCCGATGCGGGAGCCGAGTTCCGGTCGAACCGGGGGCGCGAACCAGGGGGCCACATCGTGGACAGATGCGCCGTTCTCCGCCAGGAATTCCAACAGCCGCGGCGTGGGGTCTTCGACCAGCACCGGACCCAGGCCGGGCACGCGGCGAAACGGGCGGCTGAACAGGTGGCTCTCGGTGAAGGATGTGACCTGCGGGTGGGCGGCGAGCAGGGACTGGAGCAGGGTCGTGCCCGAGCGCGGTACGCCGACGACGAATATGCGTCCCCCGGCGGCCGTCTCGGGATGATGATCCGTCACGCCCGGGGCTCCGGCCGGTCGCGCGTCGCCCCGTGGCGTTCCGGGGGACGTTGCGCCACCACGCTGAAAAACGGGCGCAGGGAGGGCAGCAGGCGCTCCGCCATGCCGACCGCCCCCCGGCCATACCCGCCCCGGTAGATGATGGCGGTAATGTCGAAGCCCACCCGGTGGAGAAAGTCACAGGTCTCGGTCACCGTGTATTCCCTGACATGGCCCATGTGCCCCAGGCTGTGGAGCTTTTCGTACTGGCGATAGATGCCACCGGAAACCGCGTGGCCCTGGTCCTTCAGAAGCAGGTTCCGGAGGCCGCGAAAGGAACGAAGATTGGGCGTGGACAGCAAGAGTACGCCGCCGGGTCTGAGCACCCTGAGCACCTCGCCGAGGGTGAAAATCGGATCGATGCGAAGGTGCTCGAACAACTCGTTGAACACCACGGCGTCCATGCTGCCGTCCGCCACGGGCAGGGCTTCGGTCTCGATGTCGCAACGTCGAACGTCCAGACCGAGGTTCTCGATAACGGCCTGAAAGCGCTCCGGATCGAGGTCGATGGCGCAAACGTCAAACCCGGATGCCTGCAGGGCTGCCGTGGTCACCAGTGGCGCAGCACCCACGTCGAGGATACGGGCGCCGGGCTCGAGCCGCTGCCGGGCCAGGTCGAGGTCCGTGCCCAATCGCAGCCGATGCTCCGCGAGATAGCTTGTGGTCCAGGTTTCCAGGGCGGGATCGTCGCTGTGGATACGGGACCGGGCCTCGTCGATGACGGCGAGGCTCGCAGCGGTCGGCTGGAACGGAAAAGATTCCCGCGCGGGCGTCATGTCCCCTCCTCCCGGTTTTCCTCCCGGTTCGGATTCCGGCCTGGAGCCGGGCTTTCCCCCTGGGCCAGCGTCTCCAGAATCACGTCTCGGGCGCGGTTTACCGCCTGTTCGTCACCGTGCGGATCCGGAATGGGCACCACCTCGAAGGGACCTGAAAAGTGAGCGCGCCAGGTGGCTGCGGCGTCCGTCTCCGGCTCGATGCCGTTGAAGATCACCGTGGGCACAGCCGTCGTGCCCGGCTGATATTTCGTATGAAGACGAAACCGCTCCACGCGCACGTCAGACCACTGCATGGCTTCCGTGAGCGGCAGCCCCCGGCGCCGGCGCGCCCTACCCCGCCAGCACTGGTAGCGCCGCCAGCCCTCGATCCCGGTTCGGCGCCAGAGCCTCCGATAAAAGTCCACGGACAGCGGGTGGTTGACCCGGAGCCAGCGGCCGAGCGCTTCGCGGGCCGACAGGGAGTCCGGGGGCTGCCGCAGGCCGTCCAGTTGCAGGCGGAGAGGTCCCACCCGCACCCGGTCGAAGGGCATGGGCGCGATCAGGTACAGACGCTGCACAACGCTTCCTCGCTGCTCCAGCTGCCGGGCCAGCTCCAGCGCCATGGATGCACCGAAGGAATAGCCCGCGAGGATCACGGGCCGGCCGGGGAATCGCCGGTCGAGCTCGCTCACGAGGTCCGCGCCGAGCGCCTCCATGGTGGGCCAGCGACCCAGGTTGCCCTCGGGGCGGTGACCGATGCCTCGCATTCCCCAGACCGGACGTTCACCGCGGAATCGATCGGCCACGAGATCCGTGAAAAAGTGCGGGATGGCGAAAATCAGCGGATCGCCGGACCCGGACGTCTCGATCGGAAACAGGTGATCGAAGGCGCTGTCATCCTCCGGTGCTTCCTGGTCGATCCGTGCGGCGAGGGCGCCGAGCGTTGGCCGCGAGAAGACCTCGGACGGGGGCAGCACGACCCCGAATTCGCGCTCCACCGCCAGGGCAACCTGCACGGCCAGCAGGGACGTGCCACCGAGTATGAAGAAATTATCCGTGGGACCCATGTCGTCCCGTGCCAGCAGACCGGCCCACAGTTGCTTCAGCGAAGCTTCCGTCGGGGACAGGGCTTCGGGATCAACGGTCCCCGTCGATGCCTCCAGGGGCCAGGTCATCAGTCGGCGCCGGTCGATCTTGCCGTTGGGCAACCGCGGCAAGCGATCGAGGCGCACCAGGCGGGTCGGCACTGCGTACGCCGGCAAGTGCCCGGCCAGGGCGCCGCGCCAGTCAGGCTCGCGCTTCCCCACGGAATCATCCCCCGGCGCTTCGGCCTCGCCGGTGTCCTCCACGAAGGCCACGAGGTGCTCCGGCGGACCCGATGATCCGTGGTGCGAAGCGTCATCCCCCGCTCCCAGGCGGCGCGCGACCACGGCTGCCGGGCCCACCCCCGGCAGCGCAGCGAGTGCGGCCTCGACCTCACCAGGCTCGATCCGGAAGCCCCGCAGCTTGATTTGCTCGTCGGCCCGGCCGTGAAAGTGCAGGACGCCGTCCGCGTCCCAGCTGAGTATGTCGCCGGTACGGTAGAACGGTCCCATCGCGGTGGCACCCGGCAAGCGGTCCCGAAATCGCTCCGTCGACTGCTCCGGTCGATTCCAGTAGCCCGCCGCGACGGTCGGCCCGGACAGCCAGGCCTCACCGCGCATGCCCGGCGGCAGCAGTCGCCCCTGCCCGTCCAGCAGGTCGATGCGAACGCCGGGGATGGGGCGCCCGATGGGCACGTCGGACCCGGCAAAATCCGGGGTCAGCTCATGAACGGTGGCCCAGACCGTGCCTTCCGTGGGACCGTACTCGTTGAACAGGCGCGCGGCCGATCCGGAGCCGAAGTGACGACGGACGAGACCGGCGGGACAATGTTCGCCGGCAACGATCACCCCAGACAGCACCTTGGCAAGATTCTCGTCCGCATCCAGCAAGGCGGCGTAGAGGGAAGGCACGCACAGCAGGTGCGACACGCGCTCCGAACGAATGAGCCGGGCGAGCTGGCGCGGATCCTCGATCGCTTCGTCCGTGGGGATGACCAGCGTGCCGCCCGCCGCCAGCGTGCCGAAGATGCCCGCCACGGAACTGTCGAAGGCGACGCTCGGCAGGAGCAGAAACCGGGGCGGTACCGCACCGTAAACCTGCAGCCGGGCGGCCGTGGACGCCTGGAGGTTTGCCTGCGTCACCACCACGCCCTTGGGCCGCCCCGTTGAACCGGAGGTGTAGAGCAGGTAGGCCGGATCCCCGGGGCTGGTGGCGAGGGCCTCCTGGGCGATTGCCGCGGACGGGGCCTCAGGCGACTCCAGGGTCACGACCGGCCAGTCCCCGGTGGGCAGCGTGGGGGCCAGGGCCTCGGTGCTCAGCACGGCGCGGACCGCGGCGTCCCCGAGCACGGCCTCGCTGCGGGCTGCCGGCCAGGCCGGATCGAGCGGAACATAGGCGGCGCGCCGGTTCAGAATGCCCAGTATGCCGGCCACCAGGTCGCCACCCCGGGGCAGGTACAGCCCCACGCGGTCACCGGCGCGCACGCCGGCCCCGGCGAGCGCGGCGCTGACCTGCCCGGCCCGGGCCTGCAGATCCGCGTAACCCAGGCGCTTCCCGCCGCTGCTGACGGCCGGGGCCTCCGGCCGTTCGCGGGCCTGGCGGGCAATCTGCGCCGGGAGCAGGTCGCAGCCCGGCGCCAGGCTCTCCCCCTCGGCCGCATCCGCCAGCCAGGACCGGTCCGCGTCGCTGACCGGATCGAAGTCGCTGACCGGGCGCTGCGGGTTCCGTGTCAGCCAATGGAGGAGTTCGCCGTAGGCCTCCAGGAGTCGCCCCATGTCCGACGCCCGGAATCGGTCCTGGCGGTACTCGAGGGCCACTTCCGTGCCCCCCTCGCTTTCCTGGCCCTGCTCGACAAGAAACAGGGTGAGATCGAACTTGGCGACGCCGAGGTCGAGCATGAGCGGCTCGAGCCTCGCCTCGCCCAGCTGCGGCAGGGGCTGGTATTCCTGGTGGACGAACATGGCCTGGAACAGGGGATGTCCGCCCTGCGAACCGGCAGGCGCCAGAGATTCGGCCAGCCGGGAAAACGGCGTCGAACCGTGCGCCAGGTTGTCGCGGAGCGCGCGATCGAAGTCATGCAGGGCGTCCTCACTGGTGTCGGCCTCGTCGATCACCCCGGTGATCAGCACCGGATTGATGAAGGCGCCGACCATGGGGAGCATGTCCGGGTGGTGCCGCAGGGATACGGGCGTACCGACGGCAAACCCCGGATCCTTCGCCAGGCGCTGCAGTAGCAGCTTGCAGGCGAAAGCACCGACGACGAAAGGCGTGGTTCCGCGGGCCGCGGCCCAGGTGCGCAATTCGTCGGCCTGTGCTTGTCCCAGGCGGGTTACCAGGAGCCGTCCGGGCCGATCCGGCGCCGCCGCAGGGGGCACGAAGGGCAGGGAAAGCTCCTCCGGCGGCGGCGAGAGCCGCTGGCGCCAGTAATCGAAATCGCCCTCCGCCGATGCCGGCTCCGCCGAGTCCCGGGCGCGCTGCCAGGCCGACCAGTCGTCGTACTGGGCGCTGCTCGCCGGAGGGGCCGTGCCGGACATCAGCTGCGCCAGTTCGCGCCAGAGTCCGGCGAGGGAGCGCTCGTCCGCGAGCAAATGGTGAAGCATGAGCAACAGGATTCGCTCGCCTCGCTCGTCTTCGACCAGGGCGAGACGGACCAGCGGAGGCTTCGACAGGTCGAAGGGACGTCCGGCCACCACCGTGGCAACGTTCTCGAGCTCGCCATGCTTCGCAGAAAATCGCTCGAGGGCATCCGGAACCGTGTCGTGAATCACCTGCTCCACGCTGTTTCCGTTTGCCACGAAGGTGGACCGCAGCAGCCGGTGCCGGGAAAGCAGCTCGCGATAGGACTGCTCCAGTGCCGGCAGCGCCAGCTGCCCATGTACGCGGCAGGCGCTGACCAGGTTGTAGGCCGGACTGTCGGGTTCGAGGGAGTGAGCCAGCCACATGCCGCGCTGGAGCTCGTGCAACTCGGTTTGCGTGCCGGCAGCGCGTCGGGGAATGGCGTCGGAGCGGCCGCGGTTCTGAGCCCGCTTGATCCGAATGGCTTCGCGCAAGCGCTCTTCGCGGGATTTGGGGGTCGAGACGCTCACGGCGGACGGGAAACCCGGTTCAAACGACAGTCGGAGAATGGCGAGAAACGGGGCAAAGCGAGGTGAAAGCCATACTGCTAGGATACCCGAATCACGGGCCGTCATTCGACGGCGAGGATGCCATGAGCGACACGGCCAACCCCCTGCGGGTGCTGGAAATCGAGACCTTCGGCCAGGGCGGACTCATCCACTACGCCTGGAATCTCTCCGGCGCCCTCGCGGGTCGCGGGCACGACGTGCACCTGCTCACGGCGACCGAATTCGAACTGGAGGGCCGGCCGGTGCCCGACGGGGTCACCGTGCACCGGACCGTCGGCGCCCTGGGCAGCCGCCTGGGCGGCCTGCCGGGGGCCGTCGCCACCCTCGGGCGCAAGGGCGAGGTGCTGCTGGATGCCCGTAAGGTCGCCGCGGTCGCCCGTTCACTCCGGCCGGACATCATCCACCTCCACAGCACGAACGCGTCTGCCATCGCCTTCCTGTCCGGGTTGCGGACCCTGGGCACCCCCCTGGTGTCCACCGCCCACGTGGTCACCCCGCACGAACGCATCGCCCTGCAGGACTCGGTCTATCGCCGCATCCACCATCTGCCGGACGCGGTGATCGCTCACTCGACCGTGGACCGGGACCGCCTCGCCGAAGAGTTCGACGTCAGCCCGTCACGGGTGTCGGTCATTCCCCACGGCGACTACGCATTTTTCAACGACGGCGAGCGCCCGCCCTCCCGCGCGGCGGCGCGGGACCAGCTCGGCCTCGATGCCGGGGCCCCGGTGGCCCTGTTCTTCGGTTATCTCCGCGAATACAAGGGGCTGGATCTGTTGCTGGACGCCTGGCCCGCCGTGCTCGGGCGAGTGCCCGATGCCCGGCTGGTGGTGGCCGGCAACCCGGTGCGCCTGCCGCCGGACCGGCTGCGGGCGCTGCGCGCCCAGGCCGCAGGACTCGGTGTACTCCACCGTTTCGAGTACATCCCCTTCGACGAGGTCCCGGCCTACTTCGCCGCCGCCGACGTGCTGGCCCTGCCCTACCGGGCGATCAGCCAGTCCGGCGTGCTGTACCTTGCACTGTCGCTTGGCGTGCCGGTGGTGGCATCACGTGTGGGCGCCTGGCCTGACATGCTCGACGATGGACAGAGCGCGCTCCTGGTTCCACCGGGGTCGGTGCCGGACCTGGCGGACGCCCTGGCCCGTACTCTGGGCGACCCGGCGTTGCGGGGACGCCTGGTCGAGGGCGGACGGCGCGTTGCCGAAGCCCATTCCTGGCCGGCCATTGCGGCGCAGACGGAGGAATTGTTTCGATCGCTTCTCGGGTCCGGCGGGCAGGCCGGGCATACCTAGGCACGCCGGGCCGAATCCAGCAGGTTTTCGATCGCCCGCTCCGCCATCCGGTCACGCTCGTACCGCTCATAGGCCTCGGCCTGGCGCTCGAGCGCCTCGACGAAACGGCTGTCGCCTTGCAGCTGTTCGAGGGCCCGGCGGATCTGCGGCGGCCCATCCCGACCCGGGTCGGCAGCCAGGCCCAGCCCATGGTGAACGACCCGTGCCTGGTTTCCCGGCATGTCGGTTTCCCGGCCGTTGCAGACGAGCATGGGGACGCGGGCGAGCACACACTCGTCGATGGTATTGATGCCGCCATGCACCACGGCGACATCGCAGTGGGGCAGCACCTCGAGCTGGGGTAGCCAGTCGAACACGTGCACGTTGGCGGGCACCCGGTCCGCCAGTCCCGGCGGCAGGCCTCCCCGGCCGCCGACCGGCAGCACCAGGGACCAGTCGGGACGTTCGCGAAAGGTGTCGAACAGCTTTCCGACCCAGCCGGCTTCTGCGGTGAAAAAGGACCCAAAGCCGCCATAGACGAGCGGGCGCCCCCGCCCCCTCGGCCCATGGACCCCAACCAGCTCGTCGAGGCGTTCCCGGTCTCGCGCCTCCAGGGGCGGGTCGAGACGTTCCCGCAGCACCTGCGGCCCCGTGTACACCACGTTTTCCGGTGGCCGCTCCGAAAACTCGAATTCGGCGGCATGCAGGCTCAGGGCGGGAAAGGCCGGATAGGTCCGGGGCATGAGCCACTGGCCGGCGTCGGCCCCACGCCGGAAATCGAAACCCTGTTCGTCCGCCAGCGCCCGGAGCACGGAAACCGGGTCACCGCCCGCCTCGCGGAACCAGCGAATCCGCTCGCGAAGCCGCTTGCGCAGAAGGAAAGCGGTCCAGGCCAGCCAGGCGCCTGGTCGCGAACCCAGCCATCCCTCGCCCGGCCGTGTGGTCGTGTGCGGCGGTGGCGACCCTGCCTGGCGCCAGATCGAGCAAAAGGTGTTCATCAAGGCGAGGGGAACGCCGCTGGCGGCCGCGACGAGGACGTGCTCCTGCATCTCGCCGTCGAGCAGGATGAGATCCGGCTGGACGGATCGGAGGTGTTCCACCAGGCCACGGGCGCCACTGGCGACGATGGCCGCTTCGCGGCGCGACGCGCGCTGCCGCCACCGCCGGATCCAGCCGGTTCTGCGGGCTTCGCTCATCTGCGATGACCCGACATCCAGGCACCGGAAGGCGAGCCCATGATGACGCACCAGCGCCTCTGCTTCCCCGTCGGCCAGCACGGTCACCGCGTGGCCCGCGGCCTGCAGGCGGCGGCCCAGCTCGATGGCGCTGAAGCGCATGCCGGCCGGACCGTTCGTGACCAGCAACAGGGAGGCCATGGATCAGCCCGGCTCGTAACCGTAACGGGCGACCAGCCCCGCCCACCGGTCGTTGAACGCTTCACGGACACGGGGGGTGAAATGCTGCTTCCACTGGCCGGAAGCGGGGTTACGTATATGCGCGTCGTTCGGTCGCCGGCGGGCCAGGGAATGCCGGCGCGCGAAGAACCGGCCCAGGCGCCGCTCGACGGGCGAAAGCTCGTAGTGCTCGAAGAGGCGATCGAAGGTCTCGACCTCGCGGCCCAGCACGTCCTCGTAGCGGAGCAGCAGCACCTGCGGATGACGCTCGGGCCAGGCCGCCATGGCCTGGAAATGACGCTCGCGAAACTCGATCTCGGCGAGCAGCCCCTCTTCCTCGGAGACCGACTGAAGGTAGGTGCTGAACGCCCTCCCCGACGCCTTCAGCCCCTCGGGCACGCGGCCGTTTGCGAAGGCCCAGTCTCCGTCCGTGGGGTTCTCCAGGGTACACCAGGCCTCCGCCCCCCGCCGATGGTAAAAGTACCCCGACACCACCAGGTCCCGCGGGTCGCGCACGAAACGGCTCAGACGGAAATCACCGAGCGAATCCAGGTCCAGGGCGTGCCCGTTGACGGACGCCAGCCGATGGCGCGCGAAATCCCGCCGGAAAGCGTCCAGATCGCTGTTGAAATGGCGATAGTCGCCCCGCCAGCGAAAACAGCGATTCAGCAAGGCATCCATGACCCGGCGGTAATACACCGTCAGGCACTTGTGGGTCGAGCAATGGATCAGCTGGGGACGCGCCATCCGGGCCGTTTCGACCTCGCCTAGCGCACCGGGCGGGCGTGCGCGGCGCCCCGGAAGATCGCGTTCATCAGCAGCACGTTCAGCCCGTCCAGGTAGGCCCGGACCGTGGGATCCTGGGTGAAGCCGATCACCATGCCATCGCCGCGCTCCTGCACCACGGCGAAGGGCTTGAAGGCCAGCTGCCGGCGGTTCTCCTCCCAGAGATAACCGCTCGCCAGCACGTCGTCGGCACCCAGGAAGCGGACCACGTTCACCCCGTCGTCGCGGCGCAGCGGCGTGTAAATGTCAGAACCGCGGGCCAGCACGTAGAGCTCGGGGCTGACGCCGGCCGCCAGCCAGTGGTCCGGGTCGGTGCCCGCCCGCAGCAGGACGCCGCCGACGGAATCGGGCGAGTCCTCCAGCGGCGCCTCGGCCGCGGCGAGGGCGGCTTCCGATTCGAGCAGCACACCGGGAACGGTGGCGTCTCCTTCCTCTTCCACCTCGATCTCCGAGGCTTCCACCGCTTCCGGCACCACGGCGCGTTCCCGGCGGATGCCCAGCAAATCGACCTCCGGATGGGCGGCGAAACGCGTTCCGCCGCCGAGGGTGACCAGGACCCCGCCCCGCTGGACCCACTCCGACAGGTTACGAACGCCCCTTTCGCCCAGCACGCTTCGGTAGCTGCCCCAGGTCGAGGGCAGGATCAGCACCTGGTAGCGGCGCAGATCGGCCGTCGCGAGGCCGTCGGTCCGGATCACCGTCACCGGGGTGTCAAACTGGCGCTCGATCACGAAGCGGGTGTTGCCGGCACTGTACGAATTCGTCGGCTCGTCCCAGGCCATGGCGATCTTTGGGGCATTCATGCGAACCACCTGGCCGCTGCCGAAGTTCGGGCCGTCCGTCACCCAGCTGTCGTCGACGGCCTGCACCCTGGCGCCGGTGGTTTCGGCCAGTTCGGTGAGCACGGCGCGCAGCTCCGGCGGATTGTCCTGGGCGTCGAAAATCAGCGTGCCAGCCGGGTAGCTGACCCCTCCATTGACGAAGGTCTTGTCGCTGCTCTTCACCGCGAGGCCCCGGCGATGGGCGTGAGCGAGCAGCCGCGCGGCCGGCGCTTCACCCCAGGGCACCAGGTAGCTCACGGCCGGGTCAGGGCCGGCCAGGCTTCCCCTTGGCGTTTCATCCCCCGCCACGGCTTCGAGGGAGCGCCCCACGCGGCGATCGCAGGGTCGAACGGTGAGATTCATCATGAGCGGCAGGGACCAGGCCGTGACGTCATAGATCTCGTCCGGCAGGCCCTTGGCCCGTCGGCGCTCCTGCTCGGCGAGAAACTCCGCGTCCATGGCCGTGTCCGCATCGAGCAGGGTCCGGAGCAGCCGCTTCGCCGGCTGGGCGAGGTCGATGACGTAGCTCCCGGCCTCGTAGTCCTGGCCGCAGGCGGAAAAGCGGTCCGTCGCCCGATCCACGCGAGCGCCCTGCTGCACGAGCAGGCGCGCGAGCTTGTCTGCCCCGGCCTGGTCCGCCTGGGTGGGTATGAGGTAGCTGCGCACGTCTTCCTCGCTGCCTTCCTCGATGGCGCTCAACTGGTAATCGTAAAAAGTCTGAAGCATGCGCTGGCGCTGCATGGCCACGGTTTCGGCCGTGGCCAGGGACGTCACGAAATGGTTGCGCACGGTTTCCGCGTAGGGCATCTCCGTGCCGTCGTAGCGGCGCACCACCAGGCCCCGGGACGAGGCCTGCTCGTAGGTCATGGCCACGCTGCCGAAGTAGGAAGGCCAGCTGGCGCCGTAGCCGGGATAAAAGGCGTCGAACACTTCGCGGGTGAAATAGTCGATGCCGAACTTGTCGAACCAGCGCGCGTTGTTGCGCCCGAAATCCTCGAGCAGTTCACGCTGGCCTGCGGCAAGGTTCGGGTTGTAGGGCACGGCTTCCGGCGCGAAAAAGTAGGTCGAATCCGAGCCCATCTCGTGCGCGTCCACGAAGGCCACCGGGTACCACTCCTGGATCACGCGAACCCGGGCCCGGGTTTCCGGCTGGGTCAGCTTGAACCAGTCGCGGTTGAGATCGAAGAGGTAATGGTTGGTGCGTCCGCTGGGCCAGGGTTCGTTGTGTTCGGCGGAGAGACGGTCGCTGTCCGGTTCCAGACCCCGCGACATCTCGTAGCGGAGGATGAAACGTTCACGGCCATCCGGATTCTGCAGCGGGTCGATGATGACCACGGTCTGGTCGAGGATCTGTGCCACCCGGGGATCGTTCTGTGCCGCGAGCAGGTGATAGGCCGTCAGCAGGGCCGCGTCGGTAGAGGAGATCTCGTTGCCATGCACGCTGTAGGAGAGCCAGGTGACGGCCGGCTGGGATTCGATGATTCGCCGCGCCTCGGCCGCATCGGTCCGGTCGGCGTTCCGAAGCGCCTGCATGCCGGCCTTGATCGCATCGACCCGGCCGAGGTTTTCCGGCGAGGTGACGATGGCGTAGACCAGGTCCCTCCCCTGCCAGGATTGCCCGAAGGTGACCAGGCGCAACCGTTCCGGCGCGGCCTGCTCGAGGGCCTCGAGGTAACGCAGCATGTCCGCGTGGGTGGTGATCCGCTCCCCCGGCGCGTGGCCCACGGTGGCTTCCAGGGTCGGAATGGCGGGATCGTACTCCGCGCCGGGCCAGAACTCGAAGTCGCTGGCCGAGGCTGCCGAGGAGGCGGTGAACAGGGAAATCGTCAGGGCGGCAATCCATTTCATGGTCGAAGGCACTCGTTATCGGGTTGTTGACCGAAGGTTCGATCGTTTTAGGGTCAGCGTCGGTCGCGGATCAGGTCGGCGGACGGCGACGAATGATAGCAGGCGCACGTCAATTCCCGTCATCCCGTACACTCGAAGCCTGACCGCACGGCGTGGAGGCCCAGGCGACTTGCCCTTCCCCATCACAGAACGCTCGCCCATCGAATTCGACGACGCCCTGCCCGCGTCCGTGGACTGCGTGCTGGTCGGCGGCGGCGTCATCGGCGTCAGCACCGCCTGGTATCTCAGGCAACGAGGCCTGTCCGTCCTGGTGCTGGAGAAGGGGCGCGTCGCCGGGGAGCAGTCGTCCCGCAACTGGGGTTGGGTGCGCACGACCTGGCGGGACCCGGCGGAAGTGCCCATCGCCCGGGACAGCATCGATTGCTGGGAACGTCTTCACCAGGAACTCGGCGACGGCATCGGTTTTCGCCGCGGGGGGATTCTCGGCCTTGCCGACGACGAGGCAACCCTCGCGGACTGGGAGGCCTGGCTGCCGGTGGCCCGGGAAAACGGGCTGGATACGCACCTGCTGTCGGCCGCGGAAGCCCGGGACATTATTCCCGGCGCGCAGGGAAACTGGGTGGGCGGCATCCTGACGCCCGGCGATGCGCGCTGCGAACCGTTCACCGCGGTCCGCACCCTGGCCCGGGGCCTTCGGCAGCGGGGAGGACAGGTTCGCGAGGGATGCGCGGTACGCACCGTGGAGTTCGAGGGCGGCCGGGTGGCTTCCGTTTGCACCGAGTCGGGCGAAGTCCGGACCCGTGCGGTGGTCTGCGCGGCGGGGGCCTGGTCCAACCGTTTCCTGGGCAATCTCGGCATCGATCTGCCCCAGCTCAGCGTGCGCGCGACCGTGGCCCGCACCGCCGAGGCGCCCGAGTGGTGGGCCGGCGCAGCGGGTATCGGCGACCTGTATCTGCGACGGCGCGCCGACGGTGGCTACACGGTCACCTCCGAACGGGTGGAACACCTGCTGGGCCCGGGCAGCTTTCGCTACTACCGGCAGTTCGGCCCGGTTCGGACCCAGGGCGGCGACACTGCCCTTCGCCTCGGCGCCGACCCGACCCAGGCATCCTGGCCGCGCCGCGGCTGGACCGGCGACAGCGAATCACCGTTCGAACGCCATCGGATACTCGACCCCCGGCCGTCCGCCGGGGTGCTCAGGGAAATCCGGGGGCTGCTCGAGCGTCGACTGCCCGCCCTGGCGCGGGTGCCCTTCACCGACAGCTGGGCGGGCATGATTGACGCCACACCGGACGTGGTTCCCGTGATGGATGCGGTGACCGGACGTGACGGCCTGTTCGTCGCCACGGGTTTCAGCGGTCACGGGTTCGGCATCGGCCCGGGCGCAGGCCGCATCATGGCGAGGCTCGTGACCGGCGAAGCGCCGGGCTACGACCTCGAACGATTTCGCTTCAATCGCTTCAGCGACGGTTCGCCCATCCGGCCGGGGCCGGCCATCTGAATCCCGGTCATCTGCATCACGGTCACTTAAACCATGGGGTAACGGCGAACCCGGCGGGTGCTAGCGCAGGGGGCGCAGCACATCCCCGCCGCCGGGCCTCAGCGGAGGACGCACGGGCGGCGAAACGGGTGGTTCGGGCCGAAGCGGTGGACGCGGCGGACGATAGGTGTAGCCCCCCCACCAGTAGGGATAGGCCACCGGGCGCTCGATCACGACCGGCGCCGGGGCCGGGGGTGGTTGCCGGGCCGCCCATTCCCGTTCTTTCCTGAGCGCCTCCTGGCGTTCCTCGCGCTTCTGGGCCAGGTATTCCCGGACTTCCTCCGGGGGCCCGGGCGTGATCCCGGCCGTCTCCGGCGGGAGGGTCACCACTTCCCCTTCGCTGTCGCCGGCACACTCGCGATCGGTGTACACGACACCGGCCTCCGTTTCGCAGCGATAAATCTCCTCGGCACGGAGTTCGGCCGTGATCGAGGCCGAGCCCGCAAGCACAAACGCTGCGATGGGCAACCAGGCTGGAAGACCACCGACGCGGCCGCATGCAAGATCGTGACATGTCACCATGAATCCAGTATAGAAGGGGAATGCGCCTCGTACTCGCCCCGACCCGCCACCTTGCCCGGAAATGCGGGCAACCTATTCACCGGACATGAGCTTTTTCGAAGAGCTGAAACGCCGCAACGTCATCCGCGTGGGCATCGCCTACCTCGTGGGTGCGTGGCTGGTCATCCAGGTCACTGAGACCCTGTTCCCGGTTTATGGCCTGTCGGACGGCGCCATCCGCATGGTGGTCACGATCCTGGCCATCGGATTTCTGCCGGCCCTGATTCTTGCCTGGGTGTTCGAACGCACGGCGGACGGCATCAAGCTGGAGCGCAACGTCGACCGCTCGCAATCCGAGACCCTTCAGACCGGTCGAACGCTCGATCGCGCCATCATCGTCGTGCTTGCGCTGGCGCTCGGTTACTTCCTGGTCGACAAATTCGTGCTGCGCCAGGCGACCACCACGGCCCTGGTGCAAGCGGAGCGGTCTCCCGCCCTTGAAGACTGGGAGCGCCGTGAGGCCGCCGAGGCCACCGAGGCTGACACGGCAATCGCCGTCTTGCCTTTTACCAACTTCAGCGGTGACCCGGCCACCGAGCCCTTCACCCTGGGCATTCACGACGATTTGCTGACGCACCTGTCGCGCATCGACGCGTTGAAGGTGACTTCCCGTACGTCCGTCCTCCAGTATCGTAATACCACGCAGCCCATTCCGGTCATCGCCGAGGAGCTCGGGGTGGACTACATCCTCGAGGGTGGTATCCAGCGTGCGGGGAACCGGGTTCGCATCAATTTGCAGCTGATCGAGGCCGCCACGGATCGGCACCTGTGGGCGGAAATCTACGACCGGGAACTGACCGCGGAAAACCTCTTTGCCGTGCAGGCGGACGTGGCCGGCGAGGTATCGAAGTCCCTGCAGACGACGCTGCTTCCCGAAGAGCAGAAAGCGCTGGAAACCACCCCGACCCGCAGCATGGCGGCCTACGACCTGTACCTGCTCGGCCGCCACCACCAGCAAACGCGCACCGCCGAGTCCCTCGAACAGTCCGTCGCCTATTTCGAACAGGCCATCGAGGAAGACCCCCGGTACGTCGGCGCCTACGCCGGCCTGGCCCAGTCACGCCTGCTCCTGGTTGGTTACGGCAACGAAACGGGGTCGGAGGCCTTGCCGGCTGCCCGTGAAATCCTTGACCAGGCCCTGGAACTTGACCGGGAATCCGCCGAGGTATGGGCGGCCGAGGGCCTTTATCGCTATGAAACCGGCGAGATTCCCGAATCCATCGAAGCCCTGGAACGGGCCATCGAACTGGACATCCAGAACTACCATGCGTGGCTGTGGTACGGGAACTCCCTGGCCATGGCCCGGCGCTACGAGGAGCACCTCGAGGCGCTGGAAGCCGCGTATTCGCTGGAGCCTCTGTCCTACCCGGTTAACGTCAACCTGGCAAACGCCTACAGCCTGCGCGGCGACTTCGCCCGGGCGCGCACCCATCTGGCCCGGGTCGATCAGATCGACGATCAAAACCCCACCCAGTGGCTGGAAAACATCGCCGATACCCACTACGCCGGCGGAGAACTGGCCCGGGCCGTGATCGACGCCCGGGAAATCCTGGCCGTCGATCCCGGGAACACGGACGCCATGCGGCTCATGATCAACAGCTACGTCGAACTCGACGACGGCAATGCCGCCCGTCGCTGGGCCGACGAGGCCGCCCGGCTGAATGCCTTTGCGCCGTCGGCCTATTGGCTGTTCCTCGGGCGCAAGGACTTCGAAGGCCTGATCGCTTACCTGGAAGACAAGCGCACCCTGAGCGAGGCCACGGGCAACGAGTATCTCTTCGACCTGTTCCAGGCCGCATACCTCGGAGACCGGATCGAATCGGCCCGCGCCTACGCCACCACCTGGCTCGAGAATCTCGGCGGCCGCATGGAGGTCAACCCCGGCTTCGTGTTTCACTGGGACAACCTGCTCATGGCCGATTTCCTCATGCGCCACGGGAACGACTTGCCGGGCGGACCGGCGCGCGGCCGGGAGATGCTGGAAGAGGTTCAGGACGTTTTGCTCGGCAGGCAGACCCGGGGCTTCAACCACCCCGGCACCTGGGCCGGCATTTCCATGGCCTACGCCATGGCAGGCGACACGAAATCGTCTCTGGATGCGCTGGAACAGGCCATCAACCGGGGCTTCAGCTCCCGCGTACGGCTCGAACTGCTACCCCAGTGGGACCGGGTGCGGGCCGAGCCCCGGTTCGCTGAACTCCAGGCCCGGATTGACCAGCGACTCGCGCGGGAGGCCGCAACGCTGGCGGACGCAAGACTCGCCGATTACGAACCGATCGACGGGGATAAGCGGATTTTTCTTCCCCGGGAAGTGCTCGAGCGATACACGGGCTATTACACCGATGGCAACGTGCTGGGGCGCGTCTGGCTGTCGGACGACGGAGAGCTCCTGGGGCAACCGGGGCCACAGCCCCCGTCCCGGCTGATCCCCCTGACCGAGACGCGCTTTTTCGTCGATCGGGCCCGCCAGATCACCGTGGAGTTCGTGCTGGACGACGAGGGCCGGGTGACGCACGTGCTGCAGGGCGGCGACGGTGGCGTGTCTCGCATGAAGCCTGCCGACCCGCCGCCGGAACCGGTCGAGTTGTCCGTCGACCAACTGGCCCGCTTCGAGGGCACCTGGGAGGCCACGCTGGTCGAGGGCATCGAGGGTGAACTCGCCGATTCGGATATCTGGACCGTCACGATTTCCGGGGACAGCGAGCGGACGCTCTGGATGGATTTCGACAACCAGCCCCGTCGGCAACTCCAGGCCCTGTCCGAGCGTGAACTGTTTTTTCCCTGGTTCATCCACCGCTGGGAACTGCATGACGGGGGCGCGGCTGGCGAAGAAAGGCTGATCATGCATCTCGACGGCACCGAACTGGTATTCACCCGCCGCATGGACGCCTCCAGCTGAGCCGCGCATCGGGGCTTGACCTGAATCCCGCATCCTTCGGGTAGACTTCCGCCCATGGCCGAGCTGATCGTTTATTACGCCCACCCGGGGCACAGGCACTCGCACGTCAATCGCCACATGGCCCGGGCCGCGGAACGCGTGTCGGGCATCACCTTCGTGGACCTGTACGCCGAGTATCCGCGCTTCGACATCGACGTGGACCGTGAGCAGCAACGGTTGCTCGACCATGACGTGATCCTGTTCCAGTACCCCGTGTTCTGGTACTCGAGCCCTTCCCTCGTCAAGGAGTGGCTCGACCTGGTGCTCGAACACGGCTTCGCCTACGGCGCCGGAGGCGACCGGCTCGCCGGTAAAACGCTCATGCTGGCGCTGACCGCGGCCGGTCCCTCGGATGCCTACGAGGCCGACGGCTACCAACGCTTCTCCCTGCGCACCTTCCTCACGCCCATGGAACAAACCGCGGGCCTGTGCGACATGCGATTTCCCGCCCCCTACGTGCTGTACGGCTCGCTGCGCGCTCCCGGCGAGGGACAGGTCAAACCCCACGTCGACGGTTACCGGAGCCTGCTCGAGGCAATTCGCGACGACGTGTATGACTTCGATCTCGCGGAGCGCATGGACGTTTTGCACCACGACAACCTGCCGTTGCGCGGGGCACAACCCAGCGCCGGCGCCGGGTCAGGCTGACCATGGACTCCTTCCTGCTGCTTGCGTTCCTGTTCCTGGTCGGTGGGGTCGTGGCCGTGCCCATCGCGAGTCGCCTCGGGCTGGGTTCCGTGCTTGGTTACCTGCTCGCCGGCATCGCCCTGAGCCCCGTGCTCGCGGCCCTGCACGTCGACGTGGTCTCGATCCAGCACTTCGCGGAATTCGGCGTGGTGATGATGCTCTTCCTGGTCGGCCTCGAACTGGAACCGCGCCTGCTTTGGACCATGCGGCACAGACTCCTCGGTCTTGGCGGCCTGCAGGTGGTCCTGACCACGCTCGCGGTCATGGGCATCGCCCTGACCCTGGGCCAGCCCTGGCAGATTGCGCTGGCGGTGGGCATGGTGCTGGCCCTTTCTTCCACGGCCATCGTGCTGCAGACGCTCAACGAGAAGGGGCTCATGAAGAGCGATGGTGGCCAATCGAGCTTCTCCGTGCTGCTGTTCCAGGACATCGCGGTCATTCCCATGCTGGCCTTCCTGCCGCTGCTCGCCGTTCCCGAACTCATGGAGGCTCCGGCCCTCGCCGGTGGCGCCGGCTCCGCGGAGGGCGAAGGACACGGGAGCCTCAGCCTCGTGGACGGGCTGGCCGGGTGGCAACAGGCGGGCGTCACGGTACTGGCCATCGCCCTGGTCATCGTCGGTGGTCACTACCTGACCCGCCCCGTCTTCCGCTTCATTGCGCAGGCCCGGTTACGGGAGCTGTTCACGGCGGCCGCCCTGCTGCTCGTGATCGGTATTGCCCTGCTCATGATTGTCGTCGGCCTGTCGCCGGCACTCGGCGCCTTCCTCGCCGGCGTCGTGCTGGCCAACAGCGAGTACCGACACGAGCTCGAGAGCGATATCGAACCGTTCAAGGGACTGTTGCTCGGTCTGTTTTTCATCACCGTCGGCGCGGCGATCCAGTTCGACCTGCTGCTGGGTAGTCTCGGCCCGGTCGTCGCCATGACCGTGGGACTCATCACGCTCAAGGCGGTCATCCTTTACGGTCTCGCCCGGGTCTTCGGTGTGCCGGCGCCGGACCGCTGGCTGTTCACCCTGGGCCTGGCCCAGGCCGGCGAGTTCGGCTTCGTGCTCCTCAGCTTCACGGTGGCGAACCAGGTGATCCCGAAGCCCCTGGCGGACCAGCTCCTGCTGGTGGTCACCCTGTCCATGCTGCTGACGCCCCTGCTGTTCATCCTCTATGACCGGGTCATCGCCCCCCGCTTCGCTCACCGGGAAGAGCGCCCCATGGACGACATCGACGACTCCGGGTCGGTCATCATCGCCGGCCACGGGCGCTTCGGCGGCATCATCAACCGCCTGCTCAAGTCCGCCGGCTATTCCACGGTGGTGGTGGACTACCAGTCCGAGCAGCTGGAGATCCTCCGGGCCTTCGGCATCAAGGTGCACTTCGGCGACGCCATGCGGCCGGACCTGCTCCACGCGGCGGGCATCGACAAAGCGCGCATGCTCGTCATTGCCATCGACGACCGGGAACACATCACCGAGCTGGTCCGCTACGTGCGCCAGCACCACCCGAACGTGTATATCGTGACCCGCGCCGTGGACCGGCATCACGTCTACGAGCTCTGGGCGGCCGGGGCCCGGGACATCATCCGGGAAACCTTCGACAGCGCCGTGCGGGCCGGGCGATCGGCGCTCGAGGCGCTGGGCGTCCACCCCTACGATGCGGAACGGCAGGCCCGTGCCTACGTCATCACGGACCAGGCGCAGATGCGCGGCGCCGCCGACGCCTTCGACCCGGATATACCGGCCCATGAGAATGCCGCCTACATCGAGGCCACCAGGGCCTTCAGCGACCGCTACGAGGCGGCCATGAAAGGTAACAGCGCCGCCTTCGGCAGCCGCCTGGACCGGGGCTGGGTACCGCCCACGGTGGCGGACCTCGAGGCGGAGCAGGAGACGGACGCCGGACAGACCGGAGCACCCATCAATAGTGAACCCCAGGAAAAGTGAACCCCATGAAACGTAATCACACCGTGCGCTGGGCCGGTGGCCTGCAGTTCATCGGCACCGCCGCCAGCGGCCACTCCCTCGTCATCGACGGCGACAGGGACGTGGGCATGTCGCCCATGGAGATGCTCTTGCTTGCCGCCGGAGCCTGCGCAGCCATCGACCTGGTGACCATCCTGAAAAAAGGGCGCCAGAAAGTCATGGATGCCACCGTGGAAGTCGGCGGCGAGCGGCGTGATGACCATCCCCGCTACTACACGGCGGTGTCCATGCACTTCGTGGTGTACGGCCAGGACGTGAAACCGAGGCAGGTGGAGCGCGCCATCGACCTGGCCATGGAAAAGTACTGTTCCGCCTCGGCCCAGCTCAAGGCCCTGGCCGACGTCGAGACCAGCTTCGAGATCGTCGAAGCGGAGTTACCAAGCTGATGCGTGTGCCTGTCGCCGTATTGATCCTGGGCGTCAGCCTGACCGCTGAGCGGCCGGCGCAGGCGGACGCGCCCCCGCCTGACTTCGCGCAATGCCTCGCGGGGCTCCAGGCGCAGGCCCGGGAGCAGGGCCGCAGCCCGGAAACGGTGGACGAGCTGATCCCGTCGCTGGTCCAGCAACCCCGTGTGCTCGAACTCGACCGGCAGCAGCCCGAGTTCATGCAGACCTTTGGCCGATACCTGTCCATCCGGGTGACCGACTCGCGAATCGCCGCGGGCCGGGAGAAGCTCGCAGCCAACCGCGCGTTGCTGGAGGCCATCCAGCGCAAATACGGCGTTCCCGCGCCCGTGCTCGTGGCGTTCTGGGGCCTGGAAACCAACTACGGCGGTTACCTGGGCACGACCCCCTCGCTGGATGCGCTCGCCACCCTCGCCTGCGACCCGCGCCGTTCGGCCTTCTTTACCACCGAATTCCTCACGGCCCTGGAACTGCTGGAACGGGAAGACCTGTCACCGACCACCATGCAGGGCTCCTGGGCAGGCGCCATGGGGCACACGCAGTTCATGCCCAGCACCTGGAATCGCTACGCGGTGGACGGGGACGGGGACGGCCGGGTGGATCTCTGGGTCAGCGAAGCGGACGCCCTGGCCTCCGGCGCCAATTTCCTGGCTGAGCTTGGCTGGGTACCGGGCCTGCGCTGGGGTCGGGAGGTTCGCCTGCCGACGGCGTTTGACTACGCCCTGGCCGGAGACGGCGTCCGCCGTCCCCTGGGCACCTGGGCCGACCTCGGCCTGCGCCAGGCGAACGGCGCCGCTCTCCCCCAGGCCGAGGTGGAAGCGAAGCTGATCGTGCCTGCCGGGGCTGACGGGCCGGCATTCCTGGTCTACCGCAACTTCGACGTGATCATGGGCTGGAACCGCTCCGAATCCTACGCCCTGTCCGTGGGCCTGCTCGCCGATCGCATTGCCGGCAGACCTGGCCTGGTGCAGCCACCCCCCAATGACGAAGCCCTGCGCGTGGAGGACGTGAAACGTCTCCAGCAGGCCCTGGCCAACCGCGGCTTCGATCCGGGACCGGCGGACGGCATCTGGGGCCCCGCCACCCGACAGGCCCTGGCGAGGTTCAAGGCCAGCACGGGGCGTGTCGCCGACGGCTATCCGGACTCCGACACGCTGGCGACCCTGCTGGGCCCGTCCACCGTCCAACCCTGAAAGCCCACGCCCCGTCGCCTCGAAGCGGTCGTGTATGGGGCAGCGCCTATACTGGATTCGACCGCGAAGCGGAGAATTCGGAGCCAGCCTCATGACCCAGACCCCAGATCAGACCCCGGACAGGAACAGGGACACCTGCCTGCCCATCAAGCTCGACAGCACCTGCAACGGCGAGTTCGAACCGATCCCCCTGTGCGAGGACGAAAAAGCCATGAATCGCCTCGCCCTCGAGCAGGCGGACCACGCGGCCCGGAAAACCGGCCAGCCGCGGCGCCGTTTCCTCCAGAGCAGCTGCGGCGCCGCCGCCACCCTGCTCGCCTTCAACGAGGCCCAGGCCTGGCGGGGCGCCACCGCCGGGCGCTTCGCGATTCCGGCCGAGGCCGCCTACGACCCGGCCGCGGCCGCGGAAGCGCTGGAGGGCCGGGAGTTCATTTTCGACGTGCAGGGACACTATCTGCCGCCGAACCTCGCCCGCACCCTGAAACCGCAGTGCAGGGAGGACTTCGAGTTTCTGTCCAGCGACTACATGCGGTGCCTCGGCGCGGACAGTTTCATCAAGGACGTCTTTCTCGATTCGGATACGGACATGATGGCCCTCAGCTTCGTGCCCTCGACCCATGCCGACGAACCCCTGTCCATCGAGGAGGCGCACGCGACCGCCGAAATGGTGGAACGCCTGGAGGGTGAACACCGGCTTCTGCTCCACGGCCGCTGCAACCCCAACCAGCCGGGCGACCTCGACCTCATGGACGAACTGGCGGAGCGCTGGAAGGTCTCGGCCTACAAGTGCTACACGCAGTACGGCCCCGACGGGAAGGGATTTTTCCTGAGCGACGAGGACACGGGCCGGCCCTTCATCGAGAAGGCGCGCCGCCTGGGTGTGAAAAACATTGCCATCCACAAGGGCATTCCCTTCGGGCGCGACTCCTACGAGCATTCCCTGTGCACGGACATCGGCGTGGTCGCCCGGGACTACCCGGACATGAATTTTCTGGTCTATCACTCGGGCTACATCATCGGCGAACCCGAACGCGCCTACGACCCGGAGCGCGGTGAAGGCATCGACGCGCTCGTGCAGAGCGTGCTGGACAACGACCTGCCACCCAACAGCAACGTCTATGCGGAACTCGGCAGCACGTGGCGTTTCCTGTTCACCCGGGACCCGGACAGCGCCGCCCACGCCGTCGGCAAGCTCCTCAAGTACGTTGGCGAGGACAACGTCCTCTGGGGCACGGATTCGGTCTGGTACGGCTCGCCTCAGGACCAGATCCAGGCGTTCCGGGCCTTCGAGATCAGCGAGGAGCTCCAGGAACGCTACGGCTATCCGGCCCTGACGCCGGCGCTCAAGGCGAAAGTCTTCGGCCTCAACGCCATCGTGCCCTACGAAATACCGGTGGAGGAGGTGCTTAAACGGGCCGACACGGATACGATCGGACGTTCACGCCAGGTGTACCGCGAACGGCCGGACCCGCATTTCCAGACCTATGGTCCGAAAACCCGCCGCGAGTTTCTGAACCTGCTGAAGCTGACGGGCGGCCGCATTACCTGAATATCCGTCCCTGAAACCCGACACGCCTGATCAACACCATCAAGGAGTTCAATGTGCGCAAACGAGCCCAAAGACCGTCCTGTCTCCCTCGCCGCCTGACCCTGGCGGCCTCCCTGTCCCTGGCCATGGCCTTGCCTGCCGCCCTGCCGTCCCCGGCCTGGGCGCAGGACGCCGCAAAGACCGCCGATGATGCTGCCCGCTTCATCACCGAGGTCGAACAGTGGCAGAGGGAGTACGGCGAGTATGCTGCGCGCGTGGCCTGGGTGCAGGCGACCAACATTACCTACGACACCAACTGGCTGGCCACGCGCTCGTCGGCGGAAGCGACCCGTAAAGGCGTGGAATTCGCCAACCGGGCCAAGGATTTCAATGACCTGGAGCTCCCGGCGGAGATGCGCCGCAAGCTCGAGAAGATCAAGCTCGGCGTCAACCTGCCGGCGCCCACCCGCGAGGGCGCGGCGGGCGAACTCGCAGAGATCAACAACCGCATGCGGTCGACCTATGCCACCGGCAAGATCGAGCTCGACGGCGAACAGGTATCCCGGAACGATCTCGAGGCCATGATGGGAACGGTGCGGGACCCGGAAAAGCTCCAGGAGATCTGGACCAAGTGGCGCGAAGTGCCCGTGGCCGAGCGGGCGGACGGCGGGAACATGAAAAGCGACTATGCCGCCATGGTCGCCCTGTCGAACGAGGGCGCCCGGGAGCTGGGGTTCGACGACGTGGGCGCCATGTGGCGGGCCCGCTATGACTTGCCGCCGGCGGAGTTCGCCGAGGAAACAGACCGACTCTGGGGCCAGGTCAAGCCGCTTTACGAGGAACTCCAGTGCCACGTCCGGTCGCGGCTGAATCAACACTACGGCGACGAAGCCGTACCCCTGGACCAACCCATCCGCGCCGACCTCCTCGGCAACATGTGGGCGCAAAGCTGGGGCAACGTGTACGACCTCGTGGGCCCGGAAAGCTCGGACCCCGGTTACGACCTGACCCGGATGCTGCAGGATCTCGACTACACCGCCGAAGAGATCGTGCGCACCGGCGAAGCGTTCTTTTCATCCCTGGGCTTCGACCCGCTGCCGGACACGTTCTGGGAGCGCTCCCAGATCACGAAACCGGAAGACCGCGAGGTCGTCTGTCACGCCTCGGCCTGGAATCTCGACGGCCAGGACGACATCCGCATCAAGATGTGCACCCGGGTCAACGCCGATGATTTCAACACGGTGCATCACGAACTCGGCCACAACTACTACCAACGCGCCTACAAGGAACAGTCGCCGATCTTCCAGACCGGCGCCAACGGCGGTTTTCACGAGGCCATCGGCGACATGGTGGCCCTGTCCATCACGCCCGAGTACCTGGTCACCATCGGCGTGATCGGCCAAGCCCCGGACGCCTCCAGTGACATCGGCCTGCTCATGGGCCGCGCACTGGACAAGGTGGCGTTTCAGCCCTTCGGACTGCTCATGGACAAGTGGCGCTGGCAGGTGTTTTCCGGCGAACTGGAGCCGGAGGAGTACAACGAGGGCTGGTGGGCGCTGCGCACCGAGTACCAGGGTATTCGCCCGCCGGTGGCGCGCTCCGACGATCACTTCGACCCGGGTTCGAAGTACCACATCCCGAACAACGTGTCCTACACGCGCTACTTCATCGCGCACATTCTGCAGTTCCAGTTCCACAAGGCGGCGTGTGACATGGCCGGCTGGGAGGGCCCCCTGCACCGCTGCTCGATCTACGGCTCGAAGGAGGTTGGCGAACGCTTCAATGCCATGCTCGAAATGGGCGCATCCCGGCCCTGGCCGGATGCGCTGGAGGCCTTCATCGGAACCCGCGAAATGGACGGCAGCGCCATGGTGGAGTATTTCGCGCCCCTGATGGCGTGGCTGCAGGAGCAGAACGCCGAGCGGGACTGCGGCTGGTAAGGTTTTCCGGCCTCAGGCCGGCGACTCCGGTCCAACCCGTTCAGGATCTCGGCCGGGGCGCATCCGGCCAGTCCTCCGTCACGCCCGCCTGGACAGGACGTTCGAGATAGGTCGAGAGCGTCACGTAAGTGTGCGTCGACACCACGCTTTCAAAGGCATTGATGTGCCGCAACAGGGCTTCCAACGCCTGGGAGTCGGCCAGGCGAATCTTCATGATGATCGACGTGGCGCCGGTGGTGGAGTGCACCTCCTCGAGTTCGGGCAACACGGACAGGGCGTCGAGGGCCTCGCTGTGGCCCCAGCTGTGGGTCGCCACGTGAACGAAGACCAGCAGGGGCCTGCCGATACTCGGGCCATCGAGGCGAACGGCACTGCCGGTGATGACGCCCCGGGCGCGCAGTTTCTTGACGCGTTCATGGACCGCGGGTGCCGAGAGTCCGACCTCCCGACCGATGTCGGCGTAACCCCGGCCGGCATCGTCCACCAGGACACCTAAAATTTTTCGGTCCATGCGGTCCAGGCCGGCCGCATCCACGGCGCGTTTCCGAACCTTTTCTGGTTTTTCCGGATTCTTGCTCATTGGCGTTCCCGCGCAGGCCGTGTTCGGAATAATATTCCGTCAATATGACAAAACATAGAACGGAGTAAGGCCGAAATGACGAGCCGATCCAGGGTACCCCTCCGCCTCGGGGACTTCGACATTTCCGCGGAACGCGGTTTCCTCTCGCCTTTCGATCCCGAGACCGTCGTGTTGCCGGACAGCCTCCAACCGGTTCGGCGCACCGCCCTGGACTTGCCACGAATCCTGCCCAGCGGCCGCATTCGCGAGCTCCTGTCCCGCCTGCCCCGGGTGCGGACCGGGGCGCTGCGGGACCTCGATGAGCCGCAGCGCCGCATGGCGATGGTGCACTACGCCTTCCTCGTGCAGTCCTGGGTCTGGGGTCAGGATGACCCGCCCCGCCACCTGCCGGAGAACCTCGCCCGCCCGATCTGGACCCTGGCCGAGCTGCTGGGACAGCAGCCCCTGCTGCCCTACTCGTCCTACGTCCTGGACAACTGGGGACGCATCGATGCGGACGGCCCGCTCACCCTCGACAACGTCACCCTGCTGCAGGGATTCCTGGGCGGCCAGGACGAGGCCTGGTTCGTGCTGGTGCACGTCGCCATCGAAGCGAGCGCCGGCGGCCTGCTTGCGGAATTTCCCGGACTGCTGGCCGCAGCCGGGGCCGCCGATTCCGCGGCCATGCACCACCACCTGCGGCGCATGATCGGTGTCTGGGCGGAGATCAATGCCCACTTCGACCGCATGCCCGAGCGTTGCGATCCCTACATCTACTTTCACCGGGTACGGCCCTGGATTCACGGCTGGAAGGACAACCCCGCCCTGGGCGCGGGACTGGTCTACGAGGGCGTGGAAGCGACCGGTGGCGCCCCCCAGAGCTTCCGGGGGCAGACCGGCTCCCAGTCATCCATCGTCCCCGCGGTGGACGCGGTGCTCGGCCTCGGCCATGCCGACGACCCCTTGCGCCGGTACCTGGATGAGCTGCACGCCTACCGGCCACCGGCGCACCGTCGCTTCATCGAGCAGGTTCGCGAAACCAGCGCCGTTCGGGAAGTGGTCCAAACCCTGGGCAACCCGGCGCTCATCGGCGCCTACAACGAGTGCGTGGAACAGCTCGCCCGGTTCCGGACGCGCCATCTCGAGTACGCCGCGACCTACATCAACCAGCAATCCCGGGATCGAGCGGGCAACGCGGTGGACATCGGCACCGGCGGCACCCCCTTCATGCGTTACCTGAAAAAGCACCGCAACGAGACCCGTGAGCAGTTGCTCAGGGACAAACTGGCCGTGGGCTGAACGGTCGCTTCGTCCAGGGGGTGACGTTCACCCCCCTCTACCATCGCGGCGAAAGTCGTTACACTGCGTAGCGTTCGGCACATCGATCGCAAGGGGGTCAGGGCATGGATTTCGAGTGGGTCGCCATTGCGCTGGGCGACATCGCCTGGATTGGCGTGGCCTTCATGCTCGGCACGCTCGCCAAGCACGTCGGTCTGCCCCCGCTCATCGGTTTCCTGGCGACGGGCTTCCTGCTCAGCGCCTTCGGCATCGTCAGCGGACAGATGCTGGAGAAGCTCTCGGACCTCGGCATCACGCTGCTCCTGTTCACCATCGGCCTCAAACTCAACCTGAGGACCCTGGTCCGACCGGAGGTGCTCGCGGTCACCGTGCTGCACATGGGCATCGTCATGGCCGTGCTGGCCACGCTACTGCTCGGTCTCGCGGCCCTCGGCGTCGGCCTGCTGACGGGGCTTGGGCTGGGTCCGGCCCTGCTCATCGCCTTCGCCCTGAGTTTTTCCAGCACCGTATTCGTCGCCAAGGCGCTCGAGGAACGGGGGGAGATGACCTCTTTGCATGGCCGCATCGCCATCAGCATCCTGATCGTTCAGGATCTGGTCGCCGTGGGCTTCCTCGCCGCCTCGACGGGAAAATGGCCGTCGCCCCTGGCATTGCTGCTGTTCGGGCTCATCCCCCTGCGGCCCGTGCTGCAGAACCTGCTGAAACAATCGGGTCACGGCGAGCTGCTGGTGCTCTATGGCTTGCTCCTGGCCCTGGGCGGTGCGGAGCTGTTCGAACTCGTGGGACTCAAGGGGGACCTCGGCGCCCTCATCATCGGCATCCTGGTTGCGGGTCACGAACGCACGGAAGAGCTCGCGAAAACCTTGCTCGGCTTCAAGGATCTGTTCCTGCTGGGCTTCTTCCTGTCCATCGGCCAGGCAGGTATTCCCACGCTGGACATGGTCGGCCTCGCCCTGTTGCTGCTGCCCTTCGTCTTCGCCAAGTCGGCCCTGTACTTCGTGCTCATGAGCGCCTTTCGGCTTCGTGCACGCACGTCTCTGCTGGCATCCCTGAATCTCGCCAACTACAGCGAATTCGGCCTGATCGTCGCTGCCATCGGCGTCTCGAACGGTTGGCTGGAACCGGAATGGCTCATCATCCTGGCCATGGCGCTGACTTTTTCCTTCACGCTCGCTGCCCCCCTCAGCGCCCGATCCAACATGCTGTACGCCCGTCATCTCGACGGGTGGCACCGCTTTGAACGGGCCCAGCGCATTCCGGACGAGCAGCCCATCGATCTCGGGGACGCGCGCATCGTCGTCGTCGGTATGGGCGGCGTGGGATCAGGTACCTACGATGCCATGACACGCCGGGTGGAGGGTGAGCTGGTCGGCGTGGACGTCAACCCCGTCGTGGTGAAACAGCAGAAGCAGTGGGGGCGGCGCGTCATCGAAGGCGATCCGAGCGACCCGGATTTCTGGGCACGCATGCGGGTCGACACCCACCTGGATCTGGTCATGATCCCCCTGCCCCGCTTCCAGGCCATCCGCTCCGTGATCCGGCAGCTTCGCGTCGCCGGTTACGAGGGCCGCATCGCCGCCACCGCCCGTTTTCCGGACCAGGAACAGGCGCTCCTGGACGCCGGGGCGGATGAGGTCTTCAACACGGCCACGGAGGCCGGCGCCGGCTTCGCGGCGCACGTGCTTGACCGGGACGCCCGCCAGAGCGAGCGGGAGGACCCGACGGTCAGCTGACCGGCTCGTTCTTCGCGAGCGCGACGATCGTGTCCCACTGGTCCTTCGTCACGGGAAAAATGGACAGCCGGTTGCCTTTTTTCGTCAGCTGGAACTCACCCAGTCCCGGGTGCGCCTTGAGTTCCTTGAGGGTCACGGGCCGTTCCAGGCGGCGGATGAATTCCACGTCCCGCAGCAGCCAGCGCGGGTTGTCCGGATCGCTCCTGGCATCGAAGTACTTCGAGTTGGCGTCGAACTGGGTCGGATCCGGATAGGCGTCACTGACGATGCGCATGATGCCGACGGCAGCCGGCTCCTTGACCCGGGAATGGTAGAACAGGGCCTCGTCTCCAACCTGCATGTCGTCCCGGATCATGTTGCGCACCTGGTAATTGCGAATCCCGTCCCAGGGCTCGCGACCGTCCCGTTCCAGGTCATCGATCCCGTATGCGTCCGGTTCGGATTTCATCAGCCAGTAACCCATCGGTTCTCCCGTATTCAGTTTGTGGTCAGGTATGCTCTACGTGGGTATGGCAGGGAACAAAAAAAAGATGCGACCGGAAACCCGCGAGCAGAACCGGAGATCACACGGCAACGTCCTGCGATGGGTGACGATGATCACCCTCACCACCCTGCTCACCGCCTGCGCCTCGGCGCCCCTGATTCCCTGGACCAACGATGCGCCACCCCAGGCCCTGGTGCCGGTCGCCGACGCCAACATCGTCGACAGGCGGGGCCGTTTCCGGGAGATCTTCTGCGCCGTGCTCGAATCCCGGGGCGAGGCGTGGCCCGACTTTCGCACCTGTGACGTGGCGCTCACGCGGGTCGGCGTCGAGCCCGCAGGCACCGGGCAACCGGTCGACCTGTCGCCGAGCGATCGCAAGACCCTCATGATGATCGTTCCCGGCGTGGGCTGGGAATGCATCGAGAGCTGGCTCGGCATCGAGGCCGAGTTGCAGTCCCTGCTCGAGTCCCAGGGGTTTGGAGCTGAATTGCTGGACGTGGACGGGCTTTCGAGCAGCGCCAACAACGCCCGGCAGATCCGCGACCGGATCGAAGCCCTGCCCGCCGAGTTCGACGATCACCACCTGGTGCTGATCGGCTACTCGAAGGGCGCGCCGGACATTCTCGAGGCCATTGTCGCCTACCCGCAGCTGGTGCCGCGGATCACGGCCATCATCAGCGTCGCCGGCGCCGTCGGGGGGTCGCCGCTGGCCAACACGGCAACGCAGGACCAGCTGAACCTGATGCGGTATTTTCCCGGCTCCGACTGCAGTGACGGGGACGGGGGCGCGCTGGAAAGCCTGCGCCCCAAGGTGCGCCGGACCTGGCTGGCGGAACATGCCCTCCCGCCGGAGATCGCCTACTACTCGCTTGTCACCTACCCGCACCCCGAGCGCATCTCCTCGGTCCTGGGCACGACCTACCGGCAACTGGCGAGGGTCGATGCGCGTAACGACAGCCAGGTGATCTACTACGACCAGATGATCCCCAACGGAACGCTCGTCGGCTTCGTGAACGCCGACCACTGGGCCGTGGCCGTACCAGTAGCCCGGGAGCATGGTTTTCTCGGCAACACCTTCGTCGATCAGAACGACTATCCCCGCGAGGCTTTGTTCGAGGCATTACTCCGGTTTGTCGAAGAAGACCTGATGAGCCCCTCGGAAACGCCTGCTCCCTGAGAAGGAGCGGGATTGCGCCCTCGGGCGTCAGAAGTTGTAGCGCGCGGAAAGTTGAACCTGCACCGCGTCACCGTCGGAGCCATCCTGATTCTTTCGCATGCCCCAGAGCAACTCGGCGCCGATCCGGACGTTCTGCGTGGGAAAGTAGAGCAAATTGCCGGAAGCCCGGAGCGTGTAATCGTAGTCGCCGCCTTCCTGGAAATCGTACGTATCCACATTGATCCAGCTCAGGGTCAGGTTGGAACGCATGATGCCCGGCCACTGGGACATGAATTTCGGCAGACCGTCGTAGTTGTGACGATAGGACACGAAGCCGGCGAACAGGGGCAAGGCGCGGAGATTCCCCTCGGGATCGAAGACCGCGTCACCCCCGCCGATGGTGGCGAGGTCGTTGATGTAACGCCCGATGCCCTTGCCGTAGGTGAGTTGCCAGAGGAGGAAATCGTCGTTCCCGATCCGCTCCAGGGTGCGACGGCCGCTCGTGGTGATGCCCCAGCCGGTGGCGGAGCTTTGGGACACGTCCCCGCTCGCCATGCCTTCCTGGGTGAGCTGGCCCTGGAGATCACGCAGCACGAAGGAAACCTGGTAGTCCCAGCCCAGCAGATCCCCAAGCGACAGGCGGTCGACGCTGGCGACGAGATCCCAGTTTCCCTTGGACCCGCTGCCGTTGACCACGTCCGTTCGCGGTTCCTCGACGGACACCACCAGGTTCTGGCCTTCGCCGAACTGCGGCGACAGGCGAATCTGCGGCTGGCGGACAATCACCATGCCGTTGACGCCCTCGAAATCCACCTCTTCCGGCAGGGAGTTGGGGTTGGTGAAGGTGGACCAGGTTTTCCCGGCCAGGAGAAATCCGTACTGCCCGAAGGCGTGGCGGAGGCGAAAGGTTTCATTGTTTTCTTCGAAATCCCCTTCGAGAAAGGCGCGCACCTCGCCGTGGGTCGTTTGCTCCCGCACCTCGAAGTTCAGCCGGGACTGGCTCGCGGTAATGTCCGTCCCCGACTGCGCCCCTTCGACGATCACGCCGGATGGCGGAATACTGCCGACGATGAAGCGGTCCGTGATCTGGACCGGGTCCAGGCTCGTGACCAGGCCAAGATTGACGAAGCCGGCGATGCGCATGGCGGCGGTCGTTCCCGGCAAATGCCAGGCGCCGGGAAAATTCGGGTCGTAGACCGTGTTGGAGGGGTCGTAGAGCGTCGCCGCCACGTTGACCTCGCCGGTGCTCTCCCCGGCGGCGGTGCGGCGTTGCAGCTCGTCCGTCGCGGCCTGCTGGCCTTCCGAGGGCGTCTCTGCGTCGGCGAGGGCCGGCGTATCGTCGCCGGCGGCTGGCGGCGGGACCTGGACCGCAGGCGCCGGCGGCGCGGCGTCGGCCAGCCCCGACGAATCGGACGCTTCCGCCTGGTCGCTCCGCAATTTCTGGATCAGTTCATACTGCGCGGTCAGCTGATCGCGCTGGTCTTCGATGGCCTTGCGCTGCGATTCGATCTCCTCCTGCTGCCGCGCGATGACGGCCTCGAGCGCCTGCAGGCGCTGTTCGACGTCGTTGCCCGGCGCCTCGGCGTCCCGGGCCCCGTCCTGGGCGAGTACCGTCGCGGACAGCAGCAGCCACGGGACGAGCCCCAGGCCCAGGAGGCGACCCCGTAAACCGGGTCGCCGAAGCAGGTCATCCCTCACGCGCACCGCGCCGCATCATTCATCGCCATAACCCTGATTCTTGTTGCCCGGCCGCCTGCTGTCCACCCCTCCGTGCCTTCCGGTGCGCCGGGGCGCGCCGGCGCCGGATGCTGCCCTGCTCATTCAAAGTTCAGGAAGGCGGTCAGTCGCAGCAACACATCGGACTCCGGCGTGGTGCCCTGGTCGTTTTCGCCATAGCGGATGTAAACCACGTTGGGCGTCCAGCTGAAATGGTCGCCGACGCGAAACTCCAGGCCTGCGAGCCACAGGGTCGCCGGCGCCGTGGGGTCGAAGGGAATGTAGGAAATGTTGTTGCCCTTGGGGCTCGGTTCGATGACCCGGTCCACGCGCCCGATGAGATCGGTGCGCGTTCCCACGCGTTTCACGGCATAGACGGACGCCAGCTCAAGGTCCGGCTCGCCCCCCCGATCCTGATTGGAATACTGCGCGCCGAATCGCCAGTCTTCTGCCTGGTATCCCGCAAAGCCCTGCAACGTGAACTCGTCACCCCCCTCGATCAAGCCTTCGTAATCGGTGTAGAACTCGAGCGTCCAACGTTCGCTCACGGGCCAGTTGAGCGCCAGCATGACCTTGGCGATTTCCGCCGATTCTCCGCCGAAGTCCGCCCCGGTGCCCACCTTAAGACGGTAATCGAGGCCGGAACGGAACACGGGGCCCGACACCGCCACGCCGACATCCCGGCTGGCGATACCCTGCAGGTCCATGGGCGTGCGCATGAGATAGCGCTTGCCCCACTGGGACTCGATGAAATCGAAGGTCGGCGTGGGTGACAGTCCGGCGACAATCGCCTGATCGCGCCACCGCCATCGCAGGAAGAGATCCTTGATCTGCACCTCGAGATCATAGGTTTCAAACTCTCCTGACTGGTTGACCTCGAAGCGCAGCCGGCCGTCCAGGTCGTCGGAAAAATCACCGTCCAGGGTCAGGTAGGCGCGTCGCAATACCAGGCCGGTCGCCCCGTCCCCCTCGGGCAAGTGGTGGCTGGGCACCGTGTACAGGTCACCAAATGCCAGAAAGCCGGTCGTCAGCCAGTCCCCCGCACGAGCAGGCTGAACCGCTGCGAGCGCCAGGATCAAGCCGAGCCAACCCGCCCCGGCCAGGCGGTGTCCGACGGCGCTCATGTCAGCGCCTTGCTCATCGGGTCGTCCCGGTCATCCGGCACATGCTCCCCTCGCCGCGTCGACCCGATCATACCGAATCCGGCCGTTACGCCCCCCGGGCCAGGTCCGCCTTGCCGCCGGCCCGCTGAACGACAAGAATGTAGGGATGTGGCGCCCGTCAATCCTGTTGTTCGCTTTTCTCCCGGCTATCCTGGCCTGGGGCGCCCCGGACGACCGGGATCGTCTTCCTCCGGATGGAGCACCGGTGACGCGGCACTACGCGAGCGTCGATGCGCTCCAGGTCCACTATCGACAGGCCGGCCCGGAGCGAGCCGACTCCGCGCGACCCGTCATTGCCCTGCACCAGAGCCCCAACTCGAGCCAGGTCTTCGTTGAATTCCTGTCCGTACTCGGCAAGGACCGACGGGCCATCGCCCCGGACACGCCGGGCTTCGGGGCGTCGGACCGACCACCGACCCGGCCGGACATCACGGATTACGCAAGCACCATGGAGGGTTTCGCGCGGGCGCTCGAGCTCGGCGCCGTGGACGTGATCGGTTACCACACCGGCGGCGCCATCGCGATCGAGTGGGCGCGGCAGCACCCGGAACGCATCGCCCACCTCATGCTGGTCGGGGTTCCCGCGTTTACGGAGGAAGAACGCGCGCGTTTTCGCGAAGCCCCCTGGCCTGCACCCTCCCCCCTGGACGCGGCCATGCTGACCCGGGAATGGGAAGGATCGAAGGGCTGGCAGGGTCCCGGACAAAGCGACCGGTCCATCGAGCGCACCTTCCTGGCGAAGATCAACGCCGGCCAGACCGCCTGGTGGGGCCCGGACGCCGTGTTCCGTTACCCCTTGCTCGAACGACTGGCCGAAGTGGATCAGCCCCTCACGGTGATCCGAGCCGGTGATGACCTCTGGGAAGCCACGGAACGCGTCCGCAGCGTCAGGCCGGATGCCGCCTACATCGACCTGCCCGAGTACAAATTCGCCCTCTTCGAAATCGCGCCGGAACGCCTCGCAAACCTCGCGCGCTCGGCGTTTGACACACCGCCGGTGCCCGCCCCCAACGCGTCGGGAGACACGCCATGAACCGCGTCCTGTTCACCGCCACCCTGTTCCTTGCCCCGATGCTCGTCGCAGCTTTCGGTTTTTCCGTGCTCGCGGCCCTGGGGCTCATCCTGGTCTTGCTGCTCTGGCGCCAGGCCCTGGCGCTGGCGCCGCTGATGCGCCCCCCCGGCGGACCCGAACTGGAGCTCGAGACGGTTCTCGCCAGTCACTTCGCGGAGAAAGCCCGCTGGTCCCTCGATCGGCTCGGGGGCCCCTACACGGAGCGTCCCTGGGTGGGCGTCATCGGCGCATTTTTCCTCGGGCGCACGGTGCCGAGGCTCCATGTGCGGACCGGGAGAAGCCGTTCGTCCCTCGGCGAGTCCTCCGAAATCCTTCGGTTTCTCTACGGGCGCTATTGCGGCGATGCGGATGTGGATACCGGGTTTCTGGAACCCACGGCGGAGCGACTCGAGTGGGAGGGCCGCCTGGATCGTTACGGGCGGGACCTGCAAATCTGGGTCTATCACCACCTTCTGGACGATCCGGCCTTGTGCAAGCAAGCCTGGGGGCTGGACAGCGACCGCCTGCCCCTCTGGCAACGCCTGACGGGCAAACTCTTTTTCCCGGTCCTGGCCATCTTCATCAACCGGGCCTTCAGCCCGGATGCGGCGCACACCCAGCGCGCCGTGGACCGCATCGAAACGCTGCTGGGAGAGACGGAGGAACGTCTGGCGGATGGGTCCGAGGCCCTCCTCGGCGGCGCCGAGCCCGACTTTGTCGATCTGACCCTGGCCGCCCTCTCATCCCTGTGGCTGCAGCCCGACGCCTTCGCCCGGGGCGCCTACCCCGAGGTCCGGATCGACCCGGAGCGGATACCACCGAGGATGCGCGCCGACATGGATCGCTGGCGCAGCGCCTTTCCCGCCACCACCGCCCACCTGGAGCGCCTGTACCGGGAAAAGCGCTGACTCAGCGCCTTGCTTCGCGACGACGCACCGCCGGCGCCGCAAAGGCCGCCATCATGAAGATCATCAGCAGCAGACCGGGCAGCCCCAGGACCGGGACGGCCCGGGCGATAAACGGTTTCAACGGGACGGAAGCTGTTGCGTCGTCCGTGATGGTCGATCCATCAGGCGTCCTGCCGTTGACCACCGCACGATTTTCCAGCGTGCGCCGGGACAGATCGTTCAGCGTCACGGTGTAAGTACCGCTGCAAGTCAGCGCCGCCCCCGGCGCCAGCACCGCGGGCTGGGCAGGCTGGCATGAGAGTGCCGGCAGCAGCGGATCCTCGATCAGCACATCCGTCAGCGTCGTATCGCCCACGTTGGTGGCCACGAGTTCGTAGTCCACGCGCTCGCCCTGGTCACCCAGCCCGTTGCCATTGTCGTCCCGCAGCAGGGCCGTCTTCACCAGGCTGAGGGCCGCCGATTGCATCAGTGGCACGGTAAGAGACGCCTGACGGGGTCCGTCCTGGTCGCTGGTGGCCGTTCCCGTGTTGTCTATCCGCCCCCGGTCTACGTCGGCCTGGGTCACCGTATAGGTTCCGACCAGGTCACAGGTGTCTCCCGGCATCAGGCGCGCACAGGGCGTTGATCCGCCGGTCGGTGTGATCAGGGAATCGCTCACCACCACGTTCGTCAGGACCGTGTTGCCGCTATTCGTCGCGACCAGGGTGTACTCCAGCAGGGCGCCGACGCCGATGGGATCCGGCGCAGCGCTCAGGTTCTTGGTCAACTCGAGGCGCACGGACACGTCAGCCGGGGTGAGCGCCGTGGACGCGTTATTGTCCGGGTTCTCGTCGGGTCCGTTGGCGCCGTCATCCTCGATCGTGACCGTATTGCTGATCTCCGTGACCGTCTCGGGCAGGATTTCATCGAGCGTGACCGCGAACAGCAAGGTTCCGCTGTCACCGGACGCGAGCCCACCCACATCGAAGCGGCACACAGTGCCCGGAACCGCGTCCGGCGCACAGGACCAGCCCGCGGTGCTCGATCCGGCCGCGAAGCGCGTGTTCAACGGCACGGTTTCCTCGACCACGACCCCGGTGACGCCCTGCGTCCCCAGGTTGTTGTACGTCAGGGTGTACACCAGGATTTGCGCCGGTTCAGCGACCTGGCCCCCGTCGGTCTTGGTGATGGCCACGTCGATGTCCGCCGCGACTGGCGTCAGGTCCGTGGCCACGTTGTTGTCCGGCGTCGGGTCCGGCCCGTTCGCGCCGTCATCCGCCACGCTGGCTGTGTTGGCGATTTCCTGGACCCCGGCCGGCAGGGGGTTGTCCACGCGCACGGCGAAGGTCAGGGACGACCCCTGGCCTCCGGCGAGGGCGCCAAGCGCCAGGGTGCAGACGCTGCCCGGAGCAGCATCAGGGACACAGGCCCAGCCCGGGGAGCTGGCGCCGGCGTCAAACGAGGTGTTCGCGGGCACCGTGTCCGTGACCACGACCCCCGTCGCGCCCTGGGCGCCGACATTGGACACCTGCAAGGTCCACGAGAGGACCTCGCCGGGAATGGCGGTGAGCCCACCGTCGTCCTTGGTGATGGCCAGGTCGGGCGTCGCATCGACAGGCGTGAGGTCCATGGCCATGTTGTTATCCGGCGTGGGATCCGGGCCATTGGCGCCGTCGTCCTGGACCGTGGCCGTGTTGGCGATCTCCCCGACACCCGCCGCGAGGGGCGCATCAACAACCACGGCAAAGTCCACGGACGCATTCTGCCCCGCTGCCAGGGCCCCGAGAGACAAGGTACAAATGCTGCCCGGTGCGGCGTTGGGCACACAGACCCAGCCCGGTGTCGAACTGGCCGCATCAAAGGTCGTGTTGGCGGGCACCGTGTCCGTGACCACCACGCCCGTCGCCCCCTGGACACCCACATTCGACACCTGGAGGGTCCAGGGCAGCACCTGCCCCGGCACGGCCGTCACGCCGCCATCGTTCTTGATGATGGCGAGATCGGGCGTGGCGTCGACAGGCGTCTGGTCCATGGCCATGTTGTTGTCCGGTGTCGGATCCGGCCCATTGGCGCCATCGTCCTGAACGCTGGCCGTGTTCAGGAGTTCGTCGACACCCGCCGGCACCGGGGTGTCGACGATCACCGCGAACGTGACGGTCGTCGTCTGGCCGGCGTCCAGGCCGCCCAGGGCCAGGGTGCAAACGCTGCCCGGCGCGATGCCGGGCACACAGGCCCAGCCAGGCGTGCTGGCTGCCGCATCGAAGGTCGCATTCGCCGGGACCGCGTCGGTCACCACGACGCCCGTGGCACCCTGGTTGCCGACATTGGCCACCTGCAGGGTCCAGGGCAGCCCCTGGCCGGGGACCGCCGTCGCACCCCCGTCGTCCTTGGTGATGGCCAGATCGGGCGCCGCATCAACGGGGGTCTGGTCCGTGGCCTGGTTGTTGCCCGGCGTCGGATCCGGACCGTTGGTGCCGTCATCCTGCACGCTGGCCGTGTTCTGGATTTCCTCCACGCCGGCGATCACGGGGTTGTCCACCCGCACGGCGAAAACCACCGTGTCGTCCTCGCCGACCTGCAGATCCCCCAGACTGAGCGTACACACGCCGCCCGGCGTTCCACCGGGCACACACGACCAGCCGGCGGTGCTGGCTGCCGCATCGAAGACGGAGTTCGCCGGCACCGTATCGCTCACCACCACACCGGTGGCTTCCTGGTTGCCCACATTCAGGACCTGCAGGGTCCAGGGAAGCACCTGCCCGGGGCTGACGCTGATGCCACCATCGTCCTTGGTGATGACCAGATCCGGCGATGCCGTCACCGGCGTCACGTCCGTTGCCTGGTTGTTGTCCGGCGTCGGGTCGGCGCCGTTGGTGCCGTCATCGGCGATCCGGGCCGTGTTGACGATCTCGGAAACACCCGAGGGCAAGACGGCGTCCACGGCCACTGCGAAAGTCGCCGTCCCGGAGTCGCCCGCCGGAACTTCCCCCAGCGACAGGAGGCAGAGTGCGCCGGCCTGGGTATTCGGTACGCACGCCCAGCCGACCGAACTGGCACCTGCCAGGAACGTGGTATTCGCGGGCACGGTTTCGAACAGAACCACGCCGGTCGCCGCCTGGTTGCCGACGTTCTCAAAGCTCAGGGTCCAGACCACCGTGCCCCCGGGCTGCGTGGTGACGTTGCCATCGTCCTTGCCCAGGACCAGGTCCGGCTGGGCAAAAATCGGCACCACGGTGGGATCCTGAGCGCCGGTGGGATCATTGGGATCATCACTCAGGGCGGGGGGCAGTTCGTCACTGTCAAAGGTGGCTTGGTTGACGACGGTGTCAACGCCCGACGGCAGAATCGCCGGCAAGGTCGTGTCATAGGTGACCGTGGCCTGGCCGCCTGCGATCAGCGTACCCAGCACCACCTCCACGGTCGTATCGCCCGCCGTGTTGCCGATCGCGACGCTGCCGAGACTGGTGACGACACTGCCCACGACCAGGTCGCTGTTCGAATCCGGCGCATCCTGCAGCAGCACGTTCGTGGCATCGGCGACGCCCTGGTTGCTCATGACCAGGGTGTAGCGCAGCGTGTCGCCGGGCGACACGTTCCCGGAACCGTCCGCATCGGTAAGGAGGGACGCTGTCTTGTCCAGGACGAGGTCCGGCAAGGCCACGTCGTCTGTCGCACTGTCCGTCGGCAAATCCCGGGCGTTGCTGTCCGGTCCGGGCAACGAGTCTGCCGCGTCCTGCGTCGCCTCGTTGGGCAGGGGGTTGGGCTGGGGCGGCAGCACGGCGAGGAGAACATCGAACGTCGCCACCACGGTCGACCCCACGGGGATCGTACCTGCCGGCTGTACCGCGCCCGGATCGGACTGGAAACGGATGGTCTGCTCGCCGGGCGCGGGCGTGTCCGGAAGCGTCAAGAGCTCGAAACCCGACGGGACGGAGACAGGGACGAAGGTCGCCAGATTCCAGTCCGCCTCGCTGAGCACGTCGTTCACTTGCAGGTCGTAGACCGGCGCCGTTCCCGTGTTCTCCACCTGCAACGAGATACGCACCAGGCCGTCGGCCAGCAGCGTCATGGTCTTGCTCAGGTTTGTGGCCGGCTCCACGACCTCCACGTCTGCCGTATCGCTCAGGTCGCCCGTGTCGGAGGTGACCACGGCCGAATTCGTCAGCACCACCCCATCGGTGTTCTCGGGCAGGTCGATGACACGCGCAACGATCTGCACCCGGATCTGGTCACCATCGCTTTCAATGCCGTCGGGCAGGTTGCTGATATCGCCGAAATTCAGGGTTACCGTGTCGTTGATACCGTCGCCCAGCTGGTCGTCGGTCAGCACCGGCGTACCGGGCAGGGTCGTGCTGATCTGGCTTCCCACGGAAAGGACGCTCGCCCCCACCGCTTCGAGATACCCCCCCGCGCCGGCCGGCAGGGTATCGGTGAGGACCACGTTCGTGACGAGCACTTCGGGCAGTGACAGGGTGAGTTCATAGGTCACCGTTTCGCCGATCGTCAGGTCCAGCAGCGTCGGGTCGCCCTGTTCCAGTGACGTGCCGGGCTGGGACGTATCCACCGCCACCTTGATCAGGGAGGGGGCGAACACCACCACCTCCGCCACGGCCGAGGACGTTCCCTGGCGCGTTTCGCCGGCGACAAAAACCGGCGTCGAGTCGAAGGTCAGCAGCGCGACGTTTTCCAACTCCTGGCCAGGCTGCACGGTTGGATCGACTTCCACGTCGTAGGTGATGTCGCACGCCGCGTCGGCAAGACGCAGTTCGTCGAACTCGAAACGAATCAGGGGTTCGGCGCTCGAATCCACGGTCAGGCCGGGACAGTCGCCGCCCACGCCGGCATCGCTGACCCAGTTCAGACCGGCGGGGAGCGTGTCTTCGACCACCAGGGTATAGGCATCCGCCGTGCTCGCCGCCAGGGGCGCAAGCCTCAGGCGCATGGAAACCGTATCACCACCATCCACGAACCCATCCACCGGGCTGAGGACGTTCTTCGTCAGCCGCAGTGCCGGCGCCACGATGTCGATGGGCGCGCTGCTCGAACCGCTGGCGGTGTCGGAACTCGCCGTGGCCACGTTCAGCTGGTCCGTCACGCCGCTCTGGTTCTGGGGCAGGTCGAGCAGCACAGCGACCACTTCGAAGGTGAGCAGATCGTCCGCGTTGCTGACGTCGTCCGGCGAGTTCAGGATGTCACCGAGGTCCCAGGTGACACGGTCATCCACGCCGTCCAGGTCCGTATCCGTGGGCACGCCCGCCGTTCCCGGCGCCGGGAGGCCCGGCCCCGACAGCTGGCTGCCGATGGACACCAGGGACGAAGAAACCACGCCCAGCACGCTGGAACCCGTCGGCAACTGGTCAACGACCCGGCTATTCACGGACGTGCCTTCCGGGACGGATACGGTAAAGCGGTAAGTCACCCGTTCGCCGATGGTCAGATCGTCGGCCGGCCCGAAGGCGCCGTCGCCCGTGCCGGGTTCGCTCGTGGCGACGACCGCCTTCGACACACCCGGCGGCGTGATCAGGATCGTGTGGCTGTCGTCGTCCGTGTTCGTGCGCTCATCCGCGTTATCCCCGGGGATGGAGGTCCACTCCACGTTGGCCGTGTTGACGATGGACTCGCCGGGCATCACCGAATCACGCAGGTTCGCTTCGTACTGCACCTCGATGGTCGTGCCCAGGGGCAGCGCGGTCCATCCGAGGGCTACGGAATCGCCACTGCTCAGGTTGACGTCGAAATTCGGTCCGCTGGTGACAACGATACTCGCCAGATCGAGGGCGAGTTCCGGCGGCAGATCGTCCGCCAGCGTCAGGTCCTGAGCAATGGCTGTCGACGACGCCGTGTGCGACAGGGTCACCGTGTAGAGCACCCGATCTCCCGCATCCCCCTGGCTGATGCTGCCGGTCTTCACGACCCCGAGCACCGGCTCGATCACGTCCAGGGGCGCCGTCGCGGAGGCGTTCAGGCCACTGCCGAACTGGACCAGCGCGGTGTTGGCCAGGGCATCGGCGTTAACGTTGGCGGCCACGTCAACCAGGGTCGCGGTGACCTCGATCACCACTTCGTCCTCGGCATCGGTTACGCCATCCGGCGTGTTGGTTACGGCGCCGAAATCGAAACTCACCGTATCGTCGATACCATCGCCCAGCTGGAGGTCGTCAATCTGGGGCACCGGTGCCGGAATGCCGGGAGCCAGTTGCGACCCGATGCGGACCAGCCGCGCCGAATCCAGGCGCATCACGCCGTTGGTGAAGGGGAGCGTATCCCGGATGACGAGCTGCGGCGTTTGACCCTCGGGCAAGGTGGCGATGACTTCGAAGGTGGCCACTTCACCGATCAGCAAATCCGTCACGCCCGGGCGGTGCTCCGCGACACCACTGGACGGCTGATCCGTGCTCGTGACTCGCTTGACCAGCCCGACGCCGGGAATGCTCACGGGAGCCGTAGCCTCGGCGAGGTAATCGTTGACCCCACCACTGTCGTCCCGTTCACCATTGACGGCGCCCGGTACACCCGGCGTCACCGACCCGGTCGGGTTGCCTGTCGTGCCGTTGGATCCCGGCAGGCTCGTCCAGGCCAGCTCGGCCGTGTTGTCCACGGAGGTGCCCGGAGACACCGCGTTGGTCAGGGCCGCGTCAAAGGTGATCTCGATACGGCAATCTGGGCGTATTTCGTTGAACGCGAACTGGAGATTGTCGCCCACCGTGTTATCGGTGATGACCAGGTTCGTGCAGTTGCCGTTGGCGGCGCCGGCGCTGATGTTGGTGGCTCCGGCCAGGCCGGCCGGCAACAGGTCGCCCAGGGTCACGTCGTAGCCCGGACTGGTGTTGGCGCCGCCGGCGTTGCTCACGACGATGGTGTAAGCGATCGGATCACCCGCATCGCCCGTGGTCGGCAACGCCGTTTTCTGGACCGTGAGCCGCGGCTCGGCCAGGCGTACGCGCACCGCGTTGGAATTGCCGTTCAGATCGCTGTTGCCCGAGAACGCGGCGAATCGGTTATCCCGGTTATTTCCGTTGACATTGACCACCACCGCGTTCACCTCGATCACGACATATTCCGCATCGAGATCGGAGTCGCTGTTGGTCACGTCTCCGAGGTTGAACACGGGATCGGTTCCCGGATTGAAGGGTCCCCCGCTGATCGCACCTGCCGGGAGGGCAAAGGTCAGGGCGCTGCTCGGCAGGCTGGCGAGGTCCACCCCGCTGCCATTGACGTTGGGAATGGGCAGGGTGCTGGAGCTCAGTCCGGCACCGTTGCTCACGAAGGCCGCGGTCGCCGTCCCATCGTCCAGGAACTGCAGGGTCCCGGGGAAACGGTCGATGAACCGGAGCCCGGTGATGCGTCCCTCGGGCATCGCCAGCGCCAGGCGATAGCGTACGATCTCGCCAATGGTGGCCCGGGGCGGGTTCTGCGTGTCGCTGGTGCCGGGTTCGGAGCTGACCACGAAAAGCTTCTCCAGCGACGTACTGGCGCTGGAGACTGCTGCGGAATCCGTGATTGGCGGAAAGGCCGGCGCCCCCGGCTGGCTCGTCCAGGTGACCGTCGCCGTGTTGTCGAAGGCGCTGTTGGGCGGGATCGTCGCGGACACGGCGCAACGCACGGTGGCCAGGGCGGTGTCGGCGCCATAGGGAGCCCCCGGCGCACCATCACTTTCGGCGAGAGGTGCTGTCAGCTGCAGGCCACCGGCCAGGGCGCCGGAAAAGGCGAGATCGTTCCCCAGGCCGTCCTGGAGCGAAGTCAGGGAGCAGGCACTGAGCAGGGGTGCACCCGGGTCCGTGATCGTTACGTCGTGGGCTGGCGCGTTCCCCGTGTTTTCCACGGTAATGACAAAGTCGACGGTGTCGTTGCCGTCTGCGCCGGCCAGGTCACCGTCCACCGGCAGGATCGTCGGCGCGGGCGTGATCACGCCCGCGCCGTTCGTCGAGGCCACGCCCTTGGTCACCACCAGTTCTGGCGCACCGATGTTCAGCGCATCGACGTCCACGCCGAAATTGGTCTGGGCCGACGTATTGTTGCTTTGGGCGGCAAAGATGTTGGTCAGAAACAGGCCATCGGCGAAAGGCTCGCTCGTGATCGTGGCGCGGATGTCAATCTGGATCACCCGGGACGTGGTGCTGCTCAGGTCGGGCCAGGCAATTTCCACGGCGTTCAGGGACGAATTCGCGACGATGCTCGTTGGCACCAGCCCTGCCGTATCGTCGGGCCCCCGGGTGATGTCGCCGGTACCGAAGGTCAGGTCCAGGTCGGTGACGCGCAGCGCCGGCAGGGGCAGAAAGTCCGCAAAACGAATGTTGGACGTACTGCCGGCCGATACGCGCTTGGTCAGCCGGAATACGGCGGCATCACCGGGGCGATAGACCGGTTGCGGATTGATCAGCGTTTTCGTGATGTCGACCGGCTCGATGTTGACCGTCGCGGAACTGCCGTTCGTACAGTCATTGGCGCCGCCCCCCAGATCGTAGGTGGCCGCGGTGGTCGCCGTGAGCGAATCTCCCGCCAGTATGGGCGCACCGGTTGCCTGGTAGGTAAACCGCACGGTGCCTTCGAAGGTCAGCGTGATGGTGCTTCCCGCCGGCAGGGCAACCCCTGCTGCTGCGGCCGCCGCTGCGATGTCGTGCACCACCGTGGTCGAAAAATCAGCATTCAGCGTGATGGTCGGGGTGATCGCCACGGTGGCCCCGTTGATGGTCAGGGCGGCTTCCTGGAGGTAGTCGATGCCGTCGGGAAGGATCGTGGTCACGAGCAGCGCCGAGGGCGAGGCGAATTCGGTCACCTGCAGATCGCTGCGGTACTCGAGGGTGGCCCCCAGGAGCGGCGTACCGGGGGACACGCCCTGCTGAATCGTCAGGTGCTGGGCGGAAACAACCACCGTGTCCGGCAAGCTGGTCACCGGAATGGCTGCCCCGGATGGCGGCTGATAGCTGCCGCTGGCCCCGGCGGTGTTGAGGATGTTCGATGCCGCACAGGACCCGGCATCGAGAATATCGGTAATGAACCCCCCGTAAACGACGCTGATCTCGTTGGCGGCACTGCTCCCGACCGGGACATTCGTGCACGTGACCTCGAGTACGCCACCCGGTGAGGTCGTGGAAGGCAGTTGGGTTGCCGAGCAGGTTCCGGCGCCGTTGATGGCGAGGCTGCCATCGAACTGGAAGTCCGGCGCCAGGGTGTCGCTGATGACAATCGGGCTGATGCCGGCGCCATTGGCGATGTCCACGTCAAGCGTGTAGTCGTAGGACCACAGCGGACCGGGAGGACGTTCGCCTTCGGGCACACCACTGGTTTTCGTGAAGAAAAGCACCTGGGGCGAGACACTCTGGACCACCGGCGTGCCGACCACCGGACCGTTGACGCCCGTTGGCGTGTCGCCGAAGCGATAGACCGGCGTCAGCTCGATGGGCAGCGGCACGTTGAATTCCGCCGACGTATCGATGGTCGTGCAGATCTCGACCGGCAGGTCAGGGCCACCATCCACGACGCCGCCGACCGGCAGAACAATGAGGAAGAGCCGGTTTCCCGGAACGCCGCTCACCGGCGCCTCGATCAAGGGATCCTCGATCTCATTTCCCGGCGGTGGCGGAAAGACGCCCAGGTCGGTGACGAGCTGCGCCGTGCCGAAGCTGAACAGGCTCGCCGAGTCCAGGCTGAGCTCGGGCGGCAGGCTCAGCCGGAGGTAAGGGCCAAAACCCGGTACGCCGGAATTGGTGAAGTTGGCTTCGAAACAGAAGCCTTCCCCCAGGGGGCTTTCCGCGGGAACCGTCTCGCTGATGTTGGGGACCTGGGCCCGAACAAGCTCCGGAACCGTCAGTAACAGCACGGCAAGGCCTGCAATCAGGCCGCGTGACACACTCCTGTAGCTCACACCCATCCCCTTTTTTGGGCCGAACGGCCCCCTGAAAATTGCGTTCGGCGGCGATTCTACCGGGAAACGGTCCGTTCAGCGAGAAATGCGCGACACTTCGACTCCCTCCGAAGCGCACGTGCCGTGGTTTTCCGCCGCCGCCAACAGGGCGCGTCTCGTCCGGGACAGACCCGTATGAGCGGCCGGTCGACTGGGGCTATACTCGGAGCTGATTCACGCATGCTGCGGGGAGCCAGGCACGCGAGTCATCAACCCGATCCATCGAGCGCAGAGAGAGGAGTACACACATGGGATTTCTGGATTCACTGTTCGGCAAGAAGAAAGACAAGGAACAAGCGGGGGTCAAGGGACCCAGCATGGTGCTCCGGGAAGCCGGCATCGATCCGGCTGGACTGAAGTTCCAGTTTGGATCCGACGGCACCGTCACCGTCTCCGGCGAAGTCATTGACGAAGCGCGGCGCACTCGAATTGCGGAAGTGCTCGAGGGCATGGAACAGGTGGGCTCAGTGAACAACCAGCTGACCATCGCCGTTCCGGAGCCCCCGCAGCCCGAAGTCGAGGCGGCGCCGGAGCCCGCCCCCGAGGACACCGCGGAAACGTCGGAAATCCCGGCGGAACCCGAGGCCGCGACGCCGGCGGAGGAAACGCCCGACGCTGCCGCGCAGGACCAGGCGGATACGGAGGAGGGAGACACCTACACGGTAAAAAGCGGGGACTCGCTGTGGAAGATCGCCGAACAGGCCTACGGCAGCGGCGCCGAGTACATGAAAATCTTCGAGGCCAATCGCGACCAGCTGGACGACCCGGACCTGATTCGTCCCGGCCAGGTCTTGAAAATCCCGCCGAAAGCCTGAGCGGTGTGATGGGTCGCCGCCCCTGCGGCGGCGACCTGCTCCGGATCACGCCTTGCTCAGACCGCCATGCCCGCGGCGTGGCCGGAGGACCAGGCCCACTGAAAATTGAACCCGCCCAGGTGCCCGGTCACGTCCACCACCTCGCCGATGAAGAACAGCCCCGGCGCCGTCGAACATTCCATGGTTCTCGAGGACAGGTGCCGGGTATCGACGCCACCCAGCGTGACTTCGGCCTTGCGGTACCCCTCCGTACCGGACGGCGTGAGGTCCCAGTGATTCAGGGTCCGCCCCACTGCTTTCAACGCCTGGTCCGACCACTCTCCCAGGAAACGCTCCGAGTCCTCCGGCCACAGTAAGTCTTCCAGTTCCTGGAGCAGTTTCCGGGGCAGCAGGCCACCCAGCGCCTTGCGGACGTTCGAACGCGGCGACGCCGCCTTGGCCGCGGCCAGCACCGGCTCCAGGGCGCCGGATGGTGAGAGGTCCACGCTGATCTCCTCTCCCGGCTCCCAGTAGCTGGAGAGTTGTAGCACCGCCGGACCGCTCAGGCCCCGGTGGGTGAACAGCATTTCCTCCCGAAAGCTGGCCCGTTCGTTGGACAGGTTCACCTCCGTGGAAACGCCGGAGAGCCGCGAAAATACCGCCTTGTGCTCGTCGGAGAAGGTGAAGGGAACCAGCCCGGCGCGCCGGGGCGTCAGGGTCAGCCCGAACTGCTCCGCGAGCGTATAGCCAAAGCCGGATCCTCCCAGGGAAGGAATGGACAGCGCGCCTGTCGCGACGACCAGCGTGTCACCGTGAAACACGCCGCGCGTCGTCTCGAGCCGGAACCCGTCCCGGTGCACCACCCGTTCGGTCTCGCAGTCGGTCAGGATATCCACGCCCTGCGATTCGCATTCCTGGCGAAGCATGGCGACGATCTGCTTCGAGGATTCCCGGCAAAACAGCTGTCCGCTGAGGCCGTTGACCGTCTGCTTCTCGAAGTACTCGATACCGTGGCGCTCGACCAGGTCGATGAAATCCCACTGGGTGTATCGCGCCAGGGCGCTCTTGCAGAAGTGCGGGTTGCGAGACAGGAAGCGGTCCGGCGTCACGTGGAGGTTCGTGAAATTGCACTTGCCCCCACCGGACATGAGAATTTTCTTGCCGATGCGGTTCGAGCGGTCGATCACGACCACCCTGCGTCCCCGGGATGCGGCAGTCATGGCGCACAGCAAGCCCGCCGCGCCGGCGCCCAGAATGACGGTGTCGTAGTGTGCTGCCATGGCGACGATGCCGTTCCCGTGTGTCGATGATGCCTGTCGGTCGCTGCGCCGCAGCGCCGGGGGACATTGTACGCCCCCGACCCGCCCAGGCGGCTCCATTCCCTATTCACACGGGACTCAGTAGGATGTCGCCTTTCCCGATTGCAAAAGGATGAACCATGAGCCAGGGATCGAACCCCGTCGTCCGCTTCTTCAGCGCGATCTGGCGCACCATCGACGCGAGCCGACGCGTCGCCGTGAACCTCGTATTTCTCGCGATCGTCGCCGGTATCCTGTTCCTGGTCTTCCGGGACGACGCGGTCGTCATCGAGGAGGACACGGCGCTCGTCATCGCCCCCCGGGGTGTACTCGTCGAGCAGCTCACGGCCCGCGGCTTCGACCAGATCCTGGAAGAAGCCACCGGCGACGCCGTCGAAGAGACGCTGCTCAAGGACGTGGTGGACGCCATCGAGGCTGCCACGGAGGACGATCGCTTCCCCCTGCTCGTGCTCGACCTGAACCGCTTCTCCGGCGGCATGCTCACCAAACTCCAGGACGTGGCCGAGGCTCTCGACGGGTTTCGGGCCACCGGCCGCAAGGTCATCGCCATCGCCGATTCCTACAACATGAATCAATACTATCTCGCCGCCCACGCGGACGAGATCATCGTGCACAAAATGGGCATGGTGGCGATCGAGGGTATGGGTCGATATCGCATGTATTACAAGGACGGCCTCGACAAGTTCGGCATCGACGTGAACGTGTTCCGCGTGGGTACGTTCAAGTCCGCGGTCGAACCATTCCTGCGCAACGACATGTCCGAGGCGGCGCGGGAAGCCAACGAGGAGTGGCTCGGCGATCTGTGGCAGCAGTATCTCGCCGAAGCCGGCGCCGCGCGAGGCATCGGCGCGGACGCCCTGGAACGCTATGCGCAGGACTTCCTCGGAACCCTGGCCGCCGCCGACGGCGATACGGCCCGGGCCGCCCTCGACAATGATCTCGTCGACCAGGCGCTGACGCGCGTGGAGATGCGCGATTACCTGGTCGGCCTCGTGGGAGAGAACGAGGAAACGCACAGCTTCAAACGCACGAGCATGAGCGACTACCTGGCCAGTCTCGGGGACGACCGCTTCGGCCGGGGCGCCCTGCCGGGCGATACGGTAGCGGTGGTCGTCGCCCGCGGAACGATCCTCGACGGCTCCCATCCCGCGGGCACGATCGGCGGGGATTCCACGGCTGCGCTCATCCGGGACGCCCGCAAGGACGAGAACACGCGGGCGATCATTCTCCGGGTGGATTCCGGTGGCGGCAGCGCCTTTGCCTCCGAGGTCATCCGCCGGGAGCTGGAGGCAGCACGCGCCGACGGCATCCCGGTGATTGCGTCCATGGGTAGCGTGGCCGCTTCCGGTGGCTACTGGATCAGCACGTCGTCCGACCAGATCTTTGCACACCCCAGCACCATCACGGGTTCCATCGGCATTTTTGCCATGATCCCGACGTTCCAGGGCCCCCTCAAGGAGTACCTGGGCGTCCAGGTGGACGGTTTCACGACCGCGCCCCTGGCCGGCCTGCGCCCCGACCGGGAGATCCCCGAAGACATCGGCGCTGCGCTTCAGCTGAACATCGAGCAGGGCTACCGCGAATTTCTCCAGCGCGTGGCCGAGGCCCGGGACATGAGTATCGAGGACGTCGATGCCGTGGCCCAGGGGCGGGTCTGGAGCGGTGAGGACGCCTTTCGCCTCGGCCTGGTGGACCAGCTCGGCGACCTGGACGATGCCGTGGCCGCCGCCGCGGAACTCGCGGAGCTTGGCGACGACTACACCGTGCGCTACGTGGAAAAGGAGCTGGACTTTCAGCAACGACTGCTCCGGGAGATGGGCGCGCGGGCAGTGACCGCGCTTGGCCTGGACAGCAGGCCGCCGGCCCCGCTGCGCAGCGTGCTCCGCGACGCGGAAGCCGCCGCCGGCGAGATTCTCCGGCTCAACGACCCGAACCAGGTCTACGCCTGGTCCACCATCGAGAACGACTGAGTCCGTTCCGCGGGGCGCCCGGCAAGCGGGCGCCCCGACCCCTCGGTCCGGATTACCGGCGCCTCAGAGATCGGCGGCGATCTGAGCGAGGCGACCCAGGATCGACTGGATATTGAACACCTGTCCCTCGAGGCCGCCGGAAGGATCGTTCGAGAATCCGACGAGCACGTAGGGGGCTTCCCCTTCCCGTTCGAACATGAAGGCGTGCGTCAGCACCAGGCGGCCGTTGGCAAAGGAATCCAGGCTGCCACCCTTGTACCAGACCCGGTCCCAGCGCTCCCGGAGGTTGGGTTGCGCCGCTGACGCCTGCAGCGCCCGTTCGACCACGAGCGCCGCGTCCGAACCCGGCGTGTGGCGGCGATGCCGGGCGAAGGCGCCGCACACATCCAACGGGCTCGCCTGCCAGGCCCCGTCGATCAGCAGGGACTCGTTGAAGAATCCCCCACCGCCCGTCGCGGCCGAGCCGAGGGGCACGATGCGTTCCTCGAGGAAGGTCCGCTGGAATTCCTCCGTGCCGTTGACGTAGCTCATCGCCTCCATCATCGGGAAGGAGAAAAACAGGTGAAACTGTTCACTGATGCCGAGCTGCGGCGCCATCAGTTCGGGCATCCGGTGCCCGTATTCCGCGTGCAGGCCGTCCATGCGCTCCCGGCCGACCCGGGCGAGCAGCATGTCCGTGGCCGTGTTGTCGCTGATGCCGAGCATGAAGGTCGAGAGCTCATCGACGGTCAGGGGGACGCCCGCCGGCTGATCGAAGAGGGGTCCCCCCTGGACCTGCTTCGTGCCGTCGAGGGGCAATTCCTGGTCCGGGAAAATGGCCCGGTCATCCAGGGCGTCCGCCACGCCGCCGAGAATGAACACCTTGAACACGGACGCGATGGAGCGCGGAATGTCCGCATCCCGGGCCACCAGGGGCTGGCACTGGTGGTTTTCGTCGATCCTGGCGAGCAGCACACCGGCTTCGGGGGACAGTTCCATGAACCGGTCCGCGGCGGCCTCCAGCCCCAGGCTGGCGTCGGCGGCGAAGATGACGCTGCCCGTGCCGTTGCGACCGTAGGGGCTGGCGCCCAGGCTGATGATGCGGCCCCCGGGCAGATCGGTTTGCAGGCTGAGGTAGAAGTCGTTCCCGTTGCTGGCCGAAACCACGCCCACGACCTGGGTCGGCACCGAGACGACGGGATCAATCCAGCGGCCGCCGGGATAGGACGATCGCAATTCTTCCAGGAATGCGCGGGTTTCACCCAGGCCGTTGCTGTCGAACCAGGCGGGAGCGAAACGGTCCTGGAGTTCGGCGTCACTGATGGGATCGGAACTGTCCAGAAAATCCAGCAGCCAGCCCAGCTGGCGACCGGCCAGGTGGTCGGGAATCGCCGCCTCGCCGCCCGCGAGGGGAAACAGGTTGACCAGGGCCGGATCCTCGCAGCGGTTGGGGCCGATACCCACGATCTGGGCGAGGTTGACTTCCAGGTCCGAGAAGTCGGTGGTGTCGACCGCGTCGAAGCGGGCGTAGGCGCCGTCACACTGGAGTCCCAGGCGAACGCTTCCTGCGTCCTCGCGCACGACGTCCGCCGGGTCGAAATTCGGCCCGAACCGGCCCCCGACGGGCTGCTGCAGGTCGAGCGGCGTGCTGCCAAACGCCACGGAACGCGCTCCGATACCGACCATCCACGCCTGGCGCCCGGCCAGGTCATAGGTGAACCAGTACACCAGGGGACGCCCATCCGGCAGCACCTCGAGCACGAAGCCCTCGCCGTCCCGGGACGGGTCGAACCAGGAGCCGCTCTTTCTCGGTACCCGGGGGCCGGCGGACGGATCGGCCTCGACGGTCCGCGTCAGGCGCACCAGCGACTGATTACCGGCGACGCCGTTGATGGTGTACTCCGCCTCGGCCCGCTCGCCGGCTCCGGAACCGCTGAAGGTGATGCGGAGCTCGCCGACGTCGATGCGGTCAACCTCATCCGGGTCGAAATCGGCGCCAAAGACGCCGCCCTCCGTCACCAGCAGCTCGTCGATCTGCAGGCTCGCGCCGGCCTGGGTGGCCGGCCCGATGAACCATCGCTGGGCACCCGTCTCGTCGAAGGTGAACCAGTACACCAGCGCCTGGCTGTCATCGATGTACTGAATGATGAATCCTTCCCCGTCGCGAGCCGGGTCGTACCAGGACCCGCTCCGCTCAAAGGACGCGTTCGCCACGGACCCGAACAGCAGCAGCGACAGCAGAAGAAGTGGCAGAAAGGCCCATCGCGGGCCCCGCGGTCGGTCAAGGTGGTGCATGCATCCCCCGATGTGTATTACGGCGTGGCGGGCCGTGACTCTCTGATCCGGCAGTGGTCCGGAATACCTCCCCCAGTATAGAGGCCCATGGAAAAAATGACGCTGGTTTGACGATCGACTGAACACACTTGCGCAAAACCCCAAAACGGAACTGACCATGAAGCTCATCGGCCTGTGCGGAAGCCTGCGCGAAGACTCCTACAACCAGCGACTGCTCGAGGCAGCCCGGCAACTCATCGAAGCCAGGGGCGCCACCTTCGGGCAGGGAAATATCGGCGCGCTGCCGCATTACAACAGCGACCTGGAAACCGATGAACTACCGGAAGCCGTCGAAACCCTGAAGCAGCTCCTGCAGGACGCCGATGCCCTGCTCATCGTGTCTCCCGAGTACAACTACAGCGTTCCCGGCCCCCTGAAAAACGCGATCGACTGGCTGTCCCGGCCCGCCTACCGGTCCGTACTCGCGAAGCTGCCCACGGGTATCCTCAGCGCCTCCATGAGCCCGATCGGGGGCGCGCGCATGCAGGGGCACCTGAAAAACATCCTGGCCGGCACCCTAACCCCGGTGGCTCCACTGCCCGAATTCGTGCTCGCGACGGCGCAAAACGCCTTCGACGAGGCGAGCGCGCTGACCAGTGAACGGGCACGCAAGGCGTTGGAAACCTACGTCGGCAACTTCCTCGCCTGGGCGTCCGTGGACTGACAGACCGGGCACCAGTAGGTGCCCCGGTGGTGCTGTCCCAGGCGAGCACTGTGGATCGGGCCATCGCACCGCAGGCAGGGTGATCCGCTGCGGCCGTAAACCCACAGTCTGCCGGCGCCGTCCCGCTCGAAACGCGTCACGCGCTTGCCGCCCCCGAGATTGCGCTGCAGCAAGTCAGACGCGAGCCGATAGGTGTCCGCGAGGACATCGTCCGGTGTGTCACCGAGGTGCTGAAGGGGCGCCAGGCGCTGAATGAAAAGCAGCTCGGACTTGTACACGTTGCCGATACCGCAGGCCACGCGCTGGTCCAGGAAGACGTCCACCAGGGGCGCGTCGGGTTCCAGCAGCGCACGGCTCCGGGCCGGGAGTCTCCCGACGTCGGCGGTTCCGGCCGTCAGATCAGGTCCGAGCCGCATGTCCAGCACACGCTCACGCACGCTCGGCGAGCGCACCCACTCCACGTCTTTCGCGTTGAAACAGACATAGACCCGCTCCGCAGTCTCGAGCACGACGGAAGCCTGGGACGCGGGTTTGCGCCACTCGGCGCCCGGCGGATAGTGGTGCCAGGAGCCATACATGCCCAGGTGGCTGCGCAGCGCCAGCCGGTTGTCGAACGCGATGAACAGGTGCTTGCCGCGTGCCGCGACATCGGTGATGCGGCGTCCCGCCATGACGCGGTTGACGGCCGGCCGCGCTACGTCCAGGGCACGGACCTCCCGGCCCGTGAGCACGGGCGCCAGGAAATTCGCGATCTTGTGGATCGTATCTCCCTCGGGCACGGTCTCCGCCTCAGGCCGCCGGATCGAAGTCCGGGGCCTTGGTCAGGATCAGTCCCCGGTAATCGTTGCTGAAGCCCGCGCGCCGAAAGGCCTCGAGATGCGCCGAGTCGCGCGGTGCTCCGCCATCCACCTGTTCCACCACGAACTGCCCGCGCAGCGCGCTTCGTGGCAGCCTCTGCAGGGATCGCAGAGCGGCCTCCAGGGCCCCCTCCTCGTCCCGAAGCGTTTCCGGAAAGGTGAGTACGCGCTTGCCGCGACCCGCGACGTATACGACGGGACGGCCCCGGGCGAGCACCACCCAGGCCCCGGCCACCCGTCGGGGCTTGCCCTGGTCCGGTTCGGCAACGTCGGGCCAGGGCACTAGCGCGCCGTATGGGTTCGCCGGATCCATGGCCGTGAGCAACTGAACGTCCGGCAGGTCCACCGCGTGATCCCGCTCCTCGACCTGTTCCCGGCCGGCGCGCAGGCGATCCACGGCGCCGGCATAGGCAAACTGTGCGCCCGCCAGCCCCTCGACGAAATAGCCGCGCCGTACCCGCCCCTGCTCTTCCAGTTCCCGCAGCACCTTGTAAATCGGGCCGAAGCCGCCCGGAAAGTCCTCATTCGCCAGGCAGTCCCGGCTCACGATGCCGTAGCGCTCCAGCAGCAGCCGGGTGCGCGCCACGGTTTGCTGGGTCGGGTTCGACGCCTCGGGCACCAGGTTCGTCACCAGCGCCCAGCGTCCGCCGGCGACCACCGGTCCGGCGCCGCCGCGACGGCGCCGTTTTCGCGGCCCGCTGCGCGCCAGCTCCCGGAGCGGACCGAAGGTGTCGTTCGTGATCAGGCCGGCCCAGACCAGGTCCCAGAGCGCCTCCCGGAAAGCCCGGGGCGTGACGGTGATGCCCCGGGATGCGACATCGGTCTCGATCTCGAGCAAAAACGACGCGCCGTTGCGCTCCAGGCAGTCGAGGATGGCCTCGTGCAGCGGCTCGGGCGATTCCAGGGGTTCCGGCCGCATGAGCAGGTCCCGGACCTGGCTGCGCAGGTATAACGCCACGCGCCCGTCCCGCTGGCCGCTGGCTCCGCGGCCCACCCAGACCACTTCGCCGGACGCCGCCATCATGTCCAGCAGTTCGAGACGGAACCCGCGTATCCGGGAAGGCAGGATGACGTCGCGCCAGAGGGACCAGGGCAAGGCCAGGGCCTGGAGTTGCCCGATCACCTCCCGCAGGCGCTCCATGCCCTGGCGGTCGTCATCGACGCCCTGCCATCTCGGCAGAAAGCTGGCGAAGGCCGGGGTACCGACGGCGGCGACCTCGTCACGGAGCTGGGCGAGGTTTCGACGCTTCAGGCGGCGCAGAATCTCCGCGTCACACCAGTCGAGCTCGGCGCCGCCGGGACGGATCTCGCCCCGCACCAGCACCCCTTCCTTCTCCAGCAGCGTGAGCACCGGCGTGACCTGGGCCGGCCGCAGATCGAAGCGCGCCGCGACGTCGCGCGTCAGGAAGGGGCCCCGGTGCCGGGCGTAGCGACGAAACAGGCGTTCCAGGGGCTGCTCCACGGGCGCCAGGAAGGCATCCGGGATGCCGGGCGGCGTGGCGACCCCGAGGGCGTCGCGGAACAGGCCGGCATCCTCGGTGGCGATCCAGCGGGTCTCCCCCGCCAGCCTGACGGGGACGGCCCGGCGCTGCTCGTGGAGACTGTCGAGCCACTCGCCGGCGACTGCGTGCCGGTCATCCGCTGCGCCGACGTCTTCCCTGAGCCGCTCCGCGACTTCTCCCACGGTCAGGTCACCCAGACGGCGCAGCAGGTCATGCACGTCGTCGGCGTCCCGAGCCTGCCGTTCCGGTGAAAGATGCTGGAGGTCGAACTCCAGCGATTCGAGCACACGCGGGTCGATGAGCTCGCGCAGTTCCGCCTGCCCGAGCAGCTCCCCCAGCAGCGCCCGGTCCAGCGTAAGGGCCTGGGCCTTGCGCTCCGCGAGGGGCGCATCCTGCTCGTAGAGGTAGGCGGCGACGTAGGCAAAGACCAGGGACCGGGCAAAGGGCGAGGCCGACCCGGTTTCCACGTCGTCCACGGTGATCGTACGGTTGCGCAGATCCTCGAGCAGCCCGCGAAAAGCCGGCAGGTCGAACACGTCCGCCAGGGCCTGGCGATAGGTTTCGATGACGATGGGAAAGTTCGGATACTGGCGCACGGAGGCGAGGAGGTCCTGGGCCTTGATGCGCTGGGCCCAGAGCGGCGAACGCTGACCGGGACGCCGCCGCCGGAGCAGCAGGGAACGAACGGCATTCTCCCGGAACAGCCCGGCGAACAGCGACGTGCTCGCCAGCTGGTCCGTGAGCAGGCCCTCGACCTCGTCCGGGTCGGGAATCAGCTGCTCGAGGGGCGGCAACTCCTCCGCGTCCGCGAACCGCACGACGATCCCGTCGTCCGTGTACATGACCTGGATTTCGTAGCCGCTGGCCTCGCCCAGCATGCCCTGGAGCGCCATGGCCCAGGGGGCATGGACGCGCGCGCCGAAGGGGGTGAGGATGCAGACGCGCCAGTCTCCCAGTTCGTCCCGGAAGCGCTCAACCACCACGTTGCGGTCCGTGGGAAGCGTCCCGGTTTCCGCCTTCTGTTCCAGGAGATAGCTGGCCAGATTGCCGGCACCGTAGGCATCGAGGGGCGTGGTTTCCTGCAGCCAGTCGGTCAGCTGACCCTGGGGCACGGCCCCGGCTTCGCGAAGGAACGCGCCCAGGGCCCGCCCCAGCTCGATGGGCCGCCCGGGCCCGTCACCCCGCCAGAAGGGCAGGCGCCCCGGTTCACCGGGCGCCGGGGTGACGATGACCCGGTCCCGGGTGATGCCTTCCACGTGCCAGGTGCTGGCGCCCAGGGTGATGTTGTCCCCCGGCCGGGTCTCGAACACCATTTCCTCGTCCAGCTCCCCGACGCGTGGGCCGTCCTCGCCGAGGTGAACGCCGAAAGCGCCCCGGTCGGGGATGGTGCCGGCATTCATGCGGGTCACCATGGCCGCGCCCCGGCGCGGCGACAGCACGTCCTGGCTGCGGTCCCAGGACAGGAGCGGCTTCAGGTCGGCGAAATCGCTGGAGGGATAGTGGCCGCTCAGCATGTCCAGCACGGCCTCGAGGGCGGCGCGCGACAGGTCGCGGTAGGGATAGGCACGCTTCACGAGGCGGGCGAGATCGTCCACCGCCGTCGGCTGCTGGCAGCAGATGGCGACGAGCTGCTGCGACAGGACGTCCAGGGCATTTTCCGGCACGGCCACGGACTCCAGCTCCGCCTTGAGCATGCGGCTGGCGACCACCGTGCTTTCCAGCAGGTCACCGCGAAACTTTGGATAGATACGGCCCCTGCTGGTCTCTCCGACCCCGTGGCCGGCGCGGCCGATCCGCTGAAGCCCGCGCGCGACGGAACCCGGTGACTCCACCAGCAGGACCAGGTCTACGGCCCCCATGTCGACGCCCAGTTCCAGGGAACTGGTGGCGACGATGCCGCGAAGCTCACCGGATTTGAGCCCCTCTTCGATCTCGGCGCGTTTTCCGTGGGAAATGCTGCCGTGGTGGGCGCGGACCAGTTCTTCCTCCGCCAGTTCGTTCAGCTTGTGCGCCAGGCGCTCGCAGAGCCCCCGGCTGTTGACGAAGATGATGGTGGAACGGTGCTCACGGATGGCGTCGAGCAGTTGCGGGTACAGGGTCGGCCAGATGCCGCGCTCCGGCTGCGGCGTACCCACCTCCCGGGAGTAAAGCTCTCCGAGGATGGAGCCGCCCTCGTCCGGGGTGGGCGGCGTGGGATTTTGCATGTCCGGCACCGGGACGGTCACCGCGAGGTCGATGCGGGGCGGCGCGGAGCAGTCGATGACCTCCACCTCGCGGTCACCCCCGAGAAAACGCGCCATCGCGTCCAGGGGCCGCACCGTGGCGGACAGGCCGATACGCTGGGGGTCCCGCTCGGCGATCTCCGCCAGGCGCTCGAGGGAGAGCGCAAGGTGCGCCCCCCGTTTGCTCGGCGCCAGGGCGTGAATCTCGTCGACGATGACCGTCTCCACGGTGGTCAGGGTTTCCGCCGCCCGCGACCCCAGCATGAGAAACAGGGATTCCGGTGTCGTGACCAGGATTTCGCCGGGGTGCTTGACCTGCCGCTGGCGTTCGCGCTGGGGCGTGTCCCCGGTGCGGACAGCCACCTCGGCGGAATGAAAGTCCAGGTCGAGGCGTTCCGCGACGCGCCCGATCCCCACGAGCGGCGCGCGGAGGTTGCGCTCGATGTCGTAGACCAGGGCCTTAAGCGGCGACAGATAGAGCACGCGCACCCCGGGCTTTTCCTCCGCTTCGAGCCGTCCCAGGCGGTCGATCCCCGCCAGGAAGGCGGCCAGGGTTTTGCCGCTGCCGGTGGGCGCCACCAGGAGCGAATGGTGGCCGGCGATGATGCTGTCCCAGCCGCGGCGCTGAACCTCCGTGGGTGCCGGAAAGTTGTCCTCGAACCAGCGCCGGGTCGCCGGGTGAAAGGCCGGGTTGAGTTCCACCGCGGTCCCGGAGTCCCTAGCCATGAGACGACGCTCCGGCGAGGTCCGGGGCGTCCAGGGCCGGCGCCCCGAGTCCCGTCTGTTCCTGGTACAGCCGCTGCACGGTCTCGATCCGATCCGCTTCAGTCGCCGGTTTGTCGCGGCGGTAGCGCTTGACCCGGGCAAAGCGCAGCGCCAGGCCGGCGGGATATTGAGGGCTCGCCTGCAGGTCGTTCACGGCAATTTCCACCACCAGCTCCGGCTTCACGTGGACGACGTGTGACTCCCGGCCGATCTCCCGGGCCAGCAGCTCACGGGTCTGCCACTTCAGCAGGCGATCCGTCAGGCCCTTGAAGGTCTTACCGAGCATCACGAAGGTTCCGTCGTCAGCGCGCGCACCCAAGTGCAGATTCGACAGCCAGCCGGAGCGGCGTCCGCTGCCCCATTCAGCGGCCAGCACCACGAGATCGAGGGTATGAACCTGTTTGACCTTGAGCCATTCCGCACCGCGATTGCCCGCGGCGTAGAGACTGCCTGGCGCCTTTGCCATGACGCCTTCGTGCCCTGCCTCCAGCGCGCCGCGCAGGAAGGCGGCGGCAGCCTGGGGCTCGTCCGTGGCCTCGCCCGGGACCACATCGTCAGGGCCGACGAGATCGACCAGGGCAGTCCGGCGGTCGGAGAAGGCGCTGTCGATCAGTTCCGCTTCGCGGTACAGGCAATCGAAGAAAAAGGCCCGCAGCGGAATTTTTTCGCGCATGGTCTTGACGTCGGAGGTCCGGCCGAAGCGCCGCATGGTGACCTGGAACGGGTGCGGCCGACCGTCGGGATGCAGGGCGAGCACTTCGCCATCGAGGATGCAGGAACTCACGGGCAAGGCCCGGGCGGCCTCGACCACCTCCGGCAGGCTCGAGGTCACGTCGTTGAGCTGCCGGGAATAGATGCGCACCTCGTCATCGAGACGATGGACCTGGATGCGCGCGCCGTCGAGCTTGTACTCCAGCATTGCGGACCCCAGCGCCTCGATTGCCGCGTCCATGGTTTCCGCCGGCTGGGCGAGCATGGGGCGCACCGGCTTCAGGGGTTGGAGGCGAAACCGGTCGAGTCCCGCGACGCCCTCCTCCATGGCCACGGCGGCCACCGCGGACGCGGAGCCGGCCAGCATGACTGCCCGCCGGACGGCGGCGTCGGGCACCTCCGCCGCGGCCGCGATACCGTCCACGAGCGCCGCTTCCTGGGCGCCCTGGCGCAATTCGCCCAGGACGAGCCGCTGGAGGAAATCGCGCTCTTCCGCGGTGGCCCGGGCGAACAGCGCCCCGAGCAGGTCGAGGCGCGCCCGCTTGGATCCGGCGCCCTTCACCGCCGCGATGGCGTCGAAGGCGTCGTGCACCGCGCGCAATTCCAGCCGCGGCTCGCTTACGGGCGCCCCAGGATCGAGTTCACGGAAGAGCGCCGGACCCAGCCCGATCTTTCCCTGGGGCAGAATGCCGGCGAGGTAATCCACGACACGGGGAAGCTCCTCGCGCGAGGCGGAACGCAGGCAGGTCTCGAGCAGCTCCCGCTTTTTCAGCCGGCTGCGGGTTTTCGCCAGCGCGAGGGAGGTGGTCACCAGATCGTTGAAACGCATAGCGGGAGGTTCGAAAGACAGACCCGCCAGTGTACATCCCGCACCTCAAGAATCGGTGGTGCCGTGCCTCACTCCGACCTGTCGTCATGCCGCGGAAGCGCCGACCGATTTCCCGCTCGCGGAAATCTGGGTTATAACTGGTCCCAGGCCATGGACAAGGACACGTCGCTGTCATGTTGGTGAACGCTTGCACCGCTCCCGTTACCGAATCCTCCCTGTCTGACTATTTCTCACGCCAACTGCGCCATTGCGCCAGCGAAAGCGGCACGGCCCCACCGGAAGACACCCTGTGGTACGTGGCCGGCCTGCTCGATCGCTTTGGACGCAGCGAGATGCTGTTTGCCTTCGAGGACGGACGCCTTGACCTGAGGCCCCTGGCCCTGCTCTACGCTGATGCCCGCGAGGCCAGCACGGAACGTGAACGCTGCCTCCTGCTGCGCCAGCTCGGCGACCTCGCCCTGTTCCTGGGGTCGCTTTTCCCGCAGCGCTTCGAGCGGCGGGGAATCCGGCGGGACTACTTCGTCGGCATGGGAACCAGCGCCTATGACTACCTCGGGGACAACGCCCTGGGCAATCGGTCCCTGTTCAGCGAGCTCGCCCGCCTGTTTTCGAGCCTCCTGGACCTGATCGAACGGTGCTTTCGCCGCCGCGATCGCCTGGACGCCCACGACGTGCTGCGCCTTTATCAACGCTGGCGCCAAACCCGTGACCCGTCCATCGCCCGCCAACTGAAGGATCTCGGTGTGGAGTTGCCCGGTGAATAAGCCCGGGAACACAGCGGCTGTCGCCCTGCTGCTGGCCGCAGGCGCGCTCCTTTCGCCGGCGCTGCCGGCGGACGATCATGCCGGGTGGCAGCCCCTCTTCGACGGAGAAACCCTGGCGGGCTGGCGCGGTTACGACAGCACGGACATTCCGCCGGGCTGGCGCGTGGAAGAAGGCACGATTCACTTCTCCGACGGCAAGGGTGACCTGGTGACGACGGCCCAGTTCACCGACTTCGAACTGGCACTGGAATGGAAGGTCGCCGAAGGCGGCAACAGCGGCATTTTCTACCTCGCGCCCCTCGGCTTCGACGCCATCTACATGGGCGCACCGGAAATGCAGGTGCTCGACGACGCGCGGCACCGGGATGGGGGTGACCCCCTCACCTCGGCCGGCGCTGCTTACGGGCTCTATCCGGCGCCGCGGGGCGTGGTCAATCCGGCCGGAGACTGGAACTTCGCCCGCATCCGGGTGCTGGGCAACGATGTCGAGCACTGGCTCAACGGTGAACGCGTGGTCGCCTACACCCTGGGCTCGGAAGAATGGCGCCGGCTCGTCCGCGAATCGAAATTCAGCGCGTGGCCCATGTACGGCATGGCGCGCCGGGGTCACATCGGACTCCAGGACCATGGCGACCCGGTCTGGTACCGGAACCTTCGCATTCGCAGCCTGGAATGAGCAGCCGCTTCACTCCAGGTCGCCGGAGTGCCGGATCGCGCGCAGCAGGCGAAAGCCCAGGGCCACCGCAATGACCATGCCCGCCACCCCCGGAAGGGAATAGTCACCGATCAGCGGCGGAACCTGGCCGTCCAGCAGCGTCGATGAACCGAGAAAGAGGGCCGCGGTCAGCAGGCCGACCACCAGCCGGTTGACCACCGCGTCCAGGTGCCGGTGATCGAGGTGCACGTTGAATGTGCCCTTTCGAATGCGCGCCATGAGGTCCGTCGCGTCCCGCGGGAACGATTCGAACAGACGGGTCCAGTCCCTCTGGGTCCGGTGCAGCCTGCGTAACACGCGCCGGGGTGACAGACGCCGCAGCACCGCACGCTGGCGGTAATGCTCCAGCAACTCGGTGATGCTGAAATTCGGGGACAGGTGCTGCGCCGTGCCTTCGAGCATGACCAGCATCTTGATGAGCAGGCTCACCCGGGCCGGCAGAATGATGTGGTGGGTCCGGACGATGCGCATCATTTCGTTCAGGGCGCCGGTCAGGTCGAAATCCTCGATCTGCGCGCTGCCGTACTCGGCAACGTAATCGAGCAGGTCCGCCCGCAGCTGGTCCCGGTCGATGTCCGGCGGTGCTTCCCCGAGCTCTTCGACGACCTCGGCCAGGCGCCGGGCGTCCTTGTCGATGGCCGCCATGAGAAAGTCCTGGACCCGGTCAGCCATCTCCTCGTCCACGCGGCCCACCATGCCGCAGTCCACCAGGCCGATGACCGCCTCGTCGAGCACCATGAGGTTTCCGGGATGCGGATCGGCGTGATAGAAACCGTCACGAAACACCATCTGCAGAAACAGGTCCGCCCCGCGGCGGGCCAGTTCCTCGCGGTCGTAACCGGCCTCCTCCAGGCGTTCGCTATCCGACACGCAGATGCCGTCGAGAAAGTCCATGGTGAGAACACGGGCGGAACATAAGCGTTCGTGGGGCGCCGGGAAACGAGCCTTGTCGTCATCGGCGAAATTCTGGGTAAATTGCTCGAGATTGCGTTTTTCTCGCCGGAAATCGAGCTCCGCCGACAGGCTGCGTTCAAACTCCCGGACCAGCGCCACGGGGCGGAAGCGCGCGAGCTCCTCCGAATGCCGCTCGGCCAGCTTGGCCAGCTCCCGCAGGATTTCCAGGTCATTGCGAACCCGCTCGCGGATGCCATCATGCTGAATCTTCACCACGACCCGGGTGCCATCCCGGAGCGTCGCGCGATGCACCTGCCCAATGGAGGCGGACGCCAGGGCCTCCGCATCGAAGTGCGCGAACAGGACCTCGGGCGCTGCGCCCAGCTCCTCCTCCACGCGCTGACGCACGGTGGCGAGATCATCCGGCGGCACATGCTTCTGGAGTTGGCTGAGCTCTTCCGCCAGCGACGGGCCCACGACGTCAGCGCGGGTACTGAGAATCTGGCCCAGTTTGACGAAGGTCGGGCCGAGATCGGTCAGCGCCAGGCGCACGCGCTCTTCCTGCGGCAGATCAGAAAGGGTCTGGCCATCCTCGGAACGCAGGTGACGTTGAAGCCAGTCGGCCTGGACGCCAGCGAGGCCTTCCGCCAGCCCGTACTTGGCCAGGATGGCGAGCACCTCGTTGAGACGCCCGGCATTGCGGACCAGTTTCGGGAGATCCGGGACGTGCTTCACGGGTGGCTTCCTTCCGCTGCGCCGGCCGCGCCGGCTTCTCCAGCACTTCCGGCTTTCCGGGCCGGCGCCGGCCGCTCGCGACTCTGGCGCAGGAGCGCGGCGATGGCTTCCACGTGATCGAAGGCCCGGAAGCGCGGATGCCCGTCCGGCGACTCCGCCAGCTCGTGCGCCCAGGTCGTGTGGAAGGGTACGTGAAAGGCAAAGCCCCCGATCTCCAGTACCGGGAGAATGTCCGAGCGCAGGGAATTGCCGATCATGAGGAACTCATGGGGCTGCAGGTCGAGGTGGCGGACCAGCTGGGCGTAGTGTGCCGGGGTCTTGTCCGAGACGATCTCGATGTGGTGGAAATGGTCCGCCAGCCCGGACTGGCGAAGCTTGCGCTCCTGGTCGAGCAGATCGCCCTTGGTGGCCACGACCAGGCGGTAGTGCCCATTGAGCCCCTGCAGCACCTCCGCCACGCCTGGCAGGTTTTCCACCGGCGCCTCGAGCATTCGCTTGCCGTTGTCGATGATGGACCGGATGGTCGCCTGGGGCAGCCTGCCGTCGGACACCTCGAGCGCCGCCTCGATCAGGGAAAGGGTGAAGGGTTTGATGCCGTACCCGTAGGCCGGCATGTTCCGCTCTTCCACCGCGGCGAGCCGTTTTCGCGCCTCGTCGGCGGAGAGGTAGTCCGACACCCACCCGCAGAATCGCTCTTCCGCATCGCGAAACAGGGTCTCGTTGACCCAGAGCGTGTCGTCCGCGTCAAAAGCGATCGCCCTGATGTGCTCGAGTCCGTTCATTATCCCGCTTGTCGATTCAGAGCGAAGTTGGTCATGCCAAGCGCGTTTTCACCAGGGAAGGATTTCCCCGTTACTGTGCCAGAACGTCCCGGAGTTTTCCGCCGTCAGTCCATCCAGCCGGTCCAGGAGGCCGCTGGCCGCCTCGTCGACGTCGATGAGCCCACGCCCCCCGGTCATGTCCGTTCGCACGTAGCCGGGATGGAGGATGGCCACGTGGACTCCCCGCGGTGCGAGATCGTGGGCCAGGGACTTGCCGGCGGCGTTCAGGGCCGCCTTGGACATGCGGTAGCCGTAGCTGCCCCCGGAGGTATTGTCTTCAATGGAGCCCATGCGGCTCGTGACCAGGCCCACGCGCGCGCCCTGCCCCAGGGCCGGCAGGAGGGCCCGGGTGAGCCGCACGGGGCCGAGGGCATTGACCTCGAACTGGCGCCGGATCGAATCCCGGTCCAGGCTCTCCAGATCCATGCCCTCGAGGATACCGGCGTTGTTGATCAACAGGTCCACGGAGGCCGCGGGCTGCCCCCCGGCCAGATCGTCGATGCTGGCCTGATCAGTGACGTCGAAGCCGGTCACGACGGTGGCCCCGGTGGTGTCTGCCGCCAGGTCCTCGAGCGCGCGTGACGGTGACCGACCCAGGGCCGTGACCCGCCAGCCGCGCTGCAGCAATTGGCGGGTCAGTTCGAGTCCGATACCACGATTGGCCCCGGTGATGATGGCGTGTTTCATGGACGCTGCCATGGCGTCGGATCTGTCCCCGAAGTCACTCCAGGATGGTATCGATGTAGCGTCCCCAGCGCCCCTCGGGCTGCCAGATCTTCTCCAGGTCCTCGCGGGCCGTGCCTTCCGCGACGCCCTCGACCTCGACACGGTAGAGAAAGGCGAAGGCCGAGGCCCGGTAGTTGGCCTGGCATTGCACCAGGACCCTGGCATCCGGATGGTCCGCCATGGCCGCCTTGAATGCTTCGAAGTCTCCGGGCTTCGGGTCATTCCAGT
>JAZBOL010000077.1:0-2682 GCA_036351115.1 Lysobacterales bacterium | reverse complement strand
CCGCAGCAATGCTTGTATCGACGGCCACTGCCGCAGGGGCAGAGGCGGTTGCGCTGGCTCACGTTTGACCTCTTTAGCTCGAAGCGTGCTCCGCTTCGATGTTGACCAATTTGCCGGCCGGTTTCCAGCCCTGAAAAAGAAAAGGGCCCGGCGCTGAAGCGCAAGGCCCTGTTCTGTAACGCTTAATCTGGCTCCCCGGGTCGGATTCGAACCAACGACCTAGTGATTAACAGTCACCCGCTCTAACCAGCTGAGCTACCGGGGAAGGGAAGCGCGGCATTGTGCCGATTCCGCGGGAGTGAGTCAAGACTCCGCGGGGCGAAAACCGGCCTGCTCCGGCGCTCGACTTCCGGGTTCAGCAACCCGGGTCTGCCCCCTCGCCGACCCGCAGGCTGCGGATGCGTCCGGAGAGGCCGACGCGCACCTGGCGGGCATGATTTGGTCCGCGGACGTCGCACAGCCGGATGGTCAGGTTGCTGCCCGGCGCCGTGCCGTTGGGAAAGAAGCTCAGCTGCCGCCGGGCCAGGTTGCTGCGGGCGCTGACGCCCTCGAGGGCGGGGGTTTCGCGCAGCAGCTCTTCGTCCGGGGCGAGGCGCCGATCCCCATTGTGATCATGGAAGACGATCCAACCCGAGCCCCATTCCGGCGTCGCCCGGCATCCGGACGAAACGCTGCCGGGACAGACGACCACGCGCCCACCCCGGTCCACCGCCGACTGCCGTGCCCACCGAAAATCCGACGCCAGCCGCGCCGCCGCCGCCCGCAACTCCTGGTTCAGCACATACTCCCGAAACGACGGACCGGCCATCAGCAGCAAGACCGCCACCACCGACAGCGTCACCACCAATTCCAGCAAGGTAAACCCCTGATCCCGACGCATACCTCACTGTGCAAGGGTCGAGCGCCGAAGGGCGACGGCGAGATTCCGCCAGGAGCGTAGGAAAGTACCGGTCATCGCCGTCCCCGGCGTCAAAGCCGGCCGTTTTCCGGCTGGCATGCAGGTTAAAAAAGTGTTATCACTTGCCTTTCCGCCAATTTTCAACCCACTGGGAGCGACTTCATGAATGTGACTTTTGATCGCAAGGCCCTGGTAAAAGGGATCAGCATCGGACTGCTGGCGTTCGGTTTTGGCCTTTCATCCGTGCAGGCCCAAACCGCGAATGACCCCGATGACCCGGATACCGAGGGAACCGAAGAAACCGAAGAGGCGGCTCTCGACAAGGTCGTGGTGACCGGTTCGCGGCTGGTCTCTGACAGCACGCTGGATTCCGCCAGCCCGGTGGTTTCCCTCGGCGGTGAGGACATCCGGACATCCGGTGAGATCGACATCGCCGCACTGCTCCGGGAAGCGCCGCAGCTGCAGGCTTCTCTCCCGGCGTCCTATTCCGCCTTCAACGGTACGCCCCTCGGCGCGTCGCTCCTCAATCTTCGCAACCTGGGCGAGGAACGGACGCTGGTGCTGGAAAACGGTCGCCGGCACGTGGCGGGCCTCGAAGGCACGTCATCGGTCGACGTCAACACCATCTCCACGGCCCTGTTGGATCGCGTGGAGGTCCTGACCGGCGGCGCGTCGTCCATCTACGGGGCGGACGCCGTGACCGGGGTCGTCAACTTCATCATGCGGGACGGCGACAGCTTTGACGGCATGGAAGTGCGCGCCCAGGGGGGTATTTCCAGCGAGGGGGACGCGGAAGAGTTTTTCGTTTCCTTCGCTAACGGCGCCGAGATCGCCGACGGCCGTGGCTCCATGGTGTTTGCCGGTGAGTATCAGCAGACCGAACCCATCTTTGCCGGCGACCGCGATTTCACCGGCCTGGGCCGTCAGTTTCTCGTCCCGAACAGCGAGGCGCTCCAGGCAGCCTTTGGGATCGATCCGCGCTTCGCCAACGCCTACGTGCCCAACCTGCGACTGCCGATCTCGAGCTCCGGCGGGGTGATTTCCCTGACCGGCAGCGCCTTCGTGGATGTCGTGCTCAGCGGCGGGGTGCCCGGCTGCGACTTCCCCCTCGGCAGTGCGGGGATCCCGGCCTGCCAGATCTTCGATAACGGCGTGCTGCGACCCTACAACCCCGGCGACGTCTTCATCGACGGGTTCAACGCCTCCGGCGGTGACGGGGTGCCGGCCGAACCGGATGACGAGCTCCTGCTGCCGGATTCCGAGCGCATGCTGTTCCAGGCGGCCTTCGACTACGAGTTGCACGAGTACGTCAACTTTTTCGCCGACGGCAAATTCGTCCGGACCGAAACCACGGAATCGAACCAGGTCAACGGCTTCAACGACGACATCCCGATCTCGCTGGACAACCCGTTCATTCCCGCTGAGCTGCGGGCCCAGATCGAAACGCTGCAGGCCGAAGGCATCGAGCCGGCCCTCGTGATGTCGCGCGACGTGCTCGACACCACGACCCGTTCCAACCCGCGCGCCGAACGAAGCACGTTCCGGGCCGTGCTGGGCTTTGAGGGCATGATCGGCGGCTCCGGTCTCAATTACGAAGTGTCCTACGTTTACGGCCGCACGGACGCCGACATCACGGGGCGTGCGCTCGTCGAAGACCGCTACTTTGCCGCCATCGACGCGGTGGTCGATCCGGAGACCGGGGAGATCGTTTGCCGCTCCGACATCGATCCGAGCGCCACGGTGCCGCCGTCCTCACCCTTCCCGGCGCAGAACCCGAATTTCGG
>JAZBOL010000076.1:0-2703 GCA_036351115.1 Lysobacterales bacterium | reverse complement strand
GACGAAAGTAAATAAGATATGTGTTATCGGAGAGGTCCGCTGAGTCTGCGGGTCATTGCCGCCACGCGCGCAGCCTATGCCACGGCGGGCTTCGCGCGTTGTGGCCCTGGTCACGCCGACGAAGGTGCCGGCTCGAAGTGGCGTTTCGGGCAGCGTGGATACCCTTAGCTACGTATCGACGTCGACCGGGCGTGGACATCTCTGGCCCCTAAAGTCCTCTGTAAAGTCCTCTGGATTTGCCCAGGGGCTTCCCGACACTCGCCGCGTTCCGTTTCTGGCCCGAGGGGTTCGAGACCTCTCCGGGCGATCTCGCGGATCCGTTCTGGGGACACCTCGCGGCCGCCCGGTTCCGGATCGGGCAGCGTGCGGGGCCCCGCGGGCTCGTCGAGCGGGGCGACAATTCGGCTACCTCTGGGGCGAAGCCGGATGCCCCGACTTCATCAGCCAGACGCTCACGGCGCCCGAGGTCGGTCGGCGCCGCTCACGGTGATGTGTAGCGTGCTGACCGGTACGGGCTCGAGCCCGTGGCTCAGACGCTGGGAGCGTTTCGTGGTGCCGTGATCCTCGATTGGATATCGTCGGAAAGGCATGACCAGCGTTGACCTGTTAGGCGAGCGGTAGACATGTACGAGCCCTCCGTTTATCTGTCCGCTCTCTACCGCGCGGACCTCGAGCGCTTCCGGGCACGTGTGCGGGCGCACGGGTCGCCTGCGGCGCGCGGGCTGACGCACACGACGGCCCTCGCCGCCCAGGACGACGAAGCAGCCCCGCGTCGTTGGGGTGCGGTCTATCCCGCCGACTGCGGAATGCAGTTCCACGTCACGATCGTGCGCCACTTCGAGGCGGGCGAGCGCCTGTTCGCCTTTGCCGCCACGACTGCCGAGCTGAACCTCCTCAATCAGGGCATCTACACGTACTTCCCGGAGGATCATCGGGCATGGCTGGACGTCACTCCGCCGTTCGTCGACCTGCGCACCGCCTGCGGTGTGCACGTTCCTCCGTTCTGGCGGCCCGACTCCGTCGTCCGGGCGGTCCGCTTCGCAGCCGTGCAGCTGCGAAGCGAAGGTGCGCGCATGACGCGTCTCGAGATGTACCGGATACACACGGAGGTGGACCGAAGGCTCTCCGAGGTCGTCCGTCACTACGCGGAGTTCTTCCTGCAGGACTATCTTCCGGCAGTGCTGACGCTCGCCGACTTCCGGCGTTTGACGACCGAGGGCCTCCTCACATGCCTTCGCGACGATCCGGACGTGGCGGCTGAGCTCCTGCCGGATTAGCCGCAGCACCGACGGTGCCTGCGAGGCGATGAGGAGTTCGTGCCGGATGAGGAGGATCAGGATCTGACCCTGCCGCGGACTAGCCTCAGGGAGTCAAGACGCGACGGGGCAGGGTAGTGAAGGACGCGGCGGCGCAGATTGTCGGCAGGCGAATCAGCGGTGTGGTGGTGCGCCGGGCGCGCCCGGGCAAGAGCCCCATGGGGCAACTGTTTCTCGTCTTCGAGGACGGCTTCTACTTCGAGTTCTACGCACCCGAGAGCCAGATCATGGCCGCGGGCGGGCTCGACGAGGGCGGGCTTGTGCGCGCGCTGCGTTACACGCCTGATAGCCATGTCGTGGAATGGGCGGCGGTGCGTGATCCGGACTCGGGCGAGGTGTCGGTGGACAGCTACGACATCAATCTCTGAGTGAGACGTGGCGTTCCGCACTGTACGTGACGTGGCCCCCAGATAGTTGGGCTAACATCGGGCAGTGACATTCGACTACGCGACACTTAAGGTTCGGCACCGAAGTGAGCGTGCCAACTGGCCGCCTGCCTTATCGCTGCGCGTGCATCGGGCTTTGAGTTGGCTGGATCGCGCGGAACGGGAACACAGCGATCCCGATGCCAGGTTCGTCTTTCTCTGGATCGCCTTCAACGCGGCGTACGGGCATGAGATCCCGGACCGCCAGGCTTTTCCGGAGCAGAAGGTTCTTGGGCAGTTCCTGAAGCGCCTGGTCGACGGGGACCAGGAGCGGTTGCTGTATGCCGTGCTTTGGGAGTCCTACTCCGGGCCCATCCGTCTGCTGATCGACAACCCGTTCGTCTACATGCCCTTCTGGGATTTTCAGAATGGTCGGCTGGACGAAGCCGACTGGCAACGAAGGTTCGGCGACGCCAAAGCCTTTGCGCATCGCAGCATCGGGCGTTCGGATGCACACGGCGTCTTGCTTATCGTCTTCGAACGACTCTACACGCTGCGGAATCAGCTGCTCCATGGTGGGGCGACCTGGGGTGGGAAGGTCAATCGCCCTCAGCTGCGTGACGCCGTCGCCATCATGGACGCGCTGGTGCCGAGGATCATTCACTTGATGATGAATCTGTCCGCACAGACCTGGGGGGATCCGAGTTACCCGGTGGTGACGGACGGCGGGTCGGTCGATCGCTGAGGGCGAGCAGAGGTAAACGCGCGTGCGCCTGTCACTGTGCTCTCACTCTTGCCGGACCCGACCCGGGGAAGAACGGGAAAAGGAAAAGGGACGGACGGATCGAGCTTTGACGAGTGGCGAGGCGTTGCCCTCAGCTCCGCCCTCATCCTGATCCGACGGAGCGACCGGCAGAGCAAACGAGTTGCGTATGCCTCGGCGGACGCGGATGTCCCTGCCGGGCTTGCCGTACCACCTATTGCAACGCGGCAACAATCGCGAAGCCTGCCTCATCGTAGGG
>JAZBOL010000075.1:0-3073 GCA_036351115.1 Lysobacterales bacterium | reverse complement strand
GTCATGTCTTCATTAAAGGTCAAAGCGTCGAGCAGCGCTTGCGCCACCCGGTCAGCATCCTCGTCACTGGCCGCGTGCACGATGCCCAGGGGCGCGCCGGCCTCGAACCGGTCGCCCAGGGCCGCCAGGGATGTCAGCCCCACGGCGGGATCGATGGCATCACTCGCGCGAAACCGCCCGCCGCCAAGAACCTGCACCAACCGGCCGACGGCACGCGTGTCGATACGTTCCAGGCGGCCAGCCCCGGGGGCGAGCACCTCGCGCTGCACCGGCGCGGTCGCCAGGTATTGCTCCGGCCGGTCAAGCAGATCGCCGGGGCCACCCTGCGCCGCGACCACGCGGCCGAACCGTTCCGCCGCCTCGCCGGAGGACAGGGCCGATTCGAGTTTATCCCGCGCATCGTCCCCATTCGCGGCGAGTCCGCCGGTTTGCAGCAGTTCACCGGCCAGGGCGAGCGTCACCGTGCGCAGCCGGTGGTTCACCGCTTCGCCGCGCAGGAAGCGCAGGGCCTCGGCCACCTCGAGGGCATTGCCGGCACTGGATGCGAGGGGCTGGTGCATATCGGTGAGCAGCGCCGTGCAGGCGAGCCCCGCCTGGGCTGCGACGTCGCACAGGGCCTGGCCAAGCGCCCGGGCCCGGGCCGGATCGGTCATGATGGCGCCGTTGCCGATCTTGATGTCCATGACCAGGCCGTCGAGCCCTTCGCAGAGCTTCTTCGACAGGATCGAGGACACGATGAGGGGCTGGCATTCCACCGTGGCCGTGACATCCCGAACGGCGTAAAGGCGCCGGTCCGCCGGCGCGAGATCGGGTCCCTGGCCCGCCAGGGCGAAGCCGCACTCCCGAACGACGGCGTCAAAACGTTGTGGCGCCAGGTTCACGTCGAAGCCGGGGATGCTCTCCAGCTTGTCCAGGGTGCCGCCGGTGTGACCCAGGCCGCGTCCGGAAATCATGGGCACGAAGCCGCCACAGGCGGCCACCAGCGGCGCCAGCACGAGGCTGACGAGATCGCCCACACCGCCGGTGGAGTGCTTGTCCAGGGCGGGACCAGGGAGGTCGTCCCAGCGCATGACGGAACCGGAGTCGCGCATGGCCAGGGTCAGGTCCGCCTGCTCCCGGTCGCTCATGCCGCGCAGGAAAACCGCCATGAGAAAGGCGCCGATCTGCGCGTCCTCGACCTCACCGTTCGCGACGCCCTCGCCGAAGGCCCTAAGGGCTTCCCCGTCCAGGGGCTCCCCGTCACGCTTGCGCCGCAGCAGGTCCGGAATGTCGAGACGGCTGGTCACGATCAACGCCCGTTCAGGAATCCGGTGCGCCAGGCTCGGCTGGATCGTCATCCCGCAGCAGGCGCCGGGTGGTCGGCATGATCGCCCAGGCGATCAATCCCAGGTTGACCCCGATCGCGAGCAGAAACACCAGCGCCAGGACCAGGTCCGGGACCGGGTCCTGGAGGAACCGAACGGTATTGAAAATGACCAGCAGTACGGTCAACAGCGCCGTGAACAAGGGCACCCAGGACCGAAGCGCCCAGACGCCATGGGCCAGGGTGAAGTAGGCCACGCTGATGACGATGAGAATCAGGGAGGGCGCCACCCAGTGCTCGATATCGCCCCGCAGGGCCCCGACCAGCACCTTGGAGCCGGCCGCCATGAATTCGAGCAGGCCCACCAGGATGAGCAGCATCACCAGGATGCCGCGGCCCACCACGCCCTGCCCCTCGGGGGGCACCTGGAAGTCGTAGGGATCCCAGTCAGCCATGGTGGAGCTTCCGTCGCGCGATGAGCAGTTCCACGATCCCGGCGGCCAGCAGGCCGAGGGCATAGAGCTCGATGCCCTCCTCCGCCGCATTCTTCACCGGTCGCCAGTAGCGCTCTTCCATGACGGCCTGCCAGAACTTGCCGCGTCCGAAGAGGCGCGAGAATACCAGCGTGGTGAAACCGATCAGGAGCACACCGAAGGCGGTCGTGCCCGCCAGCGCCACGAGCTCGTCGAGCACCGCTCGCCGATGGCGGAAAAACACGAAGGCCGCCGCCAGGGCCAGCACACCGGCGGGATACTTCCAGACGCCGTGCGGCAAAAACAGCTCCAGCACCTGGTCGTTTTCCCGGACCAGGAGCACCGCGAATCCGAGCGCCAGGCACCACAACAGCGGCGCGGGTTCCCGGCTCCGCAGCGCCGCCACCACGAGCATCGCCACGGTCAGGCCGAGCACGATGGACTGGGCGAATTCCGTGTACCCGAACTCAGAGAAGCGCTCCAGGGGCGGGAAGTGCTGCGCCTCGAGCAGCACCACCTGCGCGATGACGAAGGCAAGGGCCACGTAGGCCAGGCCACGGATCCAGTAAGCGCTCACGTCATTCCCCGGAGTGAATGGCGTGGTTTGGGCGGGTTCGGTTGAGAAATCGGCAGCGTGGTCGCATCGCGCCATTGTCCATCACCTCCTTCCGTGACTTCAACGATCCAGTACGGGCGGCAGGGTCGGCCACCTGCCTCGAAGGCCTCGTGCAATGAGGCTTGGGATTGGCTGGAACGCAGACGGGGTTCGCCACTCAAATCGCGATGAAAGCGATGACGAGAACGATCAGGGACAGCGCGATCGCAGACGGTGCTTTTACGGACCCGGATTGGCAGAAAAGGAGGCAGGCTCACGAGTTGGTCTTCCCGGGTGCCACCAGTCACCAGAACTCGGCGTGCACCGCGGCCGCCTGCGCCGGTAAAACGGGCCCGATCACTTCGACGGGCCGCTTGCCACGAGCCAGCAGCGTGCGGCTCGGCATCACCAGCTTGCCGCCGGTGAAGCCGGCGAGCGTCTCGGTGGGGCAACCGTAGACCAGGGTGGGGATGCCGCTCCAGTAGATGCCGCCGGTGCACATGGCGCAAGGCTCCGTGCTGGCGTAAAGCGTCGTCTCTGTGAAGGGGAAGGCCGGATCGCTGCGGGCCGCCTTCCGCAGGATGTCCAGCTCGGGGTGGCGGGTGCGATCGCTGTTGGTGTTCACCGTGTTGAGGCACTCGACGACGATCTCACCGCGGTGAACGAGGAGCGCACTGAATGGCTGGTCGCCGTTGGCGGCGG
>JAZBOL010000074.1:0-2606 GCA_036351115.1 Lysobacterales bacterium | reverse complement strand
GAAGCAGGCCACCTGGCTTTTGGCCTACGAGGACTGGAACGTGGACGTGGGCCTGGCCTGCGGCTTCAGAGGGAGTGCGCAGATCGGCAAGGGCATGTGGACCATGCCCGACGAGATGAAGGCCATGGTGGAGAACAAGATCGCCCACCCGAAGGCTGGCGCCAACTGTGCCTGGGTGCCCTCGCCCACGGCCGCGACCCTGCACGCCATGCACTACCACGAGGTGGACGTACTGGCACGGCAGAAGGAGATCATGCGATCACGCCGCGCGAGTCGAGACGACCTGTTGCAGATCCCCGTCGCGCCGCACGCCGACTGGCCGGCCGAGGAGATCGCCCAGGAACTCGACAACGCCTGCCAGGGCATCCTCGGCTACGTGGTGCGCTGGATCGACCAGGGGGTGGGGGCCTCCAAGGTGCCGGACGTCCACCACGTGGGCCTGATGGAAGACCGCGCCACCCTGCGCATCTCCAGCCAGTTGCTGGCCAACTGGCTGCACCACGGCATCGTCAGCGAGGTGCAGGTGATGGACGGACTGCACCGCATGGCGGTGCTGGTGGACAGGCAGAACGCCGCCGATACCCACTACATGCCCATGGGCCCGGACTTCGACAGCATCGCCTTCCAGGCCGCGCGCGACCTGATCTTCAAGGGGCGGGAATCGCCGAACGGCTACACCGAACCGCTGCTGCATACCTACCGGCAGACATTGAAACGCGCGATCGCGGGCTGAAAGGCCCGAAAAGCTAGTCGAGGCCCCGCACCCGGCCGCGCAGTTCCTTGGTCTTGCCACGACGGGTCTTCTCGTCCACCCGCTTGCGCCGCGCCGACTTGCTGGGCTTGGTGGCGATGCGCTTCTTCTGCACCCGCGCCACGCCCTGGATGAGTTCCTGCAACCGGGCCAGCGCGTCCTCGCGGTTCTTTTCCTGGGTGCGAAAGCGCTGGGCCTTGATGACCACGACGCCGTCCTTGCTGATGCGACTGTCCTTCAGGGCCAGCAGGCGCTGCTTGTAGAACTCGGGCAGCGAGGAGGCGCCGATGTCGAAACGCAGGTGGATGGCGGACGACACCTTGTTGACGTTCTGACCGCCCGCGCCCTGGGCGCGCACGGCGGAGAGCTCGATCTCCTCGTCGGGGAGGCTGACGTTGCGGGAAATGAAGAGCATGCGCCAAAGGGTAGCACGCCGCCGGCAGACCTCACCGGCAACGCTATCTATATTAGCAAATTATAATATGCTACTATTTTTCGCATTGTTGGAATACGGTCCGGAACCTGTGCATCCGGATAGCTGGAGGAACAATTCGAGATGACTATCGATCGTATCGTCATGATCTTCGCCGGCACGGTGATCCTGGTGAGCCTGGCCCTGTCGCAGCTGCACTCGGTGTACTGGCTGTGGCTGACGGCCTTCGCGGGCTTCAACCTGATCCAGTCGGCGTTCACGGGCTTCTGCCCGCCGGCCTTCCTGCTGAAGAAGATGGGCTTCAAGCCCGGTTCGACCTTCAAGTAAGGCCATACCGTGTCAGTCGTGCGCCGGCCTCCTGGGCCAGCGTAGTCAGCAGCGGGGCGGCAACGCCCCGTTTTTTATGCCCGCTCGAAAAATCCCGCCCGGTTCATTGCGCTAGAATGCGCGCTTGAGCCCCTGGACCATCTGCCATGTCGACCTACCGTTTCTTCGCCAACGCCCCGCGCAACATGGAACCCCTGCTCGCCGAGGAGCTGACCGCCCTGGGCGTGAAGGGCGTGGCCGAGACCCGCGGGGGCGTCTATTTCGAGGACGCGCTGGCGGCCGGCTACCGCGCCTGCCTGTGGTCGCGCATCGCCAACCGGGTGCTGCTGCAGCTCGCGCACTTCCCGGCCGAGACGCCGGAAGAGCTGTATGCGGGGGTGAAGGCCATCGACTGGTCGGCGCACTTCGACGTGACCCGGACCTTTGCCATCAACGCGATCACCGCCCGCTCGCAGATCGACCACAGCCAGTTCGCCGCCCTCAAGGCCAAGGACGCCATCGTGGACCAGTTCCGCGAACGTACCGGCGAGCGGCCCACGGTGGACACCTTCCGCCCTGACATCACGATCAGCGTGTACCTCTACCGCGACCGTGCCACCGTGAGTCTCGACCTCGCCGGCGAGTCGCTGCACCGGCGCGGTTACCGCGAGGAAGGCGCGAGCGCGCCGCTGAAGGAAAACCTGGCCGCCGCCATCCTGCTGCGGGCCGGCTGGCCCGGGATCGCGCAGGCCGGCGGCACGCTCATCGATCCCATGTGCGGCTCCGGCACCCTGCCCATCGAGGCGGCCCTGATGGCCGCGGATATCGCGCCCGGGCTGTATCGCCAGCACTGGGGCTTCCGCGCCTGGAAACAACACGCTGCGTCCGTGTGGGCGGCGCTGGTCGACGAGGCGCAGCAACGCCGCGATGCCGGCATCCCGGCGCTCCCGCCAATCCGGGGCTACGACCGCAACCCGGAGGCCATTGCCGCCGCACGCAACAACCTGGAACGGGCCGGCCTTGCCGACCACATCACTTTCGAGCGCGGCGATCTCGCCGGCTGCGCGCCGCAGCCGGGTGACAGGCCCGGCCTGTTCGTGGTCAACCCACCCTACG
>JAZBOL010000073.1:0-14992 GCA_036351115.1 Lysobacterales bacterium | reverse complement strand
GCATCGCTGGCGATGGCGTAGGGGCCTGACGGCTCGCCCGGGTTGGGCCACTCCGTGAAGGCTTCCGTGGCCGGGTCGTAGACGCCCAGCCAGCCCTCGCTGTAGTCCGTGTACCAGACGCGGTCGTCGCTGGTGATGGCGATGCGGCGCAGGCGCGAGGCTTCCCGCGGCGTGCGGATCACGGTCAGCTCGAAGGATTCGGGGTCGACGGTGGCAATACCATTTGTGCCCAGCAGGGCGAACCAGGGGCGGCCGTTCGAGTCGAGCTTGACGCCGTAGGGGCGCGACTTCTCGATGGGCACCTCGACCAGCTGCACTTCGCCGCTGCGCTGGTTCAGGCGGCCGATCACGTTGGCCCACTGGGCCGAGAACCAGATCTCGCCTTTGCCGGTGAAAATCAGCGTGTGCGGGTCCTTCACGTCCTCCAAGGGCATGGGGTAGCGTGTCAGCTGCCCCGTGTTCGGGTTCATTTTGCCGATGTAGCCCTGCCGGTTGCCGGCGATCCATAGGGAGGCGTCCCGGTCCACGATCACGTTGTGCGGTCCCGTGCCCGGGGGCAGTTCGAACTGGCGGAATTCTTCCGTGGCCGGGTCGAAGTGGCCCACGTAGTCACCGCGCTGGCCCACGAACCAGATGGTGCCGTTGGGCGCCACGTCCGGATCCCGGGGGCGCGAGTTTTCCCAGGGCACGGTCCATTCCTCGATGGTGAGCGGCGTGTTGGTCGCGGCGATGGGCGAGACCGGGGCGTCCTGGGGCAAGTTCAGGTCCCGGGAGGCGTTCTGGGCCAGGGCCAGGGCGGGCAGGGCGGCGAGACAGGCAATGGCGTTACGCAAATTCATGGTCGGCACTCCAGCTGATGATCGAGTCGCAGGGAACGGGTCGGGCCGGAACGGCGTCGCTTGACCCTTCCATGGATGACTCCGAGGCGCGAAACCATAGCGCACGGAGCGTGACCTGTCAGCCGCGGTGCGGGGCAGGGGGGTGTGACGGACCGCACCTTTCGGCGTCTGTTCTGCTTGGCCCACGCCGGTTCGCGGCGGGTATAATCGCGGGCTTGCCTGAACCACACGAAAAGAAGCACGCCATGAACATCGAAGACAAGAAGGTCGTCTCCTTCCACTACACCCTGACCTCCGAGGACGGAGAGACCCTGGATTCATCGCGGGAGCGTGATGAGCCCATGCGGTACCTGCACGGGGCCGGCAACATCATTCCCGGCCTGGAAAAGGCCATGGCGGGCAAACAGGCCGGTGATACCTTCGAGGTGGCGGTCCCGCCGGAAGAAGGCTACGGCGAGCGCCGCGACGCCAACGTGCAGCGCCTGCCGCTGAAAAAGCTCGGTGTGAAGCCGAACCAGCTCAAGCCGGGCATGATCCTGAACCTGCAGACCAACCAGGGTCCGGCCCAGGTCACGGTGCTCAAGGTCGGGCGCTTCAACGTGGATGTGGACGCCAATCATCCCCTGTCCGGTCACACGCTGAACTTCGACGTCGAGATCGTCGAGGTGCGGGACGCGACGGAAGAAGAGCAGCAGCACGGGCACGCGCACGGTCCTGGCGGACACGATCACGGTCACGACCAAGAAAACGACCCGGAGTAACTTCCGGGCTACTTGGGCGCCGGATCAGGCGCTGACGGCCTCGCCGAGCGCCTCCAGGCCCGTCTGCACCCGCCACAGCCCCCGGTAGATGCCGTCCCCGGCCAGGAGCGCCTCGTGCGTGCCCTGTTCGACGATGCGTCCGCCGTCCAGCACGCAGATCACGTCCGCGTCCACGATGGTGGACAGGCGGTGCGCGATGACGAACACCGTGCGGCCCTCGGCCATGCGGCGCATGGAGCGCTGGATCGCCGCCTCCGTTTCGTTGTCCACGGCCGAGGTGGCCTCGTCGAGGATCACGATGGGCGGGTCCTTGAGCACGGCCCGGGCGATGGACAGGCGCTGGCGCTGGCCGCCGGAGAGTTTCTGGCCCCGTTCGCCGACGATCGTGTCGTAGCCGTCCGGCAGGTCCCGGATGAAGTCCTCCGCCTCCGCCATGCGCGCCGCTTCGCGGATCGCCTCGTCGTCCGCGTCCGGCCGGCCGTAGGCGATGTTGTCCCGCACGGTGCCGTGAAACAGGTATACGTCCTGGCTGACGAAGCCGATGGCGGCGCGCAGGTCCTGCACCACCAGGTCGGCGATGTCCTTGCCGTCGAGCAGGATGCGGCCCGAGCGCGGGTCGTAGAAGCGCAGCAGCAGTTTGACCAGCGTGCTCTTTCCGGAACCGGTCTGGCCGACCAGGGCCACGGTGGCGCCGGCGGGCACGTCCAGGTCGATGTGGCTCAGCACCTCCGGCCCGTCGCCGTAGCCGAAGCTCATATCCTCGAAGCGCACGTCGCCCTGGACGCCGGCAAGGTCCAGGGCGGTGCCGCCGCGACGCACCCGGATCGGGGTCTCGATGAGGTTCAGGATGCGGCGGGTCGAGGCCATGGCGCGCTCGAAGAGGTCGATGGTTTCCGCCATGCGCGTCAGGGGCCAGAGCAGGCGCTGGGTGAGGAACACGAGCACGCTGTAGGCGCCGGCGTTCAGCTCGCCGTCCAGCACGAGCTTGCCGCCGTAGACCAGGGTGGCCACGAAGCCGGCCATGATGGCCATGCGGATCACCGGAATGAAGGCCGAACTGATGCGGATCGCCTTCCGGTTCGCCTCGACGTAGGACTGGCTGTCGGCCCGGAGTCGCTCGAGTTCCTCCGCCTCGCGGGTAAAACTCTTGATGGTGGCGATGCCGGCGATGTTGTTGGACAGGCGTGCCGCCAGCACCCCGACCCGGTCGCGCACGGTGGCGTAGAGCGGCTGGGCCCGGCGCTGGAACCAGAAAGCGCCGATGATGATGACCGGGATGGGCGTGAAGGCCATGAGGGCGATCGGTGGCGACAGGTAAAAGAACACCGCGCCCACGGAAATGACCGTCACCACCACCTGGATCAGGTCGTTGGCGCCGCCGTTGAGAAAGCGCTCGAGCTGGTTGACGTCGTCGTTCAGGATGGCCACAAGGTTGCCCGTCTGGCTATCCTCGAACCAGGCCATGTCCAGGTCCTGCAGGTGCCCGTAGGCGTCCAGGCGCAGGTCGTGCTGGAGGCGCTGGGCCGTGTTGCGCCACAGCACCAGCAGCAGGAACTCGAAGAGCGATTCGAAGCCCCAGACCAGGATCGTCAGGCCCCCCAGGGCCAGGATCTGGTGAAAAGGCTCCGCCAGCCCGAGCCCGGCCATGAAACTCTCCTCCTGCCGCACCACCACGTCGATGGCCATGCCGATGAGGATTTCCGGCATGATGTCGAAAAGCTTGTTCAGCACCGAGCACAGGCTGGCCAGGGCGATCTGGCCGTGGTGCGCGCGGGCATAGCGCAGCAGCCGCGCGAGGTCGGCGAAGGACGTGGGGTGGTCGCTCATGCGGCGGAGCCTAGCACAGCCACGGTGGTCGCAAGGCGCAGCGGGGGATCAGGCCGGCGTTCGGCGCGGCGCCGCGTCCCTTGACCTGCGTCAAGGCGTTCGCCATGCCCGGGGGCTAAGGTAAACACTCCTCTTACGGTCTCCCGTGACAGGAAAGCGATTGTGTTTGATTCTCCGCAGTGAGATTGACGGCCGAAGCTCCCTTCGGCCGTTCCTTTATCCGCGACCCGAAACCCGGCGCCGGCCATCGCCCGGTGATGATCGTTTTCCCCTGCTATTTTCGTATTAAGAGGCAGACAGGGGGATTTATGAATCGACCACAACTATGGGCCATTCTGAGCCTGCTCATCCTGCCGATCGGCGCTTGTCTTGCCGAGGCGGAGACGGCCTGGTTCAGCACCGAGGGCAATGCGCTGCACGCGCTGTCCGACGGCGCCGTGCTGCCCGTGCTCGAGTGCGACCGCTGTGACGCGGACGATCCCCTGCACCGCACCACGGCGGAAACGCTGGAGCAGGTGCTCCGGGAATTCCGGGCCAACGGCCTGCCTGGCGCCGGGCACTTCGTGCTGCGTGAGCGGGTGGCGCCCCGCTACACCACCGGTGAGACGCTGCTGCAGCATGGCGCCTTCGACTGCTCGGCCCTGGCATGGACCCCCAGCCTGACCCTGTGGCGCTATGACCTGGCGAGCGGCGAAGCCGAACCACGGTTCACCGCCTGCGTTCCCTTCCTCGATCCCGAGATGACGCTCCGCCTGTCCTGCACGGACTGTGACCTGGACCGGTTGCAGGCCATGACGCCCGTGGTCGAGGGACTGCGCGACTCTTTCGAAACGTGGCACGAGAGCGACACGGGCCACGTGCGGGTGCTGTCCGGCGAGGTGCTGGTGACCGATCCCTCGGACCGGGGTTTCCGCCGGGTGGATTTCCGCGCCTATGGCTCGCGCGTGTACCTGGGACCGGACCAGGGCCGGACCGAGGTGGTCACCCTGGGCCTGGATGCCGGGCGAGCGCTGGTGGAAGGGTCCGCCGAGTGACCCGCCTCACAGCAGGTGGCGCAGGGAAGGCAGGTATTTCTCCAGCGACCCCGTATTGAAGGACACGACGCGCTCACCGGGCCTGACCTGGCCGGTGTCGAGCAGTGCGGGCAGGGCGGCCAGGCAGGCCGCGCCCTCCGGGCTGATCCACCAGCCCTTGTCGCGCCAGACCGATGACAGGGTCGTTTCGATGTCCCGCTCCGCCACGGCGATCGCCGTACCTCCCGACCGCCGGACGATGTCCAGCACCTTGAACTGCCCGACGCCGCCGGGGACGTTCAGGCCGTAAGCAATCGTGTAGTGGGCCTCGACCGGCGTCGTGTCGTCCCGACCGGCTTCCAGCGCCTGTACCAGCGGCGCGGTGCCTTCAAACTGGACGCAGATCACGCGTGGCCGATCGCTGCCGATGACGCCCAGGGCCTCCAGCTCGTCCCAGGCCTTCCACATGCCCAGCACCCCCGTGCCCCCGCCCGTGGGATAGAGCACCACGTCCGGCAGGGACCAGGGCTCACCCGGCGCCGACGGCTCCGCCAGCTCCAGTCCCAGGGTCTTTTTGCCTTCGATGCGCCACCCCGGCTCCTGGAACGTGGCCACGCTGAACCAGCCGTCCGGAATCCAGCGTTCCTTGAGCAACTCGCCGGCCTCGCGAATCGTGCCCTTCACCAGCTCGAGGTGGAACCGGTCCGTGGTCTGCGCCAGGGCAGCGACCCGGCCCAGGATGGGCATGGGGGTGTCGTCCGGCATGGCGACCACGGCGGACAGGCCGCCGGCCTCGGCATAGGCGCAGAGCGAGTCCCCGGCGTTGCCCTGGGTGGGAATCGCCAGGCGCTCGAGACCCAGCCGCCTGGCCATGGAAACGGTCATGGTCATGCCGCGGTCCTTGAAGCTCTGGGTCGGATTGGCGCCGAAACCGCTGTGCGCCTTGCCCTCGTCCTTGATGGACAGGCACAGGCGCGCCGCCCGCGCCGGCCCGTAATCGCCGTAGTCGAGCTGTGGGGTGCAGCCCTCGCCGAGGGAAACGATGTGACGCGCGTCCGCCGGATCGTCCCGGTCGAGGGCCAGGAGGGGCCCGAAGCGCCAGAGGTTCCTGCGGGCCGGTGTGTGCCAGGATGTCCCCGGGTAGTCGCGCGCCAGGCGCTCCAGGTCGAGCACGATCTGCACCGGGCGCTGGTCCACGGGACAAAGATTCATGACGGCGTCGGCCGGGTAGGTCGCACCGCAGGCGGTGCATTCGAGGTGGGTGGCGTAGCTCATGGCGGTCTGACGGTGTCGGGACGGCGCGATGGTAACACCGGGGGGTATCATGAGGGCCTTTCCACCCGGCAGCTTGACGAGGCAGATTCGGATGAATATTGATGGCACCCCCTGGCGAACGATCTGGCGCGAACCCCCGGGCGACAGCGTGCGCATCATCGACCAGACCCTGTTGCCCCATCGCTTCGAAACGCGCACGCTCCGCACCCTGGCGGACGCCGCGGAAGCCATCGCCACCATGCGGGTTCGGGGCGCGCCGCTGATCGGCGCCACGGCGGCTTACGGGCTGGCGCTTGGCCTGCAGGCCGACCCGTCCGACGACGGGCTGGCGCAGGCCTGCGCGACCCTGATCGCAACCCGGCCCACGGCCTCCAACCTGGCCTGGGCGCTGCAGCGCCTGCGCCGGGGACTCGATGGCACGGCGCCCGCTGACCGGGCCGAACGGGCCTTCGAACTGGCCGACGCCCTGTGTGACGAAGACGTGGACATCAACGCGGCCATCGGCGATCACGGCCTGGCCCTGATCCGGGCGTTGCTCGAGCGTCGCCGGGAGACGGGGACTTTCCACATCCTGACCCACTGCAACGCGGGCTGGCTGGCCACCGTGGACTGGGGCACGGCCCTGGCGCCCATCTACAAGGCCTTCGACGCCGGGCTGGACGTGCACGTGTGGGTGGACGAAACCCGTCCGCGCAACCAGGGCGCGGCGCTCACGGCCTGGGAACTGGCGTCCCACGGCGTGCCCTTCGACGTCATCGTGGACAACGCCGGGGGGCACCTCATGCAGCACGGCCAGGTGGACCTGGTGATCGTCGGCACGGACCGCACGGTGCGCAGCGGTGACGTGTGCAACAAGATCGGCACCTATCTCAAGGCGCTGGCGGCCCGGGACAACGGCGTGCCGTTTCACGTCGCCCTGCCGGGCCCGACCATCGACTGGCGGCTCTCGGACGGCGTCCGGGACATTCCCATCGAGGAACGCGACCCGACGGAAGTCACGCACATCCAGGGCCTCGACGCCGCGGGCCGGCTGCAGACGGTGCTGCTGACGCCGGAGGGCGCGCCGGGGCGCAACTTCGCCTTTGACGTGACGCCCGCCCGGCTGGTGGACGGGCTGATCACGGAGCGGGGGCGCTGCCCGGCCAGCGAAGAGGGACTCCTCGGCCTCTACCCGGAGCAGCGCGGCGGCGAGGCCGCGGCGTGAGCGAGCCCTCGGCGGCGCAGGCGCTGCTCGATGCGGCCCGTTCCCTGGGCCGCACGGGCAACGTCGGCACCTCGGGAAACCTCAGCGTCCGCCAGGGCGAGGGCATGCTCATCACGCCGTCGGGTGTGCCTTACGAGGATCTTTCCCTCGAGGACCTGGTGTTCGTGGCGGCGGATGGTTCGTCTCGTGGCACGCTCAAGCCGTCGAGCGAATGGCGCTTCCACCGGGCGATCTACGCCGCGCGGCGCGAGGCCGGCGCCGTGGTGCACTGCCACGCCCCTCATGCGACGGCCCTGGCGTGCCTGGAGCGGGCCATCCCGGCGTTTCACTACGAGGTCGCCTTCGCCGGCGGCCGGGACATCCGCTGCGCGCCCTACGCCACCTTCGGCACGGACGCCCTGTCGGAACACGTCCTCGCGGCCCTCGCGGACCGCCGTGCCTGCCTCATGGCGCACCACGGGCTCGTGTGCTTCCACGACGACCTGCCAAAGGCGCTGCACCTGGCCGAAACCGTGGAGCAGCTCGCCCGCATCTACGGCCTGTGCCTGGCGATGGGCGAACCCGCGACGCTGCCCGATGACGAGATGGAACGCGTGCTGGAGAAATTCAGGGACTACGGACCGCGTTGATCGTGCGCCGGGAAGTGAACGGGCGCGGGCAAAACGGGATCAGGAAGAAAACGGGACCCGGAAAATGGGATCAACTTTTCGCCTCGGGGCGTGTTTACGGTAGGAAGCTTTGGTGGATTGATGTGCTAAGGTTTCCAGACGCAGATCAATCATGCTGACACGCGATTTCCGGGGGCGGTTCATCCCCGGCCATTACCGCAGGATCGAGGAGGAGCCATGGGTTGCAAGGTGACGATGTCGCTGGTGAGTGAACGCCAGGACGGTCCCATCGGGGACGACTGGAAATACGAGGTCGAGGCCAAGGTGTTCAACGAGGGGCTCAAGGGCAAGGGCACGATCAAGGTGCCAAAGCACAACCTGCCCGGCGGTGTCACCCAGGAACCGCCCGGCCCGCCCGACCCGGTCACCATGGAAGGCGGCGACGCCGGGGGCACGGTGCTCGTGCGGCTGCACGTGAAGGCCACGGAAGTGGACATGTTCATCAGCGACAAGGGTGAAGCCTCCGTGGACATCACCCTGAAGAGCCCGGGTCCCGGCGAGGCCCCCATCAGCAAGGAATCGGAGATCTCCGTCGGCGTGCGCGAGTCCCCGGGGATTTCCGGTGAGACCTCCATCTTCCGGGTCGTCGTGCGACTCGAAGCCGTATGCGAATAGCGCGCGGTGGCGCGCTGGCGGCCCTGGGTTTGCTGGTCGCCGTCGTGGTGACCGGTTGTGGTGGCGAAGAAGCGGCCGTGAGCCCTGAGCCGGCGAGCGCCACCCTGACGGGCACGGTGACTTACCGGGAACGCATGGCGCTGCCGGTCAACGCGACCATCGATGTGCGCCTGCTCGACATCAGTCTCCAGGACGCACCCGCCCGGGTGCTGGCCCAGCAAACCATCGAGGCAGCGGGCCAGTCCGTGCCCATTCCCTTTGCGCTCGACTACGCCCCGGGCCTGGTACAGGACCGTCTAACCTTTGCAGTGCGGGCTGAAATCCGCAGCGCCGACGGTGAGCTGCTCTGGACCACGGACACGGTCCACCCGGTGTTGACGCGCGGCGCACCGAAGGACGGCGTGGAAATTCGCCTGGTGCGCGCCGGGGGCTGACCCTGTTCAAGCTGCTTCGTATCGCATTCCTGCTGCTGATCCTCCTGGTCGTGGCAGGCAACCAGTGGCTGGGAGCGGCCCGCCTCGCCGAGTGGGACCGCACGGTGTGGATCACCGTGTACCCCATTCCGGCGGACAGCCGGCCCGAAACCCGTCGCTACATCGATCAGCTCCAGGTCGAGAGCTTCCAGGACATCGGCGAATTTTTTTCACGGGAAGCGGCCCGCTACGGGCTCGCCATTCCGCAAGCGGCCCACTTCCAGCTGGCGCCCATTCCCGAGAGCCTGCCGCCGGGGCTGCCGCCCTCGGACAACCGCCTGGCCATCGCGTGGTGGAGCCTGAAAATGCGCTGGTGGGCCTGGCGGCAGGAGCACCAGGACGGGTTGCTGGATCCGGACATCCAGGTGTTCATGCGCTACCAGTCCCTCGAGGGCAATCCCGTCCTCGACCGGTCCGTGGGGCTCAAGAAGGGCCGTTACACCGTCGTCAACGCCTTCGCCTCCCGGCGCGCGGCCTCGCGCAACCGCGTGATCGTCGCCCACGAGCTGCTGCACGTCTTCGGCGCCACGGACAAGTACGATCCCGCCACGAACCAGCCCCTGGTGCCCGACGGCCTGGCGAATCCGCGCGCCACGCCACTGTTTCCTCAGCGAAAGGCGGAAATCATGGGCGGCAGAATTGCCCTGTCCGCCACCGAGGCCCGCATGCCGGCATCCCTGGGCGCCGCGCTGATCGGTCCCCTCACTGCGCAGGAGATCGGCTGGGTGCCCTGAGCGGCGTTCCTTTCCACCGCGAGGCGCATTTTTTCCCGGAGTTCACGACCGCCCGCAGCGATTCGCGGTTCACTATATTCGGAAAAGCGAATATAATGCGAGCCATGATCTCTCCAACCCAACTCGCCCGGTGCCTGGGTGACGAGCATCGCCTCGGCATCGTCTGCCTCCTGTTCCGCCAGGAGGAGCTGTGCGTGTGCGACCTGGTCAGCAGCCTGGAAGCGCCCCAGCCGACCGTGTCGAGGCACCTGGCCCAGCTACGGGGCTGTGGCCTCGTCGTGGCGCGGCGGGAAGGCACCTGGATGCACTATCGCCTGAACCCGGCCTTGCCGGCCTGGGCCCGGGACACCATCGGGACCCTCGTCGCGCCGGCCGAACAACAGCTGGCGCTGTCTCTACGGCGCGCCTGCTGAACCCCCTTACCCCGGAGTCTGTCGTGCAATTGCCTCTTCATGTTCTCTTTCTGTGCACGGGTAATTCGTGCCGATCCATCATCGGTGAAGCCCTGGCGACCTGCCGGGGCGACGGGCGGCTGCAGGGCCTCAGCGCCGGCAGCCATCCCACCGGCCAGGTGAATCCGAACGCGCTGGCCGTCCTCGGGCGCCACGGCATCGTTCCCGAGGCCCCGGCGTCCAAGTCCATGGAGGACCTGGCGGGCGAGCGCATCGACCTGGTGATCAGCGTCTGTGACGCCGCCGCCGGCGAATCCTGCCCCCTGTGGCTCGAGCCGACGCCCCGTGTCCACTGGGGTCTGCCTGATCCGGCGGATGCGAAGGGCACGCCGGAGGAGATTGCCCCGGCCTTCGAGGCGACCTTCCAGGCGCTCGCGGAGCGCGTCGAGCGCCTCGCGGCGCTGGACCTGGCCTCCCTGGAACCGGAGGCGCTCGTCGCTGCCTGCCGGGAGATTCACGCGGACGCGGGGCGCGCCTGATGGGCCTGTTCGAGCGGTACCTCAGCGTCTGGGTAGGGCTGGCGATCCTGATCGGCGTCGGTCTCGGCACCTGGATGCCGGGCCTGTTCCAGGCCGTGGCGGATCTCGAATTCGCCCACGTGAACCTGGCGGTCGCCGTGCTCATCTGGGTCATGGTCTATCCCATGATGATCCAGGTGGATTTCACCGCGATCCGCGATGTCGGCAGCCGGCCGAAGGGGCTCGCGCTGACCCTCGTGGTCAACTGGCTCATCAAGCCCTTCACCATGGCGGCGCTGGGCTGGCTGTTCTTCCGGGTGATTTTCGCGCCACTGGTGGATCCGCAGACGGCGAACGAGTACATCGCCGGCATGATCCTGCTTGGGGTCGCGCCCTGCACGGCCATGGTCTTCGTCTGGAGCCAGCTCACGAAGGGCGACCCCAACTACACGCTGGTGCAGGTCTCGGTGAATGACCTCATCATGGTCTTCGCCTTTGCACCCATCGCGGGCCTGTTGCTGGGGATGACCGACATCACCGTGCCCTGGGACACGCTCGTGCTCTCGGTGGTGCTCTACGTGGTGTTGCCCCTGGTGGCCGGGTTTTTCACCCGGCGGTGGCTCCTGCGGCAGGGCGGGCAGGCCCGGGTTGACGGCTTCGTGCACGCGCTCAAGCCGGTGAGTATCGTGGGTCTGCTGGGCACGGTGGTGCTGCTGTTCGGCTTCCAGGCGGAGACCATTCTCGCCAGTCCCCTGGCCATCGTGCTCATCGCCATTCCGCTGCTGATCCAGACCTATGGCATCTTCGTCATCGCCTACGTTGCCGCCCGGCGCCTGGATTTGCCGCACAACGTGGCCGGCCCGGCCTGCCTCATCGGGACGAGCAATTTCTTCGAGCTCGCCGTGGCCGTGGCCATCAGCCTCTTCGGCCTGAACTCCGGCGCGGCGCTGGCCACGGTGGTGGGCGTGCTGGTGGAGGTGCCGGTGATGCTGTCCCTGGTGGCGGTGGTGAACCGGACGAAGCACTGGTTCGGGCAAAGCCCGGGCACAGAGGAGACCGGCGGTTCTCGGGTTGCGGCAAAGCCCGTATCATCGCCCCATGGTGGAGCAGACTGAACCGGCAGGGCAGGGGGACGAAAGGCCCGGAACGACGAACGAAGGCGCCAACGGCGACGGCCCTGCCCGTTTGCTGGCCAAGGGCTTCGCCATGGGCAGCGCGGACATCATTCCCGGCGTCAGCGGCGGCACCATGGCCCTGATCCTGGGCATCTACGAGCGCCTGCTGCGGGCGATCCGCTCCTTCGACCTGGCCTGGGCGCGGGACCTGTTCGGTGGCCGTCCGGCCGTCGCGCTGGGCCGCAACGACCTGCGGTTCCTCATCCCCCTGGGCCTCGGTATCGTCAGTGCGCTGGCGTTCTTCACCCGGGTCGTGCCGCTGCCCCAGCTGATCGAAACCCATCCCGAGATGATCTACGGGCTGTTCTTCGGCCTGATCCTGGCGTCCGTCTGGGTGCTGCTGCGCGAGGCCCCGGCCTTCGGCGCGCGGGAGGCGGGGTGGGTTCTGCTGGGCGCGGTCGCCGGATTCGTCGTCGTGAACCTCGTGCCCGTGGAAACGCCCGAGGCGCTCTGGTTCATCTTTCTCTGCGGTTTCGTGGCCATCAGCGCCATGCTGCTGCCCGGCATCAGCGGCTCCTTCATTCTGCTGATCCTCGGCAAGTACGCTTACATCATCGACGCCCTGGGCCGGCTGGATCTCTTGATCATCGGGGTGTTCCTGGCCGGCATGGTATGCGGGGTGCTGGCGTTCTCCCGGGCCATCACCTGGCTGCTGGCGCGCTTCCACGACACCACCATGATGACCATCATCGGCATCCTGCTCGGTTCCCTGTGGGTGATCTGGCCCTTCCAGCAACGGAGCTATGCCACCGTCGGTGACGAGGAAAAACTCGTGGCGTCGAACCCGGTCTGGCCGGCGGCGCTGGACGGTGAAGCCCTCGCGGCCTTCGGTCTGCTGGCCGCGGGCTTCGTGCTGGTCCTGGTGCTGCACCGGCTGGGCAAGCGCACATGATGGCGCTTCCCTATGTCGAACCGGTGTTTCGTCCGCCTTCGGAGGCGCGCAGCCTGATCCTGCAGGTCACCAACGGGTGCAGCTGGAATCGCTGCACCTTCTGCGAGATGTACACGCAGCCGCAGAAGGCCTTCAACCACAAATCCCTTGAAAAGGTGGAGGCCGAGCTGGCCGCCGTGGCCCGCACCGGAATGCCCGTGCGGCGGGTCTTTCTGGCCGACGGCGACGCCATGACCCTGTCCGTGCGCCGCCTGCATGGCATCCTCGAGGCCATCCGCCGCCACCTGCCCGGCGTGCAGCGGGTCAGCAGCTACTGCCTGCCCCGCAATCTCCGGCACAAGAGCGCGGGCGAGTTGCGGGACCTGGCGTCACTGGGCCTGACCCTGTTTTACGTGGGCTGCGAGTCCGGGGACGACGAGGTGCTGCGGCGCGTGAACAAGGGCGAGACCTTCAACAGCTCCCTGGCCGCGCTGGAAACCATCCAGGCGGCTGGGGCAAAAAGCTCGGTGATGATTCTCAACGGCCTGGGCGGCCAGGCCCTGAGCCGGCAGCACGCCGTGAACTCGGCGCGCCTGATGAACGCGGCCCAGCCGGATTACCTGTCCACGCTGGTGGTGAGCTTCCCCACGGGCATGGAGCGGTTCCAGGCCGGCTACGACGGCAAATTCGCGCCGCTGGATCAGCCGGGGCTGTTCCGGGAAATGCGCTGGCTGCTGGAGACCCTGGACCTGCGCAATACGATCTTCCGCAGCGATCACGCCAGCAATTACCTGGTGCTCAAGGGCACGCTCGGCAAGGACCGGGACCGGCTCCTGGCCCAGGTCGACGAGGCGCTCGAGCGCCCGGAGGCGGCCGGGCTAAGGCCCGAGTGGGCCCGCGGTCTGTAGACGCCGCTCTCGAGTCAGTCCTCTGGAGAATCAGGGGCGCCTGGCGTCTCGCTGCCGATGAACTCGATTTGGGCCGTCCAACCCTGGCCCTGGCGTGACCCGTCGCTGACGAACCACATCAGGGTCTGGTGCGCCCAGGTGGTCAGCTCCGGGGGGATATCCGTTCCACTGAAGCGCGCCATGACCTCGCCATTCGTGTGGTCGCCGTGAAAAAACCACACAATGTCGACGCGCGGTTCCGTGTCAAAGTCACTGAATCGGATGCGAATGCGCTGTCCTTCCGGTGCCGTGATCAGCCATTTGCAGGCCGTTGCCGCGGCATAGGGGGCGTCCCCGCTGCCATCGCTGATTCGGCCGGGGCTTGTCACCTCCTGCTGCCCGCTGCAGTAACGGGTTGAAAAGTCGAAGGTTTCTGCCTCGAACTGAAGCAGCGCACCGGAATCCAGCCGGCGACCTCCGTCGAGTTCCACGATCGCGGTGGTGCCAGGTATGAAGAATTCCCTGGGCAGGTCCGCCAGCGCGAACTCGCCGAGCCATTCCGTGGCGTCGCGGGAATCATCTCCGAACCTGACCGTGCCCTCCGATTCATCGTCGGCACGCTGGAGCCGTCGAAAACGTATGCCCGCCAAATCTCCCTCCATGCGGAGGGTCCAGCGCTTCGGCCCGCGTTGTTGCTTGTCGAGGCGTAGCGCACCCCGGGTCCGGTTCAGGGCTACCGGACCGCTATCCGGCTGGAACAGCAAAGGGCAGGCGAGGGCGGCGGCGACGTCCAGCTCGCCGGCACCCAGTTTGCCGACGAACTCGTCCCCCGGTTGCACTCCGTGCGGCGCTGCGGAACTCACGACGCAGGCGCGCGCCTCGGCGGCGGTCACGTTTTTGCGGGTGGCGAGCACCAGCGCGACCGCGCCGGCGACCATGGCGGCAGCATAGGACGAGCCGGAGTCGACCGTCGGTCCCGTGCTGGGAAAGCGAAGCCGGGAACCCGGAGCCAGCAGGTCCAGGTGCTGGCCCCAGCTGCCCACCGCGTCGCTCCGGTCGGACATGCCACTCAGGCCTGCAGCCAGAGTGTCAGGATGCGCCGCGGGATATTGCGGTAGCGCCTGCGGAAGGTTGCCTGCGGCGGCGACGACAAGAACGCCGGCGCGCGTGGCGCGTTCCAGCAGGTCTTCCTGCTCGAGTGTCAGTTGTGGAGTCGACCAGGAGGTAAGGATCAGGTCCGCGCCGGCGTCGAGGGCGTAGGCGATCCCTTCAAAGCCCTGGCGCACGTACACGGGGGAGTCCCAGTCGGACGCGGCTTTCACGGGCATGATCCGGATCCGGTCCGGGGCGCTGTCGCCATAGGCGGCGGCCGCCATGCGGGTCACGATGGTGGCGAGACGCAGCCCGTGGAAGAATTCCGCCTCCCGTGCTGCTGGTGGCGAAGTGTCCCGGTCATTGTCCGACACGTCCCAGCCGTGGAGGTCGTCAATATGCCCGTTGCCATCGCTGTCGCGCCCGTCGCGGTTCGGCTCCCGAGGATTGCGCCAGAGAAACGGGGCCAGGTTGGGGTCGGAGAGATCAAAGGCATCGTCGACGATGGCGACGATGACCGGCTCAGCGGGCGCGTCGGCGTTGATGATGGGCGGAACCCGAATCTGTTCCAGCCAGGAAGGCACCGGCGTCTGCGCCGGGAGCGGCGACGCGCAGGCGAGAACGCCAAGCGCGGCGCCGAGCCACGCG
>JAZBOL010000072.1:0-5489 GCA_036351115.1 Lysobacterales bacterium | reverse complement strand
CTTGTGAATCGAAAGCTAATGCGTCAGAAACTAGCGTCGTTCCGATAAGCCAGCTAAAGGCGAAAATACAAATGGTCCTCATTGCTCCTCCTTGAGCGGTATTTGTGGATCTTGCAATCTATAAAGTTCCAATAGCCTGATTGATAGCGTGAAAAAGACTAATAATCCGAGCAGAGCCTTGAGTGACTCCTCAATGTTCAAGTCGATATAAACGACAACATAGCCGAACCATGCTCCAATCGTTGCTGATGCCGCTGCAATTGCCAAACACAATGGTCTAGGGGGGCACCTCCTTGCGTTAAGGAGAATGCGATTGGGCGCTACTGCCAACAGGAAAATCACGGCCAACAAGAGTGCTGTCGCAAGTTCATTCAGGGGGAAAATTTCGCTATCCATGCGAAGTGTTTTTCCAAGTCATATTAGTGTTATTAACGTTACTAATTCTGATTTTCATTTTCAAGAAGTGGAATATCAACGTGTCGTTCCCAGTAGACAAGACCCTTCGGTCCAAGTAATTCAGCGCACGCTACTTTCATTCGGTCACCTCATTATCAGATCGTGTGGGGAACAATTTTAGCGAGTGGTCCTAAATCATCACTTGCCTCCCTGGGTAACTCACGCAGCCCCTGGTTTCGGTCCTGTGAGACCAGGCTTATTCAGGCCACCATCCGCTCAGGCTTCTTTCCAAACCGGTATTCAGAAGTAAAATCGAACCGCCCCGTTCACCGTGAACGTCGACGTGTTGCCGTTGACCGATTCGAACTCCGTGTACTCGATACCGGTCATGAGTTTCAGTTTGTGGCCGTAGATGTAGTAATTGAGACCGGCATACAGCGCCTGGTGACGGTCGCCGAGTTCGAAGCCCTCGGGCACCGCGCGCCGTTCGTAGCGATTGAGCAGCCGGATGCCATCCGGTTCGTTGGACGCGGACCAGGTGTAGCGCCCCACCAGCTGCAGCCGCCGGGTCAGCATGACGTGGGGCAGGACGACGAAACCGAAGAGGTCGCCGCGCGCTGCGGGGAGCCCGTCCGCGTAAATCAGGTCGGTGATCAGGCCCCACTTCCCGGAGCGCGTGTAGCTGTTGAGGGAGACGACGTTCTGGTATGGCTCGACGTCGTTGTTGTCCGAGTCCCCGGGGTTGTAGAGGTAGTCCAGGCGCAGCTCGGTGATCGGCGTGAGCTGCTTGGCGATGTTGCCCTTGAACAGTTTCGAGCCATCGAAGGAGGGAATGTTCAGGTCACCCGTGGTCGTGCCCAGCAGGACACCACCGCCGAATACCCAGTCGTCTTTCTGGTGAACACCGAACACGCCGCCCACGTTGTCGATGAAAAAGCGCGATGCCAGCAGGGACCGCTCGATGGTCAGAATCCGGTTCGACGAGATACTGTCCTCGCGCGTCAGCGGGTTGCGGCGCAATTTGCCGATGGAGAAGGCCGTGTTGTCGCTGTAGCGATAATTCAGAGCGATAAAGTCGAAGTTGTCCACCACCTCGTCCTCGCCGTCGGTGGACATGTTGAAGTCGAAAGCGAATTCCCATTGTTCATTGAACAGGACATCCATGCCGAGGCGGAAGCGTCGATTCTCCCAGCCGTCGTCATCGGCGCCGTCGCCGGTCACGCTGAAGGCCTGGCCGTGGTAGCGGCCACGAAACTTGACGAAGGGAAAGTCATCCCGGTCGAGATCGCCGTAGACGTTCACGGAACGCCAGATTTCGCCGAACAGTCGGGTGGTTTCCTCGTCCCCCACCGGCTGCTCGGCCCGGGCCGCATCAGCCAGGACAACGGCTGCCGCCACACCCATCCAACGCTTCCAATCCACCATCCCCTGCTCCTGTTCGAGCGGCGCCCGACGACGGCGCCATGTGTTGTGAGGGAGGTTGTGGTTCCTTCGCAGGATTTCGAGGCTTCAATCCTCAGTTTTACTTGCGATTCACTTCGGTTCCCCTTGACCGGTCTTCCGGGGCAGGGTTTCCGGAGGATTCCGGCAGGGGAGTTGCTCTTGGCGCCGGGTCGTGGCATACTTGTCCGGCTAACGTAATCGATCTTCCCAAACAGGGAAGCCGAGCGGTGGCGGAAGGACGCCAGGCATCAACCCGACACGTTGATCTGGCCTTAAGCGTCTGCCCGGAGACCGTTTCGGAAAGCCGATGTCGCCGGCGCGTGGGCCGGAAACCAAGGCGCTCAATCCTTGCCTCCAGAGGTACGGGTTGGGCGCTTGACATTGCGGGAAGGGCAGTGAAAAAATGCGCGCCCTTCGACAGCTGTCCCGGGTTGGGTCGGCTGTCGTTTTGTTTAGAGAATTGTTTTTTTGGTTCCGTTTTTTGGGAAACAACTTTATGTCGACAGTCAATCAACTGGTTCGCAAGCCGCGTAAGCCGAAGGTCTACAAGTCCAACGTGCCGGCGCTGGAAGGATGCCCGCAGAAGCGTGGCGTGTGCACGCGCGTGTACACCACCACCCCGAAGAAGCCGAACTCGGCCCTTCGCAAGGTGGCCCGCGTGCGGCTGACCAATGGATTCGAAGTGACCTCCTACATCGGTGGTGAGGGTCACAACCTGCAGGAGCACAGCGTGGTGCTGATCCGCGGTGGTCGTGTGAAAGACCTCCCGGGTGTGCGCTACCACACGGTGCGCGGCAGCCTGGATACGGCCGGTGTGTCCGATCGTCGCCAGGGGCGTTCCAAGTACGGCGCCAAGAAGCCCAAGAGCTGATAGAGGCCTAGCGAACAATGTCCAGAAAGAACACCAATTACGGCCGTGAAATCCTGCCGGATCCCAAGTTCGGCAGCCCCGTGATCGCCCGCTTCATCAACATGGTGATGCAGAGCGGCAAGAAATCCACGGCCGAGCGCATCGTCTACGGCGCCATGAAAACCATGGAAGAGCGCAACAAGAGCGCTACGCCGGTCGAGCTCATCGAGCAGGCGCTGGATAACGTGAGCCCCATGGTCGAGGTGAAGTCCCGACGCGTCGGTGGCGCCACCTACCAGGTGCCCGTGGAAGTGCGTCCGAAGCGTCGCCAGGCCCTGGCCATGCGATGGATCATCGAGGCGGCCCGCGGTCGTCACGAGTCCACCATGCCCCAGCGTCTCGCGGGTGAACTGCTGGAAGCCGCCGAGCAGCGTGGCTCCGCCGTGAAGAAGCGCGAAGACACGCACCGCATGGCGGAAGCCAACAAGGCCTTCTCGCACTACCGCTGGTAAGCGGACAGGGCAGAGAGCCGGAAAGCGCAAGAGAGTTGGAGAGACCGTAGTCGTGGCCAGAACCACACCCATCGAACGGTATCGGAATATCGGCATCATGGCGCACATCGATGCCGGTAAGACGACCACCACGGAGCGCATCCTGTTTTACACGGGTGTCTCGCACAAGATCGGTGAGGTGCATGACGGCAACGCGACCATGGACTGGATGGAGCAGGAACAGGAGCGCGGCATCACGATCACGTCCGCTGCCACGACCTGCTTCTGGAAAGGGATGGACCAGCAGTTCCCGGAGCACCGTATCAACATTATCGATACGCCCGGGCACGTGGATTTCACCATCGAGGTCGAGCGCTCCCTGCGCGTGCTCGACGGCACCGTCGCCGTGTTTTGCGCCGTCGGCGGTGTGCAGCCCCAGTCCGAGACGGTCTGGCGCCAGGCCACGCGCTACCACGTACCGCGCGTCGCCTTCGTCAACAAGATGGATCGCACCGGCGCCGACTTCCTGCGGGTGGTCGAGCAGATCCGCGAGCGCCTCGGCGCCCGCCCGGTGCCCATCCAGTTGCCGATCGGGGCCGAAGAGGAGTTCGCCGGCATCATTGACCTGGTCAAGATGCAGGCGATCACCTGGAGCAATGAAGACATGGGCACGACGTTTGAGGCCCATGACATCCCGGCCGAGTTGCAGGCAGACGCCGAAGCCGCCCGGGAAACGATGATCGAAGCCGCCGCCGAGGCGTCCGAGGAGCTCATGGAGGCTTACCTCGAGACCGGCGAGCTGAGCGAGGAGCAGATCATCGAGGGCCTGCGGGCCGGCACGATCGGCAACGACATCGTGCCCTGCCTGTGCGGCACGGCCTTCAAGAACAAGGGCGTGCAGGCCCTGCTGGACGCGGTCGTTCAGCTCATGCCGTCTCCCCTGGACGTGCCGCCGATCAAGGGCGTGCTGGAGAACGAGCAGGAGGCCGAACGGCCGAGCGATGACGAAGCGCCGTTTGCGGCGCTGGCGTTCAAGATCGCCACCGATCCCTTCGTGGGTTCGCTGACATTCTTCCGGGTGTACTCCGGTGTGCTGAACTCCGGCGACACCATTTACAACCCGGTTAAGGCCAAGAAAGAGCGGGTGGGGCGCATTCTCCAGATGCACTCCAACAGCCGCGAAGAGATCAAGGAGGTTCGCGCCGGCGACATTGCCGCCGCCGTCGGACTGAAAGACGTGACCACGGGCGACACGCTCTGCGATATCGACCACGTGATCACGCTGGAACGCATGGAGTTCCCGGACCCGGTGATTTCCGTGGCCGTGGAGCCGAAGACCAAGGCGGACCAGGAAAAGATGGGCATCGCCCTCGGCAAGCTGGCGCAGGAGGATCCGTCCTTCCGCGTGCACACGGACGAGGAGTCGGGCCAGACCATCATCTCGGGCATGGGCGAGTTGCACCTGGATATCCTGGTGGATCGCATGAAGCGCGAGTTCAAGGTCGAGGCCAACGTCGGCCGGCCCCAGGTGGCCTACCGGGAGACGGTGCGCAAGACGGTCGAGGCGGAAGGCAAGTTCGTCCGCCAGTCCGGAGGCCGCGGCCAGTATGGCCACGTGGTCATCCGGCTCGAACCGATGGAATCGGGCGCCGGCTACGAGTTCGAAAACGCCATCGTGGGTGGCGTGGTGCCGCGCGAATACATCGGCTCCGTGGATAAAGGCATCCAGGAGCAGATGACGAACGGCGTGATCGCCGGTTACCCGGTGGTCGACACCAAGGTGACGCTGTTCGACGGGTCCTACCACGACGTGGACTCGAACGAGATGGCCTTCAAGATCGCCGGCTCCATGGCGTTCCGGAACGCGGCCCTGAAGGCCGACCCGGTGCTCCTTGAGCCGATGATGAAGGTCGAGGTGGTGACGCCGGAAGATTACATGGGCGACGTCATGGGCGACCTGAACCGTCGCCGGGGCATCGTCCAGGGCATGGAAGACACGCCGTCGGGCAAGATCGTGAACGCCCACGTGCCCCTGTCGGAAATGTTCGGGTACGCCACGGACCTGCGGTCACAGACCCAGGGCCGGGCCACCTACACGATGGAATTCGACCACTACGCGGAAGCTCCGGCGAGCGTAGCGGATGAAGTGATCAAGAAGACCGCCTGAGGCGGAAAGACGACATAGAGGAAAGCATCCATGTCCAAGGAAAAGTTCGAACGTAACAAGCCGCACGTGAACGTTGGCACGATCGGTCACGTGGACCACGGCAAGACGACGCTGACGGCGGCGCTGACGAAGGTGTGTGCTG
>JAZBOL010000071.1:0-6013 GCA_036351115.1 Lysobacterales bacterium | reverse complement strand
CACGCCGGCATCGTGTACAGCGGGGCCATCATCGTGCTGCGCACCCACGAACTGCTGCTGGCCGACGGCGACGCGCTGATCGCCTTGGCGCTGGTGGGGCTGATGACCGCCGCGCTGGCATCGCTCGCCATGCTGACCCAGACCGCCATCAAGAGCTCCCTGGCCTGGTCAACGGCCGGGCAACTGGGGTTCATGCTGCTCGAGCTCGGCCTCGGCCTGTTCGTCCTTGCGGTGCTGCATCTGGTCGCGCACTCCCTGTACAAGGCACACGCCTTCCTATCCTCGGGCAGCATGGTCGACCTGCTGCGGGTACCGGGGTCAAAGGCGCGGAAGCACGTTACGCCGCTGACCTGGGGTGCCACGGTCGCCCTGAACGCGGCCATCACCTTCGCCATGGCCGCCGCATGGGGTATCACCCCGGCCGAAGAACCGGCTCTGGTTGCCATCGGCACCATCGTTGCGGTGGCCGTGTCCCAACTGTTGCTTGCGGGTTGGTCGGGTGCCGCCCTGGCCGTGCGGTTACTCGGGATCTCCGTGCTGGTCACGGCGGTTTACTTTGGCCTTCACACCGTGGTCAGCGTTGTCTACAGCGGCGTACTTGGCCCCATTCCCCAGTCGGTGCCGCTGGGCGAATACCTGCTGCTGGGCGTGGTAGCGGTGGTGTTCCTCGGCCTGTCCTACTTCCAGGCGGTGCTGACCAGCCGGCCAGCCGCCCCCTGGCTGCGGCGGCTCTACGTGCATCTGTATAACGGTCTGTACACGGACCTGCCCGTCGAGCGCCTGGTCTACCGGGTCTGGCCGGCCAGGTTCAGGGACCTTCCAGGGCGCCGGGGGCGGCTGCGCTCATGAGCCTGAAGCGAACAGAGGTGGGCACGCCATGACGGATCGGGTGACACAGGAAACGGCTGTCACCGCGGCGCCGTCGGAGCGCTGGACCGACGCCGCTGTGGACGCCGTGTGCGAGCGTTTCGCGCCCTTCTGGCCCCTTGATGCCATGGTGGCCACGAACCCGTACCTGGGCTTCGTGGGGCAGCATTTCGACAGTGCGGCCGAATACCATCGACGCATCATCGGACGTCCCATGACGATGAACCGGGAATGGTTCCGCGAGCAGATTGCCGCCGGGCGCATCACCGATGAAGACCTGCAGGAGGCGCTGCTGCGCAGCGGGGCCGACCTGGATCTCGCCGCGCTGAAAAACGCGGTGGCGGAGCCCGTGGCCCTCGCGATCCCGCAGCTTCTGTACTCCCACATGCGCGACGGGCGATATCGCCCGAGCCATTCCGGCTACGTGGTCCAGCAGACGAGCCAGTTTTGCGCGGCTTACTACGATCTGGGACAGGCCATCTGGCCGCTGCCGCGCTTCGGCGATGGCCTCTACAACTCGTGGTGGCACTACACCTGCGTGGACCGCAGTCCCCGGGGCATGGACATCCGCAATGCCGACGCGGCCATGCGGACGTTGCCGGACTCGCCACGCGATGCCATTCAGGCGGCCGTGGAACGCATGGATGTGCCGCAGGACAGGCTGGAGGATTTTCTCTATGTGGCCCTGTCCACGGTGGGTGGGTGGGCCAGCTATACCCGACATCTGCGCTGGGTAGCCGAGATGGAAGGTGGGCGCAACGACGACATCGTGGACCTGCTGGCCATCCGTGTGGCGTGGGAAGCTCTGCTCGTGGCCACCTGCGAGCGCCCGGCGCACCGGGCGCAATGGCTGCAGTCGCTGCGCTGCTGGCCACGCGAGTTGCGACCGGAACAGGGCCGGGCCCTGAAGGTGAATCTCATCCTGCAGCGAGCCCTGGAGATCGGTTACCAGCGCCGCCTGGTGGCAGGTCTGCGTGGGGCGAGTTCAGAACGGCCAGCCGCGGCGGCGCCCCGGCCGGTGGCCCAGGCGGCTTTCTGCATTGACGTACGCTCGGAGGTGTTCAGGCGCGCCCTGGAAACGGCCGACAACGCCATCGAGACCCAGGGTTTCGCGGGTTTCTTCGGCATCATGGCCGAGTACCGTCCGCTGGGGGCGGGGCGTTCACAGGCGCACCTACCGGTGTTGCTGCCGCCGCGCTATCGGGTATGCGAGAGTGCGGGGGACGGGGGCGGTCCACGCACCGAGGCCGTGCTGGCGCGGCGCAAGCAGCAGCTCAGCCTGTCGAAGGCCTGGAAGTACTTCAAACTCTCCAGCGCCTCCTGCTTCTCCTTCGTGGAGTCCGCCGGGCTTCTCTACGTCTTCAAGCTGGTTAGCGACAGCTTTGGCTGGACTCGCCCGGTACCCCACCCGGATGCTGCCGGGCTTGGCCGCGGCGACGCGTCCGCTCTGGGCCCCGACCTCGACGCCACACCCCCGACGGGCGAGGAAGAGCGCGCTGGCTGGGGCATCCCCCGCGACGAGCGCGCCGACGTGGCGGCCTTTATCCTCAATGCCATGGGTCTCAAGTCGCGCTTCGCGCCCATCGTGCTGCTCGCGGGCCATGGCAGTTCCACCGTCAACAATCCGCAGCGTGCGGGCCTCGATTGCGGTGCCTGTGCCGGTCAGACCGGCGAGGCGAGCGTGCGCATGGCGGCTCTTATCCTGAACGACCCGGCCGTGCGCGCCGCGCTCGCCGAGCGGGGCCAGCCGATCCCTGACGACACCTGGTTCGTGCCGGCGCTCCACGACACCACTACGGACGAGGTTCATCTGCTGGACACGGCGTCGGTGCCTACAACGCTGCGCCCGGCGCTCGATCGCCTGCGCAGCGCCCTTGAGCGTGCGGGCGACATCGCCCGGCTCGAGCGGCTCCAGTTCCTCGACGAACCGGCACCAGCCGATGGCGCCCGGGCCCTGCGCGCCGTGCGTCAGCGCGGCAACGACTGGTCGCAACTTCGTCCCGAGTGGGGGCTGGCGGGCAATGCTTCGTTTTTCGCGGTGCCGCGTGCGCGCACAGCCCATCTGTCTCTTGAGGGCCGCGCCTTCCTGCACGAATACGACTGGCGTCAGGACGTGGGCTTCGAGGTCCTCAAGCTCATCATGAGCGCGCCCATGGTGGTCGCGAACTGGATCAATCTGCAGTACTACGGCTCCACGGTGGATCACGACCACCTGGGGGCAGGCAACAAGGTCCTGCACAATGTGGTGGGGGGAAGCATCGGCGTGCTGGAAGGCAACGGTGGGGACCTGCGCCTGGGGTTGGCGCTCCAGTCGCTCCACGACGGCCGCCGCTGGGTGCATGAGCCCCTGCGCCTGTCTGTCTTCATCGAGGCCCCGGCCGAGGCCATCGACGAGGTGATCGCCGGCAACACCATGGTCCACGACCTGGTCACCAACGAGTGGCTGCACCTGTTCCGCGTCGCCGACGATGGCGAGGTACTGCGCCGCCTGCCAGACGGTGGCTGGCAGCTGGCGCCGGGGGCCTGAGTATTCACCTTTGGCCCACGTGAGGGGCGAAGTGATAAAAAAAGCCGTCCTAGGACGGCTTTTTTCGGATTGGTGGAGGCGGCGACAGTCATACTGCCTTATGGATCATTCGCTTAAAATGCGAAGCGTCTGAAATGCCCCCGAAAATACCCCCAAGCAACCCGTGTTAGGAGCTGTGAACTTCAGATAACCCATCTGGCCCGCCGCCGTTGCTAGGTGCAGTGCTTTGCTCGGCTCCGTCCATTCATGCTGCCCGGTTGCCCAACTCGCTGAGCTTCTCTAGCGTATCCGGAAACTTTCTCACCATCAGAATCAAGGCAGCCGCCTGGGCATTAGGCCGCGCTCGACCTTGCTCCCAATTCTCCAGGGTACGTGTCGATACGCGCAGGCGGCGGGCAAACACGGCACGCGAAACGTGCATACGTTCGCGCGTGTCGCGGATGAGTTCCGCGTCCACGTCGAGCGGGGGTAGGTCCTCGACCTCATGCGAACGCAGAGTGATTTTCCCCTCGCGTTGTTGCTGCATGGCGTCGACGCCTTCCATCAGTTCGTCGAACAATTTGCGCTTTTGCTTCATGACCTTCGTCTCCTGGCCTCTAATTCGGCCTGGATAGCTTTCTTCAATACCTTCTTCTCTTCCGCTGTCAGATCGGCAGCTTCATCCTTGTCGTAGAGTGTGAAGAACCAAATTTGGTGATCGGCAGTGAGGTAGTAGTAGATGATCCGCAGTCCGCCCCGTTTGCCTTTACCGCGACGTGCGTCTTCCCAACGGACCTTACGGAACCCGCCGGTGCCGGGCATCACGTCACCCATTTGCGGGTTCTCCATCAACGCGCGCTGCAAGTCCCGGTAGCTCTCGTCGGTCAGATAGTCGCCGAGGAGGCGCGTGAACAAAGGAGTCTCCAGGAAAACCAGTTTCATCGGCGAAGTATACGCAAGTTGCGTATACTTGCAAACCGAGGGTTCCGCGATGCGGTATCCCCTGGAGCGTTAGCCGCGTTGGTGTTTCTCCCCAACCCGAGCAATGCCGGATGGACGGTATTGGTGTAAGTGGCGGGAGTTGTTCGACCTGCGGCCAAACCCTTCGGGCCGCCGTCGCGTCGCGACGACGTTCCGCGGCACCTCCGGTGTCTGGTGAACCCGCTCCGCGGGTTCGTTGTTCCCGCGGCCAGCCAAAAACGCCGAAGGGCCACCCAAGGGTGACCCTTCATCGTTTGGTGGAGGCGGCGACAATCACATTCCCTTATAAAACAATGGCTTAAAATGCGAAATGCCGATTATGCCCCCACAAATACCCCCAAATAGTTTCGGTTGATTAACTGACTGAAATCAAACCAATTTTATCGTTCCTCAGGTGCTCGCCACGCCTTAAGTCGCTCCAGCGCATCGGTGCTGCCGACCAGGGCGCGCGCCTGTCGAAGCCGTTCTATTGTGCGCTCCTTTTGCCCGTCAGGTAAATCCCGGGCTCGGCATTCGGCGTCAGCGAAGAAGGCCTCGAGTCGCTTCGCCTCCGTCCAGGCATCGATGATCTGGAGCAGTTCCTCTCTGCTGTCCTTCAATGCCTTGGCGGCCCGCCGTGCCTCCTCCTCGCGGCGCCACTTCTCCATCTCAGCCTCCCAGCGCTGGCGTTCGATCTCTGCCTGGCGCTCTCCCTCCTCGACGAGCCGCGCGATTTCGACCGTGGCTTTCTCCAACTCCCGAACAATGGCTGGGATGCGGCCCGAAAGGGCCCGGTTCGGCGTCTCTCGCCACTGCTGGACCCAGTTGGCTCGCGGGTAGGGTGAATAAGCCTGAAGGCAGAGTCGCCCGGTCGGGAAATCGTGTGTACTCGTCCAGCCATGATGCTGCGCGTACTGACCACGTCGCTTGGGAACGTAGTCGGTCAGTCGCACGTACTCGCCGTTCACGTGTCGGGCCTCTGCCTCCTCGGACATCTCGATGATGGTGAGGCCAATCGCCACGGTCCCAATGTAGACCACCGTGCAGCGCATCGGTGACCACAGGTCGCTATGGTGGTTGCTGTTCCCGGGATTCTCTCGCTCGTCGACATCCGCGCGATGGAATTGCTCGGAGTTGGGTGCGATAACCACACGGTGGTCACGCGCTTCTAGGGCCAGGAAAAATTCGTTGGCAAACGCGATGGCCTTATCCAACCCAGTCTTGGTCACCGCCAGGTCGACGAGGAGCCGCTTGGTGGGTTTGAGGTATTGAGTTCGCCACGAGAGACGCCCGGTCTCGAACAGCGGCTTGGCTCCGCTTACCAGTGGATGCCGATCTGGCAGTTGCCGCCGTGCCGTGCGCTTCCGCCGAGGCCTTGGGTCGGGAGGCTTCGGGAGGGAACGGGCCCTCTTGGGCAGGGCTCCGTCTCGCGTCCATTCGAGCGGGTCGCCAGGACGCGGCTCAGGGAGTGGCGGTTGCTTCGGCGCTTTGCCGACCGCCAACTTCGCCCAGTAGCCGCGCTCAGGCCGCGGTACGTTGAGCAGCGTGCAAACGCGGGCCATATAGCTCGACGAGACGCCAAATCGGGCTGCGACCCTGAGCATGGGCTCGGACCAGACCATCTCGTATAACGCTTCTCGACTGACCGGGCCGTCGCCGGTTTCATCCGGCGGTGCCGGT
>JAZBOL010000070.1:0-5032 GCA_036351115.1 Lysobacterales bacterium | reverse complement strand
GGTCTGCTCCTGAAATCCGGAATGGCTGTGGTACCAGTAGGTGCCGGTCTGGCCGACCCGAAACCGGTACGCGAAGGTCGTCCCGGGGGCGATGCCGTCGAAGCTGATCCCGGGCACCCCGTCCATGCGCTCGGGCAGGATGATCCCGTGCCAGTGGATCGAGCTGGTTACCGGTAACCGATTGCTGACGCGCAATGTCACCGTATCGCCCTCGCGCCAACGCAGGGTCGGGGCCGGTACGGAGCCGTTGATTGCGGTCGCCACGGCGGGGGAGCCGGTGAAATTGACCGGCTCGCGGTCGATGGAGAGGCGGAAATCGGTGCCCCTGAGGGTTTGTGGCCCGCCCGCGGGAACGGCCCTGGCGAACAGGGACGCGGGGCTCAATCCGGTCAGGACGGCGCCGGCGCCGAGCCCCTGCACGAAACGGCGGCGCGTCAGATTCGGCCCGCCCGAGGGTTCAAGCCAGTGAGATGGGGACAAGCGCATATTCAGTTCCCTGTGGGAGAGCCGGCGGATGCCGGCTCGGGGTTGCGGATGGCATCACTGAGCCGGCGGCGGGGACAGGTCCGGGTTGTCGAGACCGTGGTGGAAATCGATGCTGCTTCCGGTGCCGCTGGGCGCATTCGGGTCTGACGTCGCCGGCGGTGGCGAGAGATCGGGGTTCGACAGGCCGTGGTGGAGATCGAACTTGTCCCCGCCGGACGCACGTGCCGCCACGTTGATAGGCGAGTCCGGAGTCTGGTGCTGAGGACCGAGGTCCGGATTGCCCTCGAGTGCCCCGTAATGCTCGGCATGGGCCGAGGTCGCGACAAGGATGATTGCCATGGCGGCTAGTTTGGTCTTCATCGTCATTCTCCGAGTATGTGAAGTGATTCGGTCCGCGCTATCGTGGCGCCTACCGATCCCGTTGCAGGACGGCCCTGTCTTTTTACGTCGATGTAGGTCCCTCCCATCAGGCCTCGGTGGAGCTCTTCGCGCCCACCTGCAGGCAAGAACAGACGTCAATGCTCGGCAAAGACCCGCGTGCTCCCCGCCTCGTCGAGGAGCAATACCTCGTAGTGCTGCGGATTCGGGTGCTCCATGCCCGGAGAGCCCAAAGGCATGCCGGGCACCGTCAGCCCTCTCGCCGTGGGGCGCTCGGCGAGCAGGCGCTTGATATCGGACGCCGGCACGTGGCCCTCGATGACATAGCCGGCCACGCGGGCGGTATGGCAGGACGCCTGCTCAGGCGCGATACCCGACATGGACTTGACGGCGCGCAGATCCTCGAGGTCCGTGGTCTCCACCGCGAGGCCGTTCGCACGCAGGTGCTCGACCCATTTGGTACAGCAACCGCAGGTCGGGGTCTTGTAGACGGTGATGGTCGGATCGGCGGCGACGGTCCCCGCTCCGAGAAGCGCTCCGCTGAGCAGAAGCCCCATCAGTGTTGTTTTCGTCTTGTGCATGCTTGTCCTCGTTAGAAGTGGCTTCGGCGCCGTTCGGCACCATATCGAGCCGAGGGCCGGGCTAGCCCAGCAAATGGCGTTTGCGCTCGTGCTCGGCCTCGTCGATCTCGCCGCGAGCCAGTCGCTCGTCGAGAATTTCTCTCGGACCCTTTCCCGCATCGGGCCGATCACGGGCGACGAGCCGCACCAAGCCCACCGCAATCAGGACGATCAAGCCCCAGAACAGGATCATTCCCAGACCTGGCAATCCGAATCCGCCCATCACTGTTCAATCCTCCGTTTTCCTGGCTGTCTCGCCGACCTGGAAGCCGTCATGACTATTCACCGGAGGCATTGACGCCTGCCGTGGAACGGATGAACTCCAGCTCGCAGTCCTCGATGAATCTGGCCCGGCAGTGGGGGCAGCAGAAAGCGAAGCGCTCGCCGTTGTACTCAAGGGACAATTTGTCCGAGGGAACCTGCTGATTCGAAACCGGGCATCTCACTGTCTCGGTCATGACGCGCCTCTCTGTCGTGTGGCCTTGGTGATGATTAAAGCGCTCTCGTGTAAGCGGCTCATGTCTCCAGGGAGCCGATTTGTAAGCCCATGTAAGCGAGCTGCGATCCGTTACAGGGAATTGCGGTTGCGGAAGGAACGCGGGTTCGAATCGGGTAGAGTTCGCCCTATGAATGATCCTGATCACATCCTGGTCGTGGACGACGATTCCGAGAACCGTCACCTGCTGGAGCAATACCTGGAGAAGAACGGTTGCCGGGTGAGCGCCGTCGGCGATGGCAGCCGCACCAGGCCTGACCGGGGAACAAGTGTGCGTAAACGTCCCGAGGCGCGACCGGGAGCAAGTGAATCACCGGAACGGATCTCAGATGTCATGGGCCAGAAGTGCCCCTGTGGATTCAAGGAGATCGGATCACGGGGGTTGCCGTCGAGCAGGCCGGTTCCCGTGGTCGAACTAGCGCTGAGCCTGGTCCGCCCATGCTCAGTGTCGATGTCCCCGTGGGGTTACCTCCATGTTCAGGGCCTCGCAATCCTCCGTGTAGTGCACCCAGGCGCGGCGCAGTCTCTCCGTCCAGCCATCACCCAGCCGAGCGCCGATCTCCTTGAGCATCATCACAAAGAAGGCGCCGGCAACGGGCAACAGGCTCAGGAGTCCTTCCATTGCTCGCCTCCAGTGTTCTGGTGGTCCGCGACCCGTTCGAAAAGGAAACGAGGCCAATCCTTCAGGGCAGGGAAATAAGCGGGCATCGTCCGCGCATAACGGCGATAGGGCTCCCCGAACCGGTCGTACATGACCGCCTCCTCCTGTCGGGCCAGATGCACATAGGCATAGCTCAGTACGGGTGCCATCAGCACCGTGATCAAGGTCGGCCACTGCACCAGAAATCCCCCGATCAGCAGAAAGAGCCCCGTGTACTGAGGATGCCGGGCATGGGCGTAGAGGCCATCCGTGACCAGACGTCCCCCGGCTCCGTGCACCTGCCGCCATCCCTTGGACAGCAGCAGGTAACCCGCGAGCATGAGCGCAAGGCTCAGGCCCATGATCAGCGCCCACGCCAGGTTGGATCCACCGAGCACCACGACCCACAGGTGGCCCAGCTTATGACTGAAGGGATCGAGGGCTGGATAGGCATCTCCCAGCCATGCGGTCAGCAGATAGATGGTCAACGGAAAGCCGTACATCTCCGTGAACAGCGCCACCAGAAAGGCCGCGACCACACCCATGCTGCGCCACTCCGCCCATCCCCTCGGAGCCAGGAAGCTCAGCACGAAGAAAAGGAACAGACCGATGTTGAAGGCCACGACGACCCACATGCCGTAGTCATACGATGCCATGTTCATCGCCTCCGGAATCCGTGCGGAACATCCCGACGGTTCACAGCGGCACCCGACGCAGGCGCAGCGCGTTGAACACCACGGACACGGAGCTGAAGCTCATGGCCGCCGCGGCGATGATGGGGGACAACAGGAGCCCGAAAATCGGGTACAGCACACCGGCCGCCACCGGTACGCCGAGGGCGTTGTAGACAAAGGCGAAGAAGAGGTTCTGGCGGATATTGCGCATGGTGGCATGGGACAGGCGGCGCGCCCGGGCGATGCCGCGCAGATCACCCTTGACCAGGGTCACGCCAGCGCTCTCCATGGCCACGTCCGTACCCGTTCCCATGGCGATCCCCACATGGGCCTGTGCCAGGGCGGGCGCGTCGTTGATGCCGTCGCCGGCCATCGCGACGATTCGCCCCTCGGTCTGTAGCTGTTTGACGATTTCCGCCTTCTGCTCGGGCAGGACCTCCGCGTGGACCTGGTCCAGACCCAGCTCGCGCGCCACCGCCTCGGCGGTGACCCGGTTGTCGCCGGTGAGCATGACCACCTGCACGCCCTCGTCACGTAGCACCTTTAGGGCGTCGTGGGTCGTGTCCTTGATCGGGTCCGCCACGCCGATGAGACCGGCAAGCCGTCCGTCCACCGCCAGGTACATCACAGTCTGGCCGGCCCGGCGCAGATCGTCGGCCTTGTGCTGCAGGGGGCCGGCGTCCACATGCAGGTCTCGCAGGAGCTTGATATTGCCCAATGCGACCGTGCGTTCCTCGATCCTCGCCGTGACGCCCTTGCCGGTAACGGACTGGAAGTCTTCCGCCCTCGACAGGGTCAGGCCACGCCGCAGGGCGCCACGCACGATGGCCTCGCCCAGGGGATGCTCGCTGGCGCGCTCGACACCTGCGGCGAGGCGTAGCGCCGTCGCCGCGTCGAAGCCCGGGGCGGGCTCCACGGCCAGCAGGCGCGGCTTGCCCTCGGTGAGGGTCCCGGTCTTGTCCACCACCAGGGTGTCCACCTTGACCATCACCTCCAGCGCCTCCGCGTTCTTGATTAGCACGCCCAGGGTCGCCCCGCGGCCTGTGCCCACCATGATGGACATGGGGGTAGCCAGACCCAGGGCGCAGGGGCAGGCGATGATCAGGACGGCGACCGCGTTGATCACGGCGTGGGCCAGGCGTGGCTCCGGTCCCCAGAATCCCCAGACGATGAGCGTGACCACCGCCACCAGGACCACCGCCGGGACGAACCAGCCGGAGACGATATCCACCAGCTTTTGGATGGGGGCCCGCGAGCGCTGGGCCTCGGCCACCATCTGAACGATCTGCGCCAGCAGGGTATCCGCCCCCACCTTCTCGGCGCGCATCAGCAGACCGCCCGTGCCGTTGACGGTCGCGCCGATGAGCCCGTCTCCGGCGGCCTTCGCCACCGGGATGGGCTCGCCGGTCACCATGGATTCGTTCAGGTGGCTGTCGCCTTCGAGCACGATCCCGTCCACGGGGACCTTCTCACCCGGGCGCACGCGCAGCGCGTCGCCCACTTGGACGTGCTCCAATGGGATGTCTTCTTCGGTGCCATCGTCGCGGACGATCCGTGCGGTCTTGGGCGCCAGGCCCAGCAGCAACTTGATCGCCGCATTGGTCTGGCTGCGCGCTCGCAACTCCAGCACCTGCCCCAACAGCACCAGGGCAGTGATCACCGCGGCGGCCTCGAAGTAGACGGGCACGACACCAAAGTCGTTGCGCACAGAGGGCGGAAACACACCGGGTGCCAGGGC
>JAZBOL010000069.1:0-7913 GCA_036351115.1 Lysobacterales bacterium | reverse complement strand
GTGCCCATACCGACCCGGTTATAGGTGAAACCGCCATTGACCCCGGGGATCTGACCAATCACCACAGTACTGGGCTGCGGAGCAAAGGCGCGAAAGCCCAGGGCCGCCGAACCACCACCCGGGGCTTGTGAATAAGCGCCCAGGGAAACCGCACCCGCTGCAGCAATCGAATCCCGGCCCAGGGCGACGGCATTGGTGAAGCTCTTCGAACTGAATCCCGCGGCAACACCACGCTGACTGGATTCCGACAGCCAGCCGACCGCCGTTCCGCCGTCCCCGACCGTGTTTGCGCCAAGGCCCACGGCGACGGTGCCGGAGAAATTGGCTTTCGTGCCGAACCCAACGGCAACCCCGGCCAAATCGGCCTCGGCCAGATAGCCGAAAGCACTGCTGAACCGTCCCGCTGCCGATGCGCGAGCACCGACCGCGGTCGAGCCCTCGCTGTTGACTTCGCTGGCCGTTACCACCGCATTGAGACCCAGGGCGACCGATTGATCCGTTGCCACGTTGGCGCCGGGCCCGATGGCGACGCTCAGGTCCTCGGAAACCTCCGACGCGGACCCGATGGCAACGCTTGCCTGGCCGCCTGCTTCACTCAGCGTGCCAACCGCGACGCCTTCCTGGCCAGTCACGGAGGCCATGGAGCCGACGACCGTTGAAGCGAGACCGCTTCCAAAGGCCATGTTTCCCAGGGCGACGGCTTCGATTCCACCCGCAGCGGCGCCGTTACCGATGGCCACGGCCTGCGCGTTCGCACTGGTGCTGGTCCCCAGGGCCGCGGAAGAATTGCCGCTGGTCGATGCATTGGTGCCGATCGCCACGTTGAAGGTGCCCGCGGCGCTGGCGCTGGGTCCCACGGCCACGCTGGCGTCACCGGTGCCGCGCGACTGGACCCCGAGCGCAGTCGAGTTGGCGCCGTTGGCCTGGGCATCATCGCCGCAGGCGAGCGCGCCACCGTCCCCGTTGTCGGTTGCACCCCCGATCTCGGTAGGAGCCCCAATGTTCTGACAGACGACGGCCATGGTGTCGGCCGATGCCGTCAGAGCAAGGAAAACCGACAGTCCCAAGAGTTTCCGCTTCATTCTGACCTTCCTCCGGTAACAGTTACTTGTCTCATCAGGGTGTAACGGCTTGCGCACCTGGAGCCCGCCAAATGGGCCGGAAAAGCAAAACAACGGAATACCTGCTTGACTTAAACAACCAAGTAACGCCCGCGCTCAGGAGAACGGCACGTTGGCCATCCACGACACGAACGACATTCGAAACCTCGCTCTGGTCGGGCATACGGGCAGCGGCAAGACGACCCTGGTCGAGGCCCTGCTGGCGGCCACCGGCACCATCGGCGAAGCCGGCACCATCGAACGGGGCAACACGGTGACGGACCACACGTCTCTGGAGCAGCGCTACCAGCACTCCCTGGACTCGGCCATCGCGAGCTTCGAGTTCGAAGGCGTGCACGTGAACCTCATCGACACGCCCGGGTTCCCCGACTTCCGGGGTCCAGCCCTGGCTTCCATGGCGGCGGCGGAAACCAGCGCCATCGTCATCAACGCTGCGGCGGGCATCGAGTTGTCCACGCGACGGCTCATGCGCCGGGCCAAGCGGCGGCGCCTGTGCCGCATGATCATCATCAACCGCATCGATGCATCGGGCGCGGACCTGGAATCCCTCGTCCGGGAAATCCAGGGCGAATTCGGCCCCGAGTGCCTGCCCATCAACCTCCCCTCGGCGGGGCTGAGCCGGGTGACCGACTGCTTCTTCGAGGAGTCGGGCGAGACGGATATCTTTTCCCTGGCCGACGCGCACGAGGCCATCATCGACCAGGTCGTCGAGATGGATGATGAGCTGATGATGAAATACCTGGAGGGGGAAAAACTGGAACGGCAGGCGCTTCATGATGCGGCGGAGCGGGCCCTGCGCCGGGCGCATCTGGTTCCGATCTGTTTCACGTCTGCGCACACGGGCGCGGGCATCCCCGAACTGCTGAAACTGATCAAGCGGCTTGCGCCAAACCCGGCGGAGGGCAATCCCCCGCCGTTTCTCAAGGGCGCGGACAACGAACCTGTGCCCTGCACCCCGAACCCGGACGCCCACGTGCTGGCCCATGTCTTCAAGATCACCAACGACCCCTTCGTGGGCAAGCTGAGCATTTTCCGGGTGTACCAGGGCACGGTCACGCCGGACACGCAGCTGTTCGTGGGTGACGCGCGTAAGGCCTTCAAGGTGGGGCACCTGTTCCGGCTCCAGGGCGGCAAGCACGAGGAGATCGACGAGGCTGTGCCCGGAGACCTCTGCGCGGTGGCCAAGCACGATGAGATCCATTACGACGCGGTGCTGCACGACTCCCACGACGAAGATGAGTACCACCTGAAGCCACTGGATTTCCCGCAGCCCATGTACGGCCTGGCGATCAGCGCCCGGCAGCGCGGCCAGGAGCAGAAGCTGGCCACGGCGCTGCACAAGCTCAGCGAGGAAGACCCCTGCTTCCGCATCGAGCACCAGCAGGAACTGAACGAGACGGTCATGCGCGGCCTCGGCGAGCTGCACCTGCGCGTCATGCTCCAGCGCATGAGCGAGGACTATCACGTGGAAGTGGATACGCGGCCGCCGCGCATCGCCTACCGCGAAACGGTCACGCGGTCGGCAGAAGGCCACTACCGGCATAAGAAGCAGACCGGCGGCGCCGGCCAGTTTGGCGAGGTGTTCCTGCGCATTCGCCCCCTGGGACGCGGCGAGGGCTTTCGCTTCCAGTCGAAGGTCGTGGGCGGTGCGATACCCACCTCCCTGATCCCTGCCGTGGAGAAGGGGGTCCGCCAGGTATTGGACGAAGGTGCCGTGGCCGGGTTTCCGCTGCAGGATCTCGAAGTGGAGGTCTACGACGGCAAGCATCACTCGATGGACTCGAAGGAGATCGCTTTCGTCATCGCCGCGCGCCACGCCCTGCTCGACGCGATCGCGCACGCGGGGCCGCAGATTCTCGAGCCCATCGTGTCCGTGGATGTCACGGTGCCGGACGACCGCGTAGGCGACATTACGGGCAACCTGGCGGGACGCCGGGCCCGCATCAACGGTACGGAAAACCTGCGCGGGGGGCTCGTGACCATCAAGGCAGATGTTCCGCTGAGCGCGCTAGCTGACTACCACACGGAACTGAAGAGCCTGACGCAGGGCACCGGAAGTTTCACCATGGAGTTCAGCCACTATGATCCGGTGCCGAGTGAGGTGCAGGGGGAGCTGGTGGGTGGTGAGGGACCGGTCTGAGGCGATCAATCGCACGTCCAAACCAGCCACGTTGGCCTGAGCTGCTCAGCTGGCGACCCGGGCCACCAGGGTAGCCGCTGACCGCTGATCTTCCGGAGTGGCAAAGCCGCGGGTCAATGCGCCCGAACGCAGAAACTCAATCGCACGTTCATCTTCGCCGAGAGACAGAAGCGCCAGGAGATACTGATGCGTTGCCGGCGTGTGATCCAGCCAGGGAAGTCCGTCCTCGGAGATGACTTGCCGAAACGCCTCGAACACCTGCGAGCACGCCGGTAGCGTCCACTGCCTGGCCATCGGCACCCAGTACGCCTCAGCCTGGTAATTCCAGTGTTTTAGGTAGCCATGCGCCGCTTCGATCAGTCCCTGTTCGCGCAGAAGTCTCGAAACCCTTCGTCTGTGTTCAATGGCGCCGAGCAAGGCTTCGGGATTGGGCTTTTCAGGACGGGTCAGAGAAGTCGGCATGAGATAGAAACGAAGAATCACCTGCGGCGTGAGCGTGACGCGCTCGGCCGCGATCAGGGCCTGCGCAATGAAGACCAGGTCCTCTCCAACGAGAAGATCCGGCGGATAGCGGAGGTCGTGATCGAGCAGAAAGCCGCGGCGAAAAAAGTAGGTGCAATGCGATACCGGTATTTTTTGCAGCAGTTTCGAATCCCGCAGGCACGTGGTTTCCACATCTGGCCCGGGCGTCGTGGCGCTGACGACAACCTTCCGCTTTCCGTCTTCGAAGACGTTCTCGAAGGTTCCTTTGACGATGTCGCTGTCGTGAAGCAGGGCCAGCGTGTGAAGCCTCGCCAATGCGCCACGCATGACCATGTCATCCGCGTCAGCGAACAGGACATACTCGCCGCGTGCCGCTTCAAGCCCCGCATTCCTCGCTGCCCCGGGCCCCAGGTTGCGTTCCAGGCGGATCAAGCGGACCCGCGAATCGCCCGCATACCAGGTCTCCAGTCTCGAGGCGCTGTCGTCCGTCGAGGCGTCGTCGACGCAAATCAACTCGATCGACGGGCCCATCTGGTGCCTGATCGACTCTACCGCCCGGCGCAGCGTGTCGCGGGCGTTGTAGACCGGCATGATGACGCTGATATCGGGTGCCCTGCGCGGGCCCGAGTCGGTGCTCATCCGGCGCAGCCTCCCTGCGATTCCGCAAAAAGCGCCGCCTCCGCGTCCTCAGGCGCCAGCGCGAGCACGTCGGCACAACGTTGGGCAACCTGCTCGTGGCGCTCGAAAGGTATGCCGGACCGGAGTTCTTCGAGAAACGCGATCGCCTCGGGGTGGCGCCGCTGCAGGATCAGGGTCAGGAAGTACCGGTGCTTCAGGGGGCTGCTCGGGGTCCAGGGAACGAATCCGCCCGGGATCATGCTCCGCCACCGCTGGAAGACTTTCTTCAGTTCGGCTGGGTCCAGGTCTTCGGGCAGGCTCATCCAGAAGGCGCTGATGTGCCAGTCCCACCGCCGAAGGACGTCTCGGGCGGCATCCTCGAAACCGGCGTGGGCGAGGGTGTCGTGAACGAGGCCCTTGGTTTGCAGATCTTCACGAACCATGGACAGCGAGGTTTGGCCCCGCGTCGCCGACTCTGACGTCTGTCGATAGCAGTATACGACTTCCGGAATCAGGCTGACCCGGCTGGCCAGGGTCAAGGCTCCGGCGAGCATCACGAGGTCGAGACCGATACTCATGTCGGTTCGGTATCGCAGGCCGTGCTCCTCCAGGAACGTACGCTGGTAAAGGTACGAGCAATGACTACCGGGAATCCTTTTCAGGAAGTCGGATTCAGCCAGGGACGTATTGATCGAGACATCCGGAGGAATTCCCAGTTTTCCACCGAGCGTCTCACCGGTCTCGGAAATCATGGAAAACCCGCCTTTCACAAGCTGACTGTTGTGATCGACCGCCGTGCGCCACAGCCGCTCGAGGGCCGTGGGTGGCAGCAAATCATCCGCATCGAGGTGAAACACGTAGTGGCCGCGAGCCCTGTCAAGCCCCGTGTTCCGAGCGGCGCCCTCCCCCTGGTTCCGCGCATGGGTCACAATGCGAATCCGCGCATCTGCCTTCTGGAACCCGTGGAGGACCTCCAGGGATCGATCGTTCGAACCATCATCGACGCAGACGATTTCCAGGGACTCGAGCGACTGTCCCATCACCGATCCGAGGCACTCTTCCAGGGTGCTTTCTGCATTGAAAACCGGGATGAGTACGCTGATACGGGGCCTGGCTTCGGGATTCATGGGTATTCGATAGCGGTGTCGCGACTGCCGGTTTCCACGCAGCCTCTATTTTCGCATGTTGACCGAAACATTGTGGGCACGTTCACGCAGGGTGCTTTTGGTTAAGATTCAGGACGACCGCTCTAACCGCACATCATGAAGCCAGCACACGACACATCGACCCGAATTCCTAAGCGGATTCACCGGATCTGGTTCGGCCCCGAGCCGATCCCGGAACGCTATCAGGACTGGTGGTCCGCCTGGCGACGGCAGTATCCGGATTTCGAGTTCCGAACCTGGCGTGATGCCGACATATCGAGCCTGAACGTCACCGCCGGGAAAATCCGCGAGGCCGACGGATACGCGCGCAAAGCGGACATCGCCCGTTACGAGATTCTTCACGAATTCGGTGGCATCTACCTCGATTGCGACATGCAGCCCTGGGAGAGATTCGATTTCGAGCATGAACGGGCGGACCTCGTCGTATGTAACGAAACCGACGACATGCAGTACTGCAGCATTGGCTTCCTCGCCGCCAGAAAAGGCCACCCCGTGTTCCGGGGGGCGATCGATGAGATCCTCGCCACACCCCTGAATCAACTCCCCGCAAACCGGGAAACGGGACCCTGGCTGTTCGGCCGGGTTCTTGCCGGGCACGCCAGCAAGCGACTGCCCCCGATGGCGTTTTATCCCTACCACTACGGCGAATCCCGCTCGTCGATTTACACCCGCTCACTGAAAGCAACCTACGGCATTCACGCGTGGGCCGGGTCGTACCTCGACGCGGACTGGCGAGTCGACAGCGTGGCCAGCGCCCTGCGAACACTCAATCCCGCAGAGCTGGGGGCACTGGCGCCGGGACTGGACAGCCCGCAAAAGAACGAGCTGGAGGAATTCATCCGCGGCAGCCGCGTTGCACGTCAGTCAGTATTCCGCTGCGCGGCTTTGCCGCTCTGGGGTGACCTGCCGGAGGTCCGGGACACCGAGCCGTTCGAACTTCCAAAACTCCTGGATTTTCTGCTCACCACGCAACCGGATGCCGTGATCTGGCAGGTGGGCGCGGCCGATGGAATTCTCGTGGACCCTTTGCGGCCGAGCATGGTGCAACACAATCCGAGGGCGGTGCTTTTCGAGCCGAACCCCTGGTTGTTCAAGTGTCTTCAGAAGAATTACCGGCTCAATGACCAGGCCCAACTCATCCCGTGCGCCCTGGCGTCGAAGCCGGGAAAACTCACGCTGAACGCCATCGAGCCGCAGGTGGCCCGCGCCCTGGCATTGCCGGAATGGGTCGATGGCATCTCTTCCGTGTATACGGACCGGAACGCGATCGGCGGCAAGACCATCGGCCCGGAGCTGACCGCGGAAATACAGCGGTGCATCAGGCGCGTCGACGTGGAGGTTCTGGATATTGCCCAGGCGCGATCACTGAGTGTGCATGGTGACCCGGATGTCCTGGTCGTCGACGTCGAGGGCATGGACGCCGAGGTCATCCATGCCGCCCTGGACCAGGGCATGAAACCGGAGATCATCCAGTTCGAAACCCAGTGTCTGCCGGCCCGGGAGGCAGAGGCATTCGAAGAACGACTCAGCAAAGACCACACCATCATCCGTTTCGGGAACGACGCCGTTGCACTTCGCCGGGAGTTTCTGCTGCGCTATGCCGAAGCGCTCTACGTGGAACAGGGCTTGCCCACGATCATGCGTGACCGGATGGTGGCAGTGCTGCAAGGTACGTCCGGTGAACGCGACCGGTAGACGACCACTGGCTGTCGAATCGACGTCCGGGCGAACCGGCCGACCCGGCGTGCCGGCACAGGCCTAGCGTCTCAGGGCGTTTTCGTGTTCCCGGAACCAGCAATAGGTGTCGGTGAGGCCGGCTTCCAGGGAAATCGAGGCGGTCCACCCAAGCCTGCCAAGGCGCGACACATCCAGCAGCTTCTGTGGCGCGCCATCCGGCTTGCTGGTGTCGAAAACGAGTTCGCCGTCGTAGCCCACCACGCGGCGGACGATCTCGGCCAACTCCCGAATCGTGCAGTCAACACCGGCACCCACGTTGATGTGTGACAGCATGGGCTGTGTTTGCCGCCGGTAGGTCGCCACGTCCAAGTCCATCACGAACACGCTGGCCGCCGCCATGTCGTCCACGTGCAGAAATTCACGGCGGGGATTCCCGCTGCCCCAGATCACCACTTCTCCGGCGCCCTGCTCCTTCGCCTCGTGGATGCGGCGCATGAGGGCCGGTATCACGTGACTGTTTTCGGGGTGAAAGTTGTCCCCCGGCCCATACAGGTTGGTGGGCATCACGCTGCGATAATCGCGACCATACTGGCGGTTGTAGCTCTCACAGAGTTTGATGCCGGCGATCTTGGCGATCGCGTAGGGTTCGTTCGTGGGTTCCAGGGGCCCGGTGAGCAGGGCGTCCTCCGCCATGGGCTGCTCGGCATG
>JAZBOL010000068.1:0-2210 GCA_036351115.1 Lysobacterales bacterium | reverse complement strand
GCCTTGCCCGGACATTTGCGGCGCAGGAAAGTCTTCCGGGGCAGAACGGCTTGGATGATCGCCAGGGTCGGGGAAACCGGTTCGATGCACACCCAGTCGCCAACGCAAGGAAGATCGGGGCTGCTTTCAACAGCGAAACGGAACCTGCCCGAGAGTTCCGCCAGGGTCTCGTGGTGCTCGTCTCGCACAACGTAGGAGCCTCGATCAACGGCCATGACCCGTGCCACGTGCTGTCCTGGTTGGAGCATGGTTCCTGCGTGGCCACGGAACCACTCATTGAAACCGAACGCCTGCAAATCCATGGTCTCTTTCACTGAAACACTGTCTGAGAAACTGTACCAGCCGACGTGAGGAGGCTCACTCGCCCTGCCCAGAGCACGGAGGGACCGGAGATCGGAGCCTCCTCACTTCGGCTGCTACCCTGCTGCCTGGTTTGTTCGAGCACGCTCTCATTGTGCGTGCCCCAATGTCGTATCCGACGCATTCAGTGTAACGGTCTCGCCCGCTTCGGTATCGAACCTGAATCGCTCGCCCGTTCGCGTCTCGGTCCCCGCCTTTCGGGTCAAGGTCACGGCCTGACCCGGCCATGGATTGACCACCGTGCACGGCCGACCCCGTTCGCTGGCAATCCTGACATACCGCACGTTCCCGTCCTTCAACTCGCTGCTGACCAGAAACGCACCCCAGGTGCGGATGTTGCCGAAGCTCGCGTTTCTGGATTTCGGCCATACCGGAAACAGGCGAATGACGGATTCTTCCCGGTCGATACTGCCCATGGGAACGTGGGACATGCACAGCATCTCATTGATGGTGTTGGGCACGGTACTGAAGTTCTCGATGCCGTGCGGGTTACCCTTCATGAACCCGTTGGGATGGGCGTTCGCCGAGTAGTGACGCAGTTCGTCCAGAATGGTGTTTGCATCGTAGCCCACGCGGACCGCTGCGGGGAAGAAGCTGTTGGAACCGTTGGAGTCGTGCCAGCGGTTCATGACTCCGATGGTGTTGTGCGCCACCGCCAGCCACTCCGGGTCACTGTCCAACCCCAGGGCGTTGCCCGGGTAGATGTGCTGGATGCCCAGGGTGTTGTTCTGCCACCAGGAGGTGCCTTGCTCCGTGTATCGGAACACGTCAACTCCGTCCCTTTTCTGCGTCGTCCACCCGCTGAGATGCGCCAGAATGTGCCGCCACGTCTCGCGGCGTCCCGCGTCCACGTCCAGTTCCCGGCTCAAGTCCACGGCAAGGTCGAGGCTGTTGCGTACCAGACCAAGGGAGAGGATGGGATTCAGGTCCTGTCCGGAACCTTCGTGAATGGCGTCGCCAACGATCACGTAGCGACCGTCACGCCGTTCCAGATAATCCTCCCAGAATGCCGCCACGGCCTTCACCAGGGGATAGACCTGGTTCCCGTAGGCCGGGTCGTAGGTGGTGCGCCAGCGTTGCGCGATGTTGACCAGGCAATAGGCCGCGTTCGATCGTTGCTGGAAGAAAAGGCCGCCTTCCTCGGCGTTTGGACCGTCCCGATACCTGGGCCCGTCGCGCGTGGTCTCGATCCCCAACGGGCCGATGCCGACGGGGTAAAGCACCCCACGCGTGCCCGTGACACGTTTTGCGTACCAGCGCCCGCGTTCCAGGAAAGCCAGGAGCGGAGCGTCCTGAGGGTCTGCCTGCTCAAGCCGGTTGGCCGAGTGGAGGGCGTAGAAGGGTGCCAGGTGGTTGTAGTTCAGGTGGTAGTCGCCATGCCACGCCGGGGTGTCGGTGGTGACCCATCCGAAAATGCCGGGGGGAAAATCGGAAACGCGGCTGCATGCCGCCATCCCGTACAGGGACCGGACGTAAGCCCGCTCGATCAGGGGATCGCCAACACGCACCCACGATTTCGCCCAGTAATCCGCCCACCAGGCGGCATGGTCGCGGCGGAGGTGGGTCAGATCCAGGGAAAGGTCGGAGAGATCGCCGCCGTGCCCTGCGTCCTTGGTCCGACTCTCCAAGGCCAGGATCAGGGTGACCGGTTGGCCCGGGTGCAACGTGAACCGCACGCCAGCTGTCGGATCGGATTCCCCCGCGCGGTCTGCTGTCGGGACGCCCAGAACTCTGAAAGTCGCCTCCGCCCCGCTCGGGATGTCCACCTCCTTGGTGAAGACACGGCCGGCGTGGAGGAAGCCCTCCTCCGCGGTGGCCCAGGTCTCGCTGCCTCTGCCGGCGAGTGGTTG
>JAZBOL010000067.1:0-32574 GCA_036351115.1 Lysobacterales bacterium | reverse complement strand
ATGCCACCCCCCAGGCGGAGAAGGATTTCTCCGTCGACGTGGACGTGGAGCCGGGAATTCGGGGGAATGCGTCGTCGATGACCACGAAGCCAGGACAGGACAAGTCCCTGGTAGAAAACGGTGAGGGCGCCCTTCCCCGGCCAATCCAGCGGCGCCGAGAGTGCCGCTAACACCCCGAACGCCGAGAGCACCACGGCAGAGACACGCAGGGAATGATCGTCGAAGCCTGCACGCAGTTTCAGCGTGACGCCGTGTTCGTCAGCGAATGGTGTCGACGAGTGCGCGCAGCCCGGCGTCTTCCGGCGCGCCCCTGCCCTGGAACCAGTCCCACAGTTGGTCGTCTTCACAGGCCAACAGTGCCTCGAAGGCCGGCCATTGTCCGTCGGAAAGCGCCGCTTCCTCGCGAAGGAGAAAACGTTCGAGGAGAATCTCCAGCTCACGCATGCCGCGGCGGCAGAGCCACCGCAAGCGTTTGATGCGGACCTCGCCGGTCAGCGGTGGGCCTTCCGGCGGGAGGGGCACGCCAGGTCGTCCGCTGTGCCGAAAACGCTTACTTGCCCTTACGGGCCAGCAGCATTTTCTTGGTTTCGGCGATGGCGAGACCGGGATTCAGGCCCTTGGGACAGGCTGATGTACAGCTGAGAATGGTGTGGCACTTGAATACCTTGTAGGCGTCGTCGAGCCACTCCAGGCGGCTTTCCCGGTCCTCGTCCCGGCTGTCGGCCAGCCATCGGTAGGCCTGCAGAAGAACGGCCGGACCCAGGTACTTGTCACCGTTCCACCAGTAGCTCGGACAGGAAGTCTGGCAGCACGCGCACAGGATGCATTCGTAGAGACCATCCAGCTTTTCGCGCTCTTCGGGCGTCTGGATCCGTTCGCCCTCCTCCACCGGCTTGCCCTTGCCGCGCAGCCAGGGCTTGATGCTGGCGTACTGTTCGTAAAAGCCGGTCATGTCCGGCACGAGGTCCTTGACCACCGGCAGGTGAGGCAAGGGATAAATCGTTACCTCGTCGTCGAGCTCGGCCAGGGACGTCAGGCAGGCCAGGCCGTTCTTGCCATCGATGTTCATGGCGCAGGAGCCGCAGATGCCTTCCCGGCAGGAGCGCCGGTAGGTGACGGACGGGTCGATCTCGTTCTTCACCTGGTTCAGGGCGTCCAGCAGCATGGGCCCGCAGTCATCCAGATCGACCACGTAGCTGTCCATGCGCGGATTTTCGCCGCTGTCCGGATCGTAGCGGTAAATCTTCAGGGTCTTGGTCCGCGTCGCGCCGTTGACCGGCGGATAGGCCTTGCCCTTGGTGATGCGTGAGTTGCTTGGCAGTGTCAGCTGAATGGGCATCTTTGATCTCCGGTCAGTAGACGCGGGCCTTGGGCGGCACCACTTCCACGTCGTCCGTCAGGGTGTACATGTGCACGGGGCGGTAGTCGAGCGTGACCTTGCCGCGCTCGTCCACCCACTGCAGGGAGTGTTTCATCCAGTTCTCGTCGTCGCGCTCCGGGTAATCCTCGTGCGCGTGGGCCCCGCGGCTCTCCTTGCGGTGCTCCGCGGCCACCATGGTGGCCTGGGCGCAGCTGAGCAGGTTGCGCAGCTCCAGCGTTTCCGCAAGGTCCGAATTCCACACCAGGGAGCGGTCCTTGATGCCGACCTGCTCGAAGGAATCGAACACCTTCTCCATGAGCGTCACGCCCTCGGCCAGGGTTTCGCTGGACCGGAACACGGCGGCGTTCGTCTGCATGACCTGTTGCATGTTGTCGCGGATGCTGGCGGTGCTCAGTTCGCCGTCGGCGTGCCGCAGGCGGTCGAATTCGGCCAGGGCCTTGTCCACGGCGGCTTTCGGCACGGCCGGGTGCGGCGCGTTGGGCGTCATGATTTCCTGGCAGCGCTTGGCCACGGCCCGACCGAATACGATCAGGTCAAGCAGGGAATTCGATCCCAGGCGGTTGGCGCCGTGCACGGAGATGCAGCCGGCTTCGCCGATGGCGAACAGCCCCGGCACCACGTGGTCCGGATCGCCGTCCTTCAGGGTCACGACCTCGCCGCGATAGTTGGTCGGGATGCCGCCCATGTTGTAGTGCACCGTGGGCAGCACCGGAATCGGGTCCCTGGACACGTCCGCACCGGCGAATACCCTGGCGGTCTCGGCAATGCCCGGCAGGCGTTCCTCGATGACATCGCGGCCCAGGTGCTGCAGGTTCAGGTGGATGTGGTCACCCTTCTCGCCGACGCCCCTGCCCTCGCGAATCTCGATGGTCATGGAGCGGCTCACCACGTCGCGGGAGGCCAGATCCTTGGCGTTGGGCGCGTAGCGTTCCATGAAGCGCTCGCCCTCGGAGTTGGTCAGGAAGCCGCCCTCGCCGCGCACGCCCTCGGTGATGAGCACGCCGGCGCCGTAGACCCCCGTCGGGTGAAATTGCACGAATTCCATGTCCTGCATGGGCAGGCCGGCGCGCATGACCATGCCGTTGCCGTCGCCGGTGCAGGTGTGGGCCGAGGTGGCCGAGAAGTAGCAGCGCCCGAAACCGCCGGTGGCGAGAATCACGGCGTGGGACTTGAACAGGTGCAGCGTGCCGTCGGACAGGTCCCAGGCCAGCACGCCGCGGCAAGCGCCCTCCTCGTCCATCACCAGGTCGATGGCGAAATACTCGATGAAAAACTTGGCATTGTGGGCCAGGGACTGCTGGTACAGCGTGTGCAGGATCGCGTGGCCCGTGCGGTCGGCGGCGGCGCAGGTGCGCTGGGCCGTGCCTTCGCCGAAGTGCGTGGTCATGCCGCCGAAGGGGCGCTGGTAGATCTTTCCTTCCTCCGTGCGCGAGAACGGCACGCCGAAGTGCTCGAGTTCGATCACCGAGGGGATGGCCTCGCGACACATGTACTCGATGGCGTCCTGGTCGCCGAGCCAGTCCGACCCCTTGATGGTGTCGTACATGTGCCAGCGCCAGTCGTCCTCGCCCATGTTGCCGAGGGCCGCGGACATGCCCCCCTGCGCCGCCACCGTGTGGCTGCGGGTTGGGAACAGCTTGGTGATGCAGGCGGTGGACAGCCCCGTGGCCGCCATGCCCATGGTCGCGCGAAGTCCGGCGCCGCCGGCGCCGACCACGACCACGTCGTATTCGTGTTCGATGAGGTTGTAGGCGTCACTCATGCCTTATGGCTCCAAAACTCATGCGTTGTAATTGATTCAGGGAAATTCGGTTCGGGGCGTTGCCGTCAGAAGCTCTGGACGACCGCCCAGATCACCACCAGCGCGCCGATGGTGCAGCCGACCTTGGACACCAGGACGAGGAGCTTCTGGAAGCCCTCGCCCGGGACGTAGTCGCTGATGATGGCATCCGCGCCGCGTTGCGTGTGAAACAGGCCGATGACCGCCAGCAGCACCGCCGCGGCGGCGTTCAGGGGCTGACCGAAAAACGCCTTCGTGGTGGCGTAGTCGGCGCCCGCGAGGGAAACGCCCGCCCACAGAAACCAGGCGCTCAGGGGAATCAGCAGCACCGCGCTCGCCCGCTGGCGGAACCAGTCTTTGGCGCCCGCGCTCATGACGCACCCCAGAGGACGAAGACCCAGAGCGCCAGGGTGGCGATCACCGTGACGACCCCCGTGGAACGGATTTCTTCCTTGCTCATGAAGCGACCGGAGTCCCACAACAGGTGCCGGATGCCACCGAAGAGGTGGTAGGACATCACGAGGGCGGCGAGCCACGCCAGCGCCGTGCCGATGAAACTGCCCATAAAGGCCTGCATCGCGTTGAACTGCGCCTCACCCAGGGCAAACATGAGCATCCACAGGCAGGCGAGCGGGGCCAGGATCAGGGACATGAAAATGCCCGTGAACCGGTAGGACAGGGACAGCACGGTCGGAAATTCGAACCGGTAATACGGCCCGAGCAGGTAAGGAGAAAGTGGTCTTTGTTTCGCTTTGCTCATCGGGACTTGCCTGGGTCAGTCATGAGGGTCGGTACATCGCCGGGGCCGCGCCTGCGGGTCGCCGGACTGTCGGACGAGTTGAACCTGGGTCTGTCGACGAATCCGCGCGATGGACACCGGCACACGCGAACACGGATGTTTCCGTCGATTCGTTCGGGTCAAAAATCAATGCAACGGCCGCCCTTTTCCCAGTCGCCGTAGCGAGTCGGGTCAGGGCCCTTGCGGCCGCCGATTTCCCGCTCCTTTTCAGCGCCTTCAGGGGCGGTGTCCGCGGCGGTCGCGGACTCTTCAGAGGAGGCGGTGGAATCCCGGGTTTCCGGGTCGGAATTCCGGCCTGGTAACTGGCCCTTGTCCTGGGCCGTGCCTGGGGCTGTGCAATCGCTGTTCATTGGCATCTCACCTTTCTATATGCACCCCATCACCCACAACCTCAATGGTACTGAACCCCGCCTTTCGAGGCAACCGGAACCCCCCGAAAAACCTTTATTTCACGCCATTTCGAGGTCGCTTACACGTGCTCTTGAGATTCTCGCGCCGGCCCGATCGCCTGTGGTAGCGTACCGTCCCATGAACGAACGAAACGACCTCGCCGTGCTGTCCTTCACCGGGGCGGACGCGGCCCGATTTTTGCACAATCAACTGACCATCGACGTGGAGTCGCTGACCCCAGGGGAGGCGTCCTTCGCGGCCCTGTGCCAGCCCAAGGGCCGGGTGATGGCCCTGCTGTGCGTCGGCGCCACCCCGGAGGGCTTCCTGGTGCTGTGCCACGAGTCCCTGGCAGACGGCCTGCTCACCCACCTGAAGCGCTTTGTTTTCCGCGACAAGGTCAGCCTGGAGCGGCGCGAAGACCTGGGCGTCTCGTCCGGCTCGGGCGAGGCGCTGGACGGGACGGGTTTCGAACCTCTGCCGGGTTTTCAGTACCTGCTGACGGAACGCGTGGAGGGGCTGCCCTCCCCCGCCCAGGCTTCCGGTGCCGAGCGTGCGCGGGAGTTGGAGGCCGGCATCGCCTGGCTGGATGCGGCCAGCATCGAGACCTTTCTGCCGCAGATGCTCGGACACGAGGTGCTCGGTGCGCTGAGTTTCCAGAAGGGTTGCTTTCCCGGCCAGGAAGTCATCGCCCGCACGCGCTACCTGGGCAAGCTGAAGCGCCACCCGTGGAGCGGCGTGGTGGATGAACGGCTGCCGATTCCCGTACTGGGTGAGCTGACGCTGGCGAACGGCCCCCTGGAGGCCGCCGGGGTGCTCGTGGACCAGGCGGAACGGGCCGATGGCCGCTGGCAGGTACTGTTGGTCGCCCGACGACCCGAAGCGTTCGATGTCACGTCAGTGGCGATCGCGGAGCACAGCGTTCCGGCGGAAGGTCGGTGGATCAACGACTCGCTGCCGCCGCGCGAGGCGCGGAAGCCCTGAAAGCCGGGTTCTGAAGCTGGACGCTTGTCGGTCCGGGGCGCTGCCGAGGCGCCCTACTTTTCGGCCACCAGGTAGCAAACCCAACCCGGATCCGCGTCACCCACCTCGGCGGGTTCGTACACGCCATTGCCCTCCCCGCTTTCCTCGTCCGTGCCTTCCCAGTAAACGGTGGCGGTGCGGAAGCCCGCCTCGAGGAGCAGCTCCCGCAGCTCCGGCAGGGTCCACAGGCGCCAGTGGTAGCGGAACGCGTCCTTCATGACGCTGCCGTCGGGAAATTCGAAAGAGATCGAGCATTCCATGCGCGAATCGATGGGGTTGAAGGAGAGCTGTTCCCAGGCGTAGGTGAAGCCGTCGCACTGGCGCTTTTCCTCGAGCACCATGGGCGCCTCGTAGCCGCCATAGGCGTCGAGGAAAAAGATGCCGTCCTCGACCAGGTTGTCGTGCACGGAGCGAAAGTAAGCGCCCAGCTGTGACCGCTCCATGAGCAGGTAGTAGCTGAAGTTCATCGCGAGGACCGCGTCCGGCGCCTCGTCGGTGCCCGCGGCCACGTCGGCCTGGATGAGCCGGATGCGTTCACGCTGGGCGTCGGTCAGACGGGACAGGTTGTGCGCCCTGCCCCAGTCGAGAACTTCGCCGTCCAGGTCCACGCCAATGGCGCGATGGTTGGCGTCGCGGCGCACCCACTCGCAGGCCGTATTCGCCGTGCCGCAGAAGTCTTCGCGGAGAAGCTCCAGGGGTCGCCGCCGCAGTTCGCCCCAGGTCTCCTCGATGAAGTCGATTTCCGTGACCACATCCTGCACCGCCAGCTGGTAGCAGATGTGCCGGTCGGCGCGCTCGGCCTCGGTCTGGCCGTCAGCCTTGCGTCTGAACAGGCTCATTTCAGGTTCCAGGGGCCGGGAAAAAGTAAGAACAGGGACAATGGAGCCGCGGATCGGCGGTCAGGACTTTGGCGCGTAGCGCGTCTGCACGTAGTCCTCGATCAGCTCGAGAAACTCCTGCCCGAGCGCGTCGCCGCGCAGCGTTTTCACCTTCTTGCCGTCCACGAACACCGGCGCCACGGGCGCCTCGCCGGTACCCGGCAGGGAGATGCCGATGTCCGCGTGGCGGCTCTCGCCCGGACCGTTCACCACGCAGCCCATGACCGCCAGGGAGAGGTTTTCCGCGCCGGGATACCGCAGCTTCCATTCCGGCATTTTTGTACGGACGAACTCGGTGGTGTCCCGGGCCAGTTCCTGGAAAAAGGTGCTGGTGGTGCGCCCACAGCCCGGGCAGGCCGTGACCATGGGGGAAAAGGCGCGGAAGCCCATGCTTTGGAGCAATTCCTGCGCCACCACGACCTCGTCCGTGCGCGCCTGGCCCGGCGCCGGCGTCAGGGAAATGCGGATCGTGTCGCCGATGCCTTCCTGCAGGAGAACGGCCAGCGCCGCGCTGGAGGACACGATCCCCTTGCTGCCCATGCCCGCCTCGGTCAGGCCCAGGTGCAGCGGGTAGTCGCAGCGCTCGGCGAGCGCCCGGTACACGGCGATCAGGTCCTGCACCGCGCTCACCTTGGCGGACAGGATAATGCGGTCGTGGGCCAGGCCGATGTCCTCGGCGGCCTCGGCGCTCTGCAGGGCCGAAACCACCAGGGCCTCACGCATGACGGCCTGGGCGCTGGCCGGCTCGGCGCGCCCGGCGTTCTCATCCATGAGCCGGGCCAGCAGCTTCTGGTCCAGGCTGCCCCAGTTCACGCCGATGCGCACGGGCTTGTCGTTGTCGATGGCCTGCTGGACGATGGTGGCGAACTGGTCGTCGCGCTTGCGCCCGAAACCGACGTTGCCCGGGTTGATCCGGTACTTGGCCAGCAGACGGGCGCACTCCGGGTACTGGCTCAGCAGCGTGTGCCCGTTGTAATGAAAATCACCGACCAGGGGCACGTCGCAGCCCATCATGCCCATGCGCTCGACGATCTCGGGCACGGCGGCGGCGGCCTTTTCCGTATTCACCGTGATGCGCACCACCTCGGACCCGGCCCGGGCGAGTTCAGCAACCTGGCGGGCCGTGGATTTCGCGTCCTCCGTGTCCGTATTGGTCATGGACTGGACCATGATCGGGTGCTCGGAACCCACGCGCACGTGGGCCACGTTGACGGTCGGTGTTTTGCGTCGGGGAAGTGCTTCAGTCATGGGGGGCGACTCGGGGTTCTTCGGAGGCTGTGTCGCCGGTCGATGCTTCTTCCGGCACAGTGTGTATCCGGGGCGACGCGTTTTCGGCGTCCGGCTCGGCTGCTGGTGCTTTCATCGCTTCGGAATCCGCGTTTGATCCCGCCGTCGGGTTTCCGTTCACTCCGCTGTAGGATCCGCTCACCATGATCGGCCAGGCCGAATGCAGATACACCCACATGGACCAGAGGGTCAGGCCCGCGGCGATGTAGAGCAGAACCTCACCAATGAAGGCGATGGGCAGGACACCGATGTTGCTGCCGTAGAGCAGCAAGCTGATGGCCACCATCTGGAAGATGGTTTTGACCTTGCCGACGGCGGACACCTTGACCCGTCCCCGCTCGCCCATTTCGGCCATCCACTCGCGCAGCGCCGAGATGACGATTTCACGCCCGATGATCACGGCCGCGGCAATGGCGAAGAGCGCCGTGGGATGCCGCTCCACGAGCAGCACGAGGGCCACCGCCACCATGAGCTTGTCCGCCACCGGGTCGAGGAAGGCCCCGAAATCGCTGCCCTGGTCCCAGCGGCGCGCCAGGAAGCCGTCGGCCCAGTCGGTCACGGCCGCCAGCACGAACACGATCACCGCCAGCAGGTTGGACCAGGTGTAGGGCAGGTAAAAAAACAGCACCAGCACCGGAATCAGGGCGATCCGAAGAAACGTCAGGATGATGGGAGTGTTCAGATGCATGGCGGGGCCGATCCGGGAAGACCCTAGTATCTCAAACTCATGTCCCGGTAAGCCAGCCCGAATCCATGGACAGGGCAATCGACAGGTTCAGCACTCAGTGCAGCGCGTCAAAAATCCGCTGCGCCAGGTTGCGGCTCACGCCGGGCACGCTGGCCAGTTCTTCCACCCCGGCCGAGCGTACGCCGCGGATGCCCCCGAAATGGCTCAGGAGCGCCTTGCGACGAGCGGCGCCCACGCCCTGGATACCTTCCAGCGGCGATTCCGTGTTGGCCTTCTGGCGCCGGCCCCGGTGGCCGGTGATGGCGAAGCGGTGCGCTTCGTCGCGAATGTGCTGGACCAGGTGTGAGGCCGGGGATTCGGGCCCCGGGTGCAACGGGCGCCTGCCGGGCCGGACCCACTCTTCTTCGCCGGCCCGCCGGGTCGGGCCCTTGGCCACGCCCATGAGCGGCAGGTCGCCCAGGCCCAGTTCCTCGAGCACCTCCGCGGCCTGACCCAGCTGCCCCTTGCCGCCATCGACGATGACGAGGCCCGGTAGTGTGGCGTCCTCCTCGCGTAAGCGGCGATAGCGCCGTTCCAGCACCTGGCGCATGGCGGCGTAGTCGTCTCCCGGCGTGATGTTCCTGAGGTTGAAGCGCCGGTAGTGCGACTTCACCGGCCCGGTCTGGTCGAAGACCACGCAGGAGCCGACGGTCTGGTTGCCCGCCGTGTGCGAAATGTCGAAGCACTCGAGGGTCTCCGGCGCATCTTCCAGGTCCAGGGCTTCACGCAGGGCCTCGAACTGCGCCGACATGCGCGCGTCCGAGGCCAGATTCATCTGCAGGGCATGCTCGGCGTTGCGCTTCGTCAGCTCGAGCCACTGGCGGCGTTCGCCCCGGGGCCGTGCCTGGAGCGTCACCTTGCGACCGGCCCGTTCGCTGAACACCTCGGCATAGAGATCGCTGTCCGCCAGGGGGTGAGAGAGCAGCAGGTCCGTGGGCGGCATGCGCTCGCGGTAGTACTGGCCGAGGAAGGCCTCGAGCACTTCCTCGTCCCCGGCGCCGGCGGTCTGGGTCGGGAAGTAGCTGCGTTGCCCGAGGTTGCGCCCACCCCGGAAGGTCATGACCTGTACGCAGGCCTGGCCCCGCTCCCGGGCCAGGGCGATGACGTCGATGTCGCCGCTGCCGTGGGACACGAACTGCTGGGCCTGCATCTTTTTCAGGATGTTGATGCGGTCGCGGTAGAGGGCCGCCTCTTCGAAATTCAGCGCCTTCGAGGCGGCCTCCATGCGGCCGATCAGCCGCGTGATGACCTGGTCGCTCTGGCCCTTGAGAAAAAGCATGGCGTCGTCGACCTGGGCGGCATAATCCTCCTCGCTGACATAGCCGACGCAGGGCGCGGTGCAGCGCTTGATCTGGTATTGCAGGCAGGGGCGCGAGCGGTTGGCATACACGCTGTCCTGGCAGTTGCGCACGCGAAAGGTTTTCTGGATCAGGTTGATGCTCTCGCGCACGGAGCTGGCCGAGGGGTACGGCCCCAGGTAGGTGCGGCCCTTCTTGCGCTTGCCCCGGTGAAAGGCGATCCGCGGAAAGTCGTGGTCCGTGGTCATGACGATCCAGGGGTAGGACTTGTCGTCGCGCAGCAGCACGTTGTAGCGCGGCCGGTGCGCCTTGATCCACTCGTTCTCGAGGAGCAGCGCCTCGGCCTCGTTTCGCGTCAGCGCCGTTTCGATGTCACGAATGCGCGAGATCATGCGCATGATGCGCGACCCCTTGGGCCGCGCATCGAAGTAGCTGGCCACGCGCTTGCGCAGGTTGGCCGCCTTGCCCACGTACAGCACCGTGCCCGCGTCGTCCCGGAACAGGTAGACGCCGGGCCCCGTCGGCAACTTGCGTGCCTGGGCCTTGCCGTCGAAGTCCGGGTTGACGCCCTGCTTCGGCGGCTTGCGGGTAGGCTCCTGCCGCTTGGTCATCCGGTGCTCGCCAGCAGTTGATCCGCGAGGTGATGCGTGGCCTCGTCCAGCAGGTCACACATGAACTCGAACCCGTCCTGGCCACCGTAGTACGGGTCCGGCACCTCCCGGATCTCGCCGAAGCGCGGCGAGGTGCTGAGCATGAGTTCGAGGCGGGCGCCCTGCCCCGGCGACCGGCTTTGAAGGATTCGCAGGTTGTCCTCGTCTGCAGCGAGGATCAGGTCGAAGCGCGCGTAGTCTCCGGGGGCGACCTGTCGCGCGCGGAGACCGGTGAGGTCGATGCCCCGGGACGCAGCGGTGGCCGTGGCCCGTGCGTCCGGCGGGTTGCCCACGTGGTAGGCATGCGTACCGGCGGAATCGACGGTGAAGCGGTCCAGGGCGCCGGCGGCGGCCAGGTGGTGGCGCAGGTACCCCTCGGCGGTTGGCGATCTACAGATGTTGCCCATGCAGACGAAAAGAATGGTGTGTGGAACGGAGAGCGGGGCGCGGGTCATGGCGTTGAAGGTACAGGTGGATACCGGGCGTAGCTTGCTATTCCGGGCCGCCGAGAGCAAGGCCTGCCGGGGCGAAAACGAAAAACCCCGCGGTGGCCGCGGGGTCTTTCGTCGGTTCAGCGTCTTCGCGTCACTCGTCGGGAAAGACGCCCTGGACGATGACCGCCTCTTCTGCTTCGGAATAGACCTCGATCAGGGCGCCGAGCGGGTCGAAATCCAGGGGTTCGTCCTTGTCCCGCGGGGGGTTGGCAAAGCGGATTTCTCCGTCCTGTCCACCCTGCCCCTGTCCGGGCTTGTCCTCGACCACGATGACGCCGACCTCGACGCTGTCCACGTCGACCGGGTAGTTGCCCGGCGGCACGTTGCGAATACGGACCTTGAAATGCGTCCGGTCGTCATCGACTTCGTAGCTGGCGTTGCCCGCGGCGCCCGCGATGACTCCGGTGGAGTCGAGGTGAACCTCGATCTCGTCATCCTTGTCCGGGTCGTCCTCGTCCTTGCCGTCGTCCTCGTCGTCATCGTCCCTGTCCGGTGCGAGCACGTCGTCGCCGGAGGTCAGTACGACCGTGTCACCGAGGAGCACGTCGAAACGGCAGTTCCGCGGATCGAAGTCGAGCAGCCCGGTGTTCGGGATCTGGGGGCTGCGGAACCGGATTGTGCCCTCCTCGTCCTCGACCACGATATCGCCCACCGCTTCCTCGCAAACCTCCAGCGCATAGGTTCCGTCAGCCAGGTCCTCGATCTCGACGACGAGTTCCGAACGGGCGGGGTTCTCCCAGAACTTCGCCTCGCCCTCGGCATCGCTGTCCTCGTCGAGCGGCTCCAGGTCCAGCTCGAGCTTGACGGGCCGGTCGTCGGGCGGGGTGTTGTCGGAGATACCGCCGCTGCAACGCTGACGGTACAGGCTGGTCAGGCGCTTGATGCGCACCTCGCCCGAGCCGATCTCATCCCCCGGCGCATCGTAAACGGCGACGCCCTGGTTGCAGTTGCGGAAGCGCATGATGAGCGTTCCGATCTCCTCGACCACCGGGTTGCCCTCGATTTGCGTGTCGAGAAAAGCGACGCCATCGGCGCGATACAGCGTCATGTCGATTTCGTGACCCTTCACGGGCCCGACGGCGACATACCAGGCCGAGGCAAGATCGGGCCCGTAGGTGAACCAGTAGGCCACGCCGATCATGCCATCATCCTCATCTTCACTGATTTGCAGGATGAAACCCTGGCTGCGGTGGTCCGATTGGTCCCAGATGCCCGAAAAGCCGCTGGTGATGTTGACCCGGTCGGCGAGCGCCGGGCCGGCGAACAGGGCGAGCACGGAAAGCACAAGCCCGCACTTCAGGAGAGAAATAATCGTTGAGCGCATGGGGAAGTCCTCCGCGGGGGGAATGCGTCTGAAGGGGTCTCTGATCCTAGCGACAAAGCTTAAATCTCACATGAACAACGCATTAAAGTTGGTTGCAGTCTCCATGCGAAGCGCCTGCGGGCGGATCAGGATTCAGCAGGCGTTCATCATTGCGCGCTACCATGGAACCAATCTTGATCAGCGGACGATCCAATGCTTCTTCGACCTTCCTGTGCAGCACTCCTGGCCGCAGCGACGCTGTTTCCGGTGTCTCCCGAGGCGTTCGCCCGCAGCGCGGAGATCACCTGCGACAGTCCGCAGAGCCGAATCCCGACGACGGTCAGCCTCGTCGCGCCCCTCAACGGTGACTTCAATCCCGTCGGTGGCGGGCAATTGGCCTGGATCGATGTGCTCTGGCTCGCGGACGAGCAGACTGATCGGCTCCGGGAATACGTCACCGTCGACTGGCGGGACGAAAGCCTGAGCGCGGTGCAGGTGTTTGACGTAGCCCTGGGTGGCGTGGTGCAGGACGACGTGGCGCCCACACGCCTGGTGCCGGGCAGCGATTTCGCTTCGGGCCGGATGGACTTTGACTTCTGCATGCCCCGGGGTGCGACTCACGGCCTGGCGGTGGCGTGATCACCGGCGTGTCCCGGGGCAACCCCCTGGAAACCGGGCTGCGCTACTTTCGGGGCCTGGAACAGGGTTTCGCGGCCATCGAGGCCGGCCGCTTCGAGGACGGCGGCGAGACGCTGGTGCTTTCCTGCCGCAACAGCGACGGCGACGGCAGTATCTGCAAAGCCCGGGAGCTGCGCTTTCGGGATCGAGTGCTCCAGGGCATCGAGATTCGGGTAACGCCGGCCCTCTAGGGCCCCGACGGGTCCCCCAGGAAGTAGAACTCTTCGGGATAGACGGCGAGAAAGGCCGCCTCGTCGAGGGGCGGCTCCTCCGCCAGCCACCGCGCCATGGTGGTCAACGCGTAACCGAAGCGCTCCCGGAACAGGCTGTGGATCATCTGCGGGCTGACCCCGTAGTGGCGAGACGAGGGTTCTCCTGCTTCGAAGACGACCACGGGACGGTGTTTCCGGATGGTCTCCGTCGCCCCCAGCAGCGCGTGGTATTCACCACCCTCGAGGTCCAGCTTGATGAATGCCGGCGCATCGTCCGGCGCCAGCACGTCGTCCAGCCGCACGACGCGCACCTCGATCTGCTCCAGCTCCGGGTTCGGCCGGTCGTAGGTGCGTGGACGCAGACCGGAGTAGCCGGGATCGTTGACCACGTGGGTGAAGGTGGCCACGCCGCCCGCCTGCCCCAGGGCGACGGCGTGTACCCGGACTTCGGAAAAGGTCCGCTCGAGCTGCTCGGCCAGGTGCGGCAGGGGTTCGAAGGCATGGTGCCGGCCTGCGGGCGCCACACGGAGCATTTGTCGCAGAAAGTCGCCCTCGTGCGCCCCGCCATCGATGCCCAGGCTGTCACGACCCAGGCAGCGGCGCATGACCTCCAGGGCTTCGCGGTCGTACTGGAGGTTTTTCAGTTCAGCGGGGGACAGGTCCCGGTCAGGCATGCGCCCGAGCAGGCGCCGCAGGCGATCGAGCCAGCCCGGGGACGGGCTTTGATCCCGGGTCGGACCCAGGGCCCGATTCAGGGCCCGACTCCCGGTTCCAGGTCCTGCGCGCCCAGTCGCTCCAGGTCCCGGGCGATGGCGGCGGCATCGAAGGGCGAAGTGAAGATGGCATGGATGCGTCCCCGGGGATCGATCAGGGTCAGGGTCGAGGAGTGGGCGACGAGGTAGTCCTCGTCCGCCGGGGCTTCCGGCACCTTGTACACCGCGCCGGCGGCCCGGGTGACGATGTCGAGCTGGTCGAAGGCGCCGGTGACCCCGCGGAACGCGGGATCGAAGTAGGTGACGTACTCGGCCAGGCGTTCCGGCGTGTCGCGGTCCGGGTCCACGGACACGAGGTAGTAGCGGTCGTCGAGGTCGTCCACCTCGTCGAGCTCGCGTTTGACCTCGGCCATCACCCCGAGGGCGCTGGGGCAAATGTCCGGGCAGTAGGTAAAGCCGAAATACAACAGGGACCAGTGCCCCTGGAAGTCCGCCTGGGTGAAGACGGCGCCCTGCTCGTCCACGAGCTCGAAGGCGGGCAAGGGCCGGGGCTGGTCCAGGACGTAGCCGCCGGTGGGTTCCGGGCCCGGCCCAAACTCGTCGCCCTGCTGGAGTGTGACCCAGATGCCCAGGCCGAAGGCGACCACGGCCACGAGCGCGACGAGGGCGGTCCGGCCGTTCATCGCGACCGGCCGTCCCGCACGGGGATTTCGACGGTTAGCGGCTCGGCGGACGCGAATTCGAGGGTCAGGCTGATCGTTTCCCCGGCCACGAGCGGGCCGCGGAGTCCGAACAGCATCACGTGATCGCCATGCGGTTTGAGCCGGGCCTCGCCGCCGGGCGGCAGCTCGATGGCGCCGACCTCGCGCATGGCCATCATGCCGTTCTCGTGCACGTGCGTATGCAATTCGGCCCGGTCCGCTGCGTCGGTGGCAGCGGCGACGAGGGCGTCGGTTTTGCCGTCGTTCACCAGCGTCAGGTAAACGGCGCCGGTGCGCGCACCGGGTGGTGTGGCCCGGGCCCAGGCGTCCTCGACGGCGATATCCGCCAGCGCGGTGACGGGACCGCACAGCGCGGCGGCGACGAGGAGATGCAGGAACAGGTTCAGGGAGCGTGCTGGATACATGGAACGTCGCAGGAAATCAGGGGCTGAACAGCATGGGGGTTTAAGGGTTGAGTGCCGCCGGGACGCTCATCGACTCGGTGTCTGTCTTAGGTGGCGGTTCGCAGCGAAAATTCAATCGCACGGTCGTCCCATCGCCAGGCCGGCCGATCAGCCGAGCCGAAGCCGCACCCGGCCCAGGTCCTCGGGTCCGTCGATGCCGGGCGGTATGGACGCCACCGCTTCCTCGATCCGGATCGTCAGGCCCAGGTCGAGAAAGCGGAGTTGTTCCAGCCCTTCCGCCTGCTCCAGCTCGGAGGGCGGAGAAGCCGTAAATCGCCGCAGCGCCTCGACCCGGTAGGCATACAGGCCCAGGTGCCGGTAGAACGGGACGGTGTCCGCCAGGGCCGCTTCCGGCGATCGGCCGCGCGGATGGGGGATGAGGGATCGACTGAAGTACAGGGCGCGACCCTGCCCGTCCCTAACCACCTTCACCGCATTGGGATCTTCGAGTTCGGTGGGGTCGTCGATGCGAGCACACAGCGTCGCCACGTCTCCACCGGTTTCCAGGAGCCTGGCCACCTGGTCGAGGCAGGCCGGCGGCATTTCCGGCTCGTCACCCTGCAGGTTCACGATCACCGTGTCAGCGTCGAGCTTCAGGCGTTCCGCGACCTCGGCGATGCGGTCGCTGCCGCTCGCGTGGTTGCTGCGGGTGAGCAGGCATTCGGCTCCGAAGCCGCCGGCCACGGACTGCACCCGTTCGCTGTCCGTGGCGATCAGCACGCGCGCCGCCGCCGCTCGGCCCGCAAGCTCCCAGACGTGCTGGATCATCGGCTTGCCGCCGATGTCAGCGAGGACCTTTTCCGGCAAGCGCGTGCTTTTCAATCTTGCTGGTATAACAACGAGATAGCTCATTCTTATGAATCCAATTCTTCAAGCATGGCACGGATCGAGGCCAGCCAGGCCTCTTCCCAGTCCGCGGGCAGCCGCGCCTCGACGCGGAGGGCCCAGGCGGCCGGGGCGAGATCAGCGCACTTCACGGCGTCCTTCTCGGTCATGACGATCGGTCCCTCCAGGCCCTGGAAGTCCTCCGGCACGAACGTGTGGTGATCGGGGAACGGTCGCCGCAAAGCCACCCGCACGCCGAGGGACCGCAGGGTGTCGAAGAAACGGTCCGGATTGCCCATCCCCGCGATGGCGGTCACTCCATCGGCAAAGCCCGCCGGGGGCGGGTCCGCATCCTGCCAGCGCCCGTCTTCGAGGCGCGCGAAGCCGGTCGGCGCCAGGTCCATGGCCACCACCGGATGCTGAAGCTCAGGCACGGATTCAAGCCATTCGTCGGATTGTGCCGGTCCGTTGCGGATCAGCCAGTCCACGCGCTCCAGCCGCCCCAGCGGTTCGCGGAGTGGACCCGCCGGCAGGAGACGGCCATTGCCGAAGCCCCGACGGCCATCCACCACGCAGAGTTCCTGGATCCGGGGCAGGCTGGCCCGTTGCAGGCCGTCGTCGGCCAGCACGACCCGGGCGCCGGCCTTGAAGGCAGCGCGCGCCGCGGCCTCTCGATCCGCATCGACGTACACCGGGACCCCGCAGCGACGCGCGATGAGCACGGGTTCGTCCCCGCCCTGCGCCGGGGACGTGTCGGCGCCAACCCGCACGGGCGCGCGCTCCCGACGCCCGTAGCCGCGACTGACCACGGCGACCGGGACCCCCTCGCCCTTTAGCAGTTCGCAAAGCCGGATGACCAGGGGTGTCTTACCCGTCCCGCCGGCGGTGATGTTGCCGACGACGACGATGGGAAGGTTGACCAGTTCCGGGTCGGGGACGGCCTTCGAGCGGCGGTGCGCGGCGACGCCCCCATAGACTCGCTCAAGCACCGAGAGCAGCAGCCCGGGCTCACGGTCGCCGTACCAGGTTTCCTGCAGCCGTTCCCCGTTCAAGCGCCCTGCCCGGCCCTGGATGGGTCACCGGCTTCTCCAACCTCATCCGCGCCCGCCTCCGCATCGCTGAACTGGGTCTGGTAGAGCTGCGCGTACGCCTTGCCTTGCGCCAGAAGCTCGTCGTGGGTGCCGATTTCCACCATGCGGCCGTTCTCGAGCACCACCACCTGGTCCGCGTTCTCGATGGTGGACAGGCGATGCGCGATGACCAGGGTTGTCCGGTCCTTCATCACTTCCTCGAGCGCATCCTGGATCGCCCGTTCCGACTCCGTGTCGAGTGCGGAGGTGGCCTCGTCGAGGATCAGGATGGGCGCATCCTTGAGCAGCGCGCGGGCAATGGCCAGCCGCTGGCGCTGACCACCGGACAGGCGCGTGCCGTTTTCACCAACGAGCGTGTCGAGCCCGTCAGGCAGCGCCTCGATGAATTCGAGTGCGTAGGCCGCCTTCGCGGCCTTGAGAATTTCCTCCCGCGGGGCGCCGGCCAGGGCCCCGTAGGCGATGTTCCCCGCCACCGTGTCGTTGAAGAGCACCACGTCCTGGCTGACGAGGGCGATCTGGCGGCGCAGGTCCTCGAGCCGGTATTCCGACAATTCCGTGCCGTCGAGGAGGATATGCCCCTCGTAGTCGGTATAAAACCGCGGCAACAGGTTCGCCAGGGTGGTCTTGCCGCTGCCCGACCGTCCCACCAGGGCGATGACCGACCCGGCGGGCACGGTGAAATTGATGTCGTCCAGGACCGGCCGGTTACCGTATTCCTCGTCCCGGCCGTAGCTGAAACGCAGGTTCCGGAATTCGAGATCCCCTTGCACGCGATCCACCGTGAGGGTGCCCGTGTCCTTCTCCCGTTCCCCGTCCACCACCAGGAAGATGCTTTCCGCCGCCGCGATGCCTTTTTGCACCTTGCTCTGGATGCCGGTCAGGCGCTTCAGCGGCGGAATCGTGGCCACCATGGCGAACAGGAGCGAGGTAAAGGTGCCGGCGGAAATGTCTTCCAGCATGGCGGGACGGCTCGAGATCACCATCATGACCACCATGGCGAAACCGGCGGTGATCTGCACCGTGGTCGAGCTGATCATGTGCGTCGCCATCATGCGCAGGTGGAGGCGGCGATTCTGTTCGTTGGCTTGCTCGAAGCGTCGCCGTTCCGCGTCCTCGCCCTGGAACACCTTGATGACCCGCTGCCCGACCACGGCCTCTTCCGTCACGTGCGCCACGTCGCCGAAGGAATCCTGGATGCGGCGGCTGATCTTGCGAAAACGCCGGCTCACTACCGTGACGATCAGCGCGACGATGGGCGCCAGGATGGCCATGGTCAGGGTCAGCTTGGCGTTCAGGTAAATCATGAGCCCAAGCAGGTAAACGATCAGCATCACGTCCCGCACCACGGCGATGATGGCATCCGTGGCCGCGTTGGCCACCTGTTCGCTGTTGTAGGTGAGCTTGGAGATCAGATTTCCGGCGTTGTGCTGGTCGAAAAATCTCGCCGGCTGGCCCAGGTAGGCGTCGAAGAGTTCCCGGCGCAGGTCGGTGACCACGCGGCGGCCGGTCCATTCCATGCCGTAGGTGCCGGCGAAATTGCCGATGGCGCGCAGGGCCACGGTGGTCATGATGATGCCGGCCAGCACCAGGCCGAAGTCCGAGTCCTTCTCCACGAACACCCGGTCGATCAGGTCCTCGATGAACTTGATGAAGATCGCCTGCATGCCCGCGTCGACGCTGACACCGATGATGCCCACGAGGAACATGGGCCAGTAGCGCTTCGTGTATCCCCAGAGGCGCTTATAGACCTCGCCGGGGGTGTAGGGACCCTTCTCCTCGTCCACGACTAGTCCTCTTCGAGGCGCTGCGTCGCAATGGAAAGGCGGGTGAAGCCCATCTGGCCGGTAACGTCCATGACGGTGACCACGTAATGATGCGGCGTTTGTGCATCAGCGCGGATGACGACGGGCAGGGTCCGATCCTCACCCACCAGTTGCTCGAGCGCGGCCCGCAGGGTGGCGGGCCGGCCGTCCACCAGCTGGCTGTCATTGAGATAAATGCGACCCTCGGGATCGATGACCCACTCCAGGCGCTCGGGAGACTCCTGCGGCGCCGCTTCGGCGGAGGCCTCCGGCAAATCGATCTTCAACGAGGCCTGGCGTTCGAAGGTCGTGCTGATCATGAAGAAGATCAGCAGCAGAAACACCACGTCGATCAGGGACGTGAGATTGATTTCCGGATCCGGTTCGTTGCTGGTGCGTAGCTTCACCCGCTGCTCCGGCTGGCCTTGACCAGGGTGCCGCGCTCGATGGCGCTGATGAGGCTGATGGCGCGTTCTTCCATGGACACGACATACTCTTCCACCCGCCCCTTGAAGTAACGGAAAAAGAAGTAGCTCGGGATGGCCACGGTGAGCCCGGCAGCGGTGGTCAGCAGGGCCTCCGAAATGCCCCCGGCCAGTTCGTTGGGGTTGCCCACGCCGCTGACCATGATTGCGGAGAACACCCGGATCATGCCGATGACCGTGCCCAGCAGGCCGAGGAGCGGCGTCACGCCGGCGATGGTGCCCAGGGTGTTGAGAAAGCGCTCCAGCTCATGCACCACGTGGCGGCCCGTGTCCTCCACGGCCTCCTTGATCACGTCGCGGGACCGGTGCCGGTTGGCCAGCGCGGCCGCGAGGACCTTGCCCAGGGCGGATTCGGAGCGCAGCCGGTTAAGGTGTTCGAGGTCCAGCTCGTCGGCTGCCGCCCAGGCTTCGACCTGGACCCCGACACCCTTGGGCACGACGTTGCTGGCCCGAAGGGTCCAGAAGCGTTCGATGACGATGGCCAGGGCCACGATGGAACACAGCACAATCGGCCACATCATCCAGCCGCCGGCCAGGAGTATTTCCAGCATGCGCGTTTCTCTCCGTGATACGGGTTCTTTTGCCAGGCCCGCATGATACCGAAAAGCATCCGCCCAAGTGTTAGCGGGACGTTGGTTTGGCGTGGGGCCGGGGCGAATCCCCGGTGAGGGAGCAGACCCGCTTCAGGGGCAGTTTTGCGCCGCGGGAAAGCGCCAGGGGCCGCGTCGTTCGCGTCTTGCCGAAGCGACCTCGAGGCGGCCATCGGGCCATAGTAAGGCCCGCAAGGCGCCGCAGGCAGCGGTGGAACCCATCGTGATGTCCCGGGTGTGGTAGCGCCCGATCACCTCGTCATGCGGCAGGCCAAAGCGATTGTCATGTCCCACGGAAAACAGCGCGACTTCCGGCGCCGCCCAGTCCAGGAACGGGACACTGCTCGAACTCCGGCTGCCGTGGTGCGGGGCCAGGATCAGCCGGTGTCCCACCGGATCAGCGTCGAGCAGGCGAGCCTCCGCGCGGTGACCGATGTCGCCGGGCAAGAGCAATTGCCCCCCGGGGGCCGCGATCTGGAGCACACAGGAGCTGTCGTTGCCGAGGTAAGGCAGCCATGGGCTGGGGTGCAATACGCGAAACGCCACGTCATCCCAGCGCCAGGCCCGGTGGTCATGGCACGGGGACGCGCCCGGCGGCGGGTTACGCCAGTTGCCGGTCACGGGCACGCCTGGCCAGGTCTCCAGCACGTCGGCGAGCCCCCCGGCATGGTCCAGGTCGCCGTGGGAGACGAGCACCAAATCCGGCCGGTTCCGTCCCAGGGCCCGCGTTGCGGGGAGAACGACGCCCTCGACCCGGCTCCAGGCGCCGGGCAGTCCCGGGCCGGGGTCCAGGAGCAGGGAATGCGACGCCGTCGTAATCCAGGTCGCCTGCCCCTGCCCCACGTCGAGCACATCGAGTCGAACGGCGCCCGGCGGCATGGCGGGCGGCGAGAACATCAATGGCAGCAACAGGCAGGCGCCAAGTGGCCTGAGCCGGAGTGCCGACGGCAGGAGGCACAGCAGGCCACCGATCGCGGCGACCACGAGCGTGGTCTTCCCCACTGCGGCCGGCGCCCAGGCCAGGGGCGCGAGCAGGTCGTGGGCGCGGGCCAGGAACGCCGCCAATCCGGCAGCGGATCGTTCCGCCATGTGCGCCAGCACCGCAGGTACCGGACCCCCGAGGGGTAGCGTGACCACCGACAGCAGGGCCAGGGGCAGGGTCACCGAGCTCACCCAGGGAATCGCCAGAAGGTTGACGGGCCAGGCGCCGATATTCGCCCGCGAGAACCAGGCCACCCCCAGGGCCAGCATGCCCGGCAGCAGGACGGTCTGGGCGTGAAGCAGCGCGGGGAATCCGCGGCGGGCGGGCTGGACGCCAAGAAACCCGAGGAACAGCACGGCCACCGCACCGAAGGACAGCCAGAATCCGGGCGACAGTGGAGCGAAGGGGTCGAGGAGCAGCACGACGAAAAGCGCCAGCCACCAGCCGCGCCAGGCGCCAACCGACCGGTGCAGCACCAGGGCGAGAATGCACACCGCCAGCATGACCAGCGCGCGGCGCGGCGAGGTCTCGAACCCGGCCAGGCCCGCATAGAGAAACGCCGCGACCAGGCCCGCCAGCGGCGCCGTCCGCCGTGCCGGCCAGGCCCGTCCCCGGTAAGGCGCCAGCATCAACACAGCGCGCGCCAGGCCCGCGGCAAAGAACGCCACGAGCCCCACGTGCAGCCCGGAGATGGCCAGCAGGTGACCGGTGCCGGTCGCCTGCAGGTCGTCGCGAACGCGGTCGTCGAGCCCGCTGCGATCGCCGATGGCGAGGGCGCGGACCAGTCCGGCGCCCGGGAGCCCGGCCAGCTCCCGGTCGAGCCCTTCTCGTACCGCATAGCGCAGGCGCTGGAAAGCCAGTGCCACCGGTTGCACCACGGTTCCCCCGGGTACCAGGCCCGGCCAGGCCGGCTGCGCTGGCCGGGAACACCCGCCCAGGGGCAGTCGTTTCGCCACATCGTTTCGCACCCGTGCGATACCGTTGAGCCCTTTCGCCAGGGCGTGGCGTTCCGGATCATGACCGTGAAAATTCACTGACCCGCGAACCGATGACAGGTCCAGTTCGAAGCGCCAGCACTCCCCGGTGGCCGGCGCCTGTTTGGCTTCGAACCAGCGAAGCTCCAGGTGCCGATCACCATCGCCCCAGGGGCCCGGTCCTGCCCGGAATCCGAAGCGCAGCGAGGGTCCCCGCCACTCGGGCAGTCCGGATACGATCCCGGTGACGGGCGTCACGGACTCCTCGTCCCCAATGCGTTGAGCCAGCGCCCGTTCGAGACTGAGGCAGGCAAAACCGGCCAGCAGGAGACACAGTCCACCGGAACGCAGGGCGCGCCAACGCAGGGACGCGCCCGTGCAGAGCAGGCCAAGCATGATCAATGTATCGGCGGTGCCCGGCGCCGGCGCCCCAGGGAGCAGGAGCGGACTCGCGAGGGCCAACGCCAGGAGCGGCAGGTTTGGCACCGCCCTCCCCCCTCGGCCAGGCGCCTAGTCCATGGGCTGCAGCAGGCCGTTCTTCAGTTCGTACCGGCGATCCATGCGCGCGGCCAGGCGGGGGTCATGGGTGACGAGCACCAGGCTGGTGCCCAGTTCCCGGTTGAGTTCGAGCAGCAGTTCGAAGACGCGGTCAGCGGTGGCCTCGTCGAGGTTACCCGTCGGCTCGTCGCCGAGCAGGCAGGCCGGGTCGCCCACCAGGGCCCGGGCCACGGCGGCGCGCTGGCGTTCGCCGCCGGACAACTCGCCGGGCTTGTGGTCCGTACGCTGATCGAGGCCGACCCGGGCGAGCATGGCCTCGGCGCGCTCCCGGGCGACGGTCACGCTCTCGCCGCGAATGAGGAGCGGCATGGCGACGTTTTCCAGCGCCGTGAATTCGGCCAGCAGGTGATGAAACTGGTAAATGAAACCCAGGGAACGGTTGCGCCGGTCCGCGCGGGCCGCCTCGCCGATGGACCAGAGATCCTCCCCGTCGACCGACACCGTCCCTTCCTCGGGCGTGTCCAGGCCGCCGAGAATGTGCAGCAGCGTGCTCTTGCCGGCGCCGGAAGTGCCCACGACGGCGACGCTGGCGCCCCGTTCAACGCGGAAATCCACGCCGCGGAGCACGTCGATGCGCTTGGGCCCCTGGCGAAAGCTGCGGGAAACGCCCCGGGCTTCGAGGACGACCCCGGGCTCCACCCTGGCGTCACTCATAGCGGAGCGCCTCCGCGGGCTGGGTGCGCGAGGCGCGCCAGGCCGGATACAGGGTGGACAGCAGCCCCATGGACAGGGACATGAGGGAAAACTTCACCACGTCCGCGCTGCGCAGGTCCGAGGGCAGCTCGGTGATGTAGTAGATGTCGCCGGGAAACAGGGCGAAGCCGAACAGCTTCTCCAGGAACGGCACCACGGCGCCGATGTTCTGGGCGAGCAGAATACCGCCGATCACGCCCAGCACCGTGCCGATCACCCCGATCAGGCTGCCCTGGACGATGAACACGCGCATGATGGTGCCGGCACGGGCGCCCATGGTCTTCAGGATCGCAATGTCCGCCTGCTTGTCCGTCACCACCATGACCAGCATGGAGATGATATTGAAGGCCGCCACCGCGATGATCAGGGACAGGATCACCCACATCACCGTTTTTTCGGTCTTGACCGCCTGGAACAAATTGCCCCGCTCCTGGGTCCAGTCCCGCACCCGGTACACACCCTCGAGGTCGTCGGACACCGCCCGGGCCACGCGCCAGGCCTGGTCCATGTCTTCGAGTTCCAGGCGGATGCCGCTGACCGCGCCTTCGGGCATGCGCAGGAGCTTCGCCGCGTCGGCATGGTGCATGACAGCCAGGGCCGAATCGTTCTCGTATTCGCCAAACTCGAACGCGCCCACCACCGTGAAACGCTTCATCTGCGGATTGGCGCCGAAGGGGCTTGCCTTGAGGCGCGGTGCGATGACCGTGACCCTGTCGCCCATGCCCACGCGCAGCTGGGCCGCCAGTCCCGCGCCCAGCACGATGCCGTAGGAACCGGGCTGCAGGTCCGCCAGGCTACCGGCGAGCATCTTTTCGTCGATCTCCGAGACGCGCCGCTCGTAATCCGGATCAACCCCGCGGATGAAGGCGCCGGTGGAGCCGCGCGCCTGCAGCCACACGCCCTGCTCCGTGAACGGCGCGGCAGCGATGACATCGTCGCGCTGTTCCACCTGCGCCACCAGGTCCCGCCACTCGAACATGTGCTGGCCGATGGGCTGGATCGTGGCGTGGGAAATCGCACCGAGAATGCGGGCGCGGAGTTCTTTTTCGAAGCCGTTCATCACCGAAATCACCGTGATCAGCGTGGTCACGCCCAGGGCGATTCCCAGCATGGAAATCAGCGAGATGAAGGAGATGAAATGGTTCTTCCGCTTTGCCTTCAGATACCGCAAGCCGACAAAGAGGGACAGGGGTTTGTACATGTGCGTCATTACATCACAGTGGGCGATCGAGCATCCTGCGCAATTCATCCGGCAGCGGGCAGGAAAAATGCCGGGCCTCGCCGTCGGGACCGGCGATTTCGAGGGCGTGGGCGTGGAGGAACAGGCGTTCGAGCCCCCGGCGACGCCACCGCGCCAGCGCTTTCTCGTCCAGGTAGCGCGGATCGCCTGCGCAGGGGGCGTCGAGCCAGGCGGCGTGGGCGCGAATCTGGTGCGTCCGGCCCGTGAGGGGCGTCACCTCCACGAAGGTGGAATCGCCGACGTTCTCGATACGTCGGAAGGTGGTCTGGCTCGGCTTGCCCTCGGGATCCACGACCATGAACCGCTCACCGGAGACCTCCCGCTTGGCCAGGGGTTCGTCGACGGTCCACAGGTCGCCGGGCAGGCGCCCGTCGAGCAGGCTCAGGTAGGACTTCTTCGTTTCCCGCTGCGCGAATTGCCGCTGCAGGTTTCGCAGGGCCTCGCCGTTCTTCGCCACGAGCAGGATCCCGCTGGTTTCCCGGTCAAGCCGGTGCACGAGATCAAGGGTGTCGGTGCCGCGCGACTGGCGCAGCGCCTCGATCAGGCCCCAGGACAGGCCGCTGCCGCCGTGCACCGCGATGCCGGAAGGTTTGTCGCAGACGATCAGGTCCGCGTCCTCGTGAACGACGCCGCGTTCGATCGTGTCGATGACGCCGTCCGGCACCCGTGGCGCCTCGCGGGCTTCGATCTGCACCGGAGGCACGCGGATCTCGTCCCCGGTGCGCAGTTTCTGGAAGGGCTTGCACCGCGAGCCGTTCACCCGGACCTGGCCGGTCCGAACGATCTTGTACACGGCGCTGCGCGGCAGCCCCGGCAAGTGGGCGAGCAGAAAGTTGTCGAGGCGCTGACCGTCCCGATCTTTCGATACCTTTTCAAGGCGTACGCCAGTTTTTTTCCGGTGTGAACTCACGCGGGCAACTCATTGATTGATGGGGGAATGGCTGTTATGCTCACGCGCCATGGAACGCAGGGGCGTTTCGGCCCGGGAGCAGTCTCTCGCGCCGGCCTCCCGGCCCTTCCGGCACCTGGCTGCCGCATCTTATCCGAACCGACGACGAGTTGCCTGCCAGGCGGTGATCCGCGGCACTGCCGTGGCGCCCCGCCCCGGGCCCCAACCTCATCGGTTCGGCAAATCCCCTGCTCCCAAGAATTCAGGAGTTCGCCGGCGAGTGTGCCTGAGGCGGATTCCCCATCCCGCGGTCTGACCGCGGGAGGTAAGTAACGAAACGGTCCACGGCGCTTCGGCGCCCGGACGGAAAACCGGATCCGGGGCTGAGTTCCCGGGTACGGTGACAACTGACAACGGCAACACCGGTGACGCCTGAAAGGCGCGCCGGGTGCAAGGACGGCGGCAAGCCTGCGGGCCCCGACGCCAGCAACCGTGGCACACAGCGCCGGGTTGCCCAAGGAACCAGACAATGAAAAGAATGCTGATCAACGCGACGCAGCCGGAAGAGCTGCGTGTGGCGATCGCGGACGGGCAGCAACTGCTCGATCTCGATATCGAAGTTCCCTCGCAGGAACAGAAGAAATCCAACATTTACAAGGGCAAGATCACCCGCGTCGAGCCCTCCCTCGAAGCCTGCTTTGTCGAATTCGGCTCTACGCGCCACGGCTTCCTTCCGCTGAAGGAAATCTCCCGCGAGTACTACCACAAGAATGTCCGCAACAAGGACGGCAAGGTATCGATTCGTGACGCGGTCAAGGAAGGCCAGGAGATCATCATCCAGGTCGAGAAGGAGGAGCGCGGCAACAAGGGCGCCGCGCTGACCACCTTCATTTCCCTCGCCGGTCGCTACCTGGTGCTCATGCCGAACAACCCGTCCGCCGGCGGCGTTTCGCGGCGCATCACGGGCGATGACCGCCAGCACCTGCGCGAACAGCTCGACCAGGTCACGGCGCCGGAAGGCGTGGGGATCATCGTTCGCACCGCCGGTGTCGGCCGGGAAGCCGAGGAACTGCAGTGGGACCTCGACTATCTGGTCCAGCTCTGGGACTCGATCACCAAGGCCGCCTCGGAGCGCAAGGCCCCCTTCCTGATCTTCCAGGAAAGCAACCTGTTCATCCGGGCGCTTCGCGACCACCTGCGCCAGGACATCGGTGAAATCCTCGTGGACCACGAAAGCACCTTCCAGGATGCCCAGGATTTCATGCAGTCAGTCATGCCGCACAACCTGCGGAAGCTGAAGCTGTACAAGGACCAGGTCCCCCTGTTCAGCCGCTACCAGATCGAAAGCCAGATCGAATCGGCCTTTGCGCGCACGGTGCATTTGCCCAGCGGGGGTTCCGTGGTGTTCGACCCGACGGAAGCCATGCTGTCCATCGACATCAACTCGGCCCGGGCCACCAAGGGCTCGGACATCGAGGAAACCGCGTACAACACGAACCTCGAGGCCGCCGAAGAGATTGCGCGCCAGCTGCGGCTCCGTGACCTGGGCGGACTTATCGTGATCGACTTTATCGACATGATGTCCCGTAAGAATCAGCGTTCCGTGGAAAATCGCCTGCGCGAAGCGCTGAAGCTGGACAAGGCCCGCGTTCAGACCGGCAAGATTTCCCGGTTCGGACTGCTGGAAATGTCCCGCCAGCGCCTGCGCCCCTCCCTGGGTGAATCCAGCCAGATCATTTGCCCGCGCTGTGACGGACAGGGCCATATCCGCAGCGTGGAATCCCTTGCGCTCTCCATCCTCCGCCTGGTGGAAGAAGAGTCCATGAAGGAGTTCACCGGCCAGGTAATCATCCAGGCGCCGACCAAGGTGGCGAACTTCCTCCTCAACGAAAAGCGCTCCGTGCTCAACGACCTGGAGCGGCGCCACCGCGTGCCCGTCGTCCTGCTGGGCAACGAGCACATGGTGACGCCGGCCTTCGAGATTCACCGGATTCGCAAGAGCGAAGTCACGGACGAAGCCAGCTATGAGCGGGTCGAGGCGCCGGAAGCCGAACTGGTCGCCAACGCCCAGACCCAGGCGAAAGCCCAGGCCCCGGTGGCGGCGGTACAGGCCGTGGCGCCGACCAAGCCCGCCCCAACGCGGGAGGCGCCGGCGCCGGAAGACCGGCCCCAGGACCCGGAGAAAGACAGCGGCGGGTTTTTCACGCGGCTGGGTCGCATGCTGTTTTCCGGCGGCGACGACAAGGCGACAAATGTCGCTACCGCCTCCTCAGAAGCGAGCAAGCCGGCGCGTCAGAAGGCCGCGACGGACAGCGATTCCGATGCGCAAGGTGACGGCGGCCGCCAGAAAACCGCGAAGAAGACCACGCGCAAGAAAACCGGGAAGAAGACCAGCAAGCGAGGCGGTCAGCAGGCACAGGACTCCCGCGGTGGTCGCGGCAAGAAGACCGGAAAGAAAACGGCGAAGAAAACCGGCGGTCGCGGGAAGTCGAAGGATGCCGCAAGCAAGTCCGATGAAGCCGGTGATGCCCAGGACAAGCAGGGCGCATCCGGAAGCGATGCCACGCCCCAGGAGGGAGCGCCCAAGAAGAAGGGACGCCGTCGCCGCTCTCGCGGTGGACGTCGCCGGGGTGGCCGCAAGAACGACGCCAACCAGCAGACGCAGGCGAACAATCCGCAAACGGATAAAAAGGATCAGCCCGGAGGCGGAGCTGACGCCAGGCCTGCGGACCCGTCCGAGGGCAAGTCTGCGCCCGGCAGCGACAGCAAGTCGCCCGTGACCGGCAACGAACCGAAGCCTAAAACGGACGTCGTGCCAGAGGCCAAAACGAAGGCCAAGCCGGCATCCAGGCCCGAGGCCAAACCCGAGGCCAAACCCGATGCCAAACCGGCAGCGAAGCCGGAGCCTAAACCCGAGGCCAAATCGGACGCCAGGCCCGAGCCCAAACCCGCAGCCAAGCCGGGGGGCAACGGTTCGAACGGTGAAACCAGGGCCGACACCACGGGCCAGGACAAAGGCGCTGCCAAAGGCAAGAAGCCCGAGGACGCCCCCGGAAGCGGCGCCGAACCCAAACCTAAACCCAAGCCTAAACCGAAAGCCAAGCCGGCCGGCGACACCAAGGGCATCTACACCCTGACGCCGCCTCCCGGGGACGCCGCAGGCAAGGATTGACGCCGCATCACGTCCGGAGGATGTAAAAAGCCCCGCCCTGCGCGGGGCTTTTTCTTACCGGCCCCCTACTCCACGTCCCGGGGCTGTCGCCACGCGGGCGTGGTCTCCAGCAGACCGTGACGCATCGCCATGCGCAGCAGATCCACCTCGCTGCGCGTACCGAGTTTGTCGTAGATTCGGTACTTGTAGGTCGCCACGGTTTTCGGGCTCAGGAACATCATGGAAGCGATGTCCGGCACCCGGGCGCCCTCGGTGAGCTTGAGCATGACCTCGAGCTCCCGGGACGACAGGTCGTCGAACGGCGACTCGGCCGTGCCCGGCAGCATGGACAGGGCAAGCTGCTTGGCCGCTTCCGTACTGATGTAGCGCTGGCCGTCGCGGACGCTGCGGATGGCGTCGATCAACTCCTCCGCCTCGCAGTCCCTCGTCAGGTAGCCCATGGCTCCGGCGTCGAGCAGGCGGGTGGGATACGGCGACTTGGCATGCGGCGCCAGGATGATGACCCGTGCAGAACCGCCGATGCGCTGCAGACGGCCGGTGATTTCGAAGGCGGACAGCCCGGGCAGGTTCAGGTCGAGCAGCACCACGTCGGGTGCGTCCTCGCGACAGAACCGCAGGGCGGCTTCGCCGTTTGAGACTTCGGAAATGGTCTGGATGTCCGGGCATTCCTCCAGCAGACGGCGGAGTCCGGCGCGGACGAGGTCGTGGCTTTCCACGATCAGGACATGGATCATGATTTCTCCCCTTCATGATGATCCGAAACAGGCAGTCCCTTATGGGCCGGTGCCCCAGAACCCCTCCAGGCCGGCCCGCTCGTTCAAAATCCTTTTTTGTTGTGACCCGTGTGACCCAGGTTCACTATAGCCCTCAATCCGGCGCTTTTCCGTCTCCATAGCGGTTCCCGGGCCCGAATCAGCCGGTTTCCGCCACACCTTGGGACAATTTCCTACACGAGCTCCGTTGCAGGACACCGGTTTCGCCACAACCCGCGCAAGAAAAAGCCCGGGACGGGCCCGGGCTTCTTCAGCGGGTTTGGCTGGGGTCGATCAGGGACCGACGTTCGCGTTTTCACCCAGCAGGTAGGTCTGGAAAAACAGCATGGTGGCCTGCTGGTAAATGTCACGGTTTTCCTTCTTGCGGTAACCGTGGCCCTCGTTCAGGGCATTCATGTACCAGACGTCGGACCCCTGCTCCCGCAGCGCGGCCACGATCTGTTCGGCCTCGGTCACGGGCACGCGCGGGTCGTTCTGGCCCTGCACCACGAACATGGGCACGTCGATCTTGTCCACGTTGTTCAGTGGGCTGATGGCCTCGAGGTGCGCCCGCATCTCCGGATCACGCTCGTCGCCGTACTCCGCCCGGCGCAGGTCCCGGCGGTAGGACTGGGTATTTTCGAGGAAGGTCACGAAACTGCTGATGCCCACGATGTCCACCGCGGCCTTCAGGCGGTCGCTGTAGTGCACGGCGCTGGCCAGCACCATGTAACCGCCGTAGCTGCCGCCAAACACGGCCACGCGATTTTCGTCCAGGTCGGGCTGGGTGGCGATCCAGTCCAGCAGCGCGCCGATGTCCTTGACCGAGTCTTCCCGCTTGAATCCGTTATCCAGGCCCATGTAGGTCTTGCCATAGCCGTCGGAGCCCCGCACGTTCGGCCGGATGACTGCGGCCCCCAGCTTCTGGGTCCACATCTGGTAGGTGCTGCTGAAGGACGGACGCGACTGGCCTTCGGGGCCACCGTGAATCTGGATGATGACCGGGAACGGACCCTCGCCCTCGGGCTTGTACACCCAGGCCGGGATGCTGTCCGGGCCGCCCTTGCCGGAATCGAAGGTCGGGTAGCTGACCAGCTCCGGCACCACGAACGTGTCCGTGTCCAGGCCGCCCACCTCGCTGTAGGTCCAGCGGGTGACTTCGCCGTAGCTGAGCGGGTCCGGACCGAGGTCCATCACGAAGGAGTCGCTGGGCGTCTGCGGCGTGTTCAGGGTCATGCCCAGGCGGGTGCCGTCCGGGCTGAACTCGAGCCCGCCGACCAGGCCGGTGGGCAGGCCCTCGACCGGTGCGAACTCGCGGGTTTCCATGTCGAGGAGATACAGGCGGGAAAAGCCGTTCTCGTTGACGCTGAAGGCGCCGCGGGTGCGGTCATCGCTGTAGGCGCCGCCCTCGACGTGCCAGGGGATGTTGCCGGTGATGATTTCATGCTCAGCGCCGGGCTCGAGGGACTGGTACGCCAGCTGCTTAAACTCCCCGCCCTGGTCCGTGATGAAGAAAAAGCCCGCGCCGTCCCGGTCAAAGCCGACCGGAAAGTTCGAACTGGGGTTGTCCGGATCGCCTGCCAGCAAACGCAGCTCCTTCGTCTCGAGGTCCAGCAGGTGGATGCGCGAATCGGCATTGCCGACGTAGTTGGAGATCAACAGCCGCTGGTTGTCTGGTGAGAAATCCGCACCGCCCCACCAGGTGCCGTCCGGCGACTCGAGGACGATGCCGGCCGTTTCCGGGTTGTTCACGTTCATCATCCACACGTCGTTGCTCGCGCCGTTGCGCCGTGTGGACTGGTAGGCGATCCACTCGCCGCTCCGGTCCCAGGTGACGGCGCCATTCCGGGATTCGCCGTCGGTGAGCATGACGACGTCGTCGCTGCTGTTCGGATCCATGAGGAAGATCTGGGAGAACTCGCTGCCCCCCGCGTCCATGGTGAAGATCATCTTCGAGCCGTTGGGCTGGCGCGAGACGCCGCCGGCCGGCTCGTTGAAAAAGGTGAGCTGCGTGCGGGCGCCGCCGGGCTTGGCCACGTAATGAATCTGGCTGACGTCACCGAAACGGGTGCTGACGTAGATGCCCTCCCCGTCTTCGGACCAGTCCTGGAAGCCCGCGGCGCGGACGTTCTGGTAACGGTTCAGGTCGTTCACGATGGTTTCGGGAATCGGCGGAATGTCTTCCATGACGAGCTGGCCGTTGTTGGCCGTGCGCGTTTCCACCTCCGCCAGGGCGACCGGTGCGGTCAGGACCAGGGCGGCGGCAAGGGTCGGGGAAAGCAGGGTTTTCACGGGCGTCTCCGGGTTGAATCAGCGCGAAAGCATAACGCAGTCAAGGTCAAGACAGCAGGGAAAAAAGTCATCGTTACGGCGTGTTGTTCGAATATCCCGAAGCTTTTCGTCGACAACCGGAATCACCGGAACGAGAATTCATGTACTGATCATGCGCCAACACATTGTCAATCTTCAGAAAATGTCGTATAAGTAAGACTCTACATGGACGTAGAAGAGGTATCCAAGGATGGAAAACCTTGCACACAACCTGCCGGCGCGACGGCGCCTGTTCCGTGCACTGGAGGACGTCGGTCCCCAGGGCGCATCCATTGTCATCCCTTGCCAACCCAAAAAACGCCACGGCCTCCGCTGGGTCATCGCGATCGCCGTGATCGTGGGCCTGTGGGGTGTCGGCATGGCCAGCCAGCTTGCGAGTGAGAGCCTGCTGCACCAGGGAACGGCGAAGCTGGAGAGGAGCTCCGTGGCTGGACCCTGAGTGCTTACCTGGCTTTTCCAGGCAAACCAAAAAAGCCCCGCGCTGCGGGGCTTTTTTGTGGTTTGGCGGAGGGGGTGGGATTCGAACCCACGAAGGGCTTTCACCCTTGCTGGTTTTCAAGACCAGTGCATTCAACCGCTCTGCCACCCCTCCTTGATCGGATGGCCGAAAGCGCTCGTAAAAAGCGTGCCGCGGCGAGGCGCGTAAGGATACTGTATGACGTACGGAGGCACCAGTCCCCGTTCCTGCTCATGGCCCTTGCGTTAACTGGCGTTCTCCCCCAACTCTGCTACCATAGCCGGCACGGTAATTCGGAACTTTTTCCGAATTGGCCGGCCTAACACTTCGTCAATCTCATTGGGAGCACAAGGCCCGAAATGAACCAGACCTATTATCCGCAAACCGCTCAGCGCGTCGACTCGGTCACCATGAACCGGGTCCTGCGCAACACTTACCTGTTGCTCAGCATGACCCTGCTGTTTTCCGCTGCCATGGCCGCGGTGTCCGCGGTCCTGAACCTGCCCCACCCCGGCCTGGTGCTGACGCTGGTGGGCTACTTCGGCCTGCTCTTCGCCACCACCCATTTCCGCAACAGCGGCCTGGGGCTGGTCTTCTGCTTCGCGTTGACGGGCTTCATGGGGTACACGCTCGGGCCGATCATCAACGCCTACACGTACATGTACGCGAACGGCTCCGCGCTGGTGATGATGGCCATGGGCGGCACCGCCGTGGTGTTCCTGGCCATGTCCGGCATTGCGCTGGTCAGCAAGCGGGATTTCTCCTTCCTGGGTAAGTTCCTGTTCGTGGGCATCCTGGTCGCCTTTTTCGCCGGCATTGCGAACTACTTTTTCTTCCAGTTCCAGCCGCTGGCGCTGGCCGTGAGCGCCATGTTCACGATGCTGATGGCGGGTCTGATCCTGTTCCAGACCCAGCAGATCGTTCGCGGCGGTGAGACGAACTACATCATGGCCACCGT
>JAZBOL010000066.1:0-20790 GCA_036351115.1 Lysobacterales bacterium | reverse complement strand
GTGCGTGATCGGCGGGGTCTCGATGCGCGTCGCGCCGGATTCGTCGGACCAGACCCGGACCGTGGACAGTACCTGTCCGTCGCGGCTCGTTTTCATCTCGAACTGCAGCGTTTCGTACTGCTCGAACCAGGCCCGGGCCTCGGCAAAGGCGCTGGCTCCGGGCTTGCCAGGCAACAGCAGGGGCGCCAGGCCGACGGCGAGCACCAGCAGGGCGGCGACGCCGGCCACGCGGAACCAGGATGCAACGGGACTGCGACGGGGGCGCGCCTGCGGCAGGCGGTTTCGAAAGCGCCGGGCCGCGTCGGCGAGCGCGTAATCGTCGACCTCGCGGGCAGCTTCGATGGAGTCGTCCAGCAGCGTGTCGAGTGGAGTGGGATCAGTGGGGTTCATGCGGGTTCTCCTTCCGATGCAGCGGTTGACGAGGTCGCCTGCACAAGGTCGGCAAGGCGCTGGCGAATGCGGTGCAGGGCGACACTGACGGCGTTCGGTTTCATGCCCAGCTGCCGCCCGATGTCTGCGTGGGAAAGGTCCGCCAGGTAACAGAGGCTGAAGAGCTGGGCGTCCCGCTCGGACAGCTGGCCAAGCGCCTCCCTGAGACAGCGTGCCTTCTCGCGCCGGACCAGGGTGGATTCCGGGCCTTCGTGCGTGACCGGTTCGGCTTCCGCGCCGGTTCCGCGGCGCCGCCGGGTTTGATCAATGGCGGCGTTGACGGCCATGGTCTTGAGCAGCGCCGGCCAGCTGCGGACGTCGCGGGGCGGCCTGCGCAGCAGTTTCTCGGCGAGATCCTGAGCGATGTCCTCGGCGTCGGCCATGCTGCCCGTCACGCGGGCGGCGGTCCGCAGAATGAGTCCGGCATGCGCCTGGAGCGCTTCGATCAGCTCGGTAGGGTCCGTTGGTTTTCCCAGCACGTTTCTCAAGGTTCTTCCCGTCGGTGGCTTGTCCAGGGGCCGGGCCCTTTCGAGTCCGCTTGGGTCCGCCACGGCGCCGCTCCCCGGTTGTGTTTCACGAGAGGAGACGTGCGTACGGCGCGAACCTTACAGCCTGGTGAGAAAATATTCCCTCCGACCCTCCGGTTTGGGCTGTCGCGGTCCCCCATATCGTTACCGTCGGGTTCTCCTATACTCGGAAGGCAACCCGCAAGGACATTCTCAAGGAGCGAGACCCGTGGCACTGAGCATCTTTTCACCTCCTTTCAATTCCAATCGCGCCGGCGAGATCAAGGGCGGCGACAACTCCGCCGGTATGCCTGACCACGTGGAATGGTTCGCCCTGCGGCACGAAATCACCGCTCCGCGTCACGAAGCGACGGGCTTGCCCACGGGCAAACGGCAGCATGGGCCGGTGGTCGTAACCAAGCGCCTGGATCGTGCCACGCCGCTGCTGCAGGACACACTCACCAAGAACGGCACCATCGACGAGATCAAGTTCCTGTTCTACCGACCCGCGAGCAGCGGCGCGGAAGAACATCACTTCACGATTACCCTGAATGAAGCCACCATCGCCGGCATCGTGTTGGACCAGCTCAACAACCGGTATCCTGAGCACATGCCGTTCGAGGTGTTCGAAACGGTTTCCTTCACCTATGACAAAATTACCTGGGAGGAGGTCATCGAGGGAACCATGGCTTTCGACAGCTGGAAGGCGACCGTACGCGGCGGTTGAAGTCGAGGCACCTCGCTCGAAGACCGACTCCCAACCGCCCTGACTTCGTGAATTGCATGCCTAAACTGCTGAGCCACCTGCTGTTCTGCACCCTGCTCCTGGGTCCCGCACATCGCGCGTCGGCGCAGGTGCTTCCCGACGACCTCCGCTTCGAACCCGTGGTGAGTGGGTTGGACCAGCCGCTGGGTGTGCGGCATGCGGGCGACAATCGCCTGTTCGTCATCCAGCAGGGCGGCCAGCTGCGCATCATGGAAAACGGTGTGTTGCTGGCCGAACCGTTTCTCGATTTCGATGTCACCGAAGGGGGCACGGCGCCGCCCCTGGGCTTTACCACGGGCGGTGAGCGGGGCCTGCTCGGCCTGGCGTTTCACCCCGACTACGCAACCAACGGATTCTTTTTCGTCTACTACACCGACGGCGCCGGTGACACGGTCGTGGCGCGGTTTCGCCGATCCAACGGCAATCCCGACCGGGCGGACTTCGGCAGTGGCGAAGTCGTTTTGCGCGTGGACCAGGATTTCGGCAACCACAACGGCGGTGATCTGCACTTCGGGCCCGACGGGTACCTGTATATCGGGCTTGGCGACGGGGGCAGCGGCAACGATCCCTGCAATCGCGGCCAGACCCTCGACCCGGCAAACCTCGACAACGGCGGCAGCTGCGCCGCGGATGGCGCCTTCACCGGGAACGGGGGGGACCCGGATTCCCGGGCTCTGCTCGGGAAAATGCTTCGCATCGAGGCGCCGGTAAACCCTCGTACCCGTCAGGCCAACGGCACCTGCGGCGGCGGCGGTACCGACCTGAACTACAGCGTGCCGGGCGGCAATCCTTACGCCGGGGGGAGTGGCGCCTGCGCGGAGGTTTTCGCCAGCGGTCTGCGCAACCCCTACCGCTTCAGCGTGGATCGCGAGAACGGTGATCTTTGGATCGGTGACGTCGGCCAGAACAGCCGGGAGGAAATCAGCCGCGTGCCCGCCGGCCTGGGCGGCCTGAATTTCGGCTGGCGCTGTCGCGAAGGCTTCATCGCGAACGGCGCGGTCAGCTGCTCCGACACACCGTTTTTCACCGATCCCGTAATCGACCACCCGAGGACCGAGGCGCGCTCCATCACGGGCGGTTTTCGCTATCGCGGGCCGATTCGCAGCCTCCACGGCGTCGTGTTTTACGGCGACTTCGTCACCGGGCGGCAATTCGCCCTGCAGCGCGTTGGCGAGCAGTGGCTGGGCCGGACCTGGCGCGACAGCGGGGGCGCCCCGGCCGGCTACGGCGAGGATTTGGCCGGGAACCTCTATCTCGCCGACTATGGCGGAACGATCTTTCGCCTCGAGGCAACCGACGGGGTCATTTTCACGAGTGGGATGGAGATCGGGGAATGATGCGGCATCTGATGGTCGCGTGTGGGCGGGATTTTCCATGAGGTTCTAGACTGGAGCCAGGCGCTCGAGCTTCCGACCCTTTAAAAGCACCAAGGAAAAAAGGGGTACGCCCATGACAGAATTCTTGCTGCTGCTCACCGGCATGGCCGGGCTCTGGCTGGGCTCGGAAATTCTCATGCGGGGCGCCATGGCGCTTTCTGACCGGTTCAACGCGTCGGACGCGCTCTTCGGCATGCTGGTGCTGGCCATTGGAACCGACCTGCCGGAACTGTTCGTGGCCGTGGATGCGTCCCTGCGGAGCCTGGCGGGTGAAGACCTGTCCGGGATCGTGATCGGCAGTGCCGTGGGCAGTTCCATCGGCCAGTTCGGTCTCGTGTTCGGCACGGCCGGATTCCTCGGCTTCGAGGCCATGCGCCGCCAGTACCTCGGACGTAACGCCTTTTTTCTCCTCGGCAGTATCCTGGCGCTGGGCCTCGTTTCCCTCGACGGCCGGATTTCACGCGTGGAGGGCGCATGCCTCGTCGCTTTCTACGCCAGCTACCTGTTCATCCTCATCAGCCGTCGCGGGAACAGTCCTGATGTGACCCAGAACCACAATGATCTCCACTGGGGCAAGGCGTGGCTGCTGCTCGCCCTGGGGCTCGTTGTGCTGTGGGCCTCGGCCCGGCTGACCGTGGCCTCCGCGGTGGACTTCGCCGCCCTCGTCGGGCTGAGCAACATCGCCGTGTCGGCGGTCATTATCGGCATGGGCAGCAGCCTGCCCGAAGTGTCCGTGTCCTTCATGGCGCTGCTCAAGCGACGCGCGGGGCTGTCCGTGGGCAACCTGGTGGGCAGCAACGTCCTCGATACGCTGCTGGTGCCTGGGCTGGCCGCGGCGATCTCGCCCCTCGTGGTGCCGGGATCCGTGCTCCTGATCGACCTGCCGGTGCTCTTTGGGATCACGGGCATCGTACTCTGGTCGCTGTACGTGTCCCGCCGGGGCATTCACGCGCCCCAGGCCACCGTGCTGCTCGCGATTTACCTCGTGTACGCTGGGTTGCGGCTGGCCGATCCGGCGCTGGCGCATGGCCTGGCCTGAGTCCGAAGGGCGCGACGCCCTCATCGGTTCGCCCCTGAACCTGAGCCAGGTCAACCGGAGGCCGATTGTCGGTCGACCGGGCCGCAGGAGCCATCAAAGGCACCCTATAATTTCCGGAACCTTCCCGGGGCTGCAGCGATGACCGACTTGCCATGATCGACCAGTCCCGAACCGCGAAGAACGCCTGGAAAGGATTTCTGCGTTCCCTCGAGGCACTGCGTGAGAGCACCATGGCGCTGCTGCCCATCGTCCTCGTGGTCGCCTTCTTCGAGCTCGTCGTGTTACGCCAGCCCATTCCGAACCTCGGACGCATTCTCGCCGGGGCCCTCATGGTTGTGGCGGGACTCGCCCTGTTCGTGCGCGGATTGCAGCTGGCCCTGTTTCCCCTCGGGGAGGAGATGGCCTGGAATTTCGTGCGCAAGGGCAATCTCTGGCTCCTGCTGCTCTTCGCCTTCACCCTGGGCTTCGGCACCACTGTCGCCGAGCCGGCGCTCATCGCGATTGCCGCGGAAGCCGCGCGTATCGCCGCCGACGGCGGCGTCATTCTCAATGAGCCCGACGCGCTGAACCGCTATGCCCTTGGGCTGCGCCTGACCGTGGCGCTGTCCGTGGGCGCGGCGCTGGTCGTCGGGGTCTTTCGCATCCTGAAGGGCTGGCCCGTGCAGTACCTGATCATCGGCGGCTACATCGGCGTCGTCCTGATGACCGTGGTGGCCCCGCCGGAGATCATTGGCATCGCCTACGATTCCGGGGGGGTGACCACCAGCACGGTGACCGTGCCCCTCGTGACCGCGCTGGGCATCGGCCTGGCCAGCTCCATCAAGGGTCGCAGCCCCATGATCGACGGCTTCGGCCTGATCGCCTTCGCTTCCCTGACACCCATGATTTTCGTCATGGCCTACGGGCTGCTGTTTTCGGGGGCGGCGCCATGAACGCCCTTGCCAGCTTCGGCATGACCGTCTTGACCATGCTGCGGGACGTGCTGCCCATCGCCGGCATCCTCATCGGTTTTCAGCTCTTTGTCCTGCGCCGGCCGATCAACAATCCGGGGCGGGTGGCCCTCGGCCTGGTCTTCGTGCTGCTGGGGCTTGCCCTGTTCCTGGAAGGCCTCGAACTGGCCCTGTTCCCGCTGGGCCGGCTGATGGCCGAGCAGCTGACCGCGCCGGCGTTCCTCTACGGGGGGGATGGCGTGCCGCTGGACGGTCCCGCCTGGGTGGACTACTTCTGGGTGTACCTGTTCGCCGCCGCCATCGGCTTCGCCACCACCGTGGCCGAACCTGCCCTGCTGGCCGTGGCCCTCAAGGCGAACCAGGTGTCCGGCGGCACGATCACGGTCCGGGGACTGCGCATCGCCGTGGCCCTGGGCGTGGCCATCGGTGTGGCCCTGGGCACCTTCCGCATCGTCACCGGGACGCCCCTGCACTGGTACATCATCGCCGGCTACGTGGTGGTCATCGTGCAGACCCTGTTCGCCCCCAAGCTGATCATTCCCCTCGCCTACGATTCCGGTGGGGTGACCACGAGCACCGTGACCGTGCCGCTCGTCGCCGCCCTGGGCCTCGGCCTCGCCGAGACCATCCCGGGCCGCAGCGCCCTGCTGGATGGCTTCGGCCTGATCGCCTTCGCCAGCCTGTTTCCCATCATGGCGGTGATGGCCTATGCCCAGCTCGGGGAATGGCGTGCCAAACGATCCGCGGCAGCCCGCCGTGCACAGCGTGACCGCAACCTGGAACAGTCAGAGGACTAAGCAATGAAATTCAAACTCATCGTCATCATGGTCGAGGACCTCCGGACCCAGAGCGTGGTCGATGCCGCCCGCAAGGCCGGGGCCACCGGCCTCACGGTGCTCAACCAGGCCCGGGGCGAGGGCGTGGTGCCCCAGCGCACATTTCTCGGCCTGAGCATGGAGAGCCAGGTGGATGTGCTGCTGCTCCTGGCCGAGGAGCACCGCAGCCGCAAGATCCTTGAACGGGTCGCGGCGGCCGGCGAGTTCGACGAACAGTCCGGCACGGGCATCGCGTTCCAGGTGGACGTGGAGGACGCCATCGGCCTCAAGCACCAGATCGAGGTGCTCAAGTCCGCCAGGGAGGGTGACGGGCCGGCCTAGGACGGAGCGTCAGGGTCCTTGCCGGGATCAGGGTCGGGTTCGGGTTCGACCTTTGGTTCCCCGGGGCCGGTCCTGGGAGGGGTTTCTTTCATGATGATCTCCCGGTGCGGATAGGGAATCGCGATGTCGTGTTCCTTGAACGCATCCCAGACCGCGAGCAACACCTTGCCGCGCACGTTCGTCAGGCCCTGCTGGGGGTCCGTGATCCAGAACCGCAGGATGAAATCCAGGGACGATTCACCGAAGGCCGTCAGCCAGCACACCGGATCGGGCCGATCGCGGACGCGCGGACAGCTTTTCGCCGCCGCCACGGCCAGTTCGATGACCTGGTGCGGGTCCGAGTCGTAGCTCACGCCGAATTCAACGTCCAGTCGCACGAGCTGGTCGGAGAAGGACCAGTTCACCACCTGGGTCGTGATGAAGTCCTCGTTCGGAATCAGGTATTCGTGTCCGTCGCGGGTCACGACGGAGACGAAGCGGGCACGCAGCTCGCGGATCCAGCCGAAGGTTTCGCCGAGGGTGATCGTGTCCCCCGGCTTGATGGACCGGTCCATGAGGATGATGATGCCCGAGATGAAATTGGACACGACTTTCTGCAGGCCGAAGCCCAGACCGACACCGATGGCGCCGGAGAACACGGCGAAGATGGTCAGGTCGATGCCCAGGCTCGAAATGCTGACCAGCACGGCCGCGGTGATCAGCGTGATCTTGACGATCTTGCCGATGAGCACCCGCAGGGAAGGGGACAGGTCCTCGAGGTTCTCGACCCGCCTTTCGAAAAAGTTTCCCACCACGACGGACAGCCAGATGAGCGTCCCGGTCACCACGATCATTTTCAGCACCAACAGCGCTGACAGACGGAATCCGCCCAGGTTGAACCCCACGGCGTCGAGCAGCAGCGCCATGTCGTCGTCGATGTTCAGCACCACCATCGCCACGTAAACCCAGACGGCGCCGGCCACCACGCCGCTCAGGGCGCGGTTGCGGATGATTCGGGATAGCAGGGCAATGCCCAGCCAGGCCAGGGCAAGGATGAGCGCGACCCGGATGAGATAGTCCGAGTTGGACCAGCCCACCGCGCGAACGAGCAGCAATGCCATGCTGGAAAAGAGCGCAAAGAAAATCCACTCCATGCGTCGGAGAAGCAGGCTGAGGACGCGCAAAAGGCGCGGATCCGGGTTGTTCATGGCCCGGATGCGTTTTTCCAGTCGGGGTTTCAGGATGCGGGACAGCGACCAGCTGAACAGCAGGATGAAAAAGACGATGAGCAGCTGCCACAGCACGTGGGTTCCGCTCAGGTACTCAATGAATCGACCCGCGAGATCCAGAAACAGGGTGTTCAGTCTGTCGATGTCACTGCTCCTTCCTGGCCATGACGAGCAAACCGGCGACCGGCGCACCGGTTTCCAGCCGTATCGTATCCGTTGCCAGGGAAACCAGCGTCAAACCCACCTCGGAAAGCGTGGCTTTCACGTAGGACTCGGTGTGACTGAAGCGGCCGTGCGGGTGGAGCAGGAACGGCGAGCTGTCCGACGGTGATCGTTCGACGGTGAACACGAGCGTTCCACCCGGCGACAGGACGCGATGTGTGCCCCGCAGCAGATCCGTGATCTCGCCGAAATAGCACAGGGTATCGGCGAGCACCACGAGGTCGAAGCGCTCCACGGCTGCGGCCAGCCAGGCGGTGAGCTCGGCCTGGATCAACTCGTCGTAGTGGCCCGTGGACCGGGCCCGCGCCAGCATGCCTTCCGACAGGTCGACCCCGATCAGCCGCCGGGCGTGGGATCGCAGAAACGCGCCACACAATCCCGTGCCGCAACCGCCATCGAGGACGTCCAGCGTGCCATTCGACGATTCGAGCGATGCTGCCAGCAGGGCCTCGATCATTGCCGGGGCCCGGTAGCCGAGCTTGCCCAGGTGCTCGTCAAAGGTGCCTGCGGACGGATCGAACAGTTTCTGAAGAACCTGGTCCGGTACCCGTCCCGGGGCCTTTTCCTCGATCGACATCAACAGGAACTGCGCAATGGGATTTTCCGGTTCCTGGGCCAGCCATTCCCGGTATGCACGGCGGGTCTTGCCCAGCGTCCGCCGGCCGAGGAAGGACTGCTGTTCCCGGGCCAGGGTCGACCGGCAATAGGCATCCCAGCCTGGTGTAAAGGCGGGTTCGAGGGTCAGGGTTTTATGAAAACACCGGATCGCCTCGGCATGTTTGCCCTGGACCCGGTAGGCGTTGCCCAGGTTGTACCAGTTGAAGGCCCGTTCCGGGTCGAGCTCCGTCGCCCGCCTACCGGCGGTGATGGCTTCGTGGCCAGCCCCGAGGCAGCGAAGCGCGACGCAGTAGTTGGAAAGCAGGGACGAGTCTTCACCGCCGAGTTCCAGCGCGCGTTCATAGCACTCTCGGGCTTCTTCGTACGCCTTGCGGCTGACCAGGGCATTGCCCAGGTTGCGCCAGGCGGCGTGAAAAGTGGGTGCGATCTCGATGGCTTGACGGAACAGGTCTTCGGCCCTTTCTGCGTCGCCCTGGTGGTGATTGACCAGGCCGAGCAGGTTCATCGCCGCCGGGTGATTCGGCGACTTCCTGAGCAGTTTTCGATAAAGCTTGCGCGCGCCGGCCAGGTCGCCGGATCGGTGCCGTTCCATGGCACGATCCAGCAGCGGATCGCGCGTTTCCGACGCGCCGGTTTCCAGGTCAGTTGACTTTGTTGGCGGCGATGTCCCAGGTCGTGCAGATCGGCGTCTCGGGTACGCCGCTCTTGTCGGTTCCCGTGTAGCAGTACTCGACCTTCGTGAAGTTCAGGGACACGCTCTCCGTTGGCACCTCGGCGGCCGCTCCTCCGAGACTCTGGGAACTGACCAGCACGTCCGTCAGGGTCAGCTTGATGGTTTCGGTGGTCCCGGTTTTGCAGTCAAGTTCGCAGGAAGCCACGATCAGTTCGACCTTGGGAATGACATCTCCCACCACGAGCCGGCTCATGAGGACGGGCGACGCCTTATCCACGAACTTGGTCAGGGACAGGTCCTGGGCGCTGGCTTTGCCGGCTTCCCGGCCAGTCGTGCCGCCAGCGGTCGAGATGGGTACCGCTGCCCCCCAGCTCCAGGCGAGCACGTCGATGCAGTTCTGGTATCCCTCGGCCTGGGACGCCCCTTCAACGCCATCGGCGCAGAGGAACACGTCGTTAACGGCCAGGGCCTTGCCGGCGCCGCCCAGGCCGACCAGCCCGAGCAGGAAATACAGGGAGGCTTCGAAACGCTTCTTCATGGGTAGTCCTCTTCCGACGGAATGGCGGCTCGTCTGTCGAGTCAATGCGGCGCCGTTACGAACAGAGCATAGCAGAGCCCGGCGCGTGGGATAGCGGTCGGTGGAAATCGGCCGCAGCGGTTTTGAGTCCCCCATGAAGAGGCGGATGGTATGCTCCGGCGCACTTTTCATGGAGACCACAGCGTATGCGTCCAGTCCGATCCGCCCTCGCGATCCTGATCCTGATGCTCGTCACCACACCCATCCTGGCCCAGGACACGGCCAGGCCCGTGCTGCTCGGCAAGCACTGGATGGCCATCACCGGCAAGCCCCAGGGCGCCACGGCCGGCGCCATGATGTTCCAGCAGGGCGGCAATGCCGTGGATGCGGCGGCGGCCATGCTCGCGGTGACCAGCACCATGTGGGACGTGCTGAGCTGGGGCGGTGAGACCCAGGCGCTGATCTACAACCCCAACACGAAGAAAGTCATCGGCATCAACGCCCTGGGCGTGGCGCCGACGGGCGCCACGCCGGCATTCTTCCGGGAGCAGGGCATGACCTACCCGCCGGAGTACGGGCCCCTGGCGGCGGTGACGCCGGGCACGCCGGGCGGCCTCATGGTCATGGTCGCCGAGTACGGCAAACTGAGCCTCGCCCAGGTGCTGGCGCCGGCCATGCAGATGGCGGAGGGCTATCCCATCGAGGCATCCCAGGCCGACAACATCGAGCGGCGGCGCAACGTGATCGAACGCTGGCCGTCTTCCATCGCCGTCTTTCTGCCCCACTACGATCCGGACAACCCCACGCAGCGCGCCGCTCCGTACCCGGGAGAGATCTTCCGCCAGCCGGACCTGCTGGCCACCCTGCAGAAGCTCGTGGAGGCCGAGGCGGAAGCGCTGCAAGCGGGGGCGGGCCGCAAGGCCGCCATTTACGCGGCCTACGAGCGGTTTTACCGGGGCGACATTGCCGAGGCCATGGTCGGCGCCACGCGCGAGGCAGGGGGCCTGTTCACGCGTGACGACCTCGCCAACTGGGAGGTCAAGCTCGAGGAACCGGTGAAAACCAGCTACCGCGGCATCGACGTCTACAAGCTCACCACCTGGACCCAGGGTCCCGTGCTGCTCCAGGCGCTGAACCTGCTGGAGGGCTTCGACCTCAAGGCCATGGGGTACAACAGCACGCGGTACATCCATACGCTGTACCAGGCCATGAACCTCGCCTACGCGGACCGGGATTTCTACTACGGTGACCCGTACTTCCCGCCGGAAGAGCCGGTGGCCGGCCTGCTCTCCAAGGACTATGCCGCCGAGCGTCGCAAGCTGATGCCGGCGGATCGAAACCTGACCGAATATCTGCCGGGTGATCCCTACGCCTTCCAGCGGGGCGACAATCCCTTCGAGGACCTGAGACGGCAGTGGAAACTGGTGCCGCCGGCCGCTGAGGGCGAGGGTGTCGAAGGTTTCCAGCAGGCGGGCAACCTGGGCGGCACCATGAGTTTCGATGAAAGCTTCGTCGCCGGGACCACGGCGATCCAGGCGGCGGACAGGGAAGGCTGGATCGTGTCCGTCACGCCCTCCGGCGGCTGGATACCCGCTTTTGTCGCCGGTAACACGGGCATCGGCCTGAGCCAGCGCATGCAGAGTTTCGTCGTGGATGAAGCCCTAAATCCCTACAACGTGGTCGAGCCCGGCAAACGGCCCCGCGTGACGCTGACGCCCAGCATGGCGTTCAAGGACGGCAAGCCGTTCTTTTCCTTTTCCATCCAGGGGGGCGATCTGCAGGACCAGAACCTGCTGCAGTTTTTCCTCAACCTCGTGGAGTTCGACATGAACGTGCAGCAGGCGGCCGAGGCGCACAACATCCACAGCTTCCAGATGCAGGCGTCCTTCGGCGCCCACGAGGCCGAGCCGGGCCGATTGCAGGTCACGCACCAGGTCCCCCCCTTCGTGCGAGCGCAGCTGGAAGCCATGGGCTATGACGTCGAAGTCGTCGAGCGCACCTACAACCCGTCCATGGGCATCTTTTTCGACGTGGAAGAGGGTGTCATGCACGGCGGGGCGAGCGATTACGGGGACGACTACGGCATTGCCTGGTAGGCCCGGCTGACCATCGCGGGCGTCGACCGCGTTTCCTTCGCAACCGAGCGGTCCAGCGATTCGAAGGAGGCGCTCCGCCAGGGGCCGCCGGAGCGTGCCGGGTGTTCGCTTTTGCTTCCCGGTGAGCCGCCGTTTGCCGTCGCTGCGGAATCAGCGAAAGCCGCAGCGATGCTGCATCCACGCCCTGGGGTACTCGTGTAAACTGCGGGTGCGCCGGCAGGAGGCCGGCCCCGGGGAGAGAGCCTTTGTTCAACAGGCTTTATGCAGAGATCATTCGCCGCCAGATGCACAAGACGGTGGCGGGTTACCTCGTGCTGGTCATTTCGATCCTGACCGGCGCCGACCTCCTGTTCCCCGCCCTGATCGCGTCCGACGAGCTCTACAGTACGCTGGTCTGGATCCTGGTCGGGCTCCTGCCCCTGGTCATCCTTCTCAGCTGGTTTTTCAACTTTACCCGGGACGGCATCAAGCGAGCCGGGTCCGGTGACACCATTCTGGACGCCAACCGGGTCGTGACCGGCATGGTGCCCGCCGGCGCCACGGTCGAGGTCGAGGTGCCCACGGAAGACAAGGTCCAGTCCGTGGCCGTGCTCCCCTTCGTCAACTCCTGTGAAGACACGGAAGGGGACTATCTCAGCGACGGCATCACGGAAACCATCATCAACAAGCTGACCCGGCTGTCGGATGTCCGGGTTGTACCGCGCGCCTCCGCGTTCCGTTACAAGGGCAGCGACCTTCCGCCGTCCGAGATCTGCCGGGAACTCAAGGTGCGGACCACGGTGACCGGGTCCATCAGCCACGTGGGCAACCGGCTGATCGTGCAGGCCGAGCTCGTCGACGCGGCCAATGAGGCGCAGCTCTGGGGCGAGCGCTACAACGGCGAATGGGCCAACATTTTTGACGTCCAGGAGGAAATCGCCACGCAGATTTCCGCAGCGCTGAAGCCGGCGCTCTCCAGGGAAGAGCAGAAGCGCCTGGAAAAGCGCGAAACGCTCAACGTCGACGCCTACCAGGAATACCTGCGCGGAAGGTTTCTGTGGAACAAGCGGACCCCGTCGGACGTGATCCGGTCCATCGATCATTTCCAGGCGGCACTGGAGCAGGACCCCCTTTACGCGCTGGCCTATTCCGGCCTGGCCGATGCCTACAACATCCTGGGCTATTACAGCATCAAGGCGCCGAAAGAGAGTTATCCCCTCGCCAAGGATGCGGACCGCAAGGCCCTGGAGATCGACGCGGGCCTCGCGGAAGCCTATGCCTCGCTGGGCTACGCGACCCTGTTCTACGATCGAGACTGGGAGGCGGCCCGGGAAAACTTCGAGCGGGCCATCGAGCTGGGGCCGAATTACGGGACGGCGCACCAGTGGTACGCCTGGTACCTGCTGGTCATGGAGCGTTTCGACGACGCCCTGGTCTCTTTCCAGAAGGCGGCGTCCCTGGACCCCCTGTCGCAGATCATCAACGATCATCTCGCCTACGGCTACCTGCTGGTCGGCGACCTGGGTGCGGCCCGGGACCAGATCGAGCGCACCCGGGCGCTGGCGCCGCGCTACCCGCTGGCGCTCTGGCGCCTGGGGGACTGGCATCTCGCCCAAAAACAGTATGAACCCGCGGTGCGGGCCTACGCGGAGGCCGAGTCGCTGAGCGAAGGCATTTACATGATGGGTTACCTGGGCATGAGCTACGGCCTGCTGGGCGAACGGGACGAGGCGCTCAAGGTGCTCCGGCGTCTCGACGAACGCGCGGCCGAGCGCTACGTGTCACCCCTCGACCGGGCGCTCATCCACGCGGGCCTGGGCCAGGTGGACGAGGCCTATGCCCATATCGATGCGGCCCGGGAAATCCGCGTGAGTGACATGGCCCGCTTCAAGCTCCTGCCCTGGCCCGACTGCATCCGGGAGGATGCGCGTTTCCAGGCCACCGCCCGGGCCCTCAACCTCCCGCTCTGAGCCGGCCGCTCCTCGGATCGTTCCCGCGTCCCGGTTGGGAAGCCTGGCCGCACGCGCTCAGCGCAACCAGTCCGGCACCCACTCCCAGCTTGGACCCACGTGCTCGTCACTGCCCGGAATGGGGATGCGGGCGATGGCCTGGGCCTGGTACTTCAGGTCGTACATCATGGGCACGGAATCGCGGATGCGCTTCGGTTTGCCCGTGAAGGCTTCCTGGAGCACGTCGAGAAATCTCATGTAGGACCGGTTGAAGTCGTCCAGGCGCTCACGGATTTCAGAGCTTTCCGGAAAATCCGAGGCCCGGGAGTTGGCGCGGATGGGCCAGACATCGTCCCAGTCCATCCGCAGGCGCTCGCCCGTGGGGTAGCCGGCCTGGTCGCCCGGGTCGTAGTAGCGTCCCCGAAGGATTTCGTCGAAACGAAAGTAGTGAGCGGCCTGGTCGTGAACGGACCCGATGTCCCCGTCGGGATCCTCCCAGATATTTCGGTGATCCTTGCCGGTCAGGGGATGCCGTTCCCAGGCGCCCTCGCCCTGCTCGATGATCTCGTTGATGGCGTCGAAAGCCGAGTCCCGATCCCTCACGGCGATGATGCCCCCACCACTGCCGTAGTAGTCTTCGGGCCGGATCTGGTGGGACGGATCCCCGCAGAACAGCTTCGTCTCGTCCATTTGGTGCAGGAGCTGGTCGATCCCCTGCATGATGGCCAGGTAGAACTGCCCGATGGTGTCGTACTGGTCCGGTTGCGGCACCGGCTCGTCGCCCTCCGCGGGATGCTCGATCTCCATGAACGTTTTCACCGTTTCCGGACAGAATCGTGCCGTCGACACCTCGAAACGATTCGCCGAGTGCGGCAGGCGGGTGGGGTACTTGGGAATGAACCGGGGATCAGTGAGTTTCGCCGTACCGCCCACGGCGTTCAATACGTTTCCGGCAAGGGTGAGGTGCAGCATTTCCTCGACCACGACGCTGCGGATGACCAGTGCGGCATCCGAGTCATCCGGCGCCTTCAGCGAATACATGGCGGTCAGGTAGGCCGGGATCGTCGCATGCTCCAGCATCATCGCCGTGTGCAGGTGGTCGTGGAGCGATTCCACGGAGTCGATGGGCTGTGGCCAGTGCGCAGGCCGATTCTGAGTCAATGCCTCGTAGGCAGGGTGGTCACTCGTCATGGCCGGCCTCCTGGCTGGGCAGCATCTCCTGGATCCGGTCGAAGGTCCGGAAGGTCATGGCGGTCATGGTCAGGCTGGGGTTCGCCGTGGCGCTGGTCGGATGGCTCCCGCAGCCGGCCAGGAACAGGTTGTCGTGGTCGTGGGCCTTCTGCCAGGCATCGACCACCGACTGTTCCGGATCGTCGCCCATGATGTGCGTGCCGATCAGGTGGCCGGAGCCGAAAAACTGGAAGGTTTGTTTTTCTTCGTCAGGCGGATGATAGGTCTTGGTGCCGCTGCCGCGCGCCTGTTCCAGTCCCTCGATGCCCACTTTGTCAAAGATGGCTTCGGTCAGTTTCCTGGCCGCATCCATGCCCGCGAGGGTGTAGTCGTCCACATCGTAGTAAACGAAGGGCCGCGGCAACCCGAGGGGGTCGAGCTCCTGCTCGCCGTTCTCGTCCGCCAGGGTGACCCGGTTTTTCGGATCCGGCAGTTGCTCGATCAGGTAGCCGATGCGCATGTGCGTCGGCCCTTCCTTCTCGAGTTGCTCCCTGAGAGCCCGCCCGTAGAGGCCTTGCTTCTCCACCATGTCGTCCACCACGGTATTTGGTGACCCCTGGGGAAACACCCAGCCCCAGTTGCCGATGTCCGTCCGGAATGCGGCGCGTTTTTCCCGGAAGACGCCGTCGCGCATGAGCGGCATGCCGCCGGTGACGTCGGGGCCGCGGTAGCCCCAGATTTTCTTTGGATACTTTCCGGAAAAATTGATGTAGGGATGGTCCATGAGGTTGCGGCCCACCTGGTCGCTGCGGTTCGCCACGTCCGACATCAGGCAGATCTTGGCGTTCTCCACGCAATGCGCGGCAAGCACGTAAATCCGGGCCGTGACCGTGTGCGTCGTGTGGGCGGATTCCGGTGAAACCCCGTAGTGGATGTAATCGAGGCCGGTGATGGTCGAGCCGTCCTCCGACTTGTGCAGTTTCGAGGCGACACACTGGCTCCGGAAGTCGAGGAATTCGCGGTCCGCGACGGCCAGGGATTTGCCTGCGTTGTATTTCGCCTGAACGGGGCAGATCGGTATGCAGCTGGAGTTGCCCTCACAGCGATCGCCGAGGCCGACACCCCGCGTAGAAGGGTTGCCCACCGGCACGTAAGGTGGGTCCGGCTCGTCGGGGTTCTCCGCCTGCCAGGCCAGGGGCCCTTCCATCGCCGTCATGGCGCGCGGAAAGGCGTTCGGATTGGGCATGCCGTTGCGGGCCTGGGGCACGGGCACGATCTCGATGGGGTAGTCGATCTCGTCCTCCGTGAAGGTCATGCCGGCGATGTCGTCATTGAGCGTGTAGTCGAGGTAGGTCATGGGAAACGACTGCATCGGAAATACGTAGCCGTCGGCAAACCAGGCGCCGCAGTAGGTCTGCTCGCCGACATCGGCGCTCACCCCGAGCTCGTACTCGGCGCGCCGGTAGTAGGGCTCCATGTCGTCGTAGGAAACGGGCCAGTCCCGTCCCCACTTGTACTTCGATTCCAGCTCGAAATCGCGCGGCACGTGGCGCATGGCGATGCCCAGCCAGTGCAGGCTCGTGCCCCCCAGGGCCCGCGCGTAGTCGCTTCCGAACGGCACGGGTCCGGTCTGGATCCAGTACTGGGTTTTCGGATTGACCCAGGCCGTCGGATCCGACTCTTCCGATTCCGGGTAGGGAATGCCGGGCATGCCGGCCGCGTCGTTCTGCGGGTAGGGCGCGTTGGGACGACTGGGCATGACGTAGGAACGTTCCACGTAGGACTGGTAGCCGTGGTAGGTCAGGGCATCGGCCTTACCGGCCTCGAGCAGCAGGACGCGGCGCCCGGCCTGGGTCAGGTGCCGGGCCAGGACGCAGCCCACCATACCGGCGCCCACGATCACCACGTCGTAGTCGGGTTCGGCCCGCGTTTTGCCGGCGTCGTCAACCGCACTCATGGAGCGGCGTCCTTGTCGTCGTGGCTCACGCCGACCGGCGGTACGGTCCAGCTGGCATAGCCGGGCTGCTTGGCGCCCTGGGGATGCCCGCCCATGGCCTTCCAGGCAAGGGCCTCCACGTAGGCCTGGGGGGCGATGGGATAGGTCACCGAGCCATCGGTGGGGAAGGGGCCCACCTGCCAGGTGCCCAGGTACCAGAGCTTGATGATGGCGCGCAGTTCTCCACCGTGGGCCCCCTGCATCATCCGGTCGACCGGGCTCGAGTTCCGGAGCAGGCGCTCCAGTTCTCCCGGATCGAGGGCCTCGGCGACGAAGTCGTGGTAGACCCTGGCCATTCCCGTGCCCCAGAGCGTCGTTTCCTCGTAGCCGGTCAGGGCGCTGGACAGGGCCACGAAGGCCGCGACCGAGGCGTCCCCGGACGGGGCGCCGGACTCAGCGGACGTCATAGGCGGCACCCTCGATGCAGGCCGGGTTGGAACGGAACACCTGCACCGCGACGGCGGGCTGGTCGCCGATGAGCGTCCGGATGTCATCGGCCATGTGCTCGACCTGGCTTCCACCGGCCGTGATCGTCAGTTCAGACACCACGTCAGGCGGCAGCGGATGGTAGTGCGCCATGGGGAGGAGCATCTGCCAGTGGCTGCCGTTGGGAATGTCTTCTCCCGTCGATTCGTCCTTGACGTAGGTGTACAGCGCCAGGGGCGAGGTGTTGGCGTAGCGGGGCGCCATGTCCAGTTCCGGTACGTGCATGCTGAACAGGAGGTGGTGGTCGTTTTCCGGGTTCATGGGATTCGGTTCGTTTTCGTCGTAGACGTTGATTTCCCAGGTTTTCTGCGCCTGGTTGTTGAACGCCGGGACGGTGTAGTTGAATTGCGCGAAGAACTTCGGCTCACCAAAGAAGGCCTTGCCGGCCGCGACGGCAATCGTGTTGTCGGCGGGCACGTGGATGCGGAACAGGCCAATCCGTTTGGTCTGATCGATGCCCATGAGAAACTGGTCCACGCTCAGTCCCCGGGGAACGCGACGCTCATCGGCGGTCGGGTAGGCGCAGATGTTGAACTCGACTTCGTTCACCACGCCGAGCGCCATGCCGGCGTGATCCGTGTAGGTCTGGAAGTTGATGGCCACCAGCGCTTTCTCGTTGTCATCGTCGTCCATGAACACGTAGGGCCGGAAGTCTCCCTCGCCGCGATCGAAATGGGGTTTTACCTTGTCGAGATCCGTGAGCCAGTACACCCAGACGCCCACAAAGGAGGCGTAGTAGAACGGCATGGCGGCGGTGGTGGAGACGGAATGCTTCATGTCCCGCGTGGAGACCTGGGGGTGAAAATCGATGCCGGTTTCGTTCCAGAGCAGGGGTTTCGGCGGTTTGTTGTGTTTCGACATGGTGTTCCTCCTGGGTTCGCGTTGCAGCGTTCGTTCTCATACGCGGCGCCGTGGCAGGGCCACGGCACGGTTTGATCGGGACAGGTCAGCGAAGCGGAGGGAAGTGTTATTGTTGCGGCCCCCGGCGCGCCGTCACCTATCGACTATAGACCAATTCCGGCGGGCCGCCACGACGGTTAAAGTACGGCCATTCTTCCTTAGCCAGGACGGTGATTTATGGATATCGAAGGGCAATATCGGATCGCAGCAACTCGAGAGCAGGTCTGGGCGGCCTTGAACGACCCGGAGGTGTTGCGCCGGTGCATTCCCGGCTGTGAGTCCCTTGAACGGGACGGTGACGACGCCCTCAAGGCCCGCATCAAGGCCGCGGTGGGGCCGGTCCGGTCCACCTTCGACACCCGCATCCGGCTGGAGGACGTGCAGCCGCCGGAGCGTTACACCCTCGTCGGTGAAGCCAAGGCCGGCGCGGCCGGATTCGGGAAGGGAACCGCCACCGTGGCCCTTTCGGAGGTCACGGGGGACGCGGTGGCCGCGACCCTGCTGGATTACCGGGCGGATCTTAAGCTTGGCGGAAAACTGGCCCAGGTCGGCTCCCGGCTCGTGCAGGGCGCCACCCGCAAAACCGCCGACGAATTCTTCCGCAGCTTTTCCACGCATCTCGACGAACACGCCGTTCGGACCGACGAGCCGGCAGTACCCGCCGCGGGTGGCGCCGGGCGCTGGGTGGCGGCCGCCGCCGCCGTGCTCCTCGTGTTGCTGCTGCTGTGGTTTCTGCTAGGCTGAAATCACGCCGGCGCGGGTGGCCGCCGACGTTTCCATTCACTGGTTCCACCGAGGAAATTCCATGGCCCTGGATCTGAACCTGACCCTCAACGGCACGGCGGTCACCGCGACCGTTGAGGACAACACCCTGCTCGTGGACCTGATCCGCGAAGAGCTCGGCCTGACCGGCACGCACGTGGGCTGTGATACGAGCCAGTGCGGCGCCTGCGTCATCCACCTGGACGGACGATCGGTCAAGGCCTGCACCCTGCTCGCCGCCCAGGCCGACGGCGCGGACATCACCACCATCGAGGGCATCACCGACGGGGCGGAGCTGCATCCGATGCAGGCAGCGTTCCGCGAGCATCATGGCCTGCAGTGCGGATTCTGCACGCCGGGCATGATCATGAGCGCCATCGACCTGGTGGCGCAGAATCCCGACCCGACCGAGAAAGAAATCCGGACCTGGCTCCACGGCAACCTCTGCCGCTGCACGGGCTACCACAATATCGTGCGCGCGGTGCAGGCCGGCGCTGCGCAGATGCGGGACTGAGACAACCGCGAGGAGAACGACCATGGCGAAGAACGGCATTGGGGCGACGCCCCAGCGCAAGGAAGACCGGCGATTCATCACCGGCAAGGGCCGGTTCACCGACGACATCAATTTGCGCCACCAGGCCTATGCCTGTTTCGTCCGCTCCCCTTACGCCCACGCAAAAATCCTGTCCATCGACCTCGAGGAGGCGCTGAACGCGCCCGGCGTGATCGGCATTCTGACCGGCCAGGACATCGCCGATGACGGCGTCGGTGGTCTGCCCTGCGGCTGGGGCATCAACAACAAGGACGGCTCGCCCATGGCGGAACCGGCGCACCCGCCGCTCGTGGCGGACGTGGTGCGGCACGTGGGCGACCAGGTTGCCGTGGTGGTGGCGGAGACGCGCAAGCAGGCGCGGGACGCGGCGGAGCGGGTCTGGGTTGACTACGAAGAACTGCCGGCGGTTGCCGACCTGGCCGCTGCCAGCGCCGACGATGCGCCCCAGGTCTGGCCGGAGGCGCCGGGCAACCTCTGTTTCGACTGGGAAATCGGCGACGAGGCGGCGACGGACGCGGCCTTCGAGCGCGCGGCGAAGGTGGCGCGGATCGACGTCGTCAACAACCGGCTGGTGGCGAACGCCATGGAGCCCCGGGCTGCCATCGGTGATTACGATGCCGGCCGCGACGAGTACACGCTGTACACGACCAGTCAGAATCCCCACGTCATCCGCCTGCTCATGGGCGCTTTCGTGCTGGGCATTCCGGAGCACAAGCTCCGGGTGATCGCACCGGACGTGGGCGGTGGCTTCGGCTCGAAGATCTTTCACTACGCGGAAGAGGCGGTGGTGACCTGGGCCTCGAAGCGGCTTGGCCGACCGATCAAGTGGACCGCCGAGCGCAGCGAGTCCTTCATGACCGACGCGCAGGGCCGCGATCACGTGAGCACGGCAGAGATGGCCCTGGGCGAGGACGGGGAGTTTCTCGGCCTGCGCGTCCGCACCAAGGCCAATCTCGGCGCCTATGTTTCGACCTTCGGCCCGTCCGTGCCGACCTACCTGTACGCCACCTTGCTGGCCGGTCCCTACCGGACCCCGGCCATCCACTGCGAGGTCAAGTCCTATTTCACCACCACGGTGCCCGTGGACGCGTACCGCGGCGCCGGGCGGCCGGAAGCGAGCTACCTGCTCGAACGCCTGGTCAACGAGTGCGCGCGCGTCACCGGTATCGACCCGGTGGACATCCGTCGCCGGAATTTCATTCCGCCGGACGCCTTTCCCTGGCAGACACCGGTGGCCCTGGAATACGACAACGGCGATTACGGCGCCACCCTCGACCAGGCCCTGGCCATGATCGATTACGACGGCTTCGATTCGCGCAGAGCGGAATCCGAGGCAAAGGGCAAGCGGCGCGGGATCGGCATTTCGACCTATATCGAAGCGTGTGGGATCGCGCCGTCCAACGTGGCAGGCGCCCTCGGCGCACGGGCCGGGCTCTAC
>JAZBOL010000065.1:0-7754 GCA_036351115.1 Lysobacterales bacterium | reverse complement strand
GGGTTGCGTCAGGGGTTCGGGCAGTCACCGGGTAACACGCCGAGTTCCTGTTTCCGGACCTCGAAGCGCAGGCTCGGTGTGCCGGTCCAGTCGATGTGGAAGGCGAATACCGTGTCGGCGAGCAGGCCGGCAGACCGTGGCGTCCTGTCTGGATTAAGCTCCGGATTGAACGCACCCTACGCTCGCCGCGCACGGGAAGGACCGGCTTGGCGAGATATTTCCTGTCCGCCGGGAAGTCCTTTGTCGCATTCCGAATCCCGGACCTATACTAGCTGTTCCCAACCCGATTCAGGGCACGCCATGAACACCACGCAACCCAGCACCGAAATCCTTCTGCGCCTGACCCGGGAAGCGCTGCCCCTGTTCTACTGCTGCGCCGAAAACTATGTCGGGCGCGCCATACCGGGCATCACCATGGCGCTGTCCGGTGAGCCCGTGGCGGATCTCAATTACCTGGTGATCGACGATGCCTCGGAGTCGGCTCAGGCCGGGTTCAGGGGGCTGGTTGGTCACTGCGATGCGCAGGACCTGCCATTCGCGGTCATCGTCGCGCCCGCCGTCGCCGAGGCGCTGGAACCGCTGCGCGCGGAGCTGGACCTCGTGTACGCCACTGACTGGCCCCTGATGGTTTGTCCCGGCGAAGCCGTGCAGGACCACCCCCGGGAAGGCGTCCAGTCCCGGCCCGTGCGCGACGAGGAGGACCGGCAGGGTCTGGCCCGGGTGCTGGCGGGGGCCTTCCAGATGCCCGCCGAATCCGTGCTGCGCGCCATGCCCCGACGGCTGTTCGACTCGCCCTCCATCGAGGGCTGGGTGGCGGCTTGGGACGGCGCGATTCAGTCCACGGTGACCGCTACCTGGCACGGCTCGGTGGTGGGTATCTGGGCCATGGGCACCGCGCCCGAAGCGCAGGGGCAGGGCGTGGGCAAGGCGCTGCTGTCACGGGTCATGCACGACGCCCGCCAGCGGGGCGCCGAGGCCTTTTTTCTGGGCGCCACGCCGTCCGGTTTTCCCCTCTATGAACGGCTGGGCTACGTCACCGTGGCCGACTGCCCGATCTGGGTGCGTGGGGTGACGCACCAGGCTTGATTCCGTCGGCGGCTCACCGGATCGAAACGCGTCACTCCAGGGAGCGAATCGATCCGCGAAGGCTACTTATTTCGATTTGGGCGTTCAGAGGTCCGTTGCTCTCCACTCCGTCGGTGTCATCGAGCTCCAGGCGCGGAAGGCCCGGCTGAAAGCACTGGCATTGCTGTAGCCGAGCAGGTCAGCCAGCTGGGTGATCCCGATATCGGTGTCCTCCAGAAGGTGACGAGCGATTTCAAACCGGATATCAGCAGCCAGTTCCCGGAAGTTCGTTTCCCACTGGCTCAAACGTCGATGAAGCGTCCGCGTGGTGATGCCAAACATGGCGGCGGTCTCTTCCGCAGAGGCGTGACCGGTCAGCAGCGTGGCCCTCAGCAGTCGTCGAACCTGGTCTGGAAACGGGTCCGCCGAGTGCAATTCCACCTGGTCGATTTCACTTTGAATCAGCCGCAGCAGCTCGGGGTTGGATTCCCTCACGCGGTGCTCGAGCCAGTTGGCGTCGAACCAGACCGCGTATTGCTCGGCATCAAAGCGCAGGGGCGCCTCGAAAAAAGCCCGATACGGCGAAACATCTTGTGGCCTGCGGTGGGCAAATCGAACTTCTTGGGCGGTCCAGTTCTCACCACAAAGCTCTTTCATCACGTTGAACATGAATGCGACCGCGCCGTCTCCGATATGGCCATCGCCTGAGGCTCCGGGTTCGTAGGCCTGGTACTCAAACACGGCCAGGCGGCCATGCCTGGCTGTGGAGATCGTTGCGCCGTTGGCGTGAAGGTGAAAATGGCGTGCCAGGCTGTTCAGCGCATGCGCAACGGTATCGGAATACCTGGCGAGCAGACCCGCCAGTCCAAGGGATGACAGTCCGCCATGCTCACCCAGCAGAAGGCCGAAATGGGGGCAAGCGACGCGTCTGGCGCAATGCTCGATGAGTTCGCCACGCTTCAGGTAGGAGATGCGGTTTTCCGGATCGTCGAAGAGGCCCGGGTCTATGCCCACCTCAGCCAGGATCGGTTCCGGATCGGCACCCAGTTCTCGGAGCAGTCTGGGGATGGCCATGGTCGCGGCGATTCGAACGCTGGATTTGGGTTCTAGGGGTCGAGTCACGGGGAACCGGGAGCAAATATGTGATGGTTGATTGATTCAGGTCAAACCCTGAACCAGGGGCGTCCGAAAAAGTATAGCGCAAGTCTGAAAAAGTGAAATCTCGTGGCAAGACGAAGCCTATCCTTGCGAAAGGTAAGGACAAGTAGGCGCCAGGCATGAGACGTTTTCACCTCGGGAAGGCTTCCGATCCCAAGCGAGCGTTATCTTTGCTCGGGATAGGGATCTCGCTCATTTCCATCAACGTTGCTGCCCAACCGACCGGCACTGTGACGGTCAATTGCGCTTCCGATCCCGGCACGCGTCAGCATTGCCCGGCGAACACCTCGGCGGGCGTCATGATGACCCAGTCGAACGGCGAGGGTGCCTGCCTTCTGGGCAAGAGCTGGGGCTACGATGATGCCGGCGTCTGGGTACGGGATGGCTGCAGTGGTCAATTTATCGTCGCAGGCGTACCCGCAATGGCCGATGCGGTTGCTGCCGAGCACGAGCCGGCCCAGGAGACCCTCGAACCCGTCGCAATCATTGCCGAGACGCGCGCCCCCGAAACGGAGGGCGCCGGGGACGTGGAACCCGAGCCGTCCAACGACACCTGGGGCTTTCTGGACCCCGGTAAAGGCTTCCTGATCGGCAAGGGTGAGCTCGGCGAGGCCTCACTGAGTGCCTATGGACTGCTGAGATATCTTGACCAGCAGGATGACGACGGTGTGTTCACCGATCACCTTGGCCGGGAACGACCGGTCGACGGGCGCAAGGACGTTTACTCGCACCGTGTGCTGGTGTGGCTCAATGGCTGGGTCGGTGTTCCCAAACTCCGCTACACGATCGCCTGGTGGACCGTCACCGCGACCGACCAGGACGCACTCTTTGCCAACATCGGCTACCAGTTCAATGAGCACTTCAACCTGTATGGCGGTATTTTCGGCAATCCGGGTTCCCGCTCGATGCAAGGCTCTCACCCCTATTGGCTCGGTCACGACCGGGTCATGGCGGACGAATTCTTCCGCCCGTTCTTCACCCAGGGGCTCTTCGCCAACGGCCTGATCGTGCCGGGCCTCTATTACAGCGCCTCCATGGGGAACAGCTCCAGCACGCTGGGTAACACCGCCGCCCAGCTCGACCGGGACTTCACCTACGGCGGTTCCGTGTGGTGGATGCCGACGACGAAGGAATTTGGTCCGCGCGGCGCCTACGGCGACTGGGAAATGCACGAGGAGCTGGCCACCCGCTTTGGTGTGTCCGCCGTCTACAGTCCCGAGGAACGCTATTCGCCGATCGGTTCGGCCCCGGGCAATACGGCCCTCAAACTGGCCGACAGCGTCAACCTGATGGAGACCGGCGCGCTGGTACCCGGTGTGACCGTCACCAACGCGGATTATCGAATCCTCGCGCTTGATGCGGGCATGAAATACAAGGGGTTCTTCCTGCAATTCGAGTACTACCAGCGCTGGCTGGACGGCTTCAAGGCCGATGGCGTTCTGCCGGTGGATGAGATCAAGGACAACGGCTGGTACCTGCAGGCGGCGTTCTATCCCGTGCCGCGAGTACTCGAGTTGTATGGCGCAACCTCGCAAATCTATGGCGACAGCGATGCGGGCTTCAGCGACAGCTCCGAGTACATCCTGGGTATGAACTACTACCCGTTCAATACGCGCAACCATCGCCTCAACCTGCAATACATCAACGTCGACAAGTCGCCGGTCAGCAGCACGTTCGGCTACTACGTCGGCGGGCAGGAAGGGAACACCTACTCGGCGGCATTTTCGATTTTCTTCTGATGCTTTTTACGAGGACGAGATGACCATGAATACGAGCAGTGAACACGTCATCAGAAGCTTGTGCGGGCTCGGCGCAGCAGCGCTTCTCGTCCTGTCCGTGCCGGCATCCGGCCAGGAACCCCTGTTTCACGACAGCCATTTCCACCTGACCAACTACGTACAGGAAGGCACTGAAATGGCCGACCTGGTGGACATGATGGGTGACACGATCGGTCGTTCCACCGTGTTCGGGCTGCCGCTGCAGCAGATGTGGTTCTACGGCAATACCGGTGATTTTGCGCCGACCTACTACCTGCAGACGGACGCGCCGCTCTATTACTACTCCTTTACCGACGCCCACATCGCCATGGCCTACCGGGCGTTGACGCCGGATCAACAGTCGCGGCTGGACCCGATGATCACGGGCTTCAATCCAGCGGACATGTATGCGGCGGACCACATCAGGCGTGTCCTGACCACGTTTCCCGGGGTGTTTTCCGGTATCGGCGAGTTCACCATTCACAAGGAGTTCGTTTCTTCCAAGGTTGCCGGTGAAGTCGCCAGCCTGACCAACCCTGCGCTCGACCGCATTCTCGACTTTGCGGGTGAGACGGGGTTGATCGCACTGATGCACAACGACATCAACATGCCGTTTCCCAAGCCCGGCCAGGAGCCCTACATGCTGAGGCAGATGAAGGCACTGTTCGAGCGCCATCCGCAAACCACGATCATCTGGGCGCACCTGGGCACCGGCCGTGTGGTCCGGCCCCTGGAAGAACAGGCCGCCATCGTCGAGGCGATCTGCACCGACCCAGCGCTCAGTCACGTGTACATGGACATCTCCTGGGACGAGGTCGCCAAGTACGCCACGGCCACGCCGCAGGCGACGCAACGCACGGCCGACATGATCAACCGCTATCCCGACCGCTTTCTGTTCGGCACCGACGTGGTCGCGCCGAGCTCCGTGGAGGCGATGACCGCCGTGTATGACGCCTATGCGCCGGTCTGGGCGCTGCTGACGCCCGAGGCGAAGCACAAGGTCACCCGGGGAAATTACGAACGACTGTTCGATAAAGCAAGACAACAGGTGCGGGCCTGGGAGTCCGCCAACCTCAAGCCAGGGAGATAGTCATGAGACCAGAGCTCGAGAATTCCAAATTTATTTGCCGTCCATCCGTTCCAGTGCCGCTCAGAAAAAGCGCCCTGCTGGCGACAGCTGTCGCCCTGGGCCTGGCGCTCGCTTCGCCAGCCCTGTACGCCCAGGAAACGCCTTCGCTCGAGGAAATGTGGGAAATGATCCAGGCCCAGCAGGACCAGATTGAAGCCCTGCAGGACCAGAATGCGGCCCTCCTGCGCCAGGTGCAGGAAGCGCGGGCCAGGGAGGAAGCCGAGGCGGCGGCGGAAGCCGCGGAGGCCGAGGCCTTTGCCGAGGTGATTGTCGAAGGCGATGAAATGAACATGCCGCCGACCATCACGCCGGTGCCCGAACCGGAGGCTGACGGCGAGTGGAACATGAACATCTACGGCCACGCCATGCTCGACATGGGCTACCAGGCCAACCAGAGCGATCCCGACTGGTTTGATGTGATGCGACCGACCAAGCTGCCGTCTTTCGAGAACGAATACGGCGATGACGGCAGCTGGTATTCCAGCGTTCGCCAGTCCCGTCTTGGCGTAAAGACTGCGGTCCCCACGAGGTACGGTGACCTGAAAACCATGTTCGAGTTCGAACTGTTCGGCGTCGGCGCCGATGCGGGCCAGACGACCTTCCGCCTGCGGCATGCCTGGGGCGAGCTGGGCCAGTTCGGGGCCGGGCAGACCTGGTCGACCTTCATGGACATCGACGTGTTTCCCAACTCCATCGAGTACTGGGGACCGAACGGCATGATCTTCTACCGCAACATCCAGGCGCGCTGGACCCCCTGGTCCACGGACAGCGGCTCGCGCTTCGCCATCGCCCTGGAACAGCCCGGGGGCAGCGGCGACGAGGGCCTGTTGTCCGAACTCGATCTGCTGAACGGGGTCCAGGGTGACTTCGAGCTGCCGGACCTCGCGGCCCACTATCGCCTGGTCGGCGACTGGGGGCATTTCCAGGCGGCGGGTATCCTGCGGGAGATTCGCTGGGTGGATACGGCGCCCGATCAATTCGACTTCTCCGGTGACGAATTGGGCTGGGGCCTCAACCTCAGCACGAACATCAACCTGGGTCGCCACGTGTTCCGGGGTTCCCTGACCTACGGCGAAGGGATCCAGAACTACTTCAACGACGCCGCGGCCGACATCGGCATCGCCCTTCGCGAAGATCGGCCGGAGTTGCCGATCGAAGGCGAGGCCATCCCGGTGCTGGGGCTCGTTGCCTTTCTCGATCTGAACTGGTCGGACCGCTGGACCAGCACCGTCGGCTACTCCCTGCAGGACAACGATCTGCCGGACCTGGCCTCGCCCACGTCCTTCGAACGCGGCCAGTACGCCCTCGCCAACCTGCTCTACCACCCGGTGCCGAACGTGCTGCTGGGCCCGGAGCTGCAGTGGGCGAAGCGCGACAATTACGGCCCGTTCAGCTCGGACGATTTCAAGGTCCAGTTTTCGGCCAAGTGGAATTTCAATTACCTGATCAGCGGCAACTGAGCGTCGCCTGACATCCGGAGGTTCACCCCATGATCCAAACATCCATCCAACGCACCCTCGTCACCGGCGCCGCCGTTTTCGGCCTGGTCGTCGCTCCCTTCGCGTCCGCCATGCCGACGGCGGAAGACTTCCAGCGCGTCGTGGACGAGGCGCACGCCGAGTTCAAGGACGTCACCGAGGGCGCCAACGCGAACTACATTCCCATTCTCGACACGGTGCCGAGCGAGCTCTTCGGCGTCGCCATCGTGACCAATGACGGCCAGGTCTTCACCGCGGGCGACGTGGACTATCGCTTTTCCATCCAGTCCGTATCCAAGCCGTTCACGGCGGCCCTGGTCATGACGCAGCAGGGACCGGAAGCGGTGCGGGAGAAGATCGGTGTCGAGCCGACCGGCTTGCCCTTCAACTCGAAAGTCGCCATCGAGATGTACGACCAGCGCTCGGTCAACCCGCTGGTCAACGCGGGCGCCATCGCCGCGGTCAGCCTGGTCGAGGCGGACAGCGAGGACGAGCGCTGGAAACTGGTTCACGAGAACATCGAGGGCTTTGCCGGTGAAGAGCTGCCGGTCCTGGAAGAGGTCTACCAGTCCGAGATCGATACGGCCTGGGGCAACCGTTCCATCGCCTGGAACCTGTACAACTACAACCGCCTGTATGCCCCGCCGGAGGAAGCGCTGCGCGTCTACACACGCCAGTGCTCCATCGGTGTCAACGCCCGGGACCTGGCGGTCATGGGCGCCACGCTCTCCAACGGCGGCGTCAACCCGCTGACGAACCAGCGGATGGTGCCGGCGGAACACGTGCCTGAGCTGCTCGCGGTCATGGCCACGGCCGGCTTCTACGACGAGTCCGGCGAGTGGATGTTCAATGCGGGCCTGCCGAGCAAGACCGGGGTGGGCGGCGGCATCGTCTCCGTGGTGCCGGGGCAGTTCGCCATCGCGGCCTTCTCACCGAGACTCAACGAGGCCGGCAACTCGATCCGCGCCATGCGGGCCATCCGCCACATCGCGGGTGAGCTCGGTGTGGGCGTCTTCGGCGCCAACCCCGAGTAAGCGGCGGCTTACGCCGGGGTTGCGTCAGGGGTTCGGGCAGTCACCGGGTAACACGCCGAGTTCCTGTTTCCGGACCTCGAAGCGCAGGCTCGGTGTGCCGGTCCAGTCGATGTGGAAGGCGAATACCGTGTCG
>JAZBOL010000064.1:0-2278 GCA_036351115.1 Lysobacterales bacterium | reverse complement strand
TCGAGTACGGCGGTGAGCCCCAGCCCACCGGCACCACCTACTTCATTCCCGCCGCGGCACTTGCCGCCGGCGCCGCCGGTTCGTTCTTCCAGACCGACGTCGACATCAACAACACCGGTGACGCCGACGTCACCTACACCATCCAGTGGCTGCCCCGTGGTGAGGACAACAGCAATCCCGTGACCTCCGACGAGTTCACCCTCGCCGCCGGCGCGAGCATGCGGTACGTGAACGTCCTCGAAGACGTCTTCGGCGCCAGCCCCGACGTGGTCGGCGGACTGGCCGTGGTGGCGGACATGGACACGCTCATCGTCATCAGCCGCACCTACAACCTCACCGACGAGGGCACCTTCGGCCAGGCCATCGGTGGCATCCCGGCCGCCGATCTCATCATGGAGGGCGACACCGAGCGCATCAACTTCATGAGCCAGGACGACGCCCTGCGCGCCAACCTCGGCTGCGCCAACGGCAGCATGAACCCGGTGAACATCAACATCGACCTCTTCGATGACGCCGGCACCATGCTCGAGACCAAGACCATGGCCCTGGGCCCCTACGGCAACAACCAGATCAACCGGATCTTCCGGGACTACGCGCCCACCAACGGCTACGCTGACGTGTCGTCGGCCACCGCCGGCGCCATGTACTACTGCTACGGCTCGGTGCTCGACAACGGCACCAGCGATCCGACCACCATCATGCCGGCCCAGTACGGCATGAACAACATGATCTTCATCCCGGCCGCCGCCCTCGCATCCGGCGCCGCCGGATCCTTCTTCCAGACGGATGTGGACATCAACAATGCCGGCAGCGGCATGGCCACCTACCAGTTCGCCTGGCTGCCCCGCGGTGAGGTCAACTCGACGCCCGCCATGTCCGACAGCTTCACCCTCGACGCCGGCGCCAGCGTGCGCTACGTCAACGTCCTCGAAGAGGTCTTCGGGGCCGCCCCCGACGTCGCCGGCGCGCTGTACGTCATGACCGACGTCGCCGACCTCGGCGTGATGACCCGGACCTACAACGTCGCCGACGAAGGAACCTTCGGCCAGGCGATTCCGGGCGTCAACCTCGACCACTTCCTGGGCGAGGGCGACATGGGCCGGATCATCTTCATGAGCCAGGACGACGCCCTGCGCGCCAACCTGGGCTGCGTCAACGGCACCATGAGCGATCTCCAGATCGCCATCGACCTCTACGACGCGGACGGCAACATGCTCGAGACCAAGGGCATGTCGCTTCCGGCGTACGGCAACAGCCAGATCAACCGGATCTTCCGGGACTATGCGCCCGTCAACGGCTACGCCGACGTCCACTCGGCGACGGCCGGCGCGAGCTTCTACTGCTACGGTTCGGTGCTCGACAACGCCACCAGCGACCCGACCACCATCCTGCCGCAGTAACGATCGTCAACCTTCAACCGACGCGGGGCTTCGGCCCCGCGTTTTTTTTGTTTCCTATCCCAATCCAATCCCGATCCCCATGACAGCGTCCGCGATCAGCGTACGTGACAGCGACAGCGATCAATGGCAGGAAGCAGCGGCAGCGATAGGGATCAGCGGACAACGTCATCGACCAGCGGTAGGAAACGGTGACCGGAATGCGCTCGGGAACCGTCGTTCATGGTGACCTCCGGGTGGTTCCGGCGTGTGGGGGGGTAGTCGCCGGGGCGAGTCCTGTCCTCGGTGGGCCAAGGCCCACCCACCCTGACAGCCCGGAATGCGGGAACGGAGCGCCATGAACGATGCAGCGCCGTAGGGTGGGCCTTGGCCCACCAGATCGCCTCCCGGCTCCGATGAGCGATCCTGGAGCTCCCGCATGGACGACGCCCCATCCAACCCGAGCGCCCCAGCGCCTCACCGTCGGCGAGCGCACGTATCACCCTTTGTATTGTTCTGTTGTGCCGCAAAGTCTGTAAGGACCTTCAATCAACAATGCTAAGGGTGGTACGTTTACTTGGGTTCCCTCTTCCGGCTTCCCGGCAGGCCGCCGCTCGCCCGAGCAGGGCGGTCTATCTGCCCTTGATGCAGCGCAACCGGCCACGTTCGCGTAGGGACGGACGTGCCATTCACGCCATTGTGCTCTCCATCGACCTCCCGGACCAGAGCGCACTGCGCACAATGCGCGTGCTTGGCAATCGCCAAGCCCAGCCGCTGACAGCTGAGCCGAAGCCTGCAGGCAGGCCGCCGCTCGCCCGAGCAGGGCGGTCATTGCTCTCCCGGTCGCTACCGCTGACCGCCCTGATCGGGCGACGCTGGGTTGGGGCCGCCGTCCAGGCGGC
>JAZBOL010000063.1:0-52538 GCA_036351115.1 Lysobacterales bacterium | reverse complement strand
TGGTGGGCGATACTGGGCTCGAACCAGTGACCTCTGCAATGTGACTGCAGCGCTCTCCCAACTGAGCTAATCGCCCTCCGAAGGGCCGCGTACTTTAGCCATTCGGGGGTGGTGAGTCAAGCAAAACGACGGGCGCATCACGCCGGAAAACGGCGCGACAGTTGACCGATTCGCTGCCGCCTCGGATGATGGGAGCAACCCGTACGATTTTGCCGACGTCCCATGAGCGAACCCATCAACCGATCCTTTGCCAGCTTCGCCGAGTTCTACCCCTTCTACCTCGACGAGCACCAGAACCGCACCTGCCGGCGGCTGCATTTCGTCGGGACCACGCTGGCCCTGGGCGTGCTGGCGTATTCGGCCATTTACGCCTGGCCCTGGGGCATTCTCGTGGCCCTGGTCTGCGGCTACGCCTTCGCCTGGGTGGGGCATTTCTTTTTCGAGAAGAACCGTCCGGCCACCTTCAAACACCCCTTCTACAGCTTCGTCGGCGACTGGGTGATGTGGAAGGACATGCTCACGGGCCGCATCAAATTCTGACGACGGCATGAAACCGCTCGCCCCCGCCGCCGAGCAGGAGCGCGCCCGCGCCCTGGCGCGCATGAAGCGCGTTCCCCTGCTGCTGCTGGTGGCCATGGCGGTGCTGTTTCTCTGGACCCTGGGTCGCACCGAGCCCTGGGCGCCCTGGGTGCACGCCTTTGCCGAGGCGGGCATGATCGGCGCCCTGGCCGACTGGTTCGCCGTGGTGGCCCTGTTCCGGCATCCGCTGGGCGTGCCGATCCCGCACACGGCCATCATTCCCCAGCGCAAGGATGCCCTCGGCGACGCCATGGCGAATTTCGTGGCGGAGCACTTCCTGGCGCCTGCCGCCGTGCGCGGCAAGCTCGAATCCATCAACATGGCGAAGCTCGGCACGGACTGGTTGCAGTCGCCGCGCGGCCAGGCCCGTCTGCTGGAACTGAGTGACGCAGTGATCCGCTGGGCCCTCGACGCCCTCGACGAACGCCGCGTCCGCAGGTTCCTGACCCGCGTAACCCGGCGCCAGCTCGAATCCATGGACTTTGCTGCCGTGCTGGGCGGCGCCCTGGAGTGGCTGGTGCAGGGCAACCGCCACCAGGACCTCCTGACCCAGGCGCTGCGTTATGCCATCGTGCTGCTCTCGGAGCACCGCGAGACGATTCGCGAGCGCGTGGCGGAGGAAAGCCCCTGGTGGATTCCCGGCTTTGTCGATGACCGCATCCTGCGCAAGGTGCTGGACCGGGTCGAAACCCGTCTCTTCGAAATGAGCCTCGACCCGGAACACCCCCTGCGCGAGTCCTTCAACGACTGGCTGGTGCGCCTGGCGGCCGAGCTCAGGGAGGCGCCGGAGCACCGCCGCACCGGTGAGCATTTCAAGCAGCAGTTGCTCGAGAACGACGAGCTGCAGGATTACCTCTACGGGCTGTGGGAAGACCTCTCCGGCCGCCTGGAGGCGGACCTGGACGCCGAGGACTCGCGCACGCGCCTGGAAATCGGCAACGCCGTACAGCGCCTGGCGCAGGAGCTGGAGGCGGATGCGGACATGCAGGCCTGGATCAACGAGTGGCTGGTGGACGCCCTGGTGGTGGTGGTCGATCAGAACCGGTCCCAGATTTCCAGCCTCATCAGCGACACGGTACGGACCTGGGACGGGAAGGAGGCCAGCCGCCGCGTCGAGCTGGCCCTGGGCCGGGATCTTCAATTCATTCGGGTCAACGGGACCCTGGTGGGCGGCCTGGTGGGGGTCGTCATCCACGGCCTCGTGGTGTGGGCTGGAAAAGGCTAGTTCTACCGGCGCTCGAAGCGATTCTCCGCGACGTTCTTGACCACGCGCTCCGGGTCCCAGACACAGCCGTTCATGACGACCCACACGCCCGGGTCCACGCTCTGCACGGCGCCCAGGGCGCAACCGATGTTGAAAACCGCGTCCGAGTCGCGGAAGCGGGCGGGGTGCAGGGCGCCGGTAATGACAATACGCCGGCCTTCCAGGCCCTCCAGGGCGCGGGCCGTCTCCACCATGCTGTCGGTCCCGTGGGTGATCAGGATGTGCTGTGCGTCGCTCTCCTCGACTGCCCGCCGGATCTCCGTCCGGTCGTCGTCCGTCATGTGCAGGCTGTCCTTGCGCATGAGTGCATTGATCTCGTAGTCGAAGGCGACGTTCATGTAGGTCAGCGTGTCGGTGATCTGCGGGTCACCGACCTGGTAATCGCTCTTGTCGTCGAAATAGATCTTGTCGATGGTGCCGCCGGTGGTGATGATCAGAAGGCGATCGAGCATGCTGGCTTCCCGTGCTGCGTGATTTCGATGGGCCGGATCGATGGCGTCAGCAGGCCGGCCAGTTTCCCCCCGGGGCCGGGGGTTCGGTAGTATAGCCCGTCCACTTGCGGGAGACGCGAACGGTGCGGATCGGCGACGGTTCCAGGGATCGAACGGCAGGAACGGCAGGGCGGGGCGGTTTTGGCCGGCCCGTTGCCGTGCTGGTGTTGCTGTGCCTGCCGTGGGCCGTCGCGGCCCAGCAGGAGTCCGGTCAAGCCGACGACCCCGATGCGGAGGCCGGGTCAGCGGTCGTGGAGACGCTGACGCCCGATGATCCGGTGACTGCCGTCGGCTCGGCCGTCGATCCGCGGCGTCCTGTTCCGGTCATTCCCCTCGAACCCCTGCCGCCTCCGGAGCCGCCGACCTGGCCGGCTGTGCCCCAGCTGGCCGAGGCCATGGCGGACCAGGCGCTTCGTGACGATGCGCTCCTGACCATCGCGACGCTCATGACCCTGCGTGACGTTCCGCCGTCGGCCGACGGCGAGGCTGCCGAAGCACAGGTTCAGCGACTGCTGGCGGACCGGGCATGGCTGGATACGCTCATCGAACGTTACGGATACGCCGAGGCGCGCAGCCCGGTCCTCGACCCGGCAGCCTGGCAGGTCCAGGTCCAGCTGGACCGCGTGAGCCTCCCCACGACCACCCTGGCGAGCCCCCTGGGGTCCGGCCCGGATGTCCTGGTGAGATCGATATTTGACCGCGGCACCCCGGACCTGGCCGCCGCCAGCCTGCCGGAACTCCTCTGGCACCTGGAAGCCAGCGCGCCACGCACCTGGGTGGGGCTTCAGCGCCGCCTCGTCAGCGATCCCTGGCTCGGCGATGCGCTCATGCGCGGGGCCGGTGACTGGTTCGACTGGCCCGAGCCCATGGATTCCGGCGATCTGCTGTCCGCCGGGACGGAGGTCGAGGCGCCGGAGCCGGACGCGGCGGGCGTCGAAGCCACCGACCTGGTGGGACCGGTGCTGACCCTCTCTCCGGCGGACCGCCTGCTGGCCGAGGCGCAGACTTCACTCGGCGTCATGCTCGAACTGGCGACCGATGTCGGGCCGCCGGATCCGGCGCGCCTGGCGAGGGTTCGCCGGGAACTGCTCGTCGCCCTGCCGGAACTCGATTTCGGTCAGCGCGCCCGGGCCGAGGGCCTGCTGCACCTGGCGGGGCTCGTGGACGGCCTGTACCGGGCCAACTACCTGCAGTTCGCCGAAGGGCTGGTCGCGATCACGGCCCGCCTCCAGGACGAGGCCCCGTTCTACCCGGAACAGACCCGGGCATTCGCCCGCTGGCTGGTTCAGGTACTTCCCGTCCTGTCGGAAAGCTACGGCCGGTCTTTCTCCACCGTCGATCCGAGACTCAACACCGTGCTCGCCACGGCCTACGACGGCGCCCAGGCCCTGACCGGCGAATTCACACCGGAGGTGCTGGCAGACCTGCGCCTCAAGCTGGCCGATGCGGTGGCCGGGCTGGTGCTCATGATTCCGGACCTCGGGTTTTACTTCGATCAGCCGATCCGCGACCCCATCGCGGGGGGTGTGGATGCCTGCACGGGAATCGCCGGGCAGGTGGACGCGGAGGGTGTCCCGGCCATGACCCGCGAGCTCTTCGACGACTGCATGGAAACCCTGGTCAGCCTGGCGAACTTCGAGGCGCGGGAAGCGCAGCTCGCAGGCAACAGCCGGGGGCCTTTCGAGGAGTCGCAGCTTCGCCGCGAGCTCAATCTCACGGCCGGCCAGCGCATCAACTACGGCATCGGCTACCTCAACGACCGCTTCGAAACCGGGTGCCCCCTGCCACCCCGCCCCCTGCCCAATCCGCTGGAGTGGGCCTACCTGGCCACGATCATGGCCTGGTTCGCGGAACAGTCACCGGTCTATTTCCAGGGGCCGGAGAATGAGCAGCGCCTGGCGCGCATGCGCGACATCGGCGAAGAACTCGTCACCCAGATCGGCGAACAGGTGGATTGCCTCGCCGGCTCCGGTGACGGGCTGAACGACCCGGTGGACCGCCTGACCACCGACTACGCAGCCGAACTGCGCGTGTTGCGGCGCGCCGTGGACACGGCCCGGGCGGAGTACCGGTCGACGATCCTGCAGCCCGGCGCCGATGTGCGACTCGACGCCGGGGGCGAGCAGACCACGGCTTACCGGCCGGCGGACATGACCATCGGCCCCTGCGATCCGGATCGTGTTTGCGAGATGACTGGCGCCCTCAGCTCGACCCGCGCCCTGGTGGGGCTGTTCGGTGATGAATACCTGGTCGCCGATCAGGCCGGGCTGGGTGCCCTCGAGATCTGCTACGACAACATGGGCTGGGTGGACCGGCGCATGGAGCCGGTGCGCCCCGAGGACGAGAACGTCGCCAACTTTTTCGGGCGCCTGTCCTTCGACCTGCGCGGCCGGTTCCGGGAGGGCGACGCCGTGGAAGAGCTGTTCGCCTTTCGCTTCACAGCCCCGGAAGAATCCCATTACCTCTTTTCGGCCCAGAAAGCCGAGATACTCGAGGACGCCTGCCCCGTCGAGTGGGTGGGAACGCGCATCGTGACACCGCTACCCGAGGGCCGGATCAAAATCGTGCCGGACCGCCTGACCTACCTCTCGGCTGCCCGCACCCTGCCGTCGCGCCTGTTCGAGTCGAACTGGGAACAGGGCACCGAGTGGCGGGACGGATTCGTCACCGGATCGAGCGCGGTGGAGGAACTGCAGTCCGTGGAGGATGCGCCCCGCCTCGGGGCGCGTCTCGATGAGCACCTGGAGGCGCTGTACCGCGAGGAGCAACGCACGCTGTACGGGGCACTGGCCATGCTGGGCGAAGGACCGCTCGAACTGGGTGAAGAAATCGGTCGCTTGACCACGGGCAAGCTCCTGCTGCGCACGCAGATAATGCTGTTTTTCCCACACGTGATCACCTACTCGGACGAGGTGCGCGCGGCCATGGCGGGTCAGAGTGGCCTCCTGGACCGCCTGCTGCTGTTGCGTGGGCGCCAGCAAAACCAACCGCTGGACCAGCTGCTCGCCTCGGGTGACGACCGGGTGGAGGCCTTTCGCGCCGAATGGCGTTCGCTCCCGGAAACCGTTCGCCGGCGCGGCTCCATCGCCGACAGCGTGTCGCACGCCCTGGTCAGGCTGGAGGCCATCAACGCGCAGTTTTTCGCCGAACCGGCGGAGCCGGTGGCCAGCCGATCAGGTCTTCCGGCGGCGAGTGGCCCGGGCGACGAAGAAGAGGAAGGCGACGGCGAGCGCCAGCTGTAGGCCGGCGGCGGGCCGCTCCCGGGCGTCCGACCACAGTTCGGTCATGCCCAGCATGGAGGCGAAGAGCGCGAGGTAAGCGCCCCAGATCAGCGCCCGGTCCCTGAGCATCAGGATGCCGGGCAGGGGGATCAGCAACGGCACGGTCATCACCAGGCCGAAGACGAGGTTTTCCTTGCCCGTGGGGGCCGGCAGGAGGACCAGCCAGGCGAACTGCCAGACCACCAGGCCCATCCAGGCCACGCGGGCGAACTGCTTCCATAGTGCCGGGGTCATGCGGCCGCCAGCTTCTGGGCCGTGATCGCGACGCGCTTGCCGAGGGCTCGGCACAGGGCGGCTTCGTCCTCGTCGAGCGCCCGGGCGCCATCCGTGCCGGTGAGGTAGCCTGCGCCGTAGGGACTGCCCCCGCCGCGGGTCCGGTTCAGGCCGGGCTCGGAGTAGGGCAGGCCGACGATCACCATGCCGTGGTGCAGCAGCGGCAGCATCATGCTGAGCAGCGTGCTTTCCTGGCCGCCGTGCGGGCTGCTCGAGGACGTGAACACGCCGGCGGGCTTGCCGCTCAGCGTGCCGGAAAACCACTCGGCGCCGGTGCCGTCGAGGAAAAACTTCAGGGCCGCCGCCATGTTGCCGAAACGGGTCGGGCTGCCGAGCACCAGGCCGGCGCATTCGGCGAGATCGGTCGCTTCGACCCAGGGCGGACCGCTGTCCGGGTCCCCGCCCTCGCTGGCCTCCCGCACATCCCGAACCGGCGGTACGGTGCGCAGCCTGGCGGTCATGCTGCTGACCTGTTCCACGCCGCGCACGACCTGCCGGGCCATGGACTCCGTGTGGCCGTCGCTGCTGTAGTACAGCACGAGAATTTCGCCCGGTGTACTCACAGGATGTCCAGTACCGCTTCCGGGGGACGGCCCAGGGCCGCGCGGTCCCCGTTGACCACGATGGGGCGCTCGATCAGTTTCGGGTGGCTCGCCATGGCCTCGAGAATCGTTTCGTCGTCCGCGTCCGCCAGCCCCAGCTCCCGCCAGGCATCCTCACCGCGTCGCGCAAGTTCCCCGGGCGACCGATCCAGCAGCGTGAGCAGGGACTGAATCTCCTCCACGCTGGGCGGGTCGTCGAGGTAGCGGACGATGTCCGGTTCGATGCCGCGTTCCTCGAGCAGCGCCAGGGTGGCGCGGGACTTGGAGCAGCGCGGATTGTGATAGATGCGAATGGTCATGGGGACTCCGTCGGGTACACTTTGGCGCAAGGATGCCCGTCGCCCCATGAAGGCCATGCAAAAACACCCGCAAAAAGTGCGTGCCGTCCTCACGGACGTCAACCAGGGAAAGCGCCTGCTGCTCCACGTATGGCGGCATTTCCAGGAAGACCGGTGTTTTGCCGAGGCCGCTTCCCTCAGCTACACGAGCCTGCTGTCCCTCGTGCCCCTGCTGGCGGTGGTGTTCGGCATCGCTTCCGCGTTCCCCGTGTTCGAGGAATGGACCGTGGACCTCAAGGAGATGGTGTACCGCAATCTCGTGCCGGACACGGGAACCCAGCTGGCGGCGAATTTCGAGCAGTTCCTCGAGAGCGTGAACAAGCTCACCCTGACCGGGACCTTCTTCCTGATCATCACCGCGCTCATGCTCATGATGCGCATCGAGAAATCCTTCAACCTGATCTGGCGCGTGCCCAAGCCCCGCCCCCTGGTGCAGAAGATCACCATGTACTGGGCCGTGCTCACGCTCGGTCCCCTGGCCCTGGGCGCCGCCACCGCCCTGAGCCTGCAGCCCCTCGTGGACATGGTGGGCGGCACCGCATGGATCGACTCCGGCACCCTGCAGGGCCTGGGTGTCTTCCTGCTGACCTGGGCCGCGTTCGGCCTGATGTTCCTGCTGGTGCCGAATTGCCCCGTGCCCATCAGCTACGCGGCCCTCGGCGCCTTCCTGTCCACGGCGCTGTTCACCATCGCAAAAATCGCCTTCGTCGGCTACGTCAGCCGCGCCAGCTACAGCGTGATCTACGGCGCCCTGGCGAGCGTGCCCATCTTCCTGTTCTGGCTGTACATCGTGTGGGCGGTGATCCTGCTTGGCGCTTCCCTGGCGGCAGCCCTGACGACATTCACGGACCGGGGCTCGGACTGGGAGTGGCCCGAGGCCTGGGAGCTGCTGCTGACCTACCGCATGCTGGGGCATCTCTACCAGGCGCAGGGCGAGGGAAAAGCCCTCGAGCTCGAGGCGCTCATGGAACTGGAACCCGGCGTGCCTTCATCGCGACTTCAGGAACTGCTGCGTACGCTCATGGATGAAAACATCATCACCCAGGATCAGGACGGGGGATGGCTGCTCAAGCGCAATCTCGAGCACTACACCCTTCGCGAGCTCTGCAGTGACGGCAGCTTTCACCTGCCCATCGGCAAGGAACGCGCCGTCCCGAGCGAGAGTGCATGGGATGGTCCCTTCCTGGAGCTGATCAACGCACCGACGCTGGTGCTCGACCGGCCGCTGGCCTCGCTGTACGAGGCGGCGGAAGCGAAGCCGGAGTCGTCGAAGGCGCCGGCACCGGAACCCCAACAGGAACTCGCCACATGAACATCATTGCGCCGGCCTTGCTGGCCCTGGCCCTGCTGCTGCCTGTCGGGCCGGCTGCCGCGGACGACACCACCCCCGTCGATTTCGAGCTCGAGCAGCTCGACGGCGGCACCCTGTCCATCGCCGATCTGCGCGGCCAGTGGGTGGTCATCAACTACTGGGCGACCTGGTGCGCGCCGTGCCGGAAGGAAATCCCGGACCTGAGCGAGCTCCACGAGCGGGCGGACCACATCAGCGTGGTCGGCATCGCCTACGAGGAGACGGAGCCGGAGGTATTTCGGGAGTTCCTGGCGGAATTTTCGCCGAGCTATCCCAACCTGCTCGTGGACGTGTACAACCCGCCCCAGCCCTTCGGCGCGCCCATGGCGCTGCCCACGTCCATCCTGCTGAACCCGGCGGGGATCCCGGTGAAGACCTACGTCGGCCCGGTGACCGGGGTGGAAATCGAGGAATTCATCGCGGACTCCGAGCGCGGCTAGAGCAGTCGTCGCACCGGCGCAAAGGTGCGCCGGTGTTCCGGACAGGGCCCCAGTTTTTCCAGCTGCGCCAGGTGCATCGGGGTGGGGTAGCCCTTGTGCCGGGCAAAGCCGTAGCCCGGGTAGTGGTCCTCCAGGGCCACCATGAGCCGGTCCCGGTGGACCTTGGCGAGGATCGAGGCGGCGGAAATGCAGGCTTCCAGCCCGTCCCCGCCGACAATGGCGCGACAGGGTCGCTGCAGTGCCGGCGTCCGGTTGCCGTCCACCAGCACCTGCGCCGGCGGTGGCTCCAGGGCCCGCACGGCGCGGACCATGCCCCGGAGCGTGGCCTGCAGGATGTTGTGGGTCTCGATTTCCTCGACCGGTACCGTTTCGATGTGCCAGGCAATGGCGATACGACGGATGGGGTCGAACAGGGCTTCCCGGGCCGCCTCCGTGAGTTTCTTCGAGTCATCCAGGGCGTTCAGGCCGTGATCGGCCGGCAGCACCACGGCGGCCACGACCACCGGCCCGGCCAGCGGTCCGCGTCCGGCCTCGTCCACGCCGGCGACCGGCGACTGTCCGGTAGCACCGGCCCGGTCAGTCATTCCCTTCCGGTCTGATCAGATCCAGGACCGCTGCCGCGGCCCGGTCGGCGGCACCACAGCGCAGTTCGGCGTGCATGGCGGAAAATCGTTCGCGCAGGCGTTCGCGGGCGGTCGCGTCATCGAGCCAGCGCGCCACTTCCCGGGCGATGTTCTCGCCGCTGGCGTCGTCCTGGATCAATTCCGGCACCAGCCCCTCGTCGGCCAGGATGTTCGGCAGGGCAATGAAGCGGGTTTTAATCAGCTTGAAGGATTTCGCCATCTGGTACGTGGACGCGGCCAGCCGGTAGGTCACCACCATGGGCCGGTTGACGAGAAGCGTTTCCAGGGTCGCCGTGCCGGAGGCGCACACCACCACGTCCGAGGCCGCCATGACGTCCAGGGCGCGCCCGGTGACGATCCTGCAGTCGATACCGCGCATGTTCGCGAGCGAGGCGCGAAACAGCTCGGCCGTCGATTCGTCGGCCAGGGCCGCGACGAAGCGGGCGCCGCCGGGTCGGCCGGCGAGGCGCTCCGCCGCGTCGAGCATCGGGGCAGCCAGGCGCCCCACCTCCGAGGTCCGGGATCCGGGCAGAAGGGCGACCAGGGGGCGCCCGTCCGCTTCCGGGTCTTCCGCCAGGCCCAGGGCCCGACGCGCCGATGCCCGGTCCGGGTCGTTGTCGATCGCATCCGCCATGGGATGGCCCGTGTAGGCCGCCCGGACGCCGTGGTTGGCGTAGAACGGCGGCTCGAAGGGAAACAGGCACAGCACCAGGTCCGCCGCGGCCCCGATCTTCGCGGCGCGCCCTTCGCGCCAGGCCCACACCGTCGGGCTGACGTAGTGGACGGTTTTCAGCCCCTGCTGTTTGAGCCGTTTCTCGAGCCCCAGATTGAAGTCGGGGGCGTCGATGCCGACGACCACGTCCGGCCGGGCTTCGAGCAGCCGCCCCAGGAGCGCCCGGCGCAGGCGCAGCAGGCGCGGGAGGTGTCGCGCGACCTCGAAGAGCCCCATGACCGAGAGCTCGCGGCGATCCCACCAGGCGTCGAAGCCGGCGGCCCGCATGTGGTCGCCACCGACCCCGAAACAGGACACGTCGGGAACGCGCTCCCGGAGCGCGCGAATCAGCTTGCCACCGAGCTGGTCCCCGGAGGCTTCACCGGCAACGAGCGCGATCTTGAGGGGTCCGTCTCCGGGCTGGCCGGCCATGAGCTTCGCGTGGCCTCAGCGGATGAGGGACCGGTCGTGGCCGTCGATGAAGTCGATAAAAATCTTCAGTTCTTCCGCGTTTTCGGCCATGGCAGCCAGCTGCTCCCGGGCTTCCTCGAGGGGCAGCTTTGAGCGATAGAGCACCTTGTAGGCGCGGCGCACGTTCTGGATCTGTTCCGGGGTGAAGCCGCGGCGGCGGAGACCTTCCGTGTTGACCCCCCGCGGGCGGGATTTCTCGTTGGAAACGGTGACGTAGGGGGGCACGCTCCGATTGACCAGCCCGTTGAAGGAGATAAAGGCATGGGCGCCGATGTCGCAGAACTGGTGGATCTGCGAGAAGCCGCTGATGATGGCCCAGTCGCCCACGGTGACATGCCCCGCCAGGCTGGCGTTGTTGCCCATGATGATGCGGTTGCCCAGGTGGCAGTCGTGGGCGATGTGCACGTAGGCCATGATCCAGTTGTCGTTGCCGATGCTCGTGACACCACCATCCTGCACCGTGCCGCGGTTCAGCGTGCAGAATTCGCGGATCAGGTTGTTGTCGCCGATGACCAGCTCCGTATCCTCACCGGCGTACTTCATGTCCTGCGGCGCTTCGCCGATGGAGTTGAACTGGTAAACGCGGTTGTTTTTTCCCAGGGTTGTGCGGCCGGTGATGATCACGTGCGGCCCGATCCAGCATCCGGGGCCGATGGTGACGTCCGGTCCGATGATGCTCCAGGGGCCGACTTCCACGTCGTCGGCGATCTTTGCCGCCGGGTCGATGATGGCGGATTCGTGGATGCTCATGGTCAGCGCCCCGCGCACACCAGCTTGCAGGAGGCGGCTTTCTTGCCATCCACCTCGGCGACCCCTTCGAAGAAGCCCATGCCGCGCTTCCGCTTGATTTCCCGCGCGTTGAGAATCAGCTGGTCACCGGGTCCCACGGTGCGCGTGAATCGCGCCTCCTCCACCTTGGCGAGGTAGTACAGTCCGCCGCCCACGGCGCCGTCGGTCTGCAGACATCCCAGCACGCCGGCCGCCTGGGCCAGGGCCTCGATGATGAGGACCCCGGGCATGACGGGGTTGTCGGGAAAGTGCCCCGGAAAAAACGGTTCGTTGACGGTGACGTTCTTGACGGCCCGGATCGTGCGCTCGGGTTCGAGGGTCCAGTCCAGCACGCGGTCCACGAGGAGAAACGGGTAACGGTGCGGAATCATCTGCCTGATCGTTTCGATCTCGATCGGTCCCTGGTCCGGGATTTGAACGGAAGGGGTGTCATTCATTGTTTTTTCCTTCGGAAGAGGGCTTGCCCCGCAGGGCCGTGAGGGTGGTTCGCAGGCGTCGGAGTTCGCCCAGGATCTTGTGCCATTCCCGGATCGGCTGCGCGGGGATGGCGCCGGCCCAGGTGGTGCCGGGCTCGGTGATGGGTTTCTGCACCATGGTCATGGCGGAAACCACCACGTTGTCCGCGATCCGGATGTGTCCGTGGGCCCCGGAGCGACCGGCGAAGAGGCAGTTGCGACCGATTTCCGTGCTGCCGGAGATGCCGACGTAGGCCGCCATGGCCGTGTGGGCGCCGACGTGGCAGTTGTGGCCGATCTGCACGTGGTTGTCCAGGCGGACGTCTTCCTCGAGCACCGTGTCGCCGATGGCGCCGCGATCAATGCAGGTGTTGGCGCCGATCTCGCAGTCGTCGCCGATGCGGACCGAACCGAGCTGGGGGACTTTCTCCCAGCCATCGGGGCCCCGTGCGATGCCGAAACCGTCCGCCCCGATGACCGCACCGGGATGAACCAGCACACGCTGTCCCAGCCGGACGCCGTGTCCCAGCGTCACGTTGGCGACGAGCCGGCAGCCGGCGCCGAGCACCACGTCTTCCGCCAGCACGCACCCCGGCCCGATCTCGGCGCCGTCACCGATGCGGGCGCCGTCGCCGATCACGGCGCAGGGTCCGATCGCCACGTCTGCGCCCAGCCTGGCCCCCGGGTGCACCCGGGCGCTGTCGTGGACGCCCGGTGCCGCGGCCGGCCGGTGATCAAAGCACACCGCCATGCGCGCGTACGCGAGGTAGGGGTCCGGAGCGATGAAGCACGGGACCGGGCAGTCCGCGGCGTCGCTTTCCCGGAGGATGACCGCCCCGGCCCGGGTCGTGCTCAGCTGGTCCCGGTAAGCCCGGTTGGCGAGAAAGGTGAGGGCGTCGGGTCCGGCGTCGGCGAGCGTGCCGACACGATCGATCGTGGCTTTGCCGTCACCGCGCAATTCCAGGCCGAAGCGCTCGGCCAGCGATGCCAGCGACTGTGACGTCCTCGAAGGTGGCATACCTGGTTCGTGGCGAAGCTAGTCCAGGCCCTGCTCGCGCAAGTCGGCGTCGTGCTCTTCCTGCAGGCGGTCAAGGATCAGGGACGTGATGTCCAGGGCGGGGTTGGCATAGACCACGGGGCTGGAGAGCACCAGGTCGTAGCCGTAGGTTTCGGCGATGTCCTGCACCGCCAGGTTGATCTGGTCTTCGAGCCGCTGGACCTCTTCGGTGCGGCGGAAGGACAGCTCGTCACGGAGGTCCTCGCGCTGTCGTTCGATGCTGCGCTGCAGTTCGCGCAGATCGCGCTCGTAGCGGGTTCGTTCACCGGCGGTGAGGTCGCCCTGGGCCAGGCGCTGCTCCAGGGCGTCGGCGCGCTGCTGTTCCCGCTCGATGGCGTCGTTTCGCGGACGGAATTCGAGGTCGAGCTTGTCGCGGCCCGTCACCACCTGGGGAGCATTGTCGAGCACTTCCTTCATGTTCACGTAGCCGATGCGCAGATCCTGCGCAGCAACGGACCCGGACACGAGAAGCCCGAGCGCAATGACCAGCCATGTGAGGGGACGCAATTTCACAGGGTGATGATACACGAGGGGGCGCCCCCTCGTCACCTCGGCGATAGCGCGCTGTTGATCCAGGTGACTGATTTACCGGGACTATCATGACCCGCGTCCCGAAGCGTTTTCGGGAAGCGGGTCGCGGTCAGAAGGTCGTGCCGAAGGAGAACTGGATCGTTTCGGTCCGGTCGCCTTCCTTCTCGATCAGGGGGAACGCGAAGTTCATGATGATCGGGCCGACGGGCGCCTGCCAGGTGACAGACAGGCCGGCGGAGGCGCGCAGGAGCTCCGCGTCGAAGGCGGAGATGTTTTCATACACGTTGCCCACGTCCACGAACAGGGCGATCCGGGAACCGGAGCCTTGCGTAAACGGCGTGGGGATGGCGAGCTCCATGCCGCCGGAAACCTTGAAATCTCCACCCACGGCGCGACAGAAGGGGTCTTTCGGGCCGAGCGTGTTGTCATCGAAGCCCCGGATGTCCCTGACCCCGCCGCCGTAGAAGTGCTCGTAGAAGGGCAGGCCCGTGTCCAGGGAGATGACTTCCTCCTGCAGGCAATTGGCCCCCGGCCGGAGTGTTGGATCCTGGGGAGTCGCCCGGGAGTTCCGGTCATAGCTGTCGTAGGCGTCCCCGTAACCGAGATCTCCATGGAAGGAGAAGGTCAGGCCGCGGGTGACCGGGATGTACTTCGCGTACCGGTAGAAAACCTTGTAGTACTCGCGCGTGCTGCCCGGTGCGGACACTTCCAGCGTCAGGCGCTGGGAGGAGCCCATGGTGGGGTTCAGGAAGTGGTTTCGGCTGTCCCGGGACCAGGACAGGGTCAGGTCGCCCACGAAGAACTCGCGTTCGTCCGAGGTCAGTATGCCGTTCCCATCGAAGTCCAGGGAGTGCGACAGCGGGTCACCGTCCAGGGGAATGAAATAGGTCTGGTTACACGGCGGCACGGCGCCGGTCAGGCCGGGGAAACAGATCGTGACGTCACTGTCTTCCTCTTCCGGCACCTCGACGTCGCGCACGAACTGGCCAATGTTGATGTCCGTGTCGCGGATACCGGCCCCGGCGCGCACGTAGTCGATTTCCGTCAGTGGCGCGCCGAAGGAGACCCCGGCCGCGGCCTCGCTGCTGGTAAACGTCGAGATGTTGGCGGCGGCCCGGTCGAACTCGGAGTAGCGTGCGTACCAGCCCCGGCTCACCCCGTCATCCGTCCAGTAGGGGTTTTCGTAGCTGAAGCTGAAATTGCTGATGATGTCACTGGACGAGACGGCGGCCCCGACGCGCTTGCCGCTGCCGAGAAAGTTGTCCTGCTGGATGGACATGGAGTAGATCAGGCCCTGGACCTCGGAAAAGCCCAGGCCCACGGAGAAGCTCCCCGCGGGGCGCTCCACGACGGACACGATCACGTCCACCTGGTCGTCCGTACCCGGCACCGGGGGCGTCTCGATCTCGACGTTTTCGAAGTAGGTCAGGCGCTGCAGGCGGATCTTCGACCGGTCGATGGCGGCCTGGGAGAACCAGGCGCCTTCCATCTGGCGCATCTCGCGGCGCAACACTTCGTCCTTGGTCCCGGCGTTGCCCACGAACCGGATGCGGCGGATGTAAACGCGTTTACCCGGGTCCACGTAGTAGTTGATGTCGACGGTCAGGTTTTCCCGGTCGATCTGCGGAATCGGGTTCACGTTCGCGAAGGCGTAGCCGATGTTCGAGAGCAGGGCCGTGATGTTGTCAACGCTCTGTTCCATCTCCTTGCGGGAGAAGACCTCGCCCTCGTCGGTCATGATCAGGCGGCGGAGGGATGCTTCGTCCACCACCAGGTCGCCGGTAATCTGGATGTCGTTGACGTTGAACAGCTCGCCTTCCGTCACGTTGGCGGTAATGAAGATGTCGCGCTTGTCCGGGCTGATGGACACCTGCGTGGATTCCACGTTGGCGTCGATGTAGCCCCGGTCCTGGTAGTAGGAGCGGATCTTTTCCAGGTCGCCCGAGAGCTTCTCCCGGGTGTAATCGTCCTCCTTGGACCAGAATTTCCACCATGGTGGGGTGCCGGATTCGAACTCGTCCTGGATTTCCTCGTCCGTGAACAGGGTGTTGCCGGTTACGTTGATGTGGCGGATTTTCGCGGTTTTGCCTTCGTCCACGTTGATGGCGATGCGTACCCGGTTCCGGTCGAGATTGGTCACCCGGGTATCGACGGCCACGGCGTAGCGGCCCTGGCTGTAGTACTGGCCGATGAGCTCCTGCTGGATCTGGTCGAGCGCCTGGGGATCGAACACCTCGCCTTCCGCCAGGCCGATATCGGCCAGCACGCGGCGGAGATCCTCTTCCTTGATGGCCTTGTTGCCGGACAGGGCGATGGCGGAGATTGCCGGTCGCTCGAGCACGGTGATGACGAGAATGTCGCCATCCCGGCCGAATTCGATGTTCGAGAAGAAACCGGTGCGGTACAGCTCGCGAATGGAGGCGCGCGTGTCCGACCCGGTGAGCGTGTCACCCGGATTCAGGGGCAGATAGTTGAACACCGTGCCTTCGGAAATGCGCTGCAGGCCTTCGACGCGGATGTCAGAAATGACAAACGGTTCGAAGGCATGCACGGTGCCGGCCAGCAACAGGCCCAGGAGCGCGCCGTGGGCGGCCGCCATGATTTTTCTCATTGAAATCGGGTCCAGCCTGACCGGTTTGGTGAACGGGGATTCTATCCAACCAGCCTTAATATGTCGTTAACGAAGCCCAGGCTGATCAGGCCGAAGAGGGCCACCAGGCCGACGTACTGGCCGGTGATCTGCACCTGTTCCGAGACTGGGCGTCCAGTCCCCAATTCTATCAGGTAATAGAGCAGGTGGCCCCCGTCCAGCATGGGGATCGGCAGAAGGTTGAGCACACCGAGACTGAGGCTGATCAATCCCAGGAAGAAAAGAAAGCTGGTGAGCCCCGCGCTCGCGGAATCGTTGGCGAACTGGGCGATGCCGATCGGGCCCGAGACATTCCGCACGGAAGCCGAGCCGGTGATCATGCGGCCGATCAGTCCGACGGTGGCGCTGGTGAGACGCCAGGTTTCTTCGATCGCCTCGCCCAAACCCTCGATGGGCCCATGGCGCAGGGTCATGTAGGCGCGCTCGAGCTGGGCCTGCTGCCGCTCCGACAGGGGGGCGCTCTCGATGCCGAGCACGTACCGTTCGCCGAAGAACCCTTCCTTGACCGGCGTGGGCGTCAGGGTGACGGTCTGCTCGACGCCGCGGCGCTCATAGGTGACCGTCAGGGGTTCCCCGCCTGGCGAATGTTCGCCGAGAAGATAGGGGATCCAGTCCCAGGTGGGGACCTCTTCGCCCGCGATGCCGGTAATCCGGTCCCCGGCGCGGATGCCCGCGGCAGCCGCGGCGCCGTCCGGCGTGACGTCGCCCACCAGGGCCGGACGTTCGAGGCGCCAGGGATCGATCCCGACGGCCTCGAGGGTGCGGTCCTCGCGAAAATCCGCACCAAGCCGGGAAAGATCGAGCTCGAAGCTGCGTTGCAGTCCGTTTGCCTGCTCCACCTCCACGCGGACCGTGTCTCGGTCCAGCGCGTGCGTGATCAGGGACAGCAGGGCATGGGACCAGGTGCGGGTCGGTTCTCCGTCGAGACTGAGAATTTCGTCCTCCGGCTCGAAACCGGCCTCGGCGGCGATGCCCTGGACGTTGCCCACGATCGGCCGGGATTCCGGTACGCCGATCATGAACATGACCCAGAAGGCGAACACCGCGAACACGAGATTGAAGATCGGACCCGCGGCGACGATGGCGATGCGCTGGCCCACGGGCTTGCGGTTGAATGCCTCGTCGGCGTCCTCCGGATCGACGTTGCCCTCGCGCTCGTCGAGCATTTTGACGTAACCGCCCAGCGGGATCGCGGCGACGGCCCACTCGGTGCCGTCCTTCGCTGTCCGGGACCAGAGGGAGCGGCCGAAGCCCACGGAGAACTTCAGCACCTTGACGCCGCAGCGCCGCGCCACCCAGTAGTGGCCGAATTCGTGAAAGGTGACCAGCACGCCGAGCGCGACGATGAGCCACCAGATGGATCCCAGTACTTCAAGCATGTCCCGTATCCCCAGGGTGAAGCTGTTGCACCGCCCGCCGGGCCAGTGCCCGCGCCTCGCGGTCGGCGCGCATGATGTCTTCCAGGCTGGTTGCGGCGTTCCAGGACGCTTCGTCCAGCACCGATTCCACGAGTCCGGGGATGGCCATGAAGGCGATCTCCCGGTCCAGGAAGGCTTGGACAGCGATTTCGTTGGCTGCGTTCAATGTGGCGGCAGCGCTGCCGCCGGCCCGCATGGCACGAAAGGCCAGGCCCAGACAGGGAAAACGATTGAGGTCGGGGGCGTGAAATTCAAGCGTGCCCACCGCCGCCAGGTCCAGCGGACCGACGCCGGAAGCGATGCGTTCCGGCCAGGCGAGGGCATGGGCGATGGGGGTTCGCATGTCCGGATTGCCGAGCTGCGCCAGCACGGAGCCATCGGCGTAGGACACCATGGAATGAATGATGCTCTGGGGGTGCACCACGACCTCGATCGTGTCCGGATCGGCGTCGAACAGCCAGCGTGCCTCGATGACTTCCAGCCCCTTGTTCATGAGCGTGGCCGAATCCACCGAGATCTTGCGCCCCATGTCCCAGTTGGGGTGGGCGCAGGCCTGCTCCGGGGTGACCGTCGCCAGCTCCCCGGCCTCCGTGTGCAGAAACGGCCCGCCGGAGGCCGTCAGGATCAGGCGCCGCACCCCACAGGCGGCCAGGCCTTTGCGGGCAAAATCCTCGGGAAGGGACTGGAAGAGGGCATTGTGCTCCGAGTCCACCGGCACGATCTCGGCGCCGCTGGCCTCCACGACCCGGCGGAAAAGCGGTCCGGCGATGACCATGGACTCCTTGTTCGCCAGCAGGATTCGCTTGCCCAGTTTGGCGGCGTGCAGCGTCGGGGCCAGGCCGGCAGCGCCGACGATGGCGGCCATGACCGTGTCCGCGGCGTCGTCGGCGACGAGGTCGAGGAGGGCATCGCTGCCGACCTGGATCCTGGCGTCACTGCCGGCCGCCGCGAGCGCCCGTTCAAGGGCTTCCGCCTGCGCCGGGTCGCTGATGACGGCGCGCCGTGCACCGTGGCGGGCGCAGAGTTCGGCCAGCAGCGCCGGGTTGCTGTGTCCGGACAGGCCTTCCACCCGGTACCGGTCGGGGTGCCGGGACAGCACGTCCAGCGTGCTGATGCCGATGGAGCCGGTGGCGCCCAGGATGGTGATGCCGCGCTGCATCCTTCAGATCCCCGTCAGCAGCTTGCCCAGGACAAAGAAGGGCGCGCCGGCGAGCAGGCTGTCGAGCCGGTCGAGGACACCGCCGTGGCCGGGGAAAATCCTGCCCGTGTCTTTCAGTCCCACGGTCCGCTTGTGCATGCTGATGAACAGGTCGCCGCCGACGGAAACCACGGCGGTAACGAGTCCGATGATCGCCAGTTGCAGCATGCTGGCGTCGATGGCGGGCATGAGGGTGCCAGCGATCCCCGCGACCACCGAAGCGCTCACCAGTCCGCCGAAAAATCCCGCCCAGGTTTTGCCCGGGCTGATGGTCGGCGCCAGCTTTCTGCCGCCGATGGCACGGCCGCTGAAGTAGGCGCCCACGTCCGCGGCCCAGATGATCAGGAGCAACAGCAGGATCCACCAGGGACCCGCCGGTTCCCGGTGCAGCCAGGCCAGGGCCGCCCAGCCGGCGGTGATGGCGACCAGGGCGCTGATGCCGCCCAGGAAACGGTATGCGGTGTCAGGGGGCCGGCCGGCCGAGTAGCGGGTCAGCCGGAGCAACATCAGGACCCAGGCGGCGCAGGCGAGGGCAAAGGGTTCGACCGGGGACGCGGTCCAGGCGGCCCAGTTGCCGATGAGCGCCGCCAGGATCCCGGCCTGGGCCATGAGCAGCACGCCGCCGCCGGGCAGGGCCGGCAGGTCGGCCAGGCGGTGAAATTCCCAGGTGCCGACCAGCAGCAGGGCGGCGGCGACCCAGCTGAAGGCGCCGGGGGACAGTCCGAAGATCGCCGCGAGCGCGAGGGGAAGAAGAACCAGGGCGGTCAGCACCCGGGTTCTAAGCACGGGCGCGCTCCCGGAGCTGCGCCCCGGTCAGTCCAAAGCGTCGTTCGCGCTTGCCGTAGGCGGCGATGGCGCGATCGAGCTCCGCGGCATTGAAGTCCGGCCAGAGCAGCTCACTGAAGTAGAACTCGGTATAGGCAGCCTGCCAGAGCAGAAAATTGCTGACCCGGTGCTCGCCGCCGGTGCGGATGAAGAGGTCCGGATCCGGAGTTTCGCCCATGGCGAGGTGCCGCCCGAACAGTTGCTCGTCCACCTCGCTCGGATCGAGCTCGCCCCGTTGGGCGAGCGCCACGAGGCGGCGGGCGGCCTGCGTAATGTCCCAGCGACCGCCGTAGTTGGCGGCCACGTTGAGCAGGGTGCGGTCATTGTTCGCCGTGAGGTCTTCCGCGGCGCGCATGCGTTCCTGCAGTTCCGGCTTGAAGGCGGCGGGATCGCCGATGAAGCGGACCCGCACGCCGTGTTCGTGCATGCCCTTGACCTCTTTGTCGAGGGCGCTCATGAACAGCTCCATGAGCCGGGTCACTTCCGTTGCCGGCCGTTTCCAGTTTTCGCTCGAAAAGGCAAAGACCGTCAGCGTGTGGATGCCGAGCTTGGCGCCGTGCTCCGCCGTTCTCCGCAGCGCGCGCAGCCCCGCCTGGTGACCCAGGGTGCGGGACAGGCGGCGCTTTTCCGCCCAGCGGCCATTGCCGTCCATGACAATGGCGACGTGGCCTGGGAGATCCGGGCGCGTCATCAGATTTCCATCAGTTCCTTTTCTTTTTCTGCGACGATCGCGTCCACCTTGCCCACGTGCTCGTCCGTGAGGGCCTGGATCTCGCCCTCGGCGCGCCGCTCGTCGTCCTCGGAAATCTCTTTCTCCTTGAGCAACTCCTTGGCGGAGGTGTTGGCGTCGCGGCGAATGTTGCGGATGGCGATCTTGGCGTTCTCGCCCTCCTGGTGCACGACCCGGCCCAGGTCACGGCGACGCTCCTCGGTCAGCGGCGGCAGGGGAATGCGAATCACCGTGCCGGCCGTGGTCGGGTTCAGTCCCAGGTCCGAGGTCATGATGGCCTTCTCGATGGTTCCCGTCATGCTCTTGTCGAAGGGCGTGACGGCCAGCGTTCGGGCGTCCTCGACCACCACGTTCGCGGCCTGGCTGATGGGCACCTCGCTGCCGTAGTAGTCCACCTGCACGTGCTCCAGCAGGCTGGGATGCGCACGGCCGGTCCGAATCTTGGCCAGTTCAGCGCGAAGGGACTCGAGGGATTTGCCCATGCGGATGCGGGCGTCTTTCTTGATGTCTTCCAGCATGGTGTGCTCCGATCAATCGATAAGCAGGCGCGGCAAGACAACCACGCCCTGACAGGGGCGGAATTCTATCAGTTAAACGCTGGAGGCGGGGTGCGGGTCCTGTGTCCTTCTGTTTCTGGCCGGTGCAACGCCCTACGGGTTCCCTCGTTCCCCTTTGCTTGATGGACACCGTGCGAGCCGGTCCCACCAAGCGTAGGGAAGAGAGGTAAGCCGAAGGCCAGCAGACCGATCCCGGAGCGGGGGAACCCCGTCCAGCCCGGCCAACAGCCCAACCCCGTAGCGGGGAAAACCCGCCGAGGCCGTCAACGAAGCCAGAATCCCAAAGCCGGCGGCAGCCGCCAGGCCGGTCAGTGGACGATGGATCCCACGTCCTGCCCGGTAACGAGCTTCATGAGGTTGCCCGGATCGAACACGTTGAAAACGCGAATGGGCATTTCCTGTTCGCGACAGAGCACGATGGCGTTGGCGTCCATGACGCGCAGTTTGCCCTCGATGACCTCGTCATAGGACAGGGAATCGTAGCGGGAAGCTTTTTTCTCGATGGCGGGATCGGCGTTGTAGATGCCGTCCACCTTGGTGGCCTTGAGCAGGATGTCTGCGTCCACCTCGATGGCGCGCAGGGCCGCGGCCGTGTCGGTGGTGAAGAAGGGGTTGCCGGTGCCGGCAGCGCAGATCACCACGCGGCCCTTTTCGAGATGCCGGACCGCGCGTCGGCGAATGTAGTCTTCGCACACGTCGTGAATGGCCAGGGCGGACATCACGCGGGCGTCGGTGCCGATCTTCTCCAGGGAATCCTGGAGGGCCAGGGAATTCATGACCGTGGCCAGCATGCCCATGTGGTCGCCGGTGACCCGGTCGATGCCGGACTGGGCCAGACCGGCACCGCGGAAGATGTTGCCGCCGCCGATGACGACGGCAACTTCCACGCCGATGGCGATCACGTCGCGGATTTCCCCGGCGATGCGATCGATGATTTTCGGGTCGATGCCGTAATCCTCGTTGCCCAGCAGCGCCTCGCCGCTGAGCTTGAGGAGAATACGTCGGTAGACCGGTTTGCTCATGCGATGTCCCCAGCAGTCATCATGCCGGGGGCCCGCTCAGCTGCCAGCCACCTGCTGCATGACCTCTTCGGCAAAGTTCTCTTCCTTCTTCTCGATGCCTTCGCCGACGGCGAGACGCGAGAATCCTTTCACGGAAGCGCCCTTCTGATCAAGCAGTTTACCAACCGTGACGTCACCGTCCTTGACGAACGGCTGACCCACGAGGGTGATCTCGGCCAGGTACTTGCGCAGACGGCCTTCGACCATCTTTTCGATGATTTCTGCCGGCTTGCCGGAATCCTGGGCCTGGGCCACGAGGATTTCCTTTTCCTTGGCCAGCACGTCGGCGGGTACGTCGTCAGCGGTTGCGTAAGCCGGGGACAGGGCCGCCACGTGCATGGCCAGATCCCGCGCCAGCTCCTCGTCGCCGCCTTCCAGCTCGACCAGTACGCCGATGCGGCCACCGTGCACGTAGCTGCCGATGACGCCGTCGGATTCGACGCGCGTGAGGCGACGGACCTGTACGTTCTCGCCGATCTTGGCGACCAGGGCCTGGCGCGCCTCTTCCACGGACTGGCCGTCAAGATCGGCCGCTTTCAGGGCTTCGACGTCGTCGCCGTCCAGGGCGAGGGCCGCCTGGGCGACCTTGTCCGCGAAGGCGGCGAAGTTCTCGTCCTTGGCGACGAAATCGGTTTCGCTGTTGATTTCCACCAGCACGGCCTTGCCGCCGGCCTGGGCTTCGACGATCTTGCCTTCCGCGGCAACGCGGCCGGCCTTCTTGTCAGCCTTGGCCAGACCCGTCTTGCGCAGCAGCTCGATGGCCGCTTCCATGTCGCCGTTGGTTTCCACCAGGGCCTTCTTGCATTCCATCATGCCGGCGCCGGTGCGCTCGCGCAGTTCTTTCACCAATGCAGCAGTGACTGCCATGGGATGTACCTCTCGAAATTGTTCAGTAAACGATAGCGGGCAGGAATGACGACGCGCTTACGCGTCGCCTTCCTTTTCAGCGTCCTTGTCAGCGTCTGCCTTCGGCTCCTCGGCCTTCTCTTCAGCCTCGTCCGCCTTCTTGGCAGCAGCCTTTTTCGTGGCCGCCTTCTTGGTCGTCGCCTTCTTGCTCGCCGCTTTCTTGGTGGTGGCCTTTTTCTTGGCGACCTTCTTGGCGGGCTTTTTGGCTTTCGCTTCTGCTTCGGCCTTGGCTTCTTCAGCGGCGTCGGCCTTCGCTTCGGCTTGCTCCTCGACCTTCTCTTCTGCCTTTTCCCCGGCCGGTGCTTCGGCCTTGTCCTCGGCAGCGGCTTCGGCGCGTGCTTCCAGCGTCTCTTCGATCTCGGCCTCCACTTCAGCCTTGGATTCGGCCGGGGCTTCGGCTTCCTGGGCTTCGGGCTTCGGCGCGGCCGCTTTCTTCGGCGCGGCCTTCTTGCTCACTTTCTTGCGGGCCGGCTTCTTGTCATCGGCTTTCCTGGCGCGCTTGACCGGGTTGCCGTCGGCATCCAGTTCGATGAACTCGTCCTCGGCGTCTTCCGGCGCCGGCATGGAGGCGCGGCCTTCCAGGATCGAATCCGCCACCAGCTGCGTGTACAGACGGATGGAGCGGATCGCGTCGTCGTTGCCGGGAATGACGTAGTCGATGCCTTCCGGGGAGCAGTTCGTATCCACCACGGCGATCACGGGAATGCCCAGCTTGTGGGCTTCCTTGATGGCGATGTCTTCGTGGTCCACGTCCACGACGAACATGGCGTCCGGCAGGCCCTTCATATCCTTGATGCCGCCCAGGGATTTCTCGAGCTTGTCCTGCTCGCGCTGCAGCTGGAGGATTTCCTTTTTCTGCAGGTGAGAGAAGGAGCCATCCTCGGCGGACTGCTCCAGGGACTTCAGGCGCTTGATGGACTGGCGAATCGTGCGGTAGTTGGTCAGCATGCCGCCCAGCCAGCGGTGCGACACGTAGGGCATGCCGCAGCGCTCGGCCTCTTCACGAACGGCGTTGCTCGCGGCGCGCTTGGTGCCCACGAAGATGATGGTTCCGCGCCGGGCGGCCAGGCCGCTCACGTAATTGAGCGCATCGACCATCATCGGAAGGGTCTTTTCCAGGTTGATGATGTGGATCTTGCCCCGGGCGCCGAAAATGTACGGGGCCATCTTGGGGTTCCAGTAACGGGTCTGGTGACCGAAGTGCACGCCAGCTTCGAGCATCTGGCGCATGGTGACGTCTGCCATGGTGGTTTTTCCTTTACAGGGGACCCCGCGCTGGGCACGACCGAAGCCTGACACCGCTCAAGCGCGTCAAAAAGTCCCGGGTTAATCCTCCACTTGCCCTGTCCGGAGACCCCTTTTCAGCCAACTGAATGGTTTGGGGCACCCGTCCGAACCGTTGCGGTCAAGTGTGCGTATTAGGCCTGCCGGCTCGGGCCGCGAGCGACGCCGGGGCAGGCATTGGTTTGGCTCGGTGCGGCGACCGTAAAGCGTCGTCCCGTTCGAGCGAGCGCGCATTCTACTCAAATGGCCCGGCCAGGGCAACCGTAGAGGCGCGTTAGGAATCGGCCATGCAGTCATGCAGGAGCGTCGCCGTTCGGGGGGAACCGATCGCCTTTTCAAGGCGCAACGTCCACGAATCGGGATGACAAAGCTCTGCTGAGTCTCGAAAAAATGCGGTTTGCCTGGCGGTTTATCCTTCCCGGCCGCTCGCGTACACTGAAATCCTGACACGGCGAGCAACGGACATGCCCGACACCGTCGCTGAATTTTCCATCGACGGCTGGGACGTCGACCCGGCTCGTGGGCGGCTGGTCGAGCGGGACAGCCGTCGGAACGTCCCGGTCCGGCCGAAATCCATGGCGGTACTCCAGGCCCTGGCCGCGGCCGGCGGCCGGGTGGTCAGCCGCGAGTCGCTGCTGGCCTCCGTCTGGCCCGAGACCCTGGCCAGCGACGAATCCCTCAACCGCTGCATCGCTGACCTCCGCCAGGCCCTGGGCGACGATGGGCGCAATCCACGCTACATCGAGACCGTCCCCAAACGGGGTTACCGCCTGATCCCCGCCGTGCAGCCGGTCGACGGCGGCGGACCGGCGCGGCCGGCGGGTTCCGCGAACGGTGCGGGGCAGCGGACCGGTCGACGCGGGCAGCCGCGCTGGCTCTGGCCCGTCCTGGCGGCGCTGCTGCTGATCGTCGTCATGCTGCAGTGGCGCGCGGATGACTCGCCCGATCCGTCCCCGACCCTCGCGATCCTGCCGGCCATCAAGCCGCCCGAGTCCGGGTCCGGGGGCGAGCTGCTGGGTATCGCGGCGGTTGACCTGCTGTTCCAGCGGCTCTCGGAAATCCCCGATCTGCAGCTGCGCGGACCGGCCAGCCTGGCGGACGCCGGCGATCCCCTGGCCGCCGCGGCCGCCCTCGGCGCCGGTCATGCCCTCGAGGTGCGCAACACCGGCCCGATGGCGGGTGAGAAGCTGCAGACCGCGGTCTGGCTGCACGACCTGTCCGGCAACGCCGGGCCGTCCACGCTGATCGGTCGCTTCGACCTGCCCCTGCTCGACAGTGAAACGGACATCGAAACCTTTCTCGAGGTCCGGGAACGGATCGCCACGCGTGTCGTCGAGCGGCTCCTGCCGGCGCTGGACATTCGCCCCGGTGTCTCGGCCCCGCCGGGAGATCCGGCGGCCTATCGGCTGTACCTGCAGGCGCGCGACCGGCTGGGGCGCCCCGGCTGCGAGGGTCGGACGCCGAACGTGCTCCTGGAGCGTTCCCTGGAACGCGACCCCGACTATGTCCCCGCCTGGGTGGCCCTGGGCTGGGCCAATTACGGCCTCGCATCGACCTGTGGTCTCGGACCGGCGCACTACGACGCGGCGCTCGAGGCCGCGGATGAGGCGCTGGAGCGCGCGCCGGACACGCTCCCGGCCGTGGCGCTCAAGGCCACCGTTCAGGTGGAGACCGGCGCTGCAGAATCGGCACTGCAGATGATCGATCGCTACCTCGAGCGTTTTCCCGGGTCCGCCGCCTTGCACTACACGGCGTCCTACGCCGCCTACTACGTCGGCGATCTGGCGCGGTCCGAACGTGCCCTGGGCACCACGCTGGCGCTTGACGACCTGTACCTGACCGCCGAGGGCTGGACCCCGAACGTGCTGCTGTACCGCCAGCGCTATGCCGAGTTTCTCGACCTGCTGCCGGCGACCCGTTCCACCCTGTTCGATTTCTACCGGGGCTACGCCCTGGTGCGGCTGGGCGAGCACGGCACGGCGCGGGCGCTGCTGGCGGAAGGCTACGCGACCAACCCGACGGACGTCTTCGGACGCCTGTCCGGTGCGCTGCTCGCCGTGCTGGACGGAGCGCCCGGGACGGCGCTCGCCATCATCGACACCCTGGCCTACGAGCGGCGCACCCACGGCGTGGCCGACGGCGAGATCGCTTTTCGCCTGGCCCAGCTCGCGGCGCTGGCCGGCGACCCGGAGCGGGCCCTCGATCAGCTGGCAACGGCTGCCGAGCTGGGCTTTCGCTGCCCGGCCTGCGTCGACGCGGACCCGCTGCTGCGCGACCTGGCCGACGACGACCTGGCCGGATCGCCTCAGGCCGGCTGATCTCCTCCCGCCAGGCCTGGCGCGGGTCAACGGCCCATTAGCGATCCAGACGGTAGACGGAAGCGTACTCCCTGGCCTCGGCGACCAGGATGGCGTAGATGTCGACCGGCTGCACGCCGTCCAGGGGACTGATGCTGAACCCGGCGCCGACGAGGTCCGAATCCGCGCAGAACGACCGGTTGTCATCGACCAGGATACTGATCTCGAACTGATTGGTGCCGGGCAGGCTTTGCGTGATCGCCCCGCCGCCGAGACTGCAGCCGTTGATCAGGCTGCCGGTGACGGCGCCGTCCGTTGCAATGTCCACCGTTGCGATGGGGTAAGACGCTACCGTATCGATCAGCGAGTATGACCCCGCCAGCGACGCGACGGGCACATGGCGCCGGAAATCCCCCAGTGGCGTGCCTCGTAGAAAAGCGTTGGTGGGCAGAGCGATCTCGGGCATCCCGCCGAATCCGCTGCGATTGAGTGTCGCAACCGCCCTGAACGAACTGGTCTGCTGCGGTGAACTGCCGTCTCCGGTCAGCGTGTAGCGGGTCCCGTCCGCCCTCAGGCTCAGGGTCCCGGTCTGCTGCAGGGTGCCGGCGACCACGTAGTCCATTTCGCTCTCGCCGGCCGCGAGGTACAGATCGCCGTTGGGCAGGACCAGGGCGTTGCCTTCCACCCGCCGGCCGTCGTCCTCCAGGGTGGTGATCGCGTAGTTGCCGGTGGCCGGGTCGTCGATGCAGACGAACAGATTGGTGCGTGTCAGGCGCTGGATGGGGATCGTCACGTCGGGAAACCCCGCCATCGTGGACTGCCAGGCCGCGACGCCGCTATTACAGCCGTCGAACGCGACGCTGAGCGTGCCCCAGTCGGTTCGATCCACCGTTCCGGGGTCGAAATCGCCGAAAACCATTCCGTCCGTACGCTGCAGGGTGCCGGCGTACTCGCCGGTGATTTCGTCCAGCTCCAGCGTTCCGACCAGAAAGGTCGAGTTGCCCGCGGCGTCGTAGGTGTACCAGAACGCCAGCAGGGTCGTTTCGTCCAGCGCCTGGAAATTGAATCCGTGCCCGTCCTGGGCGGGGTTGTACCAGCTGCCCGTGAGCTCCGCTTTCAGTTCGTTGACCTGCGCCTGGACTTCGAGGGTGCCGGAAAGTGACCCGGCCAGCGACAGCGCCAGCAGGCCGTGGATGATTTGTTTTCGCTTCATGACTTTCGTGCTCCCGATCCGGTGGTCGAAGCACCGAAACTGGCGGACGGGCAGCTGAAAGTCCTGAAAAACTCCTGAAAATGCCCTGAAGCTTGGGTCCGGCCCCGGCCGGCAGGGCCCGGGGCGTTAAGAAAAGTGCAGACGGTCGTGCAGCGCGGCATCTCCCCTGTCCGGCCGACCAAGCCGGGGTTGACGGATCAGTCGTCCTCGAATTCCTTTGCCGCCTCCTCGACCGCGTCTTCCAGGTCGTGGTAGGCGTCCATGAAGCCGTGTCGCAAATCATCCCACGCGTCGGCACCGGCATCTTCCACCTTCTGTGCCTCCGCCAGCGCGCTGTCGTACTTCGCTTCCAGGTTGTCGACGACTGCCTGCCATTCTTCCTTCGCCTCGCCTTCCGCTTGTTCCAGTTGCGCCCGCGCCCGCGCCAGCTGTTCCTCGCTTTCCGCGACCACGGCGCGGGCTCCGGCGACGAAATCATCCTTGGCGTCCGCGGCAAAGGCTTCGGCACGCGCGCCAATTTCTTCGACTTCGTCGACGGCGTCGGACGTGGCGCGTGCCGCGTCATGCCAGGCATCCGCGCCGGCTGCTTCAAGGGCGGCGACGTTCTCCTGCGCCGCGTCGCGCGCGGACTCCATGCGCGCGATGGTCCGTTCCCAGGCGGCGGCGGCGCGCTCAGCCCCCTGGGCTTCCAGCTCCTGCGCCCGGGCTTTCATTGCATCGATATTCCGGGAGGCCGCGTCGACGCTTTCCTGAAAGGATTCGGTAATCGTTGCCTTACCCTCTTCCCAGGTCTGGTCCAGGCTTTCCAGGGAAGACTGGGCCTTGTCCCGGGCTGACTGCCAGGCGTCGGCCCCCGCATCCTCGAGGGCCTGGAGGTCCCGCGCCGCAGCGTCCTGCGCCGACTCCAGCTCCTCGGCCACGTCATTCCATGCTTTGGCAGCGACCGCTTCGCCCTCGCTCTCGAGCTGCCTTGCGCGATTTCGCGCTGCATCGATGTCCTCGGAGACGCTTTCCATGGTGTCTTTCATCTGTTCGACGGCGGCCTCTTTCTCGGCCTGCCAGGCGGCTTCGAGATCCTGTCCCGCCTCGGCCACCTTGTCCTCGGCCTCCTGCGAACAAGCGGTAGCCAATACGAATACGGAGCCAGTCAGCAACAGGGGATACAGTCTGGTTTTCAGCATGTCAGTCTCTCTTCCGGTCGGGGTTCAGCGGCTTCTGGATTTGCCGGTCATCGTTCTCTAGCCCTTTCATTATAGGAGGCCCTTCGATCGATGTTTGAGGACGGCGTCCCATGGGCCGGGCCGGGCGACTGGGTGAACCCGATCCATCCCCTGTTCGTGAGATGTCGAGTGGCGAATGAAGTTCTGAATCGGATTCTCCCCGGCTAGCCGCCCCGAAGCTTGAGGCTGATCAATAACCTTGTAACCGCTTTTCGCTATAACGTCATAAAGATCATCCTGCGAAGGAGCAGCTTCATGAACAGAGTACAGGGCAAGGTGGCCGTGGTGACTGGTGGCGGGCTCGGAATCGGCCGGGCGTCAGCGCTTCGCCTGGCTGAAGAGGGGGCTGCTGTGGCCATCCTGGATATCGATGATGCGGCTGGCAAGGCCGTCGCCTCGGAGATCGAGGCTAATGGGGGTCGGGCCGGATTCTGGCATGTCGACACGACCGACGAGGAGGCGGTCCGGAACGCCTTCGCCGCCATCGCGGACGCATACGGCGGCCTGCATGTGCTGGTCAACAATGCCGGCATCGCGGGGGTCAACAAGCCCACCGATGAGATTACCCGCAAGGAATGGGAAGCGTTGTTCGACGTCAATGTGACCGGTGTGTTTCTGTGCACCAAGCACGCCATCGGCCACATGCGAAAAGCCGGCAGCGGCAGTATCATCAACCTTTCGTCGATCTACGGCCTGATCGGCGCGGCCGACCTGCCTCCCTATCACGCATCGAAGGGCGCCGTTCGACTCATGGCCAAGAACGATGCCCTGCTCTATGCCCGCGAAAATATCCGGGTCAACTCCATCCATCCGGCCTATATCTGGACGCCCCTGGTGGAAAACCTGGGCAAGGAACACCCGGATGGCGTGGACGCCTTTCGGCGACTCCTCGACAGCAAGCACCCGATCGGTCACGTGGGCGAGCCGGACGACATCGCCTGGGGTGTTGTCTACCTGGCTTCGGACGAATCGAAGTTTGTCACGGGGACCGAACTGATCATCGATGGTGGCTACACCGCGCAGTGATCGTCAGCTCGGCCGCGCCAGGTCCTCCAGCATGGCCTTGAGGAACCGCGCCGCCTCGCCGCCGGTACAGGCCCGGTGGTCGAAGGTCAGGCTCAGGGGCATGGTCCGATGCACTTCGACGCCGCCCAGCACGGGCACCACCTCGTGGCGGGTTTTGCCCGCGGCCACGATGCACACGCAGGGCGGGTTGATGATCGGGGTGGCGTAGCGTCCGGCGTAGACGCCGAAGTTGGACAGCATGATCGTGTAGTCCTTCAGGTCCGCCGGGGGAATGGCCCGGCTTTTCACGTTTTCCTTCAGGCGGTTGACGCTGGCGCGCACCTGTTCCGGCGTGGCGTTGTGCACGTTGCGCAGGGCGGCGGCGAACAGGCCGTCCGGCGTGTCCACGGCCATGCCGACGTCCATACCCTTGTGGATCATGCGCATGCCTTTTTCGCCGTCGTACCAGGCGTTGAGCCCGGGCTCGACCTGGGCGCCGGCCCACAGGGCGCGGAGCAGGCGCACGGTGACGTCCTGGCCGGGCTGCCAGGCATGCAGGTCCGCATCGTCCATCAGGCTGGTGTGTACCACCTGGGCCTGGGCTTCCGACATGATGCGGGCCATGGTGCGGCGGGTGCCGCGAATGGCTTCCCACTCACCGGTGGTGGGGTGGCTGGTCGGTCGGGCCGGCGCCGGATTCCTCGCGGCGTGCTCAAGGTCTGCCCGGGTGACCACGCCATCCTTGCCGGTGGGGGTGACCGTGGCGAGATCGACCTTCATCTTGCGCGCCAGGGCGCGCACGGCGGGCGTGATTTTCAGACCGCCCACGCTGGACACGGCGTCGGCCACGACCCGGTCCGAGCTCTCCATGGCGCCGACCACGGTGCCGGTGTCGGCGCGCGGGGCCTCGGCAGCGGGTGCGGGTTCGGGGGCGGGTTCGGGCGAGACTTCCGGTTCCGGCCTGGCGGGTTCTTCCGCGTGCGTCTGAGCGTCCGCGGTCGCCTTGGCATCGTCCGATGCGCTTTCCGCGGTCGCCTCGTCGGCTTCGTCGCCGGCCTCGTCAACGGACCCGTCACCCACGTCGAAACCCGCCAGGGGCGCGCCGGTCTCGATCACGTCACCGGCCTGGCCGAAGAACTTCACGATCTTGCCGTCGAAGGGGGAGGGCACTTCCACCACGGCCTTGGCCGTTTCCATGCTGATCATGGGATCGTCGACCTTCAGGTCGTCCCCTTCCTTGACCAGCCATTCGACGATTTCCGCGTCCGGCAGGCCTTCGCCCAGGTCCGGCAGATTGAAGATTTTCATGAGACTTCCATCACCTCGTTCACGGCGTTCAGGATGCGCTGAACGCTGGGCATGTATTTCATTTCCATCTTGTACAGGGGCATGACCGAATCGTAGCCGGTGACGCGTTTGACCGGCGCGTACAGGTGGTACAGGCCCGCATCCGCCAGGCCCGCGGCGATTTCGGCGCCGACGCCGCACATGCGCGCGGCTTCGTGGACGATCACGCAGCGGCCGGTTTTCTCGACCGACTCGATGATCGTGGCCATGTCCAGGGGGCTGATCGTGGCCACGTCGATGACCTCGGCGCTGATGCCCTGTTCCGCCAGCTTGTCGGCGGCTTCCAGGGTTTCCTTGATCATGGCGCCCCAGGTCACCAGGGTCAGGTCCGTGCCGTCGCGCAGGACGTAGCACACGTCCAGGGGCAGGTCCTCGCCGTTGTCCTCCACCTCTTCCTTGTTCAGGCGGTAGATGCGCTTGGGCTCGAGGAACAGCACCGGGTCCGGGTCCCGGATCGCCGCCAGCAGGAGGCCGTAGGCGCGGGACGGCGAAGAGGGAATGACGACCCGCAGCCCGGGCATGTGCGCGAAGATCGCCTCCGTGCTTTCGGAATGATGTTCCGGGGCGTGGATGCCGCCGCCGAAGGGCGCGCGCAGCACCATGGGGCAGGACAGGCGCCCGCGGGTGCGGTGCCGCATGCGGGCCGCGTGGCAAATCATGTGATCGACCATGGCGTAGATAAAGCCCATGAACTGGGCTTCCGCCACCGGCTTCATGCCCTGGGCCGCCATGCCCACGGACAGGCCCGCGATCATGGTCTCGGCCAGGGGCGTGTCGATGACGCGCTGGTCTCCAAAACGTTGCGCCAGTCCGGCCGTGGCGCGGAAGACGCCGCCGTTGATGCCCACGTCCTCGCCGAGGACGACCACCGAGTCATCGTGTTCCATCTCCCAGGCCAGGGCCATGGTGACGGCTTCCACCATCGTGATGCTCGCCATTACTGCAGCTCCTCCAGGGCTCGCTCGCGCTGCTCGGCCAGGTCATGGGGCAGCTCGGCGTACATGTAGTCGAACATGGACTCCAGGGGCGGCTTGCCCAGGGCCAGGTACTCTTCCACGGCGGCGTTCACGCCTTCCATGGCCTCGGCCTCCAGGGCCGTTTCGCGTTCCTCGTCCCATTCGCCCTGGGCCATGAGGTACTTCTTGAGACGCACCAGGGGCTCGTTCTTCCAGGCCAGGTCAACCTCCGCGCTGTCGCGGTAGCGGGTGGCATCATCGGCCGTGGTGTGGTCCGACAGGCGGTAGGTGATCATCTCGATGACCGTGGCGCCCTTGCCGTCGCGCGCCTGTTCGATGGCCTCTTCCATGGCCCAGCGCGCAGCGATCAGGTCGTTGCCGTCCACCTGCACCGAGGGCAGGCCGCCGCCGATGCCCTTCTGGGCGAGGGTCTTCGCCGTGTTCTGCTTGCTGCGCGGCACGGAAATGGCCCACTGGTTGTTCACGATCACCAGCACCAGGGGCAGGTTGTAGGCGCTCGCGGCATTGATGGCTTCCAGGAAGTCGCCCTTGGAGCTCCCGCCGTCACCGACCACGGTCACCGCCACGCGCTTTTCGCCCCGCAGCTTGTAGGCCAGGGCCGCGCCGGCGGCGTGCAGGCACTGGGTGGCGATGGGCACGCACCAGGCGAAGTCGTGCTTCGGTCCGGAGAAGTCGCTGCCGCGTTCGTCGCCGCCCCAGTAATTCAGGACATCGGACATTTTCACGCCGCGGGCGAACTGGGCGCCGTACTCGCGGTACATGGGCGCGAAGCAGTCTTCCTCGCGCATGGCGCTGCCGATCGCCCAGTGCACGGCTTCGTGGCCGAGGCAGGAGGCGTAGGTGCCCAGCTTGCCCGTGCGCTGCAGGGCAATGGCTTTCTTGTCGAAGAGGCGGGTCTGCACCATGTTGCGGTACAGGTAACGCAGCTGATCGAAGTCCTTCGCCAGGGGCGGAACGTCCTTGCCGACGAGGTGGCCGTCCGGCGTCAGGAACTGGAAGTAATCGATTTTGAAGGAGGCAATGGTTGCCGACATGAAGGCATCCTCTCTGGATCGGGGCCGGGACCAGGGCCGGGTGATGAGCCGGGGCCGGAGCCGAAACCGGTGCGATCCGTCCTTGCCGGACGGCCCGGGGCAGAAAAAGTCCGCTATTATACGTCGACTGATCCGGCCGGGGTCCACCCCGGAACCCTCGGCCACCGGCAAAACGGCCCGAAGGCTGCATCCCCGTGAGTGAAGAAAACGAGAATCGACGTCCGCTCGAGGAAGGCATCACGACCGACCTCGAAAACCGCCTGACCTACGCCGGCTACCTGGGGCTCGACAAGCTGCTGGACGCCCAGGTGCCCCACAGCGAGCCCGCGCATCACGACGAAATGCTGTTCATCATCCAGCACCAGGTCTCGGAGCTGTGGATGAAGCTGGTGATCCACGAACTGCAGGCTGCCATGCGCCAAATCGCCGCGGACGACGTGGGGCCGGTGAGCAAGATCCTGGCGCGGGTCAAGCAGGTGCAGCGCCAGCTCTTCGAGCAGTGGACCGTGCTGTCCACCCTGACCCCCACCGAGTACGCCCAGTTCCGCCAGGTGCTGCGGGCCGCGTCCGGCTTCCAGTCGCTCCAGTACCGCCTCATGGAGTTTCTTCTGGGTAACAAGAATGCCGACATGCTGCGGGTGTTCGCCTACGACCCGGCCGGCCAGGCCCGGCTGCAGGCGGCGCTCGATGCCCCGAGCCTCTACGACGAATTTCTGCTCTACCTGGCGCGCCAGGGCCACGCGGTGCCGTCGCGCCACCTCGACCGGGACTGGCGCCGGCCGCACGAGCGTGACCCGGAACTGGTGCCCGTGCTGCGTCGCATCTACGAGAACGAAGAACGCTACTGGGCCGAGTACGAGCTCTGCGAAAAGATGGTGGACGTGGAGGAAAGCTTCCAGCTGTGGCGCTTTCGTCACCTGCAGACGGTGGAGCGCATCATCGGTCACAAGCACGGCACCGGCGGATCCTCCGGCGTGGGGTTTCTGAAGAAGGCGCTGGACCTGACTTTCTTTCCGGAACTGATGGACGTGCGGACGGCCATCGGCGCATGACGGATGCTACGGAGACGCCTGACGCGAACTCCGCCGATCAGGCGGGCGTGCGCTACGAGGCGTTCATCAGTTACAGCCACGCCGACAAGCCCACGGCCCGCTGGTTGCAGAACGCCCTGGAGCGTTACCGCCTGCCCAGGGCGCTGCGGCGGGGGCCGGGCGCGGCGGGGCGCAAGCTGCGACCGCTGTTTCGCGACGACACGGAGCTGGCGAGTTCCAGCGACCTGACGGCCTCGATCGTCTCGGCCCTGGAGCAGTCCGGGGCGCTTGTCGTGGTGTGCTCACCCCGGGCTGCCGCCTCCCGCTGGGCCAACGAGGAGATCCGAAGGTTTCGCCGCGTGGCGCCGGGCCGACCCATCCTGCCGCTGATCATCGACGGCAGCCCGGACCCGGAGGCCGGAGACTGCGCTTTTCCCGAGGCCCTGCTGCGCGACGAGCAGGGCAACCCCCTGCCCGAGCCGCTCGCCGCAGACCTGCGCCCCGAGGCCGACGGCAAGCGCGGCGCCCTGATCAAGCTCATCGCGGGTCTCCTGGGCGTGGGGGTTGACGCCCTGCGCCAGCGGGACCAGCAGCGGCGTCTGCGCGTCATGACCGGCGTTACCGCCGGCGCCTTGGCGGTCAGCGTGGTGACCATCGCCCTGGCGGTGATCGCGGACCGCGCCCGGGACGAGGCCGAGCTGCGGCGTGACCAGGCCGAGAGCCTCATCGAATTCATGCTGGTGGAGCTGCGCGGCAAGCTCCAGCCCATCGGCCGCCTCGACGTGCTCGACGCCGTCGGCGACGAGGCCACCGAGTATTTTTCCGCCCTGGGCGACCTGGGCACCGATTCGGAGGTGCTCAAGCGCGCCCTGGCTCTGCGCCAGATCGGCGAAGTGCGCTTCGCAGAGAAGGATTTTGACGCGGCGTTCCTCGCCTTCGACCAGTCCCGCCAGCTCACGCGCACCCTGCACGAGCGCGACCCGTCAGATAACGACGTCCTGTTCGAGCTCAGCCAGGCGGAGTTCTGGGTGGGCTACGTGGACTGGCAGCGGGGCGACCTGGACGGCGCGGACAGGGCGTTTCGCCGGTACGCCGGGCATGGAAAAGCGCTCTTCGAGCGCGAGCCGGACAACCCGGGCTACCAGCTGGAAGTGGCGTACGGGGCCGGCAACCTGGCGGCGCTGGCGCGGGCCCGCGGAGACATCGACGAAGCGCTGCGGTACAACGAGGAAGCCATACAGATCAACGAGCTACTGCTGGCGGAAAATCCGGAGGATGACCAGCTTCGGGGTGAGCTTTCACAGAGCTTGTCGTGGGCGGGATCGATTCAGGGTGACCGTGGGGAGCTCGATGCGAGCGAAACCGCCTTTCGAAAGGCCGTGGATGGGCTCCAGCAGCTTCACGCTTCCGGGCGTGACAAAAACGACAGCTATGAACTGGTCAACAACCTTTCCCTGCTGTCCAGTGCGCTGCTCCGGCGCGGCAAACTTCGGGAGGCGCTCGAATTCGTTCGCCGCTGCGGCAAAGAGGCAAAGGCGCTCGTCAATCACGATCCGCAAAATATCGAGTGGCGGCGGGCTCTGATTGGCTGTGAGTTGGGTCTGTCCAGGCTTCACCGCCACCTGGGGGATGCAGCAACGGCCGCGCAGTGGCTGGCGAGCGCGGAGTCGAATCTCGAGCAGGCCCCACCCGATGCCCTGGGCAGCTCGCGGCTCACGACGATGCTGGTGCAGGCCGAGTACCTGCTGTCCAGGGGCGATGCTGCTGCCTCGATCGACGCGGCGCGGGCTGTGTTGTCGCTGGGGAATCGGATCCGGGATGGCGCCGACCTGTTCCGTGGCGGTGTCCCGGAACTGCAGATTCTCAGCCTCCGGCTCATCGGCGATGCCCACGATGCGCTGGGTCAGGCGTCCCGGGCAGGGGATGCCTGGGACGAAGCGAGGGACCTGCTGATTACCGCCGACTCTTCCGCGCCGGACTACCGCGCCTTGCTGGCCGGCCTGCATCATCGCCTCGGTGATACCGATGCCCGTGACGCCCTCGTCGTCGAGCTCGACGCCATGGGCTATGCCCACCCCAGGTACCGATCCAACTTTTGAAAGTCAGGCGGGTAGTTGGGTCTGCGTATCCACCTCAATCGAAAGGAGAAGAAAACCGTGAGCAACATTCCTGACGTCAATCTCGACATTCGCAGTTCGAACTGTGGGACTCCCCCTTACTCCACGCCGGCGACCCTGGTGCCGGGTACGCCGAATCCCGGTAATCTGAGCTACAGCTTTGCCTACTCCGGGGGCACGGACGGAAACGGCAACGTCGAGGTCGTTACCGGCAGCCAGCAGGAATTCAAGGTCAAGTCCGTGGCGGATCAGCGCTACCACTTCACGGCTGTGGACATCGACGCCAACAGCACGCAGATCAGCAGCAAAGATCTCAAGGATCACAAAGTGACCATCGTCGATGCCGACGACAAGGTCGAGATCGACTACTACAAGATCAAGGTGACGGACACGGGCAACGGCGGCTGCGAGTTCTACTGCGACCCGACGGTTTCCAACATCGATCCGGGCTGATCAGGGGCCTGCGGAACGGCTCCCGTCCGTTCCCCAGATAGCCTGCAGGGTCATGGTGCGCAGCTTGGGGTCGGCGGCGTCATAGGTGTAGCGCTTGTTTTCGAAATCCCCGATCACGAGGACATCACAGCCCAGGGTCGCGACGATGCCACGGAGCCACTGGCGCGTCTGTCCGGGGTGCCGCTGGATGGCCACCAGCAGGTAGTCCTCCTGGGTGAATTTCGCGTTGGGGAGTTCCCGCTGCACCACCGCCCGGGGGTCGGCTTCGCCCTGGACGTCCAGGACCGTGACCTGGCTCGCCGGGATGGGCGCCCCGCAGACCTCCGGTCGTTCATCCAGGTCCGAGCCGTCCGGGTCGAGGAGAAAGCCGAGCTTCCAGTCGTTGAGGGGATAGTCGTCCTTCGCGGATTGGGAAGTCGGCGGCGTGGTGCCGCAGGCGGTGGTCAGCAGGACCACGGCCGCCAGCACTGCCAGCCGGGTCAATGGGGTTTGAGCGTTCGTCTTCATCCTGTTCCTCCAGTCATGGCCTTCGTTGAACTCCGCCATCTTAGCTGCTCACTCCCTGTACTGACTATAGCAATGAATGCTCGTGGATTCCGGCGCTCGCCCTCGCCTGGTCCCGTCGCGGGGGCGTTTCGGCACCCCGAAGGTTGCGGGAATCAGCGCGGCTTTGCTTCCAGGAATGGCCGGATCAGGCGGCGAACGTCCACGCGTGCGCCGATACGGGCGCAGATCATGTAGGAGCCCACGAGTTTGCGGTGCAGAAACATGGTCTCCGGCGGCGGCAGGGTCGCCTCGCGGAGGCTGTCCATGGCCATGTCCATGCCCAGCTCCCGGGCGCGCGCCAGCAGGTCCTCGGCGGCGAAGTCGTAGGGGCCGTCCGTCCGCAGGGGTTCGCACACCAGGTAGATGAACTCCATGGCGCGCTCCATGTACTCCGGGGCGTTTCCGGGATCGACGTAACCGAGGCGTTCGGCATAGTGTTCCACCGCGTCCTGGTCCTCCTCGATCAGCGCCCGGGCAATGCGCGCATAGCCCTCGGTCATCCCGCGCTCGAAGGTCACGGTGGAGCCGAAATCCAGCAGCACGATCCGGCCGCTATCGGGTTGGTAGCGGTAGTTGGCGAAGTTGGGGTCCGACTGCATGGTGCGAAACTCGAACAGCTCGCGGAACACGAGGTGTTCCAGCAGGGCGCCGACGGAATCCCGCGTCTCCTGGTCCACGCCGGGTTCCCCGAGTGTCTCGAGGGGCACGCCCTCGACGTAATCCATGGCCAGGATGCGTTTCGTGGAAAGGTCTTCGTGCACCCGGGGCACGAGGAAACGGGGTTCGTCCCGGACCAGGGCCCGGTAGGTCCTCAGGTACTCCGCTTCCAGGGCGTAGTCGGCCTCCTGGTGCAGCTGGCGTTTGGCTTCGGCGACGAGGTCCGAGAAGTCCAGGCCTGCCGGCAGCAGTTGCACGAGGCGCAGCAGGGCGGCGACGTTGTCCACGTCGTTGTCGATGCTTTTCGCCACGCCGGGATACTGGATCTTGAGCGCGAGGTCGCGCCCGTCCAGGGTGCGGGCACGGTGTACTTCGCCGATGGAGGCGGCAGCCAGGGGCAGGTAATCGAAATCGAGAAACCGGTCTTCCCAGCCCTTGCCGTATTCGCGGCCCATGACCCGTCGAAGCTGGGCCAGGGGCATGCCGTTGGCGGCGTCACGCACCGGCGCGAGGGCGCGGGCGAACTCCGGCGGCAAGAGGTCCGCGCTCTCCATGGACAGCATCTGCCCCATCTTCAGGGCCGCGCCGCGCATCTGCGACAGGCCCTCGGCAAGTTTGCGGGCATTGCCGGGGGTCAGGAATACGTTGGGCGCTTCGCCGACCGGGTTCCTGCCGAGGCGACGCAGACCCTCGGCCGCTCCCCCGAGGGCCACCCCGCCAGCCGTCAGGCCCAGGCGGGTGAGCCGGGCGAGGCGGCTGCTGGGCACTCGTGAGCGCTTGTTGACCATGGGCGGAGCATGACACGGTGACCGTGAAGCGACTTGCCCGAACCCCCGTTACAAAGACGCTTGTTATGATGGAACGCGCATCCAGCGACCACAGGTTCAGTGAAGTGCCATCACGATCGGTAAAGGACGTCCCGTTCCGCTGCAGCTGGCCTTTGGTCCTGCTGGCCGCCTGCCTCGCGGCGCACGCCGGGTTCGCGCAGGTATCGGTGCAGCCGGGCGTGCTCGAACTCGAGCGCGAGCAGGGCGTGGCCGGCATACCGGGCGACGGTTCCGACCGCGAAGTCGATGCGGCGGATGCGACGGGCCCTGGCCTTCGCCTGGATTCCCTGGCACCGGCGCAATGGTCGTTGCGCGCTCCGGGGTCGAACCTCCGGACTTTCCGCGCGGGTTCATGACCCGTCTGCCGGACCGTTGTTTCAGAATTGCCAGACCAGGGGGGCCAGCAGCAGTCCCGTTGTGCCCGCCACGACGGTCAGGGGCACGCCGAGTTTCACGTAATCGAAAAAGCGGTAGCGGCCCGGCTGCATGACCATGAGGTTGGTCTGGTAGCCCGCCGGGCTGATGAAGGCGTAGGAGCTGCCCAGCATGAGGATCGCGATGAAGGGCGCCGGGTTGGCCTCGAGCTGGCTGGCCAGGGACATGGCAACGGGAAACATGAACGCCGCCGCCGCCGCGTTGGTGATGATGTTGGTCATCACGATGCACCCCAGGAACACGGCGGACAGCGCCAGCATGGGACTGCTGCCGCCGATGGCGAAAATCCCGTCGGCGATCACCTGGGACAGTCCCGAATTGGTGATGGCCGACTCGAGGCTGATGGCGGCGGCCAGCACGACCAGGGTCTCCCACTCGATGCTGCGCCAGGCGTTGTGGACCGACAGGCAGCCGGTCAACAGCATGAGCGTGCCGGCCAGCAGGGAGGCGTTGAGCATGGTCATGAGCCCCGAGGCGGCGGCTCCCACCATGGCCAGGGTAATCAGGCCGGCCGCCACGGCGCGGCTCACGCGCTGCACGCTGAAGCCGCGCACCCGCTTGATCAGCGTGAAGTCCTCTTCCCGCTGGGCGACGTAGAAAAAGTCGTCCGGCACCTCCAGCACCATGGCGTCCCCGGGGCGGAAGCGGGTGTTCAGGATTGGCTTTTGCACCGCCTCGCCACCCCGCGAGTAGGCGACGATCTGAACCTCGGCGTAAGGTTCTTCGGCCCGGGTGGAGACGACACGGCGTTCCAGGGCGTAGAAATTTTTCGACACGACCACCTCGACCAGTTTGTGTTCGTGCCGCTGGTCGAGTTCCTCCGACCCCACGTTCGGTCGCAGGCCCAGGCGCGCCCAGAGGGATGGGAGGGCGCCCGCCTTCGCCTCGAAAATCAGCAGGTCGCCGTCCTGGAGCACGAGGTCGTCTTCCGGTTCGAGCATGACCCGTTTCCGCTCGACGCCCTCGAGGCGTAGCCCCGGCGTGGTCGTCAGGCCGGTTTCAAGCAATTCCTTGCCGACCAGTCCGGAAACGCGGGCGTCGTTGTCCCGGAATACGCGGAATTCGGCCCGGTACAGGTTCTTGATCGGCAGTTCGTCTTCGGGAACGCGCGTGTCGGGCAGCAGGCGCTGGCCCCAGAGCGCCAGGAACACGATGCCGACGATGGCCGCCGGCAGCCCCACGGCGGTGTGGAAGAAGATGTTCAGGGGTTCGCCGGTCTCTGCGAAAACCAGGCCGGCGATGACCAGGTTGGTCGAGGTGCCGATCAGCGTCGCGGCGCCGCCCAGGATCGAGGCGAAGCTCAGCGGCATGAGCAGCTTGGACGGGGCCAGGCGCGCGGCCTGGCTGATGTCCCGCACCACGGGGACCATCATCGCCACGAGAGGCGTGTTGTTCAGGAAGGCGCTGCCGACCGCCACCGGCGGCAGGATGCGGGCGTAGGCCTTGTTCAGCCGGCGCGGGAAGCCGACGAGCCGGTCGGCGATCAGGGTGATGGCTCCCGTGGAGTACATGCCGGCCGCCACCACGTAGAGCGCCGCGACGGTCCACACGGCGGAGTTCGAGAAGCCCTTGAGCAGCGCGTCTTCCGGGGCGAGGCGCAACGTGATGGTCACCGTGAGCGTCGCCATGAAGATGGCCCAGGTGGGAATGCGGCTCCAGATCAGCAGGCCGAACATGCCCACCAGGATGGCCAGCATGATCGTCGCCTCGGTAGTCACGGCTCAGCGACGCGGGCCCAGGGGCGCGGGCGTGGGAAATCCGGCGGTGAGGAATGACCGTCGCACACTCCGTACTTTAGCCAAGCCCCGGTGTGGCGGCTACCGTCGCCCGGGCTCGTTCAGCGCCCGCGCAGAGGCAAGGAGCCTGTCCAGCAGGTGTTCGAACTGGTGAATCTCTTCCGGCGCCAGGGCGCTCAGCAGCCGGTCCTCGTAGGCCAGGGCCTCGGGCACCACGGCATTGAACAGCCTGACGCCGCCCGGGGTCAGCCGCAGCGTCAGGCGCCGGCGATCTTCGCTGTCCGCTTTACGACGCACCAGGCCCCGTTCCTCCAGGCGCGCCACGGCCCGGCTGACGGGCACCTTGTCCAGGGCGCCGCGGGCCATGATGTCCGTGGCGGTGAGGTCCGGGAAGCGGCCCAGGATGGCCACCACGCGCCACTCCGTCAGGCTGAGGTCGTGCACGTCACGATAAGCGACGGCGATGCCTTCGCTGACCGTGTTGCTCAGCAGCGACAGGCGATAGGGCAGAAATGTCTCGAGGGCGAAATCCTGGGCCTCCGGGGCGTCTTTCCTGTTGTGTTTCGGAGCGAGTGGGGCGCGTTTCGTCATGGGGGGCGACTTGCAACTAGTTACAGATGTAACTATTATAACCGGATATGCGGGGTCCGCACCCCGGCTCCCGAATCACGTCGCTCGCGGTGGACACCCCGTCCGCCCTGGCGTCATTCCGAATCTGCTTGGTCGGTTGCTCGCGGCATAAGCGATGGCAGCCTGGAGGACACCCATGATCGACAGCAACGACAGCGCTCACCGCAACGACCCCCTGGGCGTGGAGGGCTTCGAGTTCATCGAGTATGCCGCACCCAACCCCCAGGATCTGCACGCCCTGTTCCTGCAGCTGGGCTTTGCGCCCATCGCCCGGCACCGGCGCCGGGCCGTGACCCTGTATCGCCAGGGTGACATCAATTTCCTGCTCAATGAAGAGCCGGACAGCTTCGCGGCCCGCTTCGCCGCCGAGCACGGCCCCTGTTGCACGGGCTTTGCCCTGCGCGTGGCCGACGCCGAGCAGGCGTATCAGTCCTGCATCGCCAAGGGCGCCGAGTCCATGAGCGACGTTCCGGCCGCCCTGGAAGTTCCGCGCATCGCCGGTATCGGCGGCTCCATGCTGTACCTGGTCGATCGCAAGGCGGGCAGCGCGCTGGCGGGGGAGTTCGAGCTGATCGAGGGCGCCGATCCCAGGCACGCGGGATTCGGCCTGACCTTCATCGATCACCTCACCCACAATGTGTACTTCGGCAACATGGACGAGTGGGCCGATTTTTACGAACGCCTGTTCGGTTTCTACGAGGTGCGCTACTTCGACATCAAGGGCCAGCAGACGGGCCTGAAATCCAGGGCCATGACGGCGCCCAGCGGCGCGATCAGCATTCCCATCAACCAGTCGGAAGATCCGAAAAGCCAGATCAACGAGTACCTGGAGGAGTACAACGGCGAAGGCGTCCAGCACATCGCCCTGTACACGGAGAACATCTACGACACGGTTGAGGGGCTGCGTGACGCGGGTGTCCAATTCCTGAACACGCCGGACACCTACTACGAGATCATCGACCGGCGCGTACCGGAACACGACGAGGACCTGGAGCGTATGCAGCGCAACCGCATCCTCATCGATGCGGACCAGGAAACGGGCAAGAAGCAGCTGTTGCAGATCTTCACGCAGACCAACATCGGCCCGATCTTCTTCGAGATCATCCAGCGCAAGGGCAACAAGGGCTTCGGCGAAGGCAACTTCACCGCGCTGTTCGAGTCCATCGAACTGGACCAGGTGCGTCGCGGCGTCCTCTGATCGCCGCCGGACAAACCTGAACCGACTGACCTGACCGATACCGAGCTGAACGATGGGTAAACGCTGGATTTCAACGCCGAAGGTGGAAGGCGCGGCCTCGCGCCAGGCCCACGCGGACCTGCCGGAAGGCACCTTCGAGCGCGAACTGGGCAAGGAGGGCTTTTTCGGCCCGGCCACCCACATGCACCACGCGCATCCGCCGACGGGCTGGACGCGCTTCGAGGGCCCGCTCAAGCCACGCGCCTTTGACACCACGGCGCTGGCGGATTTCGGCAGCTCGCCCTGGCAGGCGCGCAGCCTGCTGGGCAACGCCAGCGTGCAGCTGCGCTTCTGGGAAATGACCCAGTCCATGGAGCACCTGGTGCGCAACGCCGACGGTGACGAACTGCTGTTCGTCCACGCGGGTGAAGGTCACCTGTACTGCGATTACGGCCACCTGGAAATCCGCGAGGGCGACTACATCATGCTGCCGCGCAGCACGATGTGGCGGCTGGAGTCGTCCGCGCCCATGCGCCTGTTGCTCATCGAGGCGACCAACAGCAGCTACCAGCTGCCGGACAAGGGCCTGCTCGGTCCCCACGCCATCTTCGACCCGGCCATGCTGGATGCGCCGCAGCTGGACGAGGCGTTCAGGGCCCAGCAGGATGAAAGCGAATGGGACGTGGTCATCAAGCGCGGCGGCGCGCTGACCACCGTCACCTATCCGTTCAACCCGCTGGATGCGACCGGCTGGCATGGCGATCTCATGCCCGTGCGGATCAACTGGCGGGACATCCGTCCGCTGATGAGCCATCGCTATCACCTGCCGCCCTCGGCCCACACGACCTTCGTGGCCGGTCGTTTCGTCGTTTGCACCTTTGTTCCCCGGCCTTTCGAAACCGATCCGGGGGCGCTCAAGGTGCCGTTTTTCCACAACAACGACGACTACGACGAGGTGCTGTTCTACCACGCGGGTGAGTTCTTCAGCCGGGACAACATTCACCCGGGTATGATGACCCTCCACCCCTGCGGGTTTACCCACGGCCCGCATCCGAAGGCGCTGGAAAAAGCCTTCGAACAGAGTGCGCCGGGCACCAACGAGGTGGCGGTGATGATCGACACCCGCGATGCGCTCCAGGTCGGCGAGGACGCCGCCGCCGTCGAGTGGAGCGGCTACGTGGACAGCTGGAAAGGCTAGGCGCCCGCGCCCGTCCTGGCGGCGAACAGCGCCCGGAACATCCGCCGGATAACACCCCGAATTCACGCCAATCAGCAGGAAACCCAATCATGAAACTCGGATCTCTCAAGGGCGGCCGCGACGGCCGGCTCATCGTGGTCAACCGCGACCTCGACCTTTACGTCACCGTGAACGACATCGCCGCCACGCTGCAGGCGGCCCTGGACGACTGGGCGAACGTGGCCCCGCAGCTCGAAGCGGTTTACCGCGAGCTGAACGCGGGCACCGTCGACGGTGCCGATCCCCTCGACATGAGCCTGCTCGCCTCGCCGTTGCCCCGGGCCTACGAGTTTCTCGACGGCAGCGCTTACCTGCCGCACGTGGAGCGCGTGCGTCGCGCCCGCGGCGCCGAGGTGCCGGAATCCTTTTACGAGGACCCGCTCATGTACCAGGCCACCTCCGCCGGTTTCCTCGGACCCCGGGACCGCGTGCCCGTGGTCAGCGAGGATTACGGCATCGATTTCGAGGCCGAGGTGGTCGTGGTGACCGACGACGTGCCCATGGCGGTGACGCCGGAGCAGGCGGCGGAGCACATCGTGCTGGTGGGCCTGGTGAACGACGTCAGCCTGCGCAACCTGATTCCGGGCGAGCTGGCCAAGGGTTTCGGTTTCCTCCAGTCCAAGCCGCGCTCGGCCCTGTCTCCCGTGCTGGTCACCCCGGACGAACTGGGCGAGCACTGGCAGGACACGGTGCTCAGGCTGCCCCTGAACAGCACGCTCAACGGAGAGTGGTTCGGCAGCCCGGATGCGGGGACGGACATGCAGTTCAATTTCGCCCAGCTGGTGGCGCACGCCGCGCACACCCGTCCCCTGGCCGCCGGCACCCTCGTCGGGTCCGGCACCATCGCCAACCAGGACACGGGCGTGGGCGCCTCCTGCCTGGCGGAAAAGCGCATGCTGGAAATCATCGCCGACGGCACGCCGTCCACGCCGTTCATGAGCTTCGGCGACACGATCCGCATCGAGATGCGAGATCCGGACGGCAAGACCATTTTCGGCGCCATCGAGCAGGTCATTGAGCAATACGGCTGATAAGCCTTCCGGTGGCTCGGGCGACGACGCTCGCCCAGTGCTCTACGGCTACTGGCGCAGCACCGCGGCCTACCGCGTGCGCATCGCCCTGGGCCTCAAGGGCATCGCCTGGCGCCATGCCGCCGTGAACCTGGTGCGTGATGGGGGCGAGCAGCACCGGGCGGCCTACACGGAATTGAACCCGTCGGCCCTGGTGCCCACCCTGGTCTGGGACGGGCAACCCATTGGCCAGTCCCTCGCCATCTGCGAATTCCTGGACGAGGTGCAGCCCGGGCCGCCCCTGCTGCCGCAGGAACCGGCGGAACGCGCCCTGGCGCGGGCCATGGCCCAGGACATCGCCTGCGATACCCATCCCCTGAACAACCTGCGCGTGCAGCAGTATCTCGGTGGTCGCCTCGGCGTCGATGAGGGCGGTCGCATCGCCTGGATGCACCACTGGATGGCGCTGGGCTTTGGCAGCGTGGAACGCCGTATCGAGCGCCACCGGGCCGAGTCCGGCGGGGGCGATCCCGATGCCGGCACCTGCCTGGGCGGCCCGCCAGGCCTGGCGGACCTGTGCCTGGTCGCGCAGGCCTACAACGCCGATCGGTTCGGGTTCTCCCTGGCGCCTTACGAGCGCGTCGCAGCCGTGGTGGCGCATTGCCGCGCACTGCCCGCTTTCGAGCTGGCCGCCCCGGAGGCCCAGCCCGACGCGTCGTGACGGGGGCGTTCCCGCGGCGCCTTGCCTGGCCCCCGGCCGGTCACCCCGCGGTTCACGAAGCCGCGCGCATCCTTCATAATCGTGGATTGTTCGAACCGATGCCCGGACCACCTATGCGGCCACTCCTGCTCAGTATGCTCTTTCTCCTGCTTGGCGCCTGCGTCACCACGCCCCCGGACCCTTCCGTCTTCGAATCCGCCGAGCGCGCGATCGAAGCGGCGGAACGCGCCGGGGCGGAAGAGCTGTCTCCGACGGAGCTGCGCTTCGCCCGGGACCGCCTCGACCTGGCGCGTACCGCCGTGGAAAACCGGAAGTACGACGAGGCGCTCATGGCCATCGAACGTTCCGAGATCAATTCCGAGCTGGCCATCGAGAAATCCCGGGCCGCCGTCGAACGGCGGCGCGTGAACGAGTTGCGTCGCTCCAACGAGCTGCTGCGCGAGGAGCTCATCGCCCTGTACGGCGAGGAGTTTGTCCAGTGAGCGGGTTTCGAATCCTTCGTCATCCCGTCGTACTGGGCGCCCTGTGTCTCGCCCTCGCGGCTTGCCAGTCCGCGCCGAAGAAGGACCTCGCGCTCGAGCGGGTGCGCACGTCCCTGAACCAGCTGGAGGCCGACGAAGGGCTGTCCGGCTACGCACCCCTGGCCCTGGGCGAAGCGGAGCGGGCGCTGCGGCGGGCCGAGCAGGCGACCCAGCCGTTGCAGCGCGAGCACCTGATCTACATGGCCGAGAAACGAATCGACATTGCCCGCGCCATGGCCCAGCGGGAGCAGTCCCTCGAAGCCTACGGCGAACTCGAAGCCGAGCGCACGGCCATGCGGGTCCGCGCAAGCGAACTGGAGACGAAACAGGCCCGCGAAGAAGCGGCCCAGGCGCGCCTTCTCATGGCCGCTTCCGCTGAAGACGCGGAACGGCGGCGGCGCGAAGCGGAAGCGGCGAGGGAACAGGAGCTGTCGGCGTCCCGCGAGGCGGAAATGGCGCGCGAAGAAGCGAAGCAGGCTCGACGCCTTGCCGACTCCCGCGCCTCCGAGGCCGAGCTGGCGCGGCGCGAGGCGGAACTCGCCATGGCGCAAATGGACAGCCTGAAGCGCCAGCTCGAGAACCTCCAGCTACGGGAAACGGAGAGTGGCGTGGTCGTCACCCTCGGTGATGTGCTTTTCAATACCGGTGAAACGGTGCTGCGCGACGAGGCCATGACCAGCCTGGTGGAGGTCGTGGACCTGCTCCAGACGGAACCGGGCAAGGCCATCCGCATCGAAGGACACACGGATGCCACGGGCCCGTCCGAAACCAACCTGCGCCTTTCCCAGGAGCGCGCCGACTCCGTGATGGCGGCCCTGGTCAGCCTGGGCGTGGACGCCGGGCGCATGAAGGCGGTGGGCATGGGCGAAGATTTTCCCATCGCCAGCAACGACGATGAGGCGGGGCGCTCCAGCAACCGCCGCGTGGACGTGATCCTGCTCGACGACGGTTGATCGACACCCGTTTCCGCCGGGCGGTTGTTAAGGTTTCGTTCCATCGCGCCTTTCTTGCGAGGCGCAAATCGTTGGAGTAATCTGAAACGAAGCTATGGTCTTAACCGCATTCAAGACGGGAATTCGTTCATGACGGCAGCAGCATGTCCCGCTGCCCACACTCACGAACGGTCGTTCGTTCATCCTCGAAATCCTGATTCCCGTCGTTTCCCAGAGCCTCGCACGGACCGAGACCGGACCGCGAACACGCGTGTCCGCGTCCCCGTGCGAGCCCACCAGAACCAGGAGGTATCCATGTTCGAACATCGCCAGGAACAGATGCAGCAGATGTTGAAAAGCAACGACGAGTTTCGCGCCATCTACAACCGTCACCAGCAGCTCGACAGGAAGGTGACCGCGGCGGAAGAAGGCGACGAGCCCATGGATGACCTGACCCTGGCCCAGCTGAAAAAGAAAAAGCTGCAGGCCAAGGACCAGCTGGCGCGTCTCATGTCGCACGGCAATGCCTGAGCGCATCGCATCCTGACTGGAGAGCGGCCGGGGATCACCCGGCCGTTTTTTTTGCGCCACGCTTCTCCACCCGGTCGTATCGGCGCCGGTTGGCCCATCCCGAGCGGCGTGTGCGCGATATAATGGGAAGCTGTCTTGCTCCCATATTCCGAGGCCCCCATGGACATTCACGACAGCATTCTCGACCTCATCGGCGACACGCCGGTCGTTCGCTCCCGCGCTTTCGATACGGGCCCCTGCGAGCTGTTCATCAAGCTGGAGAGCCACAATCCGGGCGGGTCCATCAAGGACCGCATCGGACTCAAGATGATCGAGGAAGCCGAACGGTCCGGCGAACTCAGGCCCGGCGGGACGATCGTCGAGGGCACCGCCGGCAACACGGGGCTTGGCCTCGCCCTGGTCGCCGCGCAGAAAGGCTACCGGCTCGTGCTGGTAATCCCGGACAAGATGAGCCGGGAAAAGATCTCCAACCTCAAGGCGATGGGGGCCGAGGTGGTGCTGACGCGCTCGGATGTGGCCAAGGGCCACCCCGAGTACTACCAGGACCTGGCCAAGACCCTGTCGGAAGAGATCGAGGGCAGCTACTTCATCAACCAGTTCGGCAATCCGAACAACCCCCGGGCCCACGAGGAGATCACGGGTCCGGAGATCTGGCGCCAGATGGGCGGCGACCTCGACGCCATCGTCCTGGGCGTCGGCTCCAGCGGCACGGTGACGGGCCTGTCCAGGTATTTCGCGGACGTGGCGCCGGACCTGGAACTCGTGCTGGCGGATCCGGAGGGCTCGATCCTCGCGGAATACATCAATGAAGGCACCCTGTCGGAGAAGAGCAGCTCCTGGCTGGTGGAGGGCATCGGGGAGGATTTCCTGCCCACGATCAGCGACTTCACGCGGGTCCACAGCGCCTACAGCATCCCGGACCGGGAGAGCATGGAGATGGGTCGCGAGCTACTGCGCCGCGAAGGCATCCTCGGGGGGTCGTCCACCGGCACGCTGATCGCCGCGGCCCTGCGCTATTGCCGGGAACAGACAGCGCCGAAGAAGGTGCTGACCTTCTGCTGCGATACGGGTAACCGCTACCTGTCGAAGCTGTACAACGACTTCTGGATGGCGGACCAGGGTTTCCTGGAGCGCGAGCGGCACGGCGACCTGCGTGACCTCATCGCGCGGCCCTTCAGCACCCACGACACGGTGATCGTCAACCCGGACGAGCCGCTGGCAAATGCCTACACCCGCATGAAGCTCTACGACGTCTCCCAGCTGCCCGTGATCGAGGACGGGCGCATCGTGGGCATCCTGGACGAGTCCGATCTGCTGCTGGCGATCGTCGGCGACAGCGAGCGCTTCTCGGAGCCGGTACGGGACGCCATGGTGACGGAGCTCCACTCGGTGCAGGTCGACGACGACCTGGATGCGCTCATGCCGATCTTCGACAAGGATTTCGTCGCCATCGTGAAAGACGGCGAAGCCTTTCTCGGTCTGATTACCCGCGTCGACCTGGTGAACCACCTGCGCCGCCGCGCCGACGCCTGAATCAGCAACCCGAACACGAACTGACAGGACACCCGCCATGAGTCAATCGCGCAAACACGGCCTGGGCACCCGGGCCATTCATGCCGGTCAGAAGCCCGATCCCAGCACCGGCGCCATCATGCCGCCGATCTACGCCACCAGCACCTACGTGCAGAAAAGCCCCGGCGACCACCAGGGCTGGGAATACTCGCGCAGCCACAACCCGACGCGCCAGGCCTACGAGGACTGCATTGCCGACCTGGAAGGCGGCGCGCGCGGCTTCGCTTTCGCCAGCGGCATGGCGGCCATCAGCACGGTGCTCGAGCTGCTCGATTCCGGCGACCACGTGGTGGCCATGGACGACCTGTACGGCGGCAGCTTTCGCCTGTTTCACCGGGTGCGGGAACGATCGGCGGGGCTACGCTTCTCCTTCGCGGCCCTGGAGGATCTCGACACGCTCAGCAGCGTGCTCACGCCAGAGACCAAAATGATCTGGGTGGAGACGCCGACCAATCCCATGTTGAAGATCGTCGATATTTCGGCAATCGCCGAAGAAGCAAAAAAGATCGGCGCGCTCCTGGTGGTGGACAACACCTTCGCCTCGCCCATGCTGCAGCGGCCCCTGGAGCTCGGCGCCGACATCGTGATCCACTCGGCGACCAAGTACCTCAACGGCCATTCCGACATCGTGGGTGGCATCGCCGTGGTCAGGGATGCGGAGCGGGCCGAGGACCTGTGGTTTCTGCTCAATTCCACGGGCGCCATCCAGGGACCCTTCGACAGCTTCCTGGCCCTGCGCGGGCTGAAAACCCTGCATTTGCGCATGAAAGCCACCTGCGACAACGCCGGCGCTATCGCCGAGTGGTTGAAGGCGGACCCGCGCGTGGATCGCGTGATCTACCCCGGCCTGTTTTCCCACCCGCAGCATGACCTGGCCATGCGCCAGATGAACGGGCAGGGCGGCGGAATCGTCAGCCTGGTCCCCAAAGGCGGTTTTGAAGCGGCGAAGCGCATGCTGGAGCGGACCCGGCTCTTCTCCCTGGCCGAGTCCCTCGGCGGCGTCGAATCGCTGGTCAATCATCCGGCCATCATGACCCACGCTTCCGTGCCGCCGGCCAACCGGGCGCGGCTGGGCATCACCGACGACCTGGTGCGCCTGTCCGTGGGTATCGAGGACCTGGACGACCTGATCGCAGACCTGGACGAGGCCCTGGGCTGAAGGCTTCAAGGCCGCCCGGCGTGCGCCGGGAAGCGGGTAAAACCGGCGGACGCTAATCTGCGTTCGGTCTGCCTAGTCCTGCCGCGCGGACTTCAAACGCTGCACGACATCGGCGCAATCGACGTCATCGGTCGGACCCATGTCGAAGGTGACAAAGCGTGTCACCCGCACGGGTGTGCGCCCGGGATTGCGGTCCGACGGGGCGTAGGAGAACGCTTCCTGCATTGCGACGGCAGCGTCGTCGAAGGTGTATTTCGGTTGCGCGTCGAGCACTTCCACGTCGTGGACCTCACCGTTCGAGTCAATGAGAAAGCGGATGTCGACCACGCCACAACCCGCGCCGGTTGTCGGCGTACGTACGAAGACGCCCGATTGCCTGGCGACCCAGTACTCGTCCAGTTCGTCCTGTGAAATTTCCACGGGTGTGCCGTTGAGCACCGGTTCCGGGGTGGCGGCGCAGCCGGTCAGAAAAATGGCCGCGATGGCCAGGGTGCGTCCCTGCATGGTATGGACCCTCATTCTGTGCGTGTTTCCCCATTATTGTCCTCCCATGCTCAATGCTCAAATGCGAGCTACCGGGTGCTGGTCGAGTCCCGGGCCGTTTCGGCGAGTTCCTCGTCCAGCCGTTTTTCGAGGGCGCTCTCAAAACGATTCGCGGCGTCCTGGCAGGCATTCCGGTCCAGGAACGGATTCAGATCCGAATCTGAGGAGCGCCGTTCCAGCTTCCCCTCCATGTTGAAGTACAGCGGGTGGGGAAACAGCAGCACCCCGCAATCGAAGCGACGCAGAAAACCGATGCTGCCGGCCAACAGTTCCGCCGTGCTGCGGTCGTTGAAGACCGGCAGCGGCCGGGAAAACTCGAACCCGGGCGAGGAAACCGGCCCAAGGCTGTCGGCGTAGAGCACGGTGGCGCATTCGCCCCGGTCACAGGTCTCCCAGCTCCAGCTCGTGCTGCCGGGCGTGTGCCCCGGCGTCCAGTGCAGGGTGAAGGTGGTGTTGCCCACGGTGAACCGGCCGCCGTCCGGCAGGGTTTCCACCTTGTCCACCGGGGGAAAGCCGTTCTCCGGCGCGTAGCCCGCCTGCGGGTCATAGGCGGGCACCTGGCCCGTGCGGAAGGCGGCTGCCGCCTCCTCGCTGACGATCACCCGCGCGCCCGTCGCCCGCTGCAGCGCCGCGATGCCACCGGCGTGGTCGAAGTGCGCGTGGCTGTTCAGGATGACGCGGATGTCCGCCGGATCGAAGCCCGCGACCCGGATGTTCGCGTCGATCAGCGCCGCCGACTGCGTCAGCCCGCCATCGAGCAGCACGAGCACCGGCCGCCCCGTCTTGTCCTTGCCGGCCTCCACCAGCAGTGACGACAACCCTGCCGGACCCACGTACCAGGTGTTGCCGAACACCCGGAACGGCGTCTGGGGCCGGTTCCAAGCCTCGCAGGCCGTGCATTCGAAGTCCGGATCGGGGACCAGCTCGTAGGCCTTACCGGCTTCGGGTGACAGCGCGAGCGCCAGCAGGATACAGATCAGGGAGGGTAGGGCGGTGATTCGGGCCATCAAGGTGGGTTGCACCCCTGTTTCAAGCGCGCAGGTGGGGTGAGCACGGAAAAAGGGGGGTGAAGCTCACCCCCCGATCCATCACCCGGAGACGGTGAACGAGCCCTGCATGACCGCCCAGTGCCCCGGGAACGTGCACACGTACCGGTAGGTGACGCCCTCCTCGAGCGCATCCAGGGAGAAGGTCACGCTGTCGGACTCGCCGCCGCCGACCAGGCCCGTCGCCGCGACAATCCGGTCGTCGTCCGGCACGTAGCCGGCATCGGCGCCGGCCGCCGTGGCCGCCTGGGCGATCGAGTTCAGGTCAGCCTCGGGCAGGAGCACCCAGTTGTGGCCCATGGCCACGGCAGGCAGCTGGCCCGTGTGAGTGATGGTGACGGTAACTTCCGAACAGGTAGCGGGCACGGTCATGCTGTCGGTGCTGTAGGAAATGTTGTCCCCTACCTCGATGCCCAGCGTGCAATCGTCGCCGTCATTCATGGCCGCGGCGGCAGTCGCGCCGGCGGCGCCCATGGCAGCGGCGGTGGCGGCTTTCACGTCGTCCGCGGCTTCTTCCGCAGCGGCGCTGACGTCATCCATGGCCTCGGTTGCAGCGGCCTCCGCGTCATCCACGGCCTCGCTGGCTGCGGCGCCGGCTTCGTCCATGGTCTCTTTGGCCGCGGCGCTGGCATCGTCATAGGCGTCCTGCACGGCGGCACTGGCATCGTCATACGCCTC
>JAZBOL010000062.1:0-18435 GCA_036351115.1 Lysobacterales bacterium | reverse complement strand
TGGAGGCTTTGCGGTTTTCGCGCAGCGAAAGAAGCGAAGCCGGAATGCCGTCGCCCGTGAGGGCACCCGAAGGGCGCCGGACCGGCCGGAAAGCCCAGGACCCAGGACCCGCACCCCTGCCCCCGATTTCAAATTTTTAGCGCGCCCGAAGCTTGACCCCGCCGTTTACCGTGTTCGCCGTGATGCGGGCGGATCCGTCGCCGATGTCCCCGTCCAGGCTCTTGCCGACGAACCCTTTGTCCACTTTCAGCCCGAAATCGCTGGCATTAATGCTCCCGTTCACGGTTTCGACGGAGACACTGGCGTCGGCGTTGGCGGGCAGGGTCAAATTGATCTTGCCATTGACCGTGTCGCAGTTGATACGCTGGTCACCGGTCACGGAACTGAAACGCGCGTCGATACTGCCGTTCACGGTCTCCAGCTTGACATCGCCTGCCGCGTCGTCCACGTCGATGCTGCCATTGACCGTTTCCGCCTTGACGGTGCCGAAGACACCGCTGATGTCGATGCCGCCGTTGACCGAGCTGATGCTGTCGAGATCGATGTTGCTCGGCACGGACAGCTCGTAACTCACGCTGGCGCCCGAGTTGTTTCCGCCCCACCAGCCCTTGCTGTTCGGCAAATCCGTGTCGATGCTGATGCGGGTCGAGGTGGCGTCGATGTTGATCTCGATCTCGTCGAGGGCCTCCTGGTTGTTGGCCTTCTTGTGCGCGGTGATCACGACCTGGTCGCCGTCTCCGCCGTCGATGGAAATGCTTCCGTTGACGTTTTCCAGGCTCAGGCGCCCCCCGGACTCCAGCGTGTAGCTGAACGTGACTTCCTCGCGCACGTCGGCCAGGGCCGAGCCCGACGCCAGCAGCGCAGCGAACAGAACGGAGCGACGAACTCCTCCCAGGGGCGATACATTTCTCGACATGGTCTTGATCTCCTCGTACGGCCCAGGGGCCCGGATGTTTTTGCGTTGACGGTTTGACGGCGCTGGACCGCGAACCGTTTAAACCCTCAGGACAGGTTAGGCGCAACAGCGCACCTTGTCCCTCGGCACCGTTCCGGCATGCCGGCCCTTGTTTCCCAGGGCACTGTCCCCTATGCTATGTAGTAACGTACTAGCGTGTTAATACACTCATACAGATGAAACAGCACAACGACGATCAGAAAAACGCGCTCAAGACGCAGGCCCAGTCGCTGTACAAGGCCTTTCTGACCCTGGACTCCGAGGAAGAGGTGCGCCAGTTCCTGCTGGACCTGTGCACCCCGTCCGAACTCGAGGCCATCGTCGACCGCTGGTGGACCGCGTCCCTGCTGAGCGAGGGACGCAGCTACCGGGACATCAGCGAGATCACGGGGGTGAGCGTCACCACCATCGGTCGCGTTGCGCGTTTCCTGAACATGGGCGAAGGGGGCTACCGGCTGGCCCTTCGCCGCGAGAGGACCCGATCATGAGCCGCATCCGCGTCGCCATCCAGAAATCCGGACGCCTGTCCGACAAATCCCTCGGCCTGCTGCAAAGCTGCGGCCTGCAGTTTGCCCGAAGCAAGGACAAGCTGTTCTGGTACGGGCAGGATTTCCCCGTCGACCTGCTGCTGGTCCGGGACGACGACATCCCGCGCATGCTGCTCGACGGCGTCTGCGAACTGGGCATCGTCGGCGAGAACATCGCCGAGGAAGTGATGCTGGAGCGGAACGGGGGCGACGGCCTGGAGCAGCTGAGGCCTCTGCGTTTCGGTGGCTGCCGCCTGTCCCTCGCGGTCCCGGAGGATTCCACCGTCACGGAAGCCGCAGACCTGAACGGCGCGCGCATCGCCACCTCCTATCCGTCCCTGACCCGGCACCTGCTGGCGGAGCAGGGCGTGGAAGCGACCATCGTAGAACTCGCCGGCTCCGTGGAAATTGCGCCGGGGCTGGGCACCGCCGACGCCATCTCCGACCTCGTGTCCACGGGCACCACCCTGCGCGCCAATCACCTGCGCGAGCTCGAAGTCATCTTCCGCAGCACGGCCGCCCTGTACCGCGGCAGCCAGGCCCTGGAAGAGGACAAGCAGGCCCTGCTCGACCGGCTGCTGCTGCGCCTCGACGGCGTTTTACACGCGGCCGAGAGCAAGTACGTTATGCTCCACGCCCCGCGGGAGGCGGTGCAAGCCATCACGGAACTGCTGCCCGGCGCGGAACAACCCACCCTGCTGTCCCTCGAGGGCAACAGCGATCGCGTCGCGGTGCACGCCGTGTGTCGCGAAACCCTGTTCTGGGAACACCTCGAAGCGCTGAAGGCGGCCGGCGCCTCGGCCATCCTGGTGATGCCCGTGGAGAAGATGCTGGCATGAACGCCCTGCCCAACGAATTGACCGAAGCAGCCGTCGCACCCCGCGCGGACGACCCGACGACACCCGTGGCCTGGCGCGATCTCGACGAGACCGAGCGCAGCGCGGTCCTGGCGCGGCCGCCCCAGGACCGCGGCGAGCTGGAAAGCGTCGTCACGCAAATCCTCGAGACCGTGCGCGCCGGGGGTGACAACGCCCTTCGCGACTACGCCGAGCGCTTCGATGGCGTCACCATCGCCGACCTGGTCGTGGATCCCGACACCCTGGCCCAGGCGCGGGAAGCCGTCGATCCCGGGCTGATGACAGCCATCGAACAGGCCGCCGCCCGCATCCGGCGGTTCCACGAGGCCGGCGCGCCCCGGGGCTTCACCACGGAAACCGCGCCGGGGCTCGAATGCCAGGCGCGTTACGTGCCCATTTCCCCGGTGGGCCTGTACGTGCCCGGCGGCTCCGCACCCCTGATCTCGACCGTGCTCATGCTCGCCATCCCCGCGTCCATCGCGGGCTGCGGGGACATGGTCCTGTGTACGCCACCGGGTGAAGGAGGCCGCATCGACCCGGCTCTCCTGGCCGCAGCGCATCACTGCGGTGTGCGCCGGGTCATCCGGGCCGGCGGCGCCCAGGCGATCGCCGCCATGGCCTTCGGTACTGAGAGCGTCCCCGCCTGCGCCAAGCTCTACGGTCCCGGCAACGCCTGGGTGACGGAAGCGAAACGCCAGGTGTCGGCCATGCCCGGGGGTGCGGCCCAGGACCTGCCGGCCGGCCCCTCCGAAGTGCTGGTGATCGCGGATGGTGAAGCCGACGCGGACGCCGTCGCCTGGGATCTGCTCTCCCAGGCGGAGCACGGACCGGATTCCCAGGCCGTGCTGCTGAGTGACAGCGCCCGCTTGCTGAGCAGGGTCGCTGAACGGCTGCCCGTCCTGGCCGCGCAAACCACCCGGGCCGGCATTCTCGAAGACGCCCTGCAGAATCTGCGGCTCATCGAGGTGGACAGCACGGCGGAGGGCGTGTCCGTGTCCAATCGCTACGCGCCGGAACACCTGATCGTCAATACGGCGGACGCCGACGACCTGCTCGTCTCGGTGACCGCGGCCGGGTCCGTATTCCTCGGCCGCTGGACCCCGGAATCCCTCGGCGACTACAGCTCGGGCACGAACCACGTCCTGCCGACCTATGGCTATGCCCGGGCTTACAGCGGCCTGTCCGTCACCGACTTCATGCGTCGCATGACGGTCCAGCGAGCCACGCCCGCAGGCCTCGCCGTGGCCGGCAGGGACGCCATGCGCATTGCCGAGGCCGAAGGGCTCGACGCGCACCGCATGGCGGTCGCCTGTCGACTCCGCCGGGAAGAACGGGATGAAGAGGAGTCCGGCGGGTGAACATCGAAGCCCTGGCGAGGCCCGAAGTCCTCGCCCTGAAGCCCTACGTCTCCGCCCGCGGCAGCGCGGCGGCCGACGGGGTTCTGCTCAACGCCAACGAGGCGCCGCACAGCCTGGCGCCGGGCCTGCCATGGCAGGACCTGGCGCTGCACCGATACCCGCCGCCGCAGCCCGCGGATCTGCGTGAGCGCCTCGCCGGCCTGTACGGCGTCGAGGAGGACAGCCTATTGGTCACCCGCGGCAGCGACGAGGGCATCGACCTCCTGCTTCGCGTCTTCTGCCGCGCCGGCAAGGACGCCATCCTCGAAACCATCCCCTGCTTCGGCATGTACCGCGTCGCGGCCGCCATCCAGGGGGCGCGAGTGATCCAGGTCGAGCGCGATGCCGACACCCTGGAAGTGCGCGGGGACGCGCTGCTCGAGGCCATTGAACGAACGGACAACCTGAAACTGGTGTTCCTCACCAGCCCCGGCAACCCCACCGGAGACACGGTGTCCGGCGAACTGCTCGAGCGCGTCCTCGAGGCAACGAAAGACCGGGCCCTGGTGGTCATGGACGAGGCCTACATCGAATTCTGCGAAGCGCCGAGCGCCGTGACGCAGATGGCGCGGCATCCGCACCTCGTGGTCCTGCGCACCCTCTCCAAGGCCTGGGGCGCGGCCGGTCTGCGCTGCGGCGCCGTGCTGGCAAACCCGGCGGTCATTGGCCTGCTGGGCCGCGTCATGGCGCCCTATCCCCTGACGGCGCCGGCCATTGCGGCGGCCCTGGCGGTCACGGGGCGAGAGACGCGCGAACAACAGAAAATCCTGCTGCTGAGCCTGGCCCGGGAGAAGGGCCGCCTGGTGCGTGAGCTGACCGGCCGGCCCTGGGTCCGGGACCTGTGGCCCGGCGAGGCCAATTTCGTCCTGATCCGGGTCAATGACGGCCCCGCCCTCGTGCGGCACTGTGCCGAACAGGGCGTCCGGGTGCGTGACTTTCACGGCCAGCCCCTGCTGGACAACTGCGTGCGCATGACCGTCGGCAGCCCGGACGACATGGGCGCGCTGCGCGCCGCCCTCGACACCTTCGGAGCCTGACATGTCCAGCAAGAAACGACGCATCCTGTTTATCGACCGCGACGGCACCCTCATCGAGGAGCCGGCGGACGAGCAGATCGACAGCCTGGAAAAGCTGGCCCTCGTGGAGGGGGTCATCCCGGCCCTGCTGCGCCTGCGGGACGCCGGCTATGAATTCGTCATCGTGAGCAACCAGGACGGACTGGGCACGGACAGCTATCCGGAAGACGATTTCCGCGTCCCCCATGAGAAGATGCACCAGCTGTTCGCTTCCCAGGGCATTGGCTTCGCGGCGGAGCACATCGACCCCCACTTCGAACACGAGGGCTCTCCCAACCGGAAGCCCGGCATCGGCATGGTCCTCGATTACCTCAAGTCCGGCGACCTCGACCTGGCCGACAGCTGGGTCATCGGCGATCGGGAAACGGACCTCCAGCTGGCCCGGAACATGGGCATCGGGGGCTTTCGCCTCGGCGCCGACGGGCTGAGCTGGGCGGACATCGCGCACGAGCTGGTGAACCGCCCCCGGACCGGGGCGGTGCAGCGCACGACACGGGAAACGGACATCACCGTGACCGTCGATCTGGACGCTACCGGCACGGAGATCGACACGGGCATCGGCTTTTTCGATCACATGCTCGACCAGCTCGCGTCCCATGGCGGCTTTCGCCTGGCCCTGCACTGCAGGGGTGACCTGGAGATCGACGAGCACCACACGGTCGAGGACTGCGCCCTGGCGCTCGGGGAAGCCCTGAACCAGGCCCTGGGTGACCGGCGCGGCATTGGCCGCTACGGCTTCGTCCTGCCCATGGACGAATCCCTCGCGCAGGTGACGGTGGACCTGTCCGGCCGGCCGGCCTTCCGCTTCGAGGCGGACTTCCCCCGGGACCAGGTCGGCCAGCTGTCCACGGAAATGGTGCAGCACTTCTTCGCGTCCCTGTCCCAGGCCCTGGGCGCCGCGCTGCACCTGTCCGTGACCGGCGAGAATACGCATCACATGGTGGAGGGGCTATTCAAGGGCGCCGGCCGTGCGCTTCGTCCCGCCCTGGCGCGCAGCGGGTCCGAAATGCCCAGCACCAAGGGCATGCTGTGAGCACTCGTCCATGAGCCTGGCCATCATCGACAGCGGCGGCGCCAACATCGGCTCCGTGCGCTACGCACTCCAGCGCCTCGGCGCGGATTCCGTGTTCACGGCGGACCCGGACGTGATCCGCCGGGCGGACCGGGTGATTCTCCCCGGCGTCGGCGCCGCGGCCGCCGCCATGGCGCAGCTGCGGGCCCATGACCTGGTCGCCTGCATCCGCGAGCTGACCCAGCCCGTACTGGGTATCTGCCTCGGTATGCAGCTGTTGTTCGAATCGTCCAGCGAAGGCGACGTGGACTGCCTCGGCCTGATTCCCGGTCGCCTCGAGCGGTTCCGCGAAGCACCCGGACTTCGCGTGCCGCACATGGGCTGGAATCACGCCAGGATCGAGCGGCCAGACCCGCTCCTCGACGGCCTGGAGGAAGAACCCTGGTTCTACTTCGTCCATAGTTACTATGCACCCGTCGGGCCGGCGACCCTGGCCTCCTGCGAACACGGCGTGGCCTTCAGCGCCATGGTGCAGCAGGACAATTTCCGCGGTGCGCAGTTTCACCCGGAACGATCCGCCGGCCAGGGCGCCCGGATACTGAAAAACTTTCTCGAACTGGAGTGAGTGCCATGGAACTGATTCCCGCCATCGATCTGCTCGACGGGCAGTGCGTCCGTCTCATGCACGGAGACTTCAACGAGGTCACCTACTACGACATTCCGCCGGAGCGGTTGGCCAGGACCTATCGCGAAGACGGCGCCAGCTGGTTGCATGTTGTCGACCTGGAAGCCTCCCGGGACGGCGAGGCCGCCGACACGGCCCACCTGTTCAAGCTGCTCGGCAGCGCCTCCCAGTCCGTCCAGACCGGGGGCGGCGTCCGCAGCGGCAGCGACATCCGCGCCCGCCTGGACGCCGGCGCCAGCCGCGTGGTGATCGGCAGCCTGTGCGCCCTCGATACGCCGCGGTTTCTGCGCTGGGTCGGCGAGTACGGGGAGGACCGTATCGTCGCGGCGCTGGATGTTGCCGTGGCCCCGGACGGCACGCCATGGCCCCGGGTGCGCGGCTGGACCGAGGAAGCCGGGATGGATCTCTGGACCCTCATGGATACGCTGGCGGAAGGGGGGCTGCGGCACGCACTCATCACGGACATCGGTCGCGACGGCGCCCTCAAGGGACCGAACCGGGCGCTGTACCAGAAAATCCTCGAACGCTATCCGGACCTGCAGCTCCAGGCGTCCGGGGGTGTGAGCCACGTCGACGACCTGCTGGCGCTGAAAGCCGACGGGGCAGCCGCCACCATCGTGGGCAAGGCGCTGCTCGAAGGGGCCTTCGGCGTCAGCCAGGCCATCGACGCCCTGAAGTGAGGCTCGCACGTGACTGAATCCTCATCGGGCCTGGCCCGGCGCATCATTCCCTGCCTGGACGTTCGGGACGGCCAGGTCGTCAAGGGCGTCCAGTTCCGGAATCACCGGGTCATGGGCGAGATCGTGGAACTGGCGCAGCGCTACAGCCTCGAAGGCGCAGACGAGCTGGTTTTCTATGACATTACCGCCAGCCCGGAAGGCCGCTCCGTGGATCACTCCTGGGTGGCCCGCGTGGCCGAGGTCATCGACATTCCCTTCTGCGTGGCCGGCGGCATCCGCAGCGTGGAAGAGGCGCGAACGATCCTGAAGGCCGGCGCCGACAAGATCTCCGTGAACACGCCAGCGGTGCGCAATCCGGACCTGGTCGACGCCCTGGCGGACGCCTTCGGCAGCCAGTGCGTTGTCGTCGGCATCGATTCCATCGTGCAGGGTGACACCTGGACCACGCGCCAGATGACGGGCAATCCGGACGCGATGGAGCACACGGGGCTCGAGACCCTGTCCTGGATCGAGGACGTGGTGGCCCGCGGCGCCGGCGAGATCGTCCTCAACTGCATGGCGAGTGACGGCACCCGCGACGGTTACGACCTGGTTCAGCTCAAGGCGGCGCGGGCGGTGTGCTCCGTGCCTCTGATCGCCAGCGGAGGCGCCGGCGAGACCAGGCACTTCACCGAGGTGTTCGAAGGGGCCGACGTGGACGGCGCCCTCGCCGCCACCGTCTTTCACAGCGGCGCGTTGCCCATCGGCACGCTCAAACACGCGCTGGCCGAGGCCGGCATCGGGGTACGACCATGCTAGAAACGACGCCTGACTGGGAAAAAATGGGCGGGTTGCTGCCCGCGATCGTGCAGGACGCCTTCGACGGCCGCGTGCTCATGCTGGGCTACATGAACGCGGAAGCGCTGCAGGTGACGGCGGAAACCGGCAAGGTCACCTTCTGGAGCCGTAGCCGGGAGACGCTGTGGACCAAGGGGGAAACGTCCGGCAACACGCTGAATTTCGTCGAGGCCGCGCTGGACTGCGACCGTGACTGCCTGCTCGTTCAGGCGCACCCGTCGGGCCCGACCTGCCACACGGGCGCGCCGACCTGCTTCGACACCCCGGAAGAAACCGGGCAGAACGGCTCCCGGCCCGGGCCCCGGCCGGACCTGGCGTTCCTCGCGGAACTCGAGCGGGTGATCCGCGAGCGGGACCGGCTCCGCCCCGAGGGCAGCTACACCACGAAGCTGCTCGAGGATGGGGTCAAGCGCATCGCGCAAAAGGTCGGCGAGGAGGGGGTCGAAACCGCGCTGGCCGCGGCCGCCGGTGACACGGACGAGCTGCTCGAGGAGTCCTCAGATCTGCTGTATCACCTGTTCGTGCTGCTGCGCTCCCGCCAGCTGGATCTCGCGGACCTGCTGGCCACGCTGGAAGCGCGTCACGGCTGAAGGGCTTTCAGGTAGGCGGCGATCGCCTCCCGGTCTTTTGCCGGCAGACGGGACATGTTCGCCTGCACGGCGGCCATGGTGCCCCCCACCACGTCGAACTCCGGGTCCACCCCGGCCTCGAGATAGTAGGCGATATCATCGCGGCTCCAGTCCGCGAAGGCGTCACGCGCTGGGGTGAGACCCGGTACGCGGCCCTCGCCGTCCGGATTCGGGCCGCCCTCGAGCCAGCGGCCGAGGTCGAGCGCCTGGGCGGCGTTGCGCGGGGTGTGGCACTCCCCGCAATGCCCCGGACCCTCCACGAGATAGCGTCCACGCTGCAGGACATCGTCGCCATCGGGCACTGTCACCACGGGGGCGGCGTCCAGGAACAGCCGCTTCCACAGCCCCAGGCCGCGCCGAACATTGAAGGGAAAGCCCAGCCCGTGATCGGGGACGGCGTTCGAGTCGGCCGGCAGCTGATCCAGGTACGCCTTCAGGTCCAGCAGGTCACTCGCCGTCATGCGGGCGTAGGAGGTGTAGGGGAACGCCGGGTAGTAATGGCTGCCGTCCGGCGCCAGGCCGCGTTGCATGGCGTTGAGAAAATCCAGGTCGCTCCAGGCGCCGATCCCCTGTTCGGGGTCCGGTGAGATGTTCGGGACATGAAATGCCCCCACCGGTGAGTTCATGACCAGCCCGCCGGCCATCACGTCACGCTGGGGCTTTCCATCCTCGAGCCTGCCGTGACAGGAGGCGCACCCCCCGGCGTGAAACAGCCGCTCCCCGTTGGCCAGGTCGGGCGAGTGGGCGGGTACGACGTCAGGGTCCAGGCCGTTGGGGCCGGACAGCCACCAGGCCAGCACACCGACAAGGACAACGATGATGAGGAGCTTCTTCATGGAAGGCGGCGTTGTGGCTTCAGACGCATTTCAGGCCGGCGACCGGGCCGCCCGGGCCCGGCCGCCATCGTCCCGATGGTCAGTCCTTTTCGACGCGATACCCGTCGTGACAGTCGCGACAGGTCTTCAGCACGCCCTGGAGCTGGGGCTGGAGCTGGTCGAGAGACTGGATATTCGCGGCCTGGGCCGTGGCCACCGCTTCGCCGAAGTTGACGAAGCCCTGCTCGAAGCCGGCTCGGTCACTCCAGATGGTGGCCTTGGCCTCCGTCTCTCCCCCGGTTTCCGTGCCTTCCGGGAACAGCGAGGGCGCCTGCTCGGCGGTGGTGGCGAACACGGCCAGGCTGTTGCTCACGGTCTCGGCGTCGAAGTCGACCTGGCCGCGGGTCATGCCGATAAGAGGCCGCAGCGCGTCCCGCGTGTCTTCCATCAGCGCCTGGCGCTTGGCGATCGGGTCGTGGTTGTCGGCCACCGCCGCGACGGGCAGCAGAACCGCTGCCATGAAGAGGGTATGAACGGCGAATTTATTCATTGATACGAGTCTCCGTGGACGTTTCATGGTGTTCATGAGGGCCCAAGGCTACCATGACCGCATGACCGGGGAAGGCCTGCCATGACAGAATCTGCCCGTACCGCCAAAGACCGCATCGTGCTGGAGCCTGCCCGGGCCGGCGACCTGCCGGACCTGCTCGACATTCTCAATCATTACGTCCTCGAGGATCACTGCACCTTCGATACGCAGCCCTGGACCTGTGAGGCCAAGCAGGCCTGGTTCGACGCTTTCGACACGACCGGCCCCTATCGACTGCTGGTGGCGCGCCAGGCAGCGTCCTTGGACGGGCGCCTGCTGGGCTATGCGCACAGCGGCCAGTGGCGCAGCAAGCGCGCCTACGACGTCACGGTGGAAACCACGGTCTATCTCGCACCCGACGCGAGGGGACAGGGCCTCGGGGCACGGCTGCTCGGCGGGCTGCTCGAGAGCCTGCGGGGAACCGGCGCCCTGCGGGCCGTTGCGGGGATCGCCCAACCCAACGAAGCCTCCAACCGACTGCACCTCAAGCTGGGCTACCGGACCGTCGGCACGTTCCATCGCGTCGGCCGCAAGTTCGATCGCGACTGGGATGTGACCTGGTTCGAACGGGATATCGAAGGAGGCTCAACAAACGTTGAAATCTCCGCTTGACGCGACAGCCCAACGCGCCTAATATCGCGTTTCGTCGAAACACGCATTGTATCGATCAACCCGTTAGTTCAGAGCCAGTCACAGACCATGTCGAAACGCAAAGATGACCAGATGGCGGATGTGTTCCGCGCCCTCGGGCACCCGGTCCGGGTGCAGATCCTCCGCATGCTCAACGACGACGGCGCCGCCTATGCCGGCGACATTGTCAGCCGGCTGCCGGTCGTCGCCTCCACCGCATCCCAGCACCTGAAAATCCTTCGGGAAGCAGGACTCATCAGCGACGCCGCGGATGGGCCGCATCGCTACTACTCGGTGGAAAAGAAGGCCCTTCGCGACCTCCAGGCCTGGGTCCGCAAACTCTAGGGCCTCAAGAACCGCGCAGGTCGATCACCTCGCCAGGCTGCGCGGCGCGCGCCCGGATACCGGAGCGCCGGTCGAGAAAGTCCGTGAAGGCTGCCTGCGCCTCTTCCTCGCTGTGCACCAGCCACACGGGCGGCTGGCCCCCGATGCCTTCGACCCACCGGGCGAGGTCTTCCTGGTCTCCATGTGCAGAAAGGCCGCCGAGCGTGTGGATCCGGGCCTTGACCTGGACCGGCTGCCCGAAGATTCGCACGGTCTCCTGCCCGTCAACAAGGCGGCGCCCCAGGGATCCCCGGGCCTGGTAGCCCAGAATCATGACCTGGGTGCTCTCGTGCGGCAGGTTGTGGCGCAGGTGGTGGACGATGCGTCCCCCGTTGCACATGCCGCTGCCGGCAATGATGATGGCGCCGCTGCGCAGCCGGTTCAGCGCCATGGACTCTTCCGTACGCCGCGTCAGGTGCAGATTCGGCAGCAACTCCTTGCGTTCGTGGCGCGCGCGCAGCTGCTTCGCTTCCTCGTCGTACAGGCGGTCGAAGGACCAGTAAACTTCCGTGGCCTCGATGGCCATGGGGCTGTCGAGAAAGATCCGGAAACGGTCGAGGCCCCACGCGTCGAAGTGCTTGCCCAGCTGGTACAGGACCTCCTGGCTGCGGCCGATGGCGAAGGCGGGAATCAGGATATTGCCCGTCTCCGCCCGCTGGATGATCTCTCCCATCTCCTCGATCGTGTCGTCGCGTTTGCGGTGCAGACGATCTCCGTAGAGGCTTTCCATGATCACCACGTCCGCATGCGCGGGCGACTCCGGATCCCTGAGGATCGGCGAGCCGTACTGGCCGAGATCTCCGGAAAAAACCAGGATGCGCTCATCGTCGCCCTCGGTGCAGCGCACCTCCACGACGCAGGAACCGATGATGTGGCCGGCGTCCCGGAAGGTGACGGTCACGCCGGGGACGACGTCAAAGGACTCGGCGTAGGCCCGCGGCTTGAGGGCTTCCACCACCTCGCGGCCATCCTCGAAGGTGAACAGGGGTTTGATCTGCTTGCCCAGTTTACGGCTCAGGTACTCGGCGTCCCGTTCCTCGAGGCGGGCCGCGTCGGCCAGCAGGATCGCCACCAGCTCGCAGGAGGCGCGCTGGGCGTACACCGGCCCCCGAAATCCCCGGCGCACGAGCAGGGGCAGGCGACCGCAGTGGTCGAGGTGTGCGTGGCTGAGGACCACCGCGTCGATGTCGGACGCCTGGAAAGGGAAGGGATCGCGGTTGCGCGCTTCATCCCGCCGGCTGCCCTGGATCAGTCCGCAGTCGAGCAGGATACGCCGGCCGCCGACTTCCAGCACATGGCAGGAACCGGTCACTTCGCCGGCGGCACCGTAAAAGGTCAGCTTCAAGTGCGCTCCAAGCGGTTCGTCGAGTCAACGTCCACTCGATGGTACACCAACCGCCAGGCGGCGAGGGCTCAGTGCCCGGATCTCAATGCAAGGGATCACCGCAGCCGCGGAGCACGCGGCCGCCGACGTCCACGACCACGGTGGTCTCGTACTCGCGGTCGACCATCGTATCCAGGCAAGGGCCGGGCGTCAGTTCCACCCGGATGTCCAGGGCGCCGGAGCGGCCCGTGAACACGCTGCCGGGGCCGGGATCGAGATCCCGGGGTTCCGAGGCCATGAAGCGCAGGGTCTGTGCACCGTAGTCGGTCACGAGAACACTTTCCTGGCTGCTGAACAGTTCGATATGCCATCCGGGTTCGTTGCCGACCCCCCGGAAATCCGCGCCGCGCAGCTTCGCGTCCTCGAGTTTCGAGTAGAACGGGTTCACCCGGCAGGTGGTCCCGACGCCGTCGACCTCGAGCGTGGCTTCCTCGCCCTTGGTCCAGAACAGGACCCCTCTCGTCTCGTAGCGCTCGCCGGACGCGGAGCGTACCCGCGTCATCTGCCGCGGCTCGTTGTCCAGGAACAGGGTCATGTCCGGGTTGTCGGCATTCGCCGCGGACACGACGTAACGGCCGTCGGCGCAGTCCCAGGCCCAGTTCAGCTGACGCACGGCGGCCGCCGGGGCCGCCGGGGCCAGGTCCGTCGGCAGGGCCTCGATCACCGCGACCGGCTCGGGCAGCACGGTCAGGGGTTCGTCCTCACCGAGCATCTGCTGGCGCACCAGGGGGATCGGCGGCCCACCGAAGGTCAGGAACGTGTCGTGGAACTCGCGCCAGGCACCCCGCCCGCCGCGCTCGGCGGTCCAGTCTTCGCGCAGGCGCCGGATCATCAATTTGCCCAGGGTGTAGTTGAGGTAGGCGGGGTCATAGGTGCCCCGAGCCGCCTGTTGCAGCGCCGTGCCCTCGGACTGGTAGGCCTCGTCCATGAAGAACGCCTGGGCCTCCTCCACGGTCCAGCCCTGGGTGTGCAGGCCGATGCTCGCCAGGAAGCGGGCGTTGCGCAGCAGGGCGTTGCTCAGCTGGCCCACGCGCGTTTCCGCGTCCGCGCCCCGCAGCCCTGCCTCGAGCATCAGCTCTTCCGTGTAGTGGGCCCAACCCTCGGCGTAGGCGTAGGTCACGAAGGCCCGGCCGTACAGCCAGGGCGCCCGGTTGGCGTGCATGAAATTGAGGAAGTGCCCCGGCCAGACCTCGTGAACCGAGGTGAACAGCAGGTCCGACTCCCCGGCCACGAAGCTGCGCTGCACGTCTTCGGGCCAGGCCGGGTTCGGCGGAGAAATGTAGTACACCGACGGCTGGTTCTCTTCCCAGGGCCCGGGAATGTTGATGTAGGCAAAGTTTGACCGCGCATAGGGCGGGGATTCTTTCACCAGCGCCGTCTCCGTGCCGGGTATCGACACCAGGTCGGCCTGTTCGAGGAACGCGCGGGTTTCGTCGAGCTGGGCCCGGGCGGCCGCCACGGAGCCCCCCTCGGGCTTGCGGGCGGACATCCTGTCCATGCAGCGGCGCAGGTCCTGCCCCGGGGCGAATTCGGCGCAGGCGTTCCGCAGGGCGGCGAGGTTACGCTGCATGTCGGCGCGCCCCGCAGCTTCGAGAGCTTCGAGGTCGATGCGCACGCGCTCCGTGTCCCAAAGCATCTCCCGGTACAGGGCCGGGCCGAGCGCGAAACCCTGGTCGGCAATCGCGCGGCCCAGCTCCAGCCACTCCGCGAGCTCCGTCATGGCGGCGATGGCCTGTTCATTCGCTGCCCGGAAACGCTGCTGGAGGGCCTCGTCCTCGACCCCGGCCCACACCGCCGGCACCTCGTCCCGGAAGTAGTCGGCGTAACCGCTGAAGGAGTCGATGCCCAGTTGCAGCCAGGTCTCCGGCATGGGCATGCGCAGGTTGCTGCGAATCTGGCGCGCCGCCTCCGGCAGGGCCTCGAGGTAGCGGGTGAACGCCAGCATGCGTTCTTCCACCGGCGCATAGTTCAGGGTGATGTAGGGCGCCGGATCCAGGGAGTCGCTCAGCCAGCCGAAGTAGAACTCCGGGTTGCGGTAGGGCCAGCGCGCCTTGACCCGCCAGAACAGATCATGGTCGACACGGGACACGAAATAGTCCCGCTGGAACTGCTGCTCGGGGGACAGATCCGCGTCCGCGAAGGCCAGCGCATCGCGCCTGGCCTGGCGCAGGCGCCGAACTTCCGCCTGCAGGCCCGCCTCGCTCCAGTCCGGCAGCTGTCCGTCGAATTCGTGCCGACCCTGGAAGACGGCCCAGGCCGGGTGCGCCTCGAGGTGCGCCTCGATCTGCTCGTCGATGAAGACGTCCCAGGGATGAGGCGGCGGGGGCGGGGGCTCCGCCGAAACCGGCGGGGCCTCTTCACCGCCACAGGCGGTGAGCAGGAGGACGAAGGCCAGGAGGACCAGTGTCGGGGTACGGTTCAGGCTGCCGTTTCTTTTCATGATCGCTTGCGTGGGTCGGCTGAACCCGAATTGTAACAAGGCAGAAGGCGTCAGGAACGGGACGCCGGATGAACGCCACCCTCCTGCGCCTCGAGACCGGCTTCGGGCCGACCCGCGAGGTCGCCGTCCGCCGTCTCGTCCTGTAGCGTATCGAGGTGCATGAGCTTCTTGACCAGCGGGCTGATCACCATGACGCCGACACCGATCGCCACCGCGTACCAACCGACCGTCGTATAGACCTCCAGGACGACCTGCTTGCCCGCGTCTTCGCCCACACCCTCGGCGCCGGTGGCGGCCGCGATGAGGCCCGCGGCGAAGTTGCCTGTCGCGGAGGCGAAAAACCAGGTCCCCATGACGAGCGAGGCCATGTGCGCCGGACTCAGGCGATTCATGGCGGAGAGCCCCACGGGCGACAGGCAGAGCTCGCCGGTGGTGTGCAGGAGATAGATCAGGAAGATGAAGATGACCGGTGTGGGCACGTCGATGCCAACGCTTTCAGCACCCCATACGAGCACCAGGAAGCCCAGCCCCACCTGGACCACGCCCAGGCCAAATTTCAGCGGCGCGGAAGGCTCCAGGCCGCGTCTGCCCATCCCCTGCCAGAGCATGGCGAAAAACGGCGCCAGCAGGACGATGTAGATCGCGTTGATGGACTGGAACATGGAGGCGTTGACGCCCTGCGTGTCCACGTGCCGGTCGGTGAACAGGTTCAGGGATGATCCTGCCTGCTCGAACAGCGCCCAGAAGACGATGGACACGAGAATGAGGAACATGGCGGCGAAGATCCGGTCGCGTTCCTCGCTGGGGAGCTTGGTGACCGCGGTGAACAGCACGTAGAGCACCAGGCCGCCGCCGAAGGCGCCGAGTACGTAGCCCACCATGTCCTGGTACTGGATCGCGACCCAGCACAGGGCGACCATGGCGAGGCCGGCGCCGTAGATGCCGAATTCGCGCCCCCCGCGCAGCTTTGAAGGGTCCTTCGGCTCGCCCTTGCCAAGCAGAAGCGGCTTGCCCAGGACGAAGAAAATCAGGCCGATGAGCATGCCGAAACCGGCGAGGCCGAAGCCGTACTTCCAGCCATAGGTCTGGCCGAGGTAGCCACAGATGATGGACGCGGTCGCAGCCCCGACATTGATGCCCATGTAGAAGATCGTGTAAGCCGGATCGCGACGGACATCGGTGCGGGGATACAGCTGTCCGACGATGACCGAGATATTCGCCTTCAGAAAGCCCGAACCGACGATGATCAGGGCGAGGGCGAGCCAGAAAACGCCGATCATCGGGTCGTTCTGCCCACCGCCGCCTTCGAAGGCCATGAAGAAGTGGCCGAAGGTCAGCAGAATCGCGCCAAACAACACCGCCTTGCGCTGACCCAGAAACTGGTCGGCGAGGTAACCGCCAACGACGGGGGTGATGTACACCAGCGCCGTGTAGGCGCCGTAGACGATGGAGGCCTCGCTGTCCGAGAACAGCCAGTGCTGAACGAGGTAGAAAATGAGCAGGGCGCGCATGCCGTAATAGGAAAAGCGCTCCCACATCTCGGCGAGAAACAGCACGAACAGGCCCTTGGGGTGTCCGACCACCTCCGGTTCGGGACGCGTGACGATGAAGATCCCGCCCAGCAGGAATCCCGCCAGAGCGACCACGGCGATCCAGAATGTCCACATCTCGAACGCTGAATCGAAAGTGAAAATCAACTCGTTCATAGGTACCTGATCCTTCTCGCGGGGCCGCAAAGCGCTACACCGTATCATCGACCGCTTGGCCAGCGCCACGAATTGCGTGTTCGGCGCCGGGTGCTGAGCCTTGCGCCGAGGTCCGTGCAATAATCCGGGTTGCAACCCGCGGATCGAGCCCAGCCATGAACCAACATGCAGCCCAGCAGTTCATCGACGACATGTGGATGGACGAGATCGTCCCCGAACTCGTCGAGTACATCAAGATTCCGAACAAGTCGCCGCATTTCGATCCGGACTGGGACGAACACGGTTACATGGAAGACGCGGTGCAGCAGATTCACGCCTGGTGCGCGCGCCAGGACATCGCCGGCATGACCACGGAGATCGTGCGCCTGCCCGGACGCACACCGCTGATTTTCATGGAGATTCCTGCAGCGAACGGTGGCAGCGACGACGATACGGTGCTGCTGTACGGCCACCTGGACAAACAGCCGGAAATGACGGGCTGGGCCGATGACCTCGGGCCGTGGAAGCCCGTGATCAAGGACGACAAACTATACGGCCGCGGCGGCGCCGACGACGGCTACGCGGCCTACGGTTCGCTCACCGCCATCATGGCGGTGCAGCGCGAGGGCCTTCCGCACGACCGCTGCGTGGTCATCATCGAGGCCTGCGAGGAATCGGGCAGCTACGACCTGCCGCCCTACATCGACCACCTTCGCGATCGCATCGGCGAGCCTTCCCTGGTGGTCTGCCTCGACTCCGGCGCCGGCAATTACGAACAGCTCTGGCTCACCGTCTCCCTGCGGGGCATGGCGGCCGGCACGCTGCGCGCGGACGTCATCACCGAGGGCGTTCATTCCGGCTATGCCTCGGGCATCGTGCCCTCGAGCTTTCGTATCCTCCGGCAGCTGCTTTCCCGCCTGGAGGACGAACGCACCGGCGAAATCCTTCCGGACTACCTGCACGCGGAGATCCCGGCACAGCGCCTGGACCAGACCGCGGCGGTGGCCCACGCGCTTGGCGACGAGATCTTCGAAGCCTTCCCCTTCGTCGAGGGTGTCCAGCCGCAGGCCGACAACAACGTCGATCGCATTCTCAACCGGACCTGGCGCCCCGCCCTGTCCTACACCGGCGTGGACGGCATTCCGTCGCTGGGACTCGCCGGCAACGTCCTGCGTCCCCACACGAGCCTGAAGCTGTCCATGCGCCTGCCACCGACGGTCGATGGGGACCTCGCGACGCAGCGCATGAAAGAGACCCTCGAGGCCGATCCGCCCAGCAACGCGAGGGTGACCTTCGACGCCGACCAGGCCGCCACGGGCTGGAACGCGCCGGCCATCGCGCCCTGGCTGCACGCTTCCCTGGAGCAAGCCTCTCAAAATGCCTACGGGCGCAGCGTCATGTACATGGGGGAAGGGGGCACCATCCCCTTCATGGCCATGCTCGGGGACGCCTTTCCGGAGGCGCAGTTCATGATCACCGGCGTGCTGGGGCCGAAGTCCAATGCTCACGGCCCGAACGAATTCCTGCACATCCCCTTCGCCCGGCGGCTGACCACCTGCGTCGCCCAGGTCCTCACGGATCATTCGCAGCGCGTTCCCAGCCGGGCGGCCGCCTGAGCGCAGCGCCGTGAAACGCCGGCGTATCGGGCTGCACGCGCTGTACGCGCGGGACCCGATCGTCGCCGACCGTCAGGTGTTCGGTCGCGAAAGCGATCCCGTCAGCCGACGCGGGTTCCTGAAGGGACTCACCCACATGACCGCCGTCCTGGGCGCCCCCATCGTCTTCCATGCCAGCCTGCCGGCCGGCCTCATCCCCGCCGCCCTGGCGAACAGCGACGCGGACTTCCGTCTGCC
>JAZBOL010000061.1:0-2415 GCA_036351115.1 Lysobacterales bacterium | reverse complement strand
GCAATGCCGACGACCACCTCTTTCTGCGCAGCGCCTGCCGAAAGTTCGGCGTCCGGTAGAGCCGACCGGGCAACGGGGTGAGCCATCCGGTGCAGATGCAGCGCTTCGGCGTGCCCGGCAAGACCCTCGTCGGCTCGGACAGCCACGCGCCGGCAGTCGCTGGACTGGGCATGCTGACCTTCGGTGCCGGCGGTCTGGAAGCGGCCACGGCTATGGCCGGCAGGCCCCTGTACATCCCCATGCCCAAGGTGATGGGGGTTCGCCTGGTCGGTCAGCTGCCGGATTGGGTCAGCGCCAAGGACGTGATTCTGGAGATGCTGCGCCGCCATGGGGTCGATGGCGGCCGGGGCAGGATTATCGAATATGTCGGCCCGGGTCTGAACGACCTGACGGCCATGGATCGCCATGTGATCGCCAATATGGGCACGGAACTGGGCGCCGCCAGCACTGTTTTCCCGTCGGACGCCGCTGTCAGGAAATTCCTCACAGCCCAGGGACGAGGCCACGCCTGGCAGGAGATCCTGGCGGACCCCGGTGCCGGGTGCGACGAAACCGATGAAATCGACCTGTCGCGACTCGAGCCGCTGATAGCCCTACCCAGCAGCCCGGGCAACGTGGTGCCGGTACGCGAAGTCGCCGGACGGCCGATCTACCAGGCATACATCGGTTCCTCGGCCAACCCGGGACTGCGCGACTTCGCCTTACCGGCCCTGATGGTGGGCAACCGCCAGGTGCCGGACCACATCTCCTTCGATGTCAATCCCACGTCGCGCCAATTCATCGAGAACATGATCGAAATCGGGCTCATGGAGAATCTGATCCAGTCCGGGGCGCGCTTTCACCAGGCCGGATGCACTGGTTGCATCGGCATGGGGCAAGCGCCGGCCACTGGGAAGAAGAGCCAGCGAGCGGATCGATTGTGGGAACGAGGCAAAATGAAACCAAATGAAACACCGCCCGACCGCAGGATGGACGAGACGGATCCACCGCCCAAGACCTGTGCGATGAACCCAGCGGACCCTCAGGGACATGCAAACCTGCGCTGCTGCTACATCATGGACGCTGACGGCGGGTTTCATGATCCCTTTTATCAGCCTGTGGATGCGTGTTGCCCATAGGAGACGATGGCCAACCGGGCAGAACACGAAGGAGGCGTCTCCCTTGCCTTCAGTTTCGAATACCAAATCGCCCCCAATATTTATCTCCTACGCCCGCGCTGACGACGAGCCGTTTGCGAAGCGACTGTGGCGGGACCTGGAGCAGCACGGGGTGCAGGTGTGGTGGGACCGCGAGGCCATGGAAAGCCGTGGGCAGACCTTCCTGCGGGAGATAAGGGATGCCATCGCCGCTGCCGGGGGTGTCCTGCTGGTCGTCGGACCGAAGGCCAAGGATTCGCCCTATGTGGAGATGGAGTGGCGGCACGCTTTGCGGGAGGGCGTGGTGGTAACGCCGCTGCTCCGGCTGGGCGACTACGAGGACGTGCCCGCGGCGCTGCGGCTGCTGCACTGCGAGGACGTGCGCGCATCGGTCCCCGAGGCTGTGGCACTTGAACGGGTGCGGCGGATCGTCTCAACCCCGGTTCCCGCCCTCGGCCCCCTCGCAGGCCCGCCGCGCCTTCCGACACCGTATCTCGAGCGGCCGGACCGCCTGGATTACTTGCGGTCACGGGTCCTGATCGACTCCTACCGCCCCATCGATCTCCAGCCGGATCAGCGCATCACCTCCCTCACCGGGATGGGGGGCGTCGGCAAGAGCGTGCTCGCGGCGGCGCTGGCACAGGCACCGGATGTGCGGCGCTCCTTCCAGGATGGTATCTGCTGGATCGCCGTCGGGCGTAACACCGACACGCTGCGCACCCTGACCCGCATCGGCCTGGCGGTCGGCGACGACGCCCTCGACCGCTACAACGGGGTGCCCGAGGCGAGACTGCTGCTGGGAAAGACCCTCGCAAAGAAAAACTGCCTGGTCATCCTGGACGACGTCTGGGAGGTGGGGGTGGCCGAGGCGCTGCACACCGCGGCGGGAAAGAACGTCCGCATCCTGCTGACCAGCCGGAAGCGCAAACTGTTCGCTTCCGCAGGCGTGCACGAGGTTCCCGTCGACGAACTGTCCAAGGAGGAGGCGTTGAAGCTGCTCTCCGATTGGACGGAAGTGCCCCGCGACGCCCTGCCCCCCGAGGCGGCGGAGATCGCCAAGGAATGCGGCAACCTGCCTCTGGCGCTCGCCATGATCGGTGCCACGATTCGGGGCCGGCCGGATCGCTGGCGCCACGCGCTGGAGCGCCTGCGTCGGGCGGATTTAAGGAAGATCCAGCGCAGGCTGCCGGATTACAGCTACGATACCCTGGACCGCGCCATGCTGGTGAGCTTCGAGGATCTCGACCCGGATCGACAACGAAGATACCGTGACCTCGTC
>JAZBOL010000060.1:0-141522 GCA_036351115.1 Lysobacterales bacterium | reverse complement strand
CCGGGGATAACAGGCTGATACCGCCCAAGAGTTCACATCGACGGCGGTGTTTGGCACCTCGATGTCGGCTCATCACATCCTGGGGCTGAAGCCGGTCCCAAGGGTATGGCTGTTCGCCATTTAAAGTGGTACGCGAGCTGGGTTTAGAACGTCGTGAGACAGTTCGGTCCCTATCTGCCGTGTTCGTTAGAAGTTTGAGGGAAGCTGCTCCTAGTACGAGAGGACCGGAGTGGACGAACCTCTGGTGTTCCGGTTGTCACGCCAGTGGCACTGCCGGGTAGCTATGTTCGGAAGGGATAACCGCTGAAAGCATCTAAGCGGGAAGCCCCTCCCAAGATGAGACTTCTCACTCCTCGAGAGTGTAAGGGCCCTTATAGACTATGAGGTTGATAGGCTGGGTGTGGAAGCGTAGCAATGCGTGAAGCTAACCAGTACTAATTGCCCGAGAGGCTTGGTCATATAACCAAAGTCTTCGTCGACCAGGTTCGCCTGGATCCGGCGGAAGCATCTTCGCTGACACAATGCGCATCCCGAAAGGGGAGCAGTGCAGCTCTTGACAGAATTACCGATTATGCGGGACGCGCGCATCGCGCGTGTCCATGAGGCGTAGCACACCGCTGGTTTCGGCCATGCTGCGTGTGACGGAGCCCCGGCTATTCCGGGGTGACGCGCCGCTCCTTCGGGAAGCGGCCGTCGTGCGCCTCGCGCCCTTTTGCCTGGCGGCCATAGCGTACTGGAACCACCTGAATCCATTCCGAACTCAGCAGTGAAACGGTACAGCGCCGATGGTAGTGTGGGAGTTCCCATGTGAGAGTAGGTCACTGCCAGGCATCTATACCAAAGCCCCGATCGCGTTTGCGGTCGGGGCTTTACTTTTTCCGGGATCCCTCGAATGCAGTGCCCTACTAACGAAGGTCACGCGCTGATCTGCTCCGCGACGTCGCTTCTTTCTCGCGTTGCTCGAAAACCGCAACGCCGCTCCGCAGGCGCTGCCAGGCATCCCCACTATCGAGCGTTCGCTGGTTTCTGCTCTCGCTTCACTCGACGACCGCACGGGCTTATCGCCTCCAAGGCCAGGCTTCTTTGGCTTCGCGAAAACCGCCAGCCCTCTCCGGCGGGCCTGATGCTCCGCTGGGGCTGCCAGGCGTCTACATCAAAGCCCCGATCGTTCGTGCGGTCGGGGTTTTTCTTTGTCTGGAAATCTTCGAGGGTACCGAGGTGCGTTACTGAGCCGTGGTGTAAGGTTTAACCGGTGTCACAAGTGGAGAAGCTGTGAATTGGGATGCGATTGGAGCGGTCGGAGAGATACTCGGTGCATTGGCTGTATTTGTGTCGTTGATGTACCTGGCTGCTCAGATAAAAGGCCAGAATAAGCAAGCCAGGGCGGCGGCGTTCCAGGAAATTGGAATCGCCACTGCTGCAGGATGGTCAGTTCTTGCCCAAAATAGAGAGCTTAGTGATGCTGTTTGGACAGCGGTCGCAAGAAATGATGGCTATCCGGACCTATCGGAGTCCGACAAAGGTATTATTCGAGCCCAGCTACTGTCATGGATCAGGCTTGGGGAAAGCCTTTATCTACAGACTCAGCAGGAGCTTCTTGACGAGGCGGCAATGGATACGCTGGGTTACGGAGATGTGACCTTCAGGAATCCTTTAGTGGAAGACGCATGGCCGGATTTAAGGCAGCTCATTACGCCCGACTATGCAGACTATCTGGAAGGACGCTTTCCGAACCTTTCTCCACAGAAACAAGATTCCTTGTAGGCGGTATTCAGCATTTTGCACGGCACACAAAGCGATATTGAATTCTATTTGTCCAACGGTGAGATGGCACCCAGGGCGCCCCGAGCATCTTCCGGAGCAACAAATGATGCGTAAACACTTGATCGGACTTCTCGCCATGGTGGCGTCACTGGCAATGGCGGGACCGGCCTTCGCTGACGATCCCCTGCGGTCCTGGAATGATGGAGCCAGCAAGACAGCGATCCTGTCGTTCGTCGAACGGGTGACTGATAAGAACTCGCCGGACTACGTGCCGGCGCCGGAACGCATTGCCACCTTCGACAACGACGGCACGCTGTGGAGCGAGCAGCCGATGTACTTCCAGCTGATGTACACCCTCGACCAGGTGAAGGCGATGGCGCCGGAACACCCCGAGTGGCAGACCACGGAGCCCTTCGCTTCTGTCCTCAGGGGCGACATGAATGGTGTGGCCGCGGCGGGCGAGAAGGGCCTGATGCAACTCCTCGCAGCGACGCACTCGGGGATGACGACCACGGAGTTTTCACAACAGGTCAGTGACTGGATCGCCACGAAAAGGCACCCGACCAGCGGCCGGCTGCTGACCGACATGATTTTCCAGCCAATGCTCGAGCTGCTTTCGTACCTTCGCGACAACGGCTTCAAGACGTATATTGTCTCCGGGGGCGGCATCGAATTCATGCGCCCCTGGACCGAAGCCGTCTACGGCATTCCGCCTGAGCAGGTCGTCGGCAGCAGCCTGAAAATGAAATACGAGGTCGGCGACGATGGAATACCCAGGATCATGAAACTGCCGGAACTCAACCTGAACGACGACAAGGATGGCAAACCCGTCGGCATCCAGGGTCACATTGGTCGCCGGCCCATCTTCGCCGGGGGCAATTCAGACGGTGACTTCCAGATGCTGGAGTGGACCACCTCGGGCGATGGCGCACGCTTCGGCCTGCTCATCCATCACACCGACGCCGAGCGCGAGTGGGCCTATGACCGCGACTCTAGCTTCGGAAAACTCGACCGGGGTCTGGATGAGGCACCGGGCCGCGGCTGGATCGTCGTTGACATGAAACGTGACTGGAACACCGTATTTCCGAAGCAGTGAACACGATGAAAGCGTCGCTTTGAGCAAGATCTGCCGGCGGTCGCAGTGCAGACGTAATGCGATCAGCCCATGACCTTCAGCGAACCTGACCAGCGCTTCAAGCCCGGCGCAACGCTCGAGGCCCTGTTGCAGCGCCGGAATCGGCTGTTGGGCCCTGCCTATCGCCTGTTCTACGACCGGCCCGTACACATCGTCGAGGGCCGGGGCGCCTGGCTCACCGGCGCTGACGGCAATCGCTACCTGGACGCGTACAACAATGTGCCGCACGTGGGTCACTGTCATCCGCGGGTGGTCGAGGCGATCTGCACCCAGGCCACAACCCTCAATACGCACACCCGGTACCTGCACGAACAGGTGCTGGACTACGCCGAGCGGTTGCTGGACCGGTTCCCGGCCGCGCTGGACGTGGCGATGTTCGCGTGCACGGGCAGCGAGGCCAACGAGCTGGCCTTGCGCATGGCCCGTGCGGCGACCGGGGCATTCGGAATCATCGCCGTGGAGCATGCCTATCACGGCAATTCCCAGGCCACGGCTGAGCTCTCCGGCGTCCGGGCAGCTGGCGCTGATGGACCGGCCCACGTGGCGCTGGTTCCCTGTCCCGACGCGTTCCGGGGCGCCCATCGCGGCCCTGATGCCGGGGCGCGGTACGCCGAAACGGTCGGCAGGGCCATCGACGAGTTGAAGGCCCGTGGTCATGCCCCCGCGGCCTTCATCATCGATACGGTCCTGGCCAGTAACGGACTGCCTCGCATTCCGGGTGACTGGCTGGCCGGAATCATGAAGCATGTCCGCGATGCCGGCGCCCTGTTTATCGCCGACGAGGTGCAGCCCGGCTTCGGACGGATGGGCTCCCACTTCTGGGGTTGGCAGATGCTGGGTGTCGAGCCGGACATCGTCACCCTGGGTAAGCCGATGGGTAACGGCCACCCGATTTCAGGGGTGGTCACCCGCGCGGAACTGGCCGGCGCGTTTCAGAAAACCAGTAACTACTTCAACACCTTCGGGGGCAATCCGGTTTCCTGTGCAGCGGCCATGGCCGTGCTCGATGTGCTCGACGAGGAGCAACTGCCGCAGCGGGCGTTGGCCACCGGGAAGCATCTGCGCGCGGGGTTGCGTGCTCTGGCCGAGACTCACACGATCATGGGTGACGTGCGGGGAAGCGGCGGGTTCACTGCGGTGGACCTGGTCACCGACCGGGAGACGCGGGAGCCGGCGGCAGCGGCGGCGGCGCGGATCGTGAACGCCATGCGGGAACGCGGGGTGCTGCTCGGTAGCTCCGGCCCTTTCGGCAACGTGCTGAAAATCCGGTCGCCCCTGGTCTTCGACCTGCCGGAGGCCGACTTTCTGCTGGAGCGGCTTGCCGACGTGCTGGGCGAAGTGTCACCCGAGGGCTAGGCGCCTAGCGCGCCAGCCGGCTCACCAGCTCGCGTTCCCTGTCCGGGCTGCTGACGATGATCCGGGCCTCGAGCTTGCTTGCACGCCCGGAAAAGCTGAACTGGCAGGAGGCAATCCGGGCGGACGAACCGGTGTTCTCCGGCGCCAGGACGCGGCGCGTGCTGCCGGGCAGCAGATCGAAGGTCAGGGCGACCACGCGCCGACCCTGGGCATCGAAGCCCTCGATGCTGACTTCGAGCGGTGATTCCCCGGGATTCCTGGCCTCGCAGGCGCTTTCCCGGCCCTTGCCCAGGTCGGATTCGGAAAGCGTGGAGGTGGACAGCACCGCGGCCTGGGCCAGAGATCCGGCCGCGGCGAGGGCGAGGGCTAACAGGGTTTTGCTCCATGACATGGCGGGTTTCCTCGATCTTTCCTCGTCACTATGCAACAGGAGGCGTGAAATCTGAACGGTTTATGACGGCAGCCGCAGGCCGTACACTGACCGGAACCGTTGGGCAGGATTCAGCGCCCAGACGTCGATTTCGATCCCGGAGGATGCAGCCCATGAACAAACAACCCTGGCTTTTGCTTTTCGCGATGGCGTTGATCATCGCTGCCCAGCTGGCGGCCGCCAGCACGTCGAACAAATGGCGTCTCCAGTTTTCGGGTGGTGCGAATTCCGACGGCACCATCGTGATTCGACTGTCGCCGAAGGAGGGTGAAGCACTGGAGGCCGCTGTCGACATCGAGGATGGGCGCAGCGAGAACGGCGTGGCGAAGGATGTGGTTTCCGGTCTCAAGGAACAGGTCGGCGACCGTTTCCACGTCGAGCGGGATGACGGTGAGGACGTGCTGATCAAAAAGCGTCGGGGAAACTCGAACTTCGGTGTGGAGGTGATTTCCAATACCGTGAAAGGCGTTCGCATCAATCTCGACCGGGAGTAACCCGCTACCCCCTTTCCTGGCCGGCGTGAAGCAATGAATCGAGACTTATATCGCTCAAGGAGACGACCGGGCGCCGCCCCGGCGGCGTTGTTGGGCGGACTGTTGATGCTGAGCCTGTGTATCGCATCGACCGGCTCCCGGGCCCAGGAAGCAGGCTTTTCACCCGATACCTATTTCAAGGCCAGCAACACCCGGGGCCGGGACGAATTCGGTCAATCGGTATCGATCTCCGGCGATACGGCAGTGATTGGCGCCTATCTTGAGGATAGTGGCGCGCGGGACGTAGACGGCAACGAGCTGGATGACTCGGCGCCGGACGCCGGTGCTGCCTACGTGTTCATCCGGGACGGCGGTCGCTGGCGCCAGCAGGCCTATCTCAAGGCGTCCAACGCGGACCGGGACGATCGTTTCGGCTGGGCCGTGGCCGTCGACGGCGATCTCATCGTCGTGGGCGCCCCGGAAGAGGACGGCGGCGGCGACGGCGTGGGCGCGCCGGACTCGGACAACAGCGCCAGCAATGCGGGGGCGGCCTACGTTTTCGAGCGCCGCAACCGGTCCTGGCAGCAGGTCGCCTACCTCAAGCCGGACAACCCGGACCCGCGGGACCGCTTCGGCACGGCCGTGGCCATCGACGGCGAGCGCATCCTGGTGGGCGCGCCCCGGGAGAGCAGCGACGCGACCGGGGTCAATGGTGACGGCAGCAACAACCGTTCCCTGAATTCCGGCGCCGTTTACGTGTTCGCCCGCAGCAACCGCGGCTGGGAACAGGAGGCCTACCTGAAGGCCTCGAACACGGGCAGCAACGACCGCTTCGGCGCTGCCGTGGCCATCGATGGCACCGACATCGCCGTGGGCGCGCCGGGGGAGGGCAGCGACGCGGTGGGCGTGGGCGGCGACCCCGACAACAACTTCGCCGTGGATTCCGGCGCAGTGTATGTCTTCGAGCTCGACGATGACCGCTGGGGGCAGATCGCCTATGTCAAGGCGTTCAATACGGAAACCGGCGACCTGTTCGGCACGGCCGTGGACATTACCGACCTGGAACTCCTGGCCGGCGCCGTCGGCGAGGACGGCAGTGCCCCGGGCGTCAACGGGGCATTCGACGACCTGCGCCGGGATGCGGGGGCCGCTTACGTCTACCTCAGGGACGGCCTGGACTGGATTCCCACCGCGTACCTGAAGGCCTCGAATCCGGACTTCGACGACGCCTTCGGCTCGGCCGTGGCCCTGGACCGCCGACGCATCGTGGTGTCTGCTCCCTTCGAGGACGGCGCGGGGACGGGCACGGAAGGTGACGACAGCAATAACGGCGCCAGCGATTCCGGCGCCGCCTGGTCCTTCTTCCGGGCGGAGGAAGGCGGCTGGCGCGAGGGACAATATCTTAAGGCGACCAATGCGGACCGGGGCGATCGCTTCGGTGCCTCGCTTTCCCTGGACGGCAGCCGCCTGCTGTTCGGCGCGCCCGGCGAGGAAAGCCGGGCCACCGGGATCGACGGTGATCAGAATGACAACGACCTGAGCAATGCCGGGGCGGGCTATCTGTTCCTCGACGCCCAGGCCGCGCCGGTCACCATCAATCCCGGCCTCAACGACGCCTGGTTCAACGAAAACACCCCGGGGCAGGGCTTCTTCGTCAACGTTTTCCCCGTGAACGGCACGATGTTCGTGGGCTGGTTTACCTACGACCTCTTTCTCCCCGACGAGGACACGGCGGCCATCCTCGGCTGGGCCGGTCATCGCTGGGTGACGGCCCAGGGGGGCTTCGAGGGTGACCGCGCCAGCCTCGAGGTCTTCCTGACCGCGGGCGGTGTCTTCAATGCCGATCAGCCGGCGCCGGCAGCGCCGCGGCCGATCGGCGCCCTGGACATCATCTGGTTTACCTGCAACCGCGGCGCGCTGGTTTACGACCTCGACGAACCCCGGGTGTCGGGGCAGATTCCCCTGCGCCGCGTGGTCCGGGACAACATCGCGCTGTGCGAGACGCTGAGCGCGGACGTCGAAGCGCCCTAGTCCGCATCCCCCGGGGAGAAGGATCCGCGCCGCCTCCTCACCTCCGCTGAGACCCGCCAGGGCGGAAATCAAAGCCCGGGCTTCTCGTTGTCACTGCACGGCTGCGAGGTCTACACTGGAAGCAGTCCCAACGGGTATCGATATCGGTGGACGAACGACAACAGGCCGTGGTGTCCGCGGCCCTCGAGGCGCATGCGGGCCGGGCGGGCCCGCTGATCGAAATCCTGCATGCGGTGCAGGATGGCCTGGGTTGTGTTCCCGCTGAAACCGTCCCGCCCATCGCCGAAGCCCTGAACCTGTCCCGTGCCGAAGTGCAGGGCGTTATCGACTTCTATCACGATTTCCGCAGCACCCCCGGCGGCCGGCAGATCATCCAGGTCTGTCGCGCCGAGGCCTGCCAGGCCATGGGCGTCCAGCGCCTCGAGGCGCACATCCGGCAACGCCTCGGCATCGGCTACCACGAGACCACGGAAGACGGGCGCTACAGCCTGGAGCCGGTTTACTGCCTGGGAAACTGCGCCTGCGCACCGTCCCTGCGCGTCGATGACGCCGTGTTCGCCCGGGTAACGCCGGAGCGCTTTGACGAGCTGATCGACCAGGCGTTCTTGCCGTGACCCTGCGGGTCTTCGTGCCGGCCGACACCACCGCCGCGGCCCTGGGCGCCGACGCGGTCGCGGCGGCCGTCGTGCAGGCGGCGGCCCGTCGCGGTATCGACCTGGAGCTGGTGCGCAACGGCTCGCGCGGCGCCTACTGGCTCGAACCGCTGCTGGAGGTCGAGGACGAGGCGGGGCGCCGGGGGTTCGGACCGGTCGAGCCGGAGGACGTGGGGCCGTTGATGGACGTGGGTTTTCCGCCGCGTGGCGAGCACCCCCTGGCCCTGGGTGACGTGGAGGCTTTGCCCTGGCTGGCGGATCAGACCCGCGTCACCTTCACCCGGGCGGGCGTCGGTGATCCGCTGTCCCTCGAGGACTACCGCGCCCAGGGCGGGTTCAAGGGCCTGGAGCGGGCCCTGGCCCTGACGCCGCAGCAGATCGTCGACGAGATCAAGGCGTCGGGCCTGCGCGGCCGCGGCGGCGCCGCCTTCCCCACGGGCATCAAGTGGCAGACCGTCCTGGACACGGAAGCGGACCAGAAATACATCTGCTGCAACGCGGACGAAGGCGACTCGGGCACCTTCGCCGACCGCCTGCTCATGGAGGCGGATCCGTTCCAGCTGATCGAGGGCATGGCCATCGCGGGGCGGGCCGTGGGGGCGACCCGGGGCTTCATCTACCTGCGCTCCGAGTACCCCCGGGCCCGCGATGTGCTCGAGGTGGCACTGGTCCTGGCCCGCACGGCCGGCATCCTGGGCGACGATGTCCTGGGAAGCGGCGCCGCCTTCGACATCGACCTGAGACTCGGCGCAAATGCCTACATCTGCGGCGAAGAGACCTCCATGCTCGACAGCCTCGAGGGCAAGCGCGGCCTGGTGCGTTTCAAGCCGCCCCTGCCCGCCATCGAAGGCCTCTTCGGGCACCCGACGGTGGTCAACAACGTCCTGTCCCTGGCGGCGGCGAGCAGCATCCTGGCCCAGGGCGGTGAGGCGTATGCGGCCCACGGCACCGGCCGGTCCCGCGGCACGCTGACGGCGCAGCTGGGCGGCAACATCCGCCACGGCGGCCTCGTCGAAGTGCCCTATGGCGAGACGCTGCGGCGGGTGGTGGAGGATTTCGGCGGCGGCACGCGCAGCGGGCGCGACCTGCGCGCCGTACAGGTCGGCGGCCCCCTGGGAACCTATCTGCCCGAGGCCCTGCTGGAAACGCCCCTCGATTACGAGGCCATGGCCGAGGCCGGCGGCATGCTTGGCCACGGGGGTATCGTGGTGTTCGACGACTCGGTGGATATGAGTGCCATGGCGCGCTTCGCCATGGAGTTCTGTTCCATCGAGTCCTGCGGCAAGTGCACGCCCTGCCGCGTCGGCTCCGTGCGGGGCGTCGAGATCATCGACCGCATCCGGGCCGGCGACCGCCGTGAGCACCACCTCGAGCTCCTCGACGAACTCTGCGACACCATGGTGGACGGCTCTCTCTGCGCCATGGGCGGCCTGACCCCGGCGCCGGTACGCAGCGCCCTGAATCACTTTCCCGAGGACTTCCAGCGGTGATGTGCCGCAGGAGCAAGGCAGCATGAATCAAGGCAACAGGAACCCGATCATCCCGCTCAGGCCCTACGCGCCTCAGCCGGACCTCGGCACGCCGGCGGTGCAGGGCAAGTCCGTCTCCCTCACCATCGATGGCCGGGCCGTGCAGGTGCCGGCGGGCACCTCCGTGCTGCGGGCGGCGGCCCTTGCCGGTATCGGGATTCCCAAACTCTGCGCCACGGACACGCTGGAGGCTTTCGGCTCCTGCCGTGTTTGCCTGGTCGAGATCGAAGGGCGCCGGGGCACACCGGCCTCCTGCACCACGCCCGTCGAGGAAGACATGGTCGTGCACACGGGCTCGGAGCGGGTGCAGCGCCTGCGTCGCAACGTGATCGAGCTTTACCTGTCCGACCATCGCCCCGGGGACGGGGTGGAAAACGCGCTACTGGATCTCGCCGCCGAGCTCGGAGCGGATCACCGGCGCTATGACCTCGGTGGCCGCAGCCACGCTGATTCGCCAGTTGACGAATCGAATCCTTACTTCCGTTTCGATCCCTCGTCCTGCATCGTTTGCTATCGCTGCGTGCGCGCCTGCGAGGAGATCCAGGGCACCTTCGCCCTGACCGTGTCCGGCCGGGGCTTCGACTCCGTGGTCACCGCAAGCCAGGGTGAATCGTTCATGGACTCCGAATGCGTGTCCTGCGGCGCCTGCGTGGATGCCTGCCCGACGCCGGCGCTGCAGGAGAAGTCCGTGCTCGAGGCTGGCACGCCGGAGCAGTACCAAGTCACCACCTGCGCCTATTGTGGGGTCGGCTGTGGTTTCCGGGCCGAGCTGAAGGACGGCGGCATTGTCCGCATGACGCCGTGGAAGGACGGTCAGGCCAATGAGGGCCACGCCTGCGTCAAGGGCCGCTTCGCCTGGGGCTACGCCACCCACGAAGACCGCATCACCACCCCCATGATCCGCGACAGCATCGACGAGCCCTGGCGCGAGGTGAGCTGGGAGGAGGCGATCGGGTTTGCCGCCCATCGCATTCGGGCCATCCAGGCCGAGCACGGCCGCGACAGCGTTGGCGGCATCACTTCCTCGCGCTGCAGCAACGAGGAGACCTACCTCGTGCAGAAGCTGGTTCGGGCAGGGTTCGGTAACAACAACGTCGACACCTGCGCGCGCGTCTGCCACTCGCCCACGGGTTACGGCCTGAAGACCACCCTCGGGGAGTCCGCCGGCACCCAGGCCTTCGCCTCCGTGGCGGAATCCGACGTGGTGATGATCATCGGCGCGAACCCGACGGACGCGCACCCGGTGTTTGCCTCGCGGCTCAAGCGCCGCCTGCGCGAGGGCGCCAGGCTCATCGTGGTCGATCCGCGCCAGATCGAGCTGGTGAGCAGTCCGCACGTGAAGGCCGAGCACCACCTGCAGCTGCGCCCCGGCGCCAACGTGGCCTTCGCCAACGCCATGGCCCACGCCATCGTGGACGCCGGCCTCGAGGACGAGACGTTCATCCGTGAGCGCTGCGAGTGGCCCGCGTTTGAAACCTGGCGCGACTTCATTCGCCAGCCGGAAAACTCGCCGGAGGCGCTGGAAGCGGTGACGGGCATTCCGGCGGCCGGGCTGCGCGCCGCCGCTCGCGACTTCGCCGAGGCCGGCAACGCGGCCATCTACTACGGGCTCGGCGTCAGCGAGCACACGCAGGGGTCCACCATGGTCATGGCCATCGCCAACCTCGCCATGCTGACCGGCAACCTGGGCCGCGAAGGCGTCGGCGTGAACCCGCTGCGCGGCCAGAACAACGTGCAGGGCTCCTGCGACATGGGGTCCTTCCCCCATGAGCTGCCGGGCTATCGCCACGTATCCGACCCGGCGGTCCGCGGTCTGTTCGAGGAGGCCTGGGGCGTGGAGTTGCAGTCCGAGCCGGGGCTGCGCATTCCCAACATGTTCGACGCGGCCGTGGCCGGTCGCTTCAAGGCGCTCTACTGCCAGGGCGAGGACGTGGCCCAGTCGGACCCGAACACGCACCACGTTGACGCGGCCCTGCGCTCCCTCGAATGCCTGGTCGTCCAGGACCTGTTTCTGAACGAGACGGCGCGCTACGCCCACGTGTTCCTGCCCGGTTCCTCCTTCCTGGAGAAGAACGGCACCTTCACCAACGCCGAGCGGCGCATTTCGCCGGTGCGCAAGGTGATGGAGCCGCTTGCCGGCCTGGAGGACTGGGAAGTCACGCAACGGCTGAGCAATGCCCTGGGCTACCCCATGAACTACGCCCATCCCTCGGAGATCATGGACGAAATCGCCCGGTTGACGCCGACCTTCGCCGGCGTGAGCTACGACAAGCTCGACCGCCTGGGCAGCATCCAGTGGCCCTGCAACGCGGAGGCCCCGGAAGGCACGCCCACCATGCACGAGCGCGAGATGGTGCGGGGCAAGGGCTACTTCGCGATCACCGGCTACGTGCCCACGGAAGAGCGCACCACGCGCCGGTTCCCGCTGCTGCTGACCACGGGCCGAATCCTCAGCCAGTACAACGTGGGCGCCCAGACCCGGCGGACGGAGAACTCCCGCTGGCACGGCGAGGATGTGCTGGAGATTCACCCGACGGATGCCGAGTTCCGGGGCATTTGCGACGGTGACTGGGTCGGCGTGGAAAGCCGCGCCGGCGACACGGTGCTCCACGCCGTGGTGTCTGACAGGGTGCAGCCCGGGGTGGTGTATACCACCTTCCACTTTCCGCTCACCGGCGCGAACGTCGTGACCACGGAGAACTCGGACTGGGCCACGAACTGCCCCGAGTTCAAGGTGACCGCCGTGCAGGTCACCCGCGTCACCCAGCCCTCGGAGTGGCAGCGTGAGTACGGCGATTTTACCGCGCGCCAGGAAGCTCTCCTGGCCGCGGCCCGGGACGAAGACTGACTCCGGGCCCGGGCTGCGAACATGAAAGCCCTCGCTTCCACCCGGCTCCTGCGCTGGACCGCCGACGCGGCGTACCACGAAGATGAAGACCTCATCGCCCGGGAGGTGCCCGTCGCCCTGACCGTCAATCGCCGCTCCCACGTGGTGATGATGGCGAGCCCCATGGATCTCGAGGCCTTCGCCCTGGGATTCTGCCTGACCGAAGGCCTGCTGAAAGACCGCGAGGAACTCCTGGGCGTGCGGGTCATTCCCCGGGAGGGCGGGCTCGAAGTGGCCCTGACCGTGACGGAGACCGCGGCCGAACGGGTGGCGGGCCTGCGCCGCAACCTGACCGGCCGGACCGGCTGCGGCCTGTGCGGCGCCGAATCCCTGGACCAGGCAATCCGCCGACCGCCCGAGCTGGCGCAGACCCTGGCCCTGCAGGCCGAAGCCCTCCAGTCCGCGCTGCAAGGGCTGTCGAGCCGGCAGCCCCTGCAGGCCGCCGCGGGCGCCGTGCACGCGGCCGCCTGGTGCACACCCGATGGACGGATACATCGTGTGAAGGAAGACGTGGGACGCCACAACGCTCTGGACAAGCTGATCGGACAGCTGGTCCTGGACGGCCAGCCGGCGGCGGAGGGCTTTTTGCTCGTGTCCAGCCGTGCGAGTTATGAAATGGTGCTGAAGGCCGCGTTCAGCGGGGTGGAAGCGCTCGTCGCCGTGTCCGCGCCCACCAGCCTGGCCATCGAGCTCGCCCGGGACTGCGGACTGACCCTCGTGGGCTTTGGGCGGCCCGGACGGCACAACGTGTACGCCGGCGCGAAGCGTTTCGGTGTGGGAGCGACCTCGTGAGCGACGCCGAACTCGACCACCTCGTGGCCATGGCGAACGACATCGCGCGCAACCTCGCCTTCAACGAGGACGCGGAGCAGCGCATGGTGGATCACCTGGAGCGCTACTGGGCGCCGGAGCTGCGCCATCGGCTCCGCGCGCACGTGGCGTCGGGCGGCGCCGGCCTGTCGGACCTGGCGGTGGCGGCGGCAAAGCGCCTGGCGCAGTGACGAGCGATCCCGGTCAGCGGGTTCGGGGGCTCGTGCTGGCGGGGGGGCAGTCCCGCCGCTTCACCCACGGCGCCAAGGCCCTGGAACCCCTCGGGGGCATCCCCATGGTGGCCCATGTCCTCCGGCGCCTGTTACCCCAGGTGGAAGCCACCTCGCTCAGCACCGGCCCCGGCTCCTTTGCCCTCGACCGACTGCCGGGGGAACTGCAGGGAATCACCTGCCTGCCGGATGCCGAGCCCCGGTTTCGCGGTCCCCTGGCAGGCCTGGCGGTTGGTTTGGCGGCGCTGGCCGCTGAGCTCGCGCCGTCGGCCCCTGCGGATCCGTCGACCGCCTGGTTGCAGCTCGCGCCCTGCGACGCACCGTTCCTGCCCAGGGACCTCGTCGAGCGCCTGCTCGCGGAAGCGTCCGGACAACCGGCGGCTAGCTGCCTCGCGGTCGTTCCCCGGGACGGGGAGCAGCTGCAGCCGACCTTTGCGCTCTGGCACGTCGAAACCCTCGAGCCGGTGCGCACCGCGCTCGCGGAGCGGGGCGGTTCGGGGCTCCTGGACGTGTTGCGGCGGTTACCACACCGGGTGGTTGACTGGCCCGGAGCGACACCCCCGCCGTTTTTCAACGTCAACACGCGCGATGACCTCGAGGCGGCCGCGGATTGGCTACAATCGACGGATTCGTCCGCCGCACGCTGAGCCGGGGAGGGTTCCCACGGCCGCGCGGCGTTCTGGCATCGATTGCCGACGTTTCAATTTTTCAAAAAGGCGCGCCATGGCTCACACCGAACTGCCCTTCATTCCCCTGAACATCGCCGTGCTGACGGTCTCGGACACGCGCAGCCTGGAAACGGACACCTCCGGCGACGCGCTGGTCGCGGCGCTGGCGGAGGATGGGCACACGCTGGCGGACCGGCGGTTGTGCAAGGACGACGTTTACGACATGCGCGCCATTGTCTCCGCCTGGATCGCCGATCCGGCAGTGCACGTGGTGATCACCACGGGCGGCACCGGCTTGACCGCGCGGGATTCGACGCCGGAGGCCCTGGCGCCGCTCTTCGACCGGGTGGTCGAGGGTTTCGGTGAGCTGTTCCGCCACGTATCCCTCGACGACGTGGGAACGTCCACGATCCAGTCGCGGGCCGTGGCCGGGCTGGCGAATCGCACCATGATCTTCTGCCTGCCCGGCTCCACCGGCGCCTGTCGCACCGGTTGGGATCGCATCCTCCATGAACAGCTCGATGCGCGGCACCGACCCTGTAACTTCGTCGGACTGACCGGCGCGGCGGATTCCGCCTGATGCCGGGAGCGAAGGGCGGCCCCCTGCTGCCGGTGCAGGAGGCCATCGACCAGCTGCTCGCTGCGGCGAACCCGCTGCAGGAGACGGAGCGGTTGCCGCTGACCGCCGCGCTGGGGCGCGTCCTGGCCCATCCGGTGACGGCGACCGTGAACGTTCCACCGGCGGACAACAGCGCCATGGACGGTTATGCGCTGCGTCACGCGGACTGGCCCGGAAGCGACGCGGTGCTGCCCGTGGGGCTCAGGATTCCCGCCGGCCAGCCCCCCGGCACGCTGCCCCCCGGCGAGGCCGCGCGCATCTTTACCGGCGCCGAGAAACCGGTCGGGGCCGACACGGTGGTGATGCAGGAGCACACCCGCGAGAGCAAGGACGGCGTCGTCATCGAAAAGCTGCCGGCGGTGGGCGCCAATATCCGTCCCCGGGGCCAGGACATTCGCAACGGCCAGGAGATCCTGCCCGCCGGCAAGCGCCTGCGTGCCCAGGAGCTTGGACTCCTGGCCTCGACGGGCCAGGGCGAAGTCGAGGTCGTCCGGAAGCTGCGCGTGGCCATCATTTCGAACGGTGATGAACTGGTCGAGCCGGGCCGTGAACTGGCCCCCGGGCAGATCTTCAATTCGAACCGCTACCTGCTCCAGGGGCTGCTCGATGGCTGGGGTTTCGAAACGGTCGATCTCGGAATCGCACCGGATGATCCGGAGGCCATCGCAGACCTTTTTGCCGCGGCGGCCGGGCAGGCCGACGTGATCCTGTCCTCCGGCGGCGTGTCCGTCGGCGAGGAGGACCACGTCAAGGCCGTGGTGGAACGCCTCGGCGCCCTCGACCTGTGGAAGATCGCCATGAAGCCGGGCAAACCCCTGGCCTTCGGGCGCGTGGCAGACACGCCGTTCATCGGCCTGCCCGGCAATCCTGCCTCGGCCCTGGTGACGACCCTGGTCATCGGGCGCCCGTTCCTGTTCGCCCGCCAGGGGCGAGCGAAAACGCAGGTCGATCCCGTGCTCCTGCCGGCGGGCTTTTCCCAGGCCGGCAGTCCGCGCCAGGAGTACCTGAGGGTGCGCCGTGCCGGCGACGTTCTGGCGCGCTACGACAATCAATCCAGTGGCGTCCTGCTCTCGGCCTGCTGGGGTGACGGCCTCGCCGTGCAGGCCCCGGACACGGCGATCGGCGAGGGCGACCCGGTGCCTTATCTTTCCTACGAAGCCTTAATGGGGTGAGACCATGCTTTCAGACCACGAGATCGCGCGCGCTGCCGCGCTGAAACCGATCGGCGACATCGCCGACGCGCTGGACATTGCCGCGGAGCACCGCCTGCCTTTCGGCGACGACGTGTGCAAGATCCACATGGATGCCCTGGGCACCGCACCGAAAGGCAAAGGCAAGCTGATCCTGGTTTCGGCCACCACGCCCACGCCGGCCGGTGAGGGCAAGACCACCACCTCCATCGGGCTGGGCCAGGGCCTGCAACACATCGGGGAATCGGTGGCGGTCGCCTTGCGCGAGCCGTCCCTCGGCCCCTGTTTCGGGGTCAAGGGCGGCGCCACCGGCGGCGGCCATGCCCAGATGGTGCCGGCGGACCGCATCAACCTGCATTTCACCGGGGATTTCCATGCCATCACGTCGGCGAACAACCTGATCGCGGCCATGCTCGACAACGTGCTGTTCCAGGGCAACCCCCTGAACCTGGACCCGCGCCAGGTGCTCTGGCGCCGGGTCATGGACATGAACGACCGGGCCCTGCGCAATCTGGTCCTGGGCATCGGTGGCAAGATGCAGGGCGTGCCCCGGGAGGGTGGCTTCGACATCACGGCCGCCAGCGAAATCATGGCCATCGTCTGCCTGGCCACGGACATGGACGACCTGGCCGAGCGCCTGGACAACATCCTGCTGGGCTTCACTTACGACGGCGAACCCGTGCGCGCCGGCGCCCTCGGCATCACCGGCGCGCTGCTGGCCCTGCTCAAGGACGCCATGCACCCGAACCTGGTGCAGACCCTCGAGGGCGTGCCGGTCTTCGTGCACGGCGGGCCCTTCGCCAACATCGCCCACGGCTGCAACACGGTGCTGGCCACCCGCATGGCCATGCACCATGCGGACTGGGCCGTCACCGAAGCGGGCTTCGGCTTCGACCTGGGGGCGGAGAAGTTTTTCGACATCAAGTGCCGCGCGGCGGGCCTGGACCCGGATGCGGTGGTGCTGGTGACCACGATCCGCGCCCTGAAATCCCATGGCGGCCAGCCCCGGGATGCACTGGAGACCCCCAACCCCGACGCGGTTCGCGCCGGCCTCGTGAACCTGGACCGTCACCTGGAGAGTGCTGCCGTGTTCGGGAAGCGGCCGGTGGTGGCCCTGAATCGCTTCGCGGCGGACACGGACGAGGAAATTGCCGTCGTCGCCGAACACGTGCGCGGCGCCGGCTATCGTTTCGCCGAGTCGCGCCACTTTGCGGAAGGCGGACCGGGTTCCGCCGACCTCGCCCGGGAAGTGATCGCTTCGGTGGAGGACAACGAGGCCCTGACTTTCACCTACCCGGCGGAAGCGAACTTTCATGAAAAGGTGGAAGCCGTGGCGAAACGGATCTACGGCGCAGACGGCGTGGTATTCACCAGGGATGCGGAGAAGGACTTCGCCGCGATTGCCGGCGCCGGCCTGGGCGAACTTCCCGTCTGCATTGCCAAGACCCCGGCCAGCCTGTCCGATGATCCTGCCCTGCTGGGCCGCCCGGAAGGCTTCGACATCACGGTGCGAAATGTCCAGGTGAGCGCCGGCGCCGGCTTCCTGGTGGCGCTGACCGGCACGATCCTGCGCATGCCGGGGCTGCCGAGGTCGCCCCAGGCGCTGAAGGTGCGGCTGAACGAAGACGGGTCGGTGGAAGGTGTCGCCTGACGAGGAACCTGCAAATTGAGATAATGCAAGTCTTCCACCCGCAGCGACCTGGCCGCCATGAATTCAGACCACCGCAAGCCCCTTCCGGGAACCGATCTCGACTACTTCGACGCCCGCGAGGCCGTGGAGGCCCTGCGCCCCGGCACCTGGGACGGGCTGCCCTACTGTTCGCGGGTCTTCGCCGAAAACCTGGTGCGGCGCTGCCCGCCGGAGCAGCTGGAAGCGTCCCTGCGGCAGATCGTCGAGCGCCGGAAAGACCGGGACTTCCCCTGGTTCCCGGCCCGCGTGGTGTGCCACGACATCCTCGGCCAGACGGCCCTGGTGGATTTGGCCGGCCTGCGCGACGCCATCGCCGAGAAGGGCGGCGACCCGGCGGCGGTCAACCCCGTCGTGCCAACGCAGCTGATCGTGGATCACTCCCTGGCCGTGGAGGCGCCGGGCTTCGATCCGGAGGCTTTCAACAAGAACCGGGAAATCGAGAATCGCCGCAACGAGGACCGCTTCCACTTCATCGACTGGACCAAGCGGGCCTTCGATAACGTGGACGTGATTCCCCCGGGCAACGGCATCATGCACCAGATCAACCTGGAGAAGATGTCCCCGGTGATCCACGCCCAGGACGGTGTGGCCTTCCCGGACACCCTGGTGGGCACGGACAGCCACACGCCGCACGTGGACGCCCTGGGCGTGATCGCCGTCGGCGTGGGTGGCCTGGAGGCGGAAAGCGTGATGCTGGGCCGCGCCAGCTACATGCGCCTGCCGGACATCGTCGGCGTCGAGCTCACGGGCAAGCGCCAGCCGGGCATCACCGCCACTGACATCGTGCTGGCGATCACCCAGTTCCTGCGTGAGCAGCGGGTGGTGGGCGCCTACCTGGAGTTCTTCGGCGAGGGCGCGCGCAGCCTGACCCTCGGCGACCGGGCCACCATCACCAATATGACCCCGGAATACGGCGCCACGGCGGCCATGTTCTTCATCGACGAGCAGACCATCGAGTACCTGAAACTCACCGGCCGCAGCGACGAGAACGTCGCCCTGGTGGAGACCTACGCCAAGCACACGGGCCTGTGGGCCGACGCGCTGGAGAGCGCCGAGTACGAACGCGTGCTCACCTTCGACCTGTCCAGCGTGACCCGCAACCTGTCCGGGCCGTCCGTACCCCACGCCAAGGTGGCCACCACGGACCTGGCCGCGGCGGGTATCACGGGCGTGGTGGAGGAGCCGCCGGAGGACTGGCACGGACACATGCCCGACGGCGCGATCATCATCGCGGCCATCACCAGCTGCACAAACACCTCGAACCCGCGGAACGTGGTGGCCGCCGGCCTGCTGGCGCGCAACGCCAACCGCGCGGGACTCACGCGCAAGCCCTGGGTGAAGAGCTCCCTGGCCCCGGGCTCCAAGGCCGTGCAGCTCTACCTGGAAGACGCCGGCCTGCTGCCCGAGCTCGAGCAGCTGGGCTTCGGCGTGGTCGGTTTCGCCTGCACCACCTGCAACGGCATGAGCGGCGCCCTGGACCCGGTGATCCAGCAGGAGGTCATCGAGCGGGACCTCTACACCACCGCGGTCCTGTCCGGAAACCGCAACTACGACGGCCGCATCCACCCCTACGCCAAGCAGGCCTTCCTGGCCTCGCCGCCGCTGGTGGTGGCCTACGCCATCGCCGGCACGATCCGCTTCGACATCGAGCAGGGCGTGCTGGGCCACGATAGCGACGGCAACCCCGTGAGCCTCAAGGACCTGTGGCCCAGCGACGAGGAGATCGACGCGGTGGTGGCGAAGCACGTGAAGCCCGAGCAGTTTCGGGCCGTGTACGACCCCATGTTCGCCAAGATCAGGGACGCCATGAACCGGGCCGAGCCGCTCTACGACTGGCGCCCGAAAAGCACCTACATCCGCCGCCCGCCCTACTGGGAGGGCGCCCTGGCGAGCGAAAACGAGCTGCGCGGCATGCGCCCCCTGGCGATCCTCGGCGACAACATCACCACGGACCACCTGTCGCCCTCCAACGCCATCCTGGCCAGCAGCGCCGCCGGTGAGTACCTGGCCTCCATGGACGTGCCCGAGGAGGACTTCAACTCCTACGCCACGCACCGGGGCGACCACCTGACCGCCCAGCGCGCCACCCTGGCCAACCCCCGGGTGCGCAACGAGATGGTGCGGGACGACCACGGCGAGATCGTCGAGGGCTCCCTGGCGCGCCTCGAGCCCGAGGGCGAGGTGATGCGCATGTGGGAGGCCATCGAGACCTACATGGAGCGCAAACAGCCGCTGATCATCATTGCCGGCAAGGACTACGGCCAGGGCTCGAGCCGCGACTGGGCCGCCAAGGGCGTCCGCCTGGCCGGGGTCGAGGCCATCGTGGCCGAAGGCTTCGAGCGCATTCACCGCACGAACCTCATCGGCATGGGCGTGCTGCCCCTGGAGTTCACGAACGGCGAGGACCGTCACACGCACCAATTGGACGGCTCCGAGACCTTCGACGTGCTGGGCGAGCCGGCGCCGGGGGCCGAGCTGACCCTGGTAATCCACCGGGCGAACGGGGAACAGGCCCAGGCCACCGTGCTGTGTCGCCTGGACACGGAGGAGGAGCTGGTCGTGTACAGCGCCGGAGGGGTGCTGCAGCGCTTCGCCCAGGACTTTCTCGAGTCCCAGGCGGCCTGAGCGCGAAACGCACGAGGCCAGGAACACCATGACTGACCACAGCATCCGGCCGGGACAGATCGGCATCCCCGCGCTCTACATGCGCGGCGGCACGAGCAAGGGCACCTTTTTCCGGCGCCAGGACCTGCCGGTTGAGGCGCGCGATCCGGGCCCGGCTCGGGACGCCATCCTGCTGCGCGTCGTCGGCAGCCCGGACCCCTACAGGAACCACATTGATGGCATGGGCGGGGCCACCTCGAGCACCAGCAAGACGGTGATCCTGGACAAAAGCAACTCGCCGGACCACGACGTGGACTACCTTTTCGGCCAGGTCTCCATCGACCAGCCCTTCGTGGACTGGAGCGGCAACTGCGGCAACCTGTCCGCGGCCGTGGGCCCGGCGGCGATCCGCCTGGGCCTGGTGGACCGCGACCGCGTCCCCGCCGACGGCACCGCCATCGTGCGCATCCGCCAGTGCAACATCGACAAGACCATCGTGGCCCACGTGCCCATGGTCGGCGGCGAGCCGGCCGAGGTGGGAGACTTCGAGCTGGACGGGGTGACCTTCCCGGCGGCGGAGATTCGCCTCGACTTCATGGACCCGGCGGACCGCGCCGGTGGCTCCCTGTTCCCCACGGGCAAGCTCGTGGACGAGCTGGAAGTCCCAGGCGTCGGCACTTTCCCGGCCACCATGATCAATGCCGGCATCCCGACCATCTTCCTGAACGCCGAGGACATCGGTTACACGGGCAAGGAGCTGCGCCCGGACATCAACGGCGACGAAGCCGCGCTGGAGCGCTTCGAAACCATCCGCGCCCACGGCGCCCTCCGCATGGGCCTGATCAGCGACCTGTCAGAAGCCGCGACCCGGCAGCACACCCCAAAGGTGGCCTTCGTCGCGCCAACCGGCGATTACACCTCCGCCAGCGGCAAGCCGGTCAGCTCCGCCGACATCGACCTGCTGGCCCGCGCCCTGTCCATGGGGCTGCTCCACCACGCCATGATGGGTACCGCCGCCGTCGCCCTGGGCACCGCCGCCGTGATCCCGGGCACCCTGGTCAACCTGGCCGCCGGTGGTGGCGAGCGGGATTCGGTCACCTTTGGCCACCCCTCGGGCACGCTGACCGTAGGCGCCGAGGCCAGCCAGGAAGACGGGGAGTGGATCGTGCGCCGCGTCACCATGAGCCGCAGTGCGCGGCGGATCATGGAGGGGGCGGTATTGGTGCCGGGAGCCCTGGCGGGCTGAAGTCGTGGGCCACGGCCCGCCGAATTGGGGCTGGCCTTTGCACGTTTACGCGTTGCGTCATCAACCCCGTCCTTCGTGCTCCGCCTCCATTTCCCCCTCGTAGACCTGTGACAGGGTTCGGGCCGAGGTGAGTGCGTCGCTGAATTCTCCCGTCTGCGCTTCATCCACAGCCTCCCGGCGGTTAATGCGCCGCAGCGTGTAGGCGAGCAGGGCCAGGTAGGTGACGGCGCTGAACCAGAACATGCCCGGCGCACCAAGCGCGTTCATAAAGCCGGGCGCCGCCAGCGGGCCGATGACCGCGCCGATACCATAGACCAGCAGCAGGCCGGCCGAGACCTGGACGAAGGTTTCCGGATCAGCCCAGTCGTTGGCGTGAGCAACGGAGATCGAGTAGGTGGGAAAGATCAGTGCTCCCCAGAGTCCACCGAGCCAGAGCAGGGTGCCGAAGGACGCGGACGGAGCAAACCACCCGATGGCGCCGGCGGTCGCGGCGCCGGCGACACACATGGCCACGAGCACCTTGCGGCGATCAAAGCGGTCGGACCACCAGCCCAGGGGCCACTGTCCGACCGCGCCACCGAGAATGACGGCGGTCATGAACCAGGCCGTCTTGCTGGGGTCGTCCGAGTAGGCCGCGACGAAGACCGCGGCGAGGGCCCAGAACGTGCCGGCATTGAGTCCCGCGGTGAGCGTGCCCACGACCCCGACCGGTGAATTTCGGTACAGGGCGCGGAAATCGAGCTGTGAGCGCTCCACCTCCCGGGGCACGGCCTGGATCGACAGGAGCACGGGCAGGGCGGCGAGGGAGACGAGCACGGACGTGAGGGCGAAAAGCTGCAGCCCCAGGGGATCGGACAGGAGCAACAATTGCTGCCCTGCCGCGAGCACGGTCATATTGATGAGAATGTAGGCCGAGAAGACCACGCCCCGGTCTTCGTTGCTGGCGCGTTCGTTCAGCCAGCTTTCGATGACCACGTAGAGCACGGCGAAGCAGAATCCGGAGATGAGGCGTAGCGCCACCCAGCTGCCCAGGTTGATCCAGAGGCCGTGCAGGAGCGGCGCCGCCGAGGCCAGCGCCGTCATGGCCGCGAAGACACGCACGTGCCCGGCGCGGCGGATCATGGGCACGCCCAGCCAGCACCCCAGGGTAAAGCCGAGAAAATAGGCGCCGCCGAAGAAGCCGATCGCCTGGGAAGAAAAGTTCTCGAGGGTGGCCCGGACCGGCAACAGGATTCCCTGGAGACCCTGTCCCGCGAGGAGGATGGCGGTGCCGAGCAGCAGCGCGGCGACACTGGCGAGGGCCTGGCGCATGGCAGGGTTCCCGGTACCGGAAAAGCGGTCAGAGTATGGCACTTTCCGTGCCTTGCCGAAACGCCGGCGTGTCATGACACGCCGAAGTCCTGAACGGGCCCCGGACCCCGGCGCCCGGTGGAAATTCCTCAGTCCAGCCTGTAGCCTTGCCTCTCACTCATTTTGTTCGTCGTCCGTGTGACGTGGCTTGCGGTGCAGCGGTCGTCGTTCCCATACCGGGTACGAACCATGCAGCAGTCCACCAGCGACAACGAGGTGCTCCTCGACGAGTACACGTCCGATTACGAGATCGGCCAGGACAACGTCCAGGCGCTCGGGCTGGACTTTCACAATCCCGTCTTCGCCATCTCCAGCGTCGCGGTCATCCTGTTCGTGGTGTTCACGCTCAGTTTTCCGGAAACGGCCGAGTCCTGGTTCGGCACCCTCAGACCGTGGCTGACCACGAAATTCGACTGGTTCTTCATGATCGCGGCGAACGCCCTGCTGCTGTTCTGCATCGTGCTCGTGGTCTCTCCGGTCGGATCGGTCCGGATCGGTGGCCCGGACGCGAAACCCCTGTACGGGTATGCGTCGTGGGTGTCCATGCTGTTCGCGGCGGGTATCGGCATCGGCATCATGTTCTACGCGGTGCTCGAGCCCATGAACCACCTGCTGACGCCCCCCCTGGGGCTCGACGGCCTGGCGCCGACAGCGCAGCGGGAGCTGGCCATGGCCGCCACCATCTTCCACTGGGCGATCCACCCCTGGGCCATGTATGCCGTGGTCGGGCTCGCCCTCGCGTTCTTCAGCTATAACAAGGGACTGCCCCTCATCGTGCGCTCCGCCATGTACCCGGTGCTCGGCGAACGGGTCTGGGGCTGGCCCGGACACATTATTGATGTGCTCGCCGTTTTCGCCACCCTCTTCGGGCTGGCGACCTCCCTGGGCTACGGCGCTGAGCAGATCGCCGGAGGGCTCAACTACCTGTTCGGATTTCCCGAGGGTGCGGGCATGACCGTCAGCATCGTGGCGGTGATCACGGTGATGGCAATCGTGTCTGTCGTCCGGGGTCTCGACGGTGGCATCAAGCGGCTTTCCGAGGCCAACATGGTCATGGCCGCCGGTCTCGGCCTGTTCGTTCTGCTGGCCGGGCCCACGCTCGCGACCCTCGGCGCGGTCTTCGACAACACGGTGGCCTACTTCCGGCACATGCCCGCGCTTTCCAACTGGATTGGCCGGGAGGATTCAGACTTCTACCACGGCTGGACCACGTTCTACTGGTCCTGGTGGATCGCCTTTTCGCCCTTCGTGGGCATGTTCATCGCGCGGATTTCCTCGGGCCGAACGGTTCGCGAGTTCCTGATCGTGTCGATTCTCGCGCCGTCCTCCATCTTTATCGCGTGGATGACGATCTTCGGCTACGCGGCCATGGACCAGTACCTGGTCGACGGGTACCGCGGCGTGGTGGATACGGTGGAGGCGTTCCAGCCGGAACTGTCGACCTTCGCCTTTCTCGCCGAATACCCCCTGCCCATGCTGACCTCGGTGGTGGGGATCATCCTGGTGGTCGTGTTTTTCGTCACGTCCATGGATTCCGGCGCCCTGGTGGTGGACACCATGACCGCTGGCGGCAAGATCGACGCCCCCATGGCCCAGCGCGTGTTCTGGTGCTGTTTTCTCGGCCTGATCGGTATCGCCCTGCTGCAGGGGGGCGGCCTGTCCTCGCTCCAGGCCCTGTCCCTCGCCACGGGATTCCCCTTCGCCCTCGTCGTCCTGCTCATGGCGGTCAGCCTGTACAAGGGCCTGGCGGCCGAGCGCGAGCTCCTGCAGGCAGAGGAGAACCCGGATGTATAAGCACATCGGCGTTCCCGTCGACCTGGCCCACCGCGACGAGCTGGACAAGGCGCTGGACACGGCCTGTACCCTGGCGTCCACCTTCGGTGCGCGCATGACCCTGCTGGCGGTGGCAGGCCCTGCGCCCGGCGGCGCGGCCCACAGCCCCCGGGAGCTGGCAGGTAAACTCGACGCCCTGGCGTCAAGGCTCGCGGGCCGGTCCGGCCAGGTCGTGGCCACCCGTGTGGAAGTGGTGGGAGACCCGGTGGCGGACCTGGACCGGGCCCTCAACCGACAGTTTCACGAGCTTGGGGTCGACCTCGTGGTCATGGCGTCGCACATGCCGGGCATCCGGGACTACGTCTTTCACTCCAACGCCGGATTCCTGGCGTCGCACACGGACCTGTCGGTCTTCGTGGTGCGGGACTGAGCACTTGATTCGGCTTCCGTCTCAGGGCGCTTCGATCCGGTAGCGCCGGCGCACCTCGGGTCCGAGGGCCTCCTTGAGGGGGTCGAGCCAGGGCTCAAAGGGCGCCCAGGGCGCCAGGCCGCTGCGGTAGATCGGCTGGCGCACCTGCTCCGAACTCGGGGTGCGCACGCTGCGCTCCGTGCGGTGGAATTCCACGCAGGCCGGTTCGAAGTCCAGCCCACAGAAGTCCAGCAGGCGCCGGACCTGCGTCTCCAGGTCCTCCACGACGTCTTCGTACTGCATCCGCAGCACCTGTCCGGGCAGCGCCTCGTCCCAGTGGTCCATGAGGGATATGTATTCCCGGTAATAGTTGCCGATGCGACGCAGCCCGTAGGAGAACTCCTGGCCCTGGCCGAAGAGCTGCTTGAAGCCGCTGAAGCAACAGGACAGCGGATGGCGCCGTGCGTCGATGACCCGGGCGTTGGGCAGGATGGTCTTGATCAGCCCCACGTGGAAAAAGTTGTTCGGGTTCTTGTCGATGAAAAAGTCTGCGCCGTGGCGATAGAGGCGCGTGTCCTCCAGGTATTGCTCGCCAAAGCGCCGGAAGTAATCCGGGTCCAGCTCCGTTAGCACGCCGGGGTAACGTGGCGCCTCGCCGGGCGCCTCCACCAGGCGGTCCGTGCCCCGCAGCCGGTGTGCCAGGGCGATGATGTGGGGCAGCTCGTAGGTGCCCGTTACGCGGGAATGGGAGGCGAGTATCTGCTCCAGCAGGGTGGAGCCGGCCCGGGGCATGCCCACGATAAAGATGGGGTCCGGGGCGACACAGCCGACATCGCGGCGCTCCTCGAAGAAATCCCGGGTGCACACGTCCTTCTGGGCTTGCGTGCGAATGGCCAGGTGCCTGGGCTCATGACGCTCGCGCTTCGCCTTAAGCGCGTTGCCGCGCTCGTAGTAGTGGAAAGACGCCGCCCAGTCTTCCCGATCCTCGAGGGCCTTGCCGAGGGCAAAACACAGGTGTGCGCGGTCGTCCGGATCGACACCGTCGGCTCCTTCCCCGCGCCGCATGGCCTCCAGTTCCGCCTCCGTGAAGCGGTAATTCTTTAGATTGGCCAGGGACCAGTATGCGTCGCCGTAATCGGGCTTGAGACCGTAGGCTGCGCGGTAAGACGTCACGGCCTTTTCCGTTTCGCCGATGGTCTTGTACGCATGACCGAGCATGACCCGAAGCTGGTTCTGCCGGGGGTTCTTCTCCAGCACCTCAAGAAACAGCTCGATGGCGTTGTGGTGATCGCCGATGCCCGCGGCCGCGTTGGCGAGCAGGGCGCGGTAGGCCAGGTTTTCCGGGTGCCGGTCCAGGAGCTGCTGGCACTGGGAGTGAGCGCGCTCGAACTTTTGCATTTTCAGCAGCAGATTCGCCAGGTCGTAGCGCGCCTGGTCATAGTCCGGGGCGAACTCCAGGGCGCTCTCCAGCAGGAATTCGGCATCCGTGAGCACGTTCAGCTCGTTGCCGATTCGGGCCAGGAGGCGCATGCCTTCGACGTCTTGAGGGTGCTGGCGCAGGTAGTGGCGCACCAGCTGCTCGGCCTTTCCGAGCCGGCTCTCGTGAATCATGCTCGTCACGGCCACCAGTTCCCGGGGCAGGGCTTCAAGGTGACCGAGTTGCCCCCGGGCCGCGGTCTCGTGCCGTTCCAGGCCGGCCTCGCCGTAAAGTTTTACCAAAGCCCGCCACGCGCCGGGCAGCGCAGGGTTGTGGCGCAGGGCCTCCTCGTAACTCAGGCGGGCGTCCCGGGCCTGCCTCAGGGCCCGGTGAATGTGGCCCCGCTCCTGCCAGGCGCGGCCGTGGTCGGGCCGGTCTTTCAGCAGGCGCTGGATCGTGTCCAGGGCGTCCCGGGGTCGGGACTGGTAGCGCTGGGCCACGGCCATCGTGTAGCGCAGATCGTTGATTTCCCGTTCCGGCAAATCATCGGCAGTCAGGGCCCGGGCGGCCAGCTGCTCGGCGCCGCGAAAGTCCGAGGCGCGGATACGGCCCCGGGCCCGGGCGGCGGGTCCCGGCCGGTCTTGCTCCGGCCTGTCCTTTTCTTGCTGCATTGTGCACCCAACCGAAAAACGGCCCTCGCGGGCCGCTTTTCGAACTTCGGAACCCGCGTCGGGATCAGTAATCGTAGCTGACCCGTACGCCGAAGGTTCGGGGCCGGTTCGTGGTGACGCTCGGGGTATAGTCCGCCGCGTTCACGTTTAGCTGGGCCCTTTCGTCCGTGAGGTTGTTCACGAACAGTTCCACGCCCCAGTTGTCCTTTTGAAGGCCCACGGCCGCGTTCAGGATCGTGTAGTCCTCCTGCACGTACCGGGCCGCTTTGAAGCGCGTGTCGCCGTTCGCATCCACGCCAACGAAGTTCGGATCGGTCACCGAGGCCAGGTCGTCGCCGGTCAGCGGTGTACCGCAAAATCCGCCCTCCTCGGCGATGCTCAGGTTCGTGCCGTTTCCGAACACCTGGGCGGTCACGTCTTCGATGAAGTAGGCGTTACAGGTGGACAGGGCGCGGCTGTCGCCGGTGTAGGTGACGCCGCCCCTCACGTAGCCGTTGGCCTGAAAGCTGTCGATGGGAAAATCCCAGCGAGCCCGGAGGTTGCCGGAAAACTCCGGCACGTAGGGCAGGCGGCTGCCGACCGGCACGACCACGCCGTCGAGCTGTGGATTGACGCGGGTGAGTTCGTTGTCCACCCAGGCGGCGGCACCGGAGATCATGAGGTTGTCGGTCACCAACCAGGAAAAGTCCGCGTCCACGCCGGTCACCTCGGCGTCACCAATATTCTCCACGAACACCAGGAAGGCCACGTTGGAGGGGTCGAAGCGCGAGCTTTGCAGGTCCTTGATGTCCGAGTGGTAGGCCGTGGCGTTGAGGCGCAGCCGGCCGTCGGCGAGGTCGCTCTTGATGCCGAACTCGTAGTTGGTGAGCGTATCCGTGCGCGTGACCGCCGGTACGAGGAACCCTTCGTAAACGCCAGTCTGGTTGGCGGCCGGCTGGCCCGCGTTGCGGTTGGAGGTCTGGGGTCGGTAGCCCTCGGACCAGGCGCCGAAGAGAAGAATGTCGTCCGTGAGCTGGTAGCTGAGGGTGCCGCGGAAGATGGTGTCGGACTGGTTAATCACCCCGTCCGAGCCCAGCCCTTCCAGCGTGAAGGTGCCGGCATTCAGGCTGTCCACGATGGTCTGGGCGGCGCCCGGGCTGAAGAACGTTAGCAGGTCGTCGATGTTGCCCGACTCGTTGTACGCACCCAGGGCCCGGAGCCGTTCCGTGACCCGGTTGTCGAAGGCCTGGCCATCACAGGGCTCGCTGGCCCCTTTACAGCCGAAGCTGGAGCCCGTGGAGCCGCGCAGGGCATAGTCCAGGTCGTAATAGCGGGCGCCGACGGTGGCCGTGAGCCGGTCCGTGATATCGAATTCGATCTCACCAAAGAAGGCCAGCTGGTCTTCCTCGCGCGTAAAGCTGTTGACAAAGGTGGTGGCCGGTCCCCGGCTGAAGGGATCGGTGACCCCGGGGACGATGCTCACGATGTTGCCGGGCGTAGGCGGCGTGTTGGGCGGATCGGTGATCGTGCCCGGCGCCTGGGCGTTGTTGAAGCCTGCCTCGACGGCGCCGAAGTACTGAAACTGGCCGTCCGAGGTGCTTTCCTGATTATCGAGGAACATGCCGGCGGTCAGGCGGCCCCGGTCGGAAAAGTCCCAGTTCAGGCGCAGCTCGTTGGTGAACCGTTCGTTGGTGGTGTTGCCCAGGTACTGCTTCGTGGGGTCGAAGCACTCCGTGTAGTTGGAGTAGCCACCGGTGCAGATGTAGTAGGCCTGGTAGCCGCCCCCATTGGTGTAGCCCGTATAGTCCTGGGTGTAAAACACGTCCCGGTCCAGGTAGCCGCCGGTGTAAACCACGTCCAGCATGGCCAGGCGGCCGTTGACGGTCCAGTTCAAAAGGCCGAACTCGTCCTCGTTTTGCGTGGGCCGGAAGCGGTTCACCGACTCCTCCCCGGGCAGGTTCGGGTCGTATTCGAAGACCCCCTCCGTCTCCAGGGTCTGGCTGGTGAACTGCACCAGCGCGTCCCAGTCGTCGTTGATCAGCCAGGAAGCGCCGACGCGCACACCGGAGTAGGTGGCTTCGTTGAAGTCATTCTCCACCAGGTCGCTGTTGTCGGCCACGGCCATGGTGGCGCGCACGCCGTTGCAGTTGCCGCCGATGGGATCGTCCACTGCGGGATCGCCGGTACAGATGTGCGCGGCGGGAGAGATTGCGTTGCGGTTGATGACCTCGATGTCGCCGGCGTAGGTGCCCGGGACGTTGTCGATCCAGCCGCCGGCGTCGTCCACGAAAGCCGCCAGGCGAAAGGCGAGGTTGTCCGTGGCGGGGATGTTGATCATCGCCTCCACGGCCGTGCTCGGCGCGCCGCCCCGGGTGACGGCGTAGCGCATGTCGAAGCCGGCATCGAAACCCGAGTGATCCGGCTTGTTGGTGATCAGGCGTACGGTGCCGGCCTGGGAACTGGCGCCATACAGCGTGCCCTGGGGTCCCGGGAGCACTTCGATACGCTCCAGGTCCGTCGCATAGACGTCGAGGTTGCGCCCGGCGAAGGACACGGGCTGCTCATCCTGGTAGAGCGCTACGGCGGGCGAGACGCCCTGCACGGAAGTGATGGTGATGGAGGACTGCTCCGTGCTCGCCCCGCGGATATAAATCTCCGCCTGGCCCGGACCCCGTCCGGAGAACACCACGTTAGGCAGGTACTGGACGTATTCGTCGAAGTTGTCGATGCCCAGCTCGTCGATGCCGTCCCCCGTGATGGCAGAAACGGAAACGGCGATGTCCTGCATGGACTCGGCGCGTTTCGTGGCCGTGACGACCACTTCTTCGATGGCCCCGGTCGTCGCTTCGTCCTGCGCCGATGCGGCATGGGTGCCCGCACCGGCCGCGAGACCGGCGAGGATGGCTCGATTCAGGCTTTTACGGTTGTGCACCGCGACAGTGTTGTGCATGAAGTCCCCAGTTGACAGAGTCGTTGTGATGGTCGGAATGAATCTTTTTTTTGGCACAGGGCCGTAGCAGCCTGGTGACGGGCTGTCGTTCAGCGGAGCATTGTACACAAATGAAAAAAAATATCCTGTCCGTTGTGAAATAAGGGTTTCAGGCGATTACCGACACTGATTGGCGCAATACTGCTTTGGACAGAATGGAATAACAGGGTTTAAGAGGAGCGTTCGCTGACGCCAGCACGGGTTATCCGCGCCGGGGTCGCGCGCTAAGATGGCGGCATGAACGCACAAGACACGCTGACCGCCCTGCGAAGAATCACCCGGGCCATCGACCTGCATTCCAAGCGCCTGGAGCGGAGCGCCGGTTTCACGGTTCCGCAGCTGCTCGTGCTTCAGTCTGTCGGTGACCTCGGAACGCCGTCCGTGAGCCAGCTGGCCCGGGAAGTACACCTATCCCAGGGAACCGTTACGGCGATCATCGACCGCCTTGCGGCCAAGGGGCTGGTGGAGCGCACCCGCAGCCTTGAGGATCGCCGTCGGGTGTGCGTCTCCCTGACGGATCGGGGCGAAACCAGCCTGGCGAAGGCGCCAAGCCTGCTCCAGGAGGAATTCGTGGAGCGCTTTAGCCAGCTGCATTCCTGGGAGCAGAAGATGCTCGCCGCTTCCCTGGAGCGGATTGCCGAGCTCATGGACGCGGAGCACGTCGACGCTTCACCGATCCTGGAAACCGGCGAACTGTTGACGGAGCCGACGGAGGGCTGAACCTCGGACGATCAGCCGGCGTCCTCTCCCCGGTGTAGTGACGGGTGGCTCCGGCCGCCAGGGATCCCGGCCCGGCCGAGAAAGATCCGGGGCCTTACCAGGATGTTCAAATCCCCGTCAGCTGTCCCACCGGGCCACCAGCCGGTCGAGCTGGTCGGCGAAGGCCTTGCGGTCGCCGTGGCCGAAGGGCGGCGGTCCGCCGGACTCCATGCCGCTGGCGCGCATGGTCTCCATGAAATCACGCATGTTGAGCCGCTGGCGGATGTTCTCCGCGGTGTAGCGCTCGCCGCGGGGGGTCAGGATCCGAACGTCCTGGTCGATGAGTTCCGCGGCCAGGGGAATGTCCGCGGTGATGGCCAGGTCGCCGGGCCGGGCCTGGGCCACGATGTGGTTGTCGGCCTCGTCGAAACCGCCGGAAACCTGGATCGCGCGAATGTATTTCGAGCCGGGCGTGGAGAGCGCCTGGTTGGCGACCAGGATGACCTCGATCGCCCTGCGCTCCGCCACGCGGTAGAGCATGTCCTTGACCACGCGGGGGCAGGCGTCCGCATCGACCCAGATACGGGCGCGAGGTTCGGCGCTCAGGGCGTTGGCCTCAGCAGGCCGTAGACGAGGATCAGGTGCCCGTCGAAATCGATGATGCCGAACTCCATGCCGGGCTTGCCGGCCTCGCGGCTCATGAATTCCACCGGGGGAATGGTCTCCAGGCCAAGCGCTTCTACCTGCTCCCGGACCCCTTCCACGTCCGCCACGGTCTGCACATACGCCGCCGAGCGCGGGCTTTCCGGCAGGTTCAGTTCGATCCCGGGTACTTCGCCCAGCCCCAGCACGTTCGCGTAGCCGTCTTCGCCGCTCAGGTAGGCGAAACGCTTCATGGCGCCGGGCTCGATATTGAAAAAGCGGTAGGAATAGGAGTCCGGGGGCGTGTCCGAGACGCGGCCCACTTCCAGCCCGAGAATATCCCGGTAGAGGGTCAGGGAGCGCTCGAGGTCGGCCACCAGCAGGGAAGTTCGGTGCAGCGGGGCCAGGCGTTCGACCTCCGCGGCGTCACCGGTTACAGGATCGTTCTGCGCGCCGGCACCGGGGCTGAGCGCCAGTCCGGTCCAGAGCAGCGCCGTTGCAAAAGCCGCCTTCATGTCCGATATCCCTCCCGAGGCTTCGCGTTCGCTTCAACAGCCTTGAGTATAAAAGACGGCAGCTTGATTACCGAAGCGCTCGATCGGGATCACGATCAGGGGCGGGTCGAAGCCCATCCCGTGCGCGAGGCGGATATCGATTCGGGTCCGATCTAGCATGCAACGGGATCGGTCATGTGCTGTAGCGCGCGGCTCAATGCACGGACGCCCGGGGTTCCGAGCCACAGGCGCAGCGCGCGCGCCAGTGGTTCAGCGTCCGTGCACACTGGGTCTGCACATCGGGAAACAGCTCGATCAGGGGATGGCTGAGAATGCCCAGCATGGTGTCGCGGATGGCGCGGGCGACCTGGGCGTCGGCCCGAATCGCGTAACGGTTCATCAGCAATACGAGCTGCCCCTGGAGCTGATCGAGGTGAAGATCCCCGGGCAGGGTGTTGTCGGAAACAGGTAGGGAACTGGACACGGACGCTTACCTTTTTGGCCTTTCTGGTGATCGCATACAAATGATAATCATTTGCATTAAAGAATTCTACCCCCTGGCTGAACCCGTTTCCCCCTTCGCAGATGGAACGGGTATGCTCAGCGACGGGCGTGCAGCATCAAGCAATAAACGGAGACCACAATGAAAATTGGTGTGCCAAGAGAGACCTATCCCGGTGAACGACGCGTCGCCACGACGCCGGAAGTCGCGGGTCAACTGCAGAAGCTCGGCTTCGAGGTGATGCTGGAAAGTGGCGCCGGCGAGCCGTCCAGCTTTACGGACGACGCTTATCGCGAAGCCGGTGTCGAGGTCGTCGACAGCGCCGAGGCGCTGTGGGGCCAGGCGGACATCATCATGAAAGTCCGCGGACCCAACGACGAGGAGGCGGCACGCCTGGGCCCCGGCAAGACCCTGATCAGCTTCCTGTGGCCGGCGCAGAATCCCGAGCTGCTCGAGAAACTCACCGCCAGTGGCGCCACGGTCATGGCCATGGACTCCGTGCCGCGTATCTCCCGCGCGCAGAAAATGGACGCCCTCAGCTCCATGGCGAACATCGGCGGTTACCGCGCCGTGGTCGAGGCCTCCCAGCACTTCGGGCGCTTTTTCACGGGGCAGATCACCGCTGCCGGCAAGGTGCCGCCGGCGAAAGTGCTGGTGATCGGCGCCGGCGTCGCAGGCCTGGCGGCCATCGGCGCGGCCAACAGCATGGGCGCCATCGTTCGTTCCTTCGACACGCGGCCCGAGGTCAAGGAGCAGGTCGAGAGCATGGGCGCCGAGTTCCTCATGCTCGACTTCGAGGACGAAGACGGCTCCGGCGAAGGTGGCTACGCCAAGGTCATGTCCAAGGAGTTCATCGAGGCCGAGATGGCGCTCTTTGCCGAGCAGGCGAAGGAAGTGGATATCATCATCACCACGGCCCTGATTCCGGGCAAGCCCGCCCCGCGACTCATCACCGCCGAGATGGTGGAGAGCATGAAACCCGGCAGCGTCATCGTCGACCTGGCGGCGGAGCAGGGCGGCAACTGCGAACTGACGGAAAAGAACGAAGTCGTGGTGAAACACGGTGTCACCCTTATCGGCTACACGGACCTGCCCAGCCGCCTCGCGGCCCAGTCCAGCCAGCTCTACGGCACCAACCTGCGCCACCTGCTCACGGACCTGACGCCGGAGAAGGACGGCCAGATCGTCGTTGACATGGAGGACGAAATCATCCGCGGCGTGACCGTCTGCAAGGACGGTGAGACCACCTGGCCGCCCCCGGCGCCCAAACTGTCGGCGGCGCCGCCGCAGCCCAAGGCCGCGGAAGCCGCCCCGGCGGAGCCCAGGGAGCAGGCGCCAAAATCCTTCACCGGCACGGCCATCGCCATGGCCGTCGCGGGCATCGCGCTGCTGGCCATGGGCGCCGTGGCGCCCCCTGAGTTCATGGGGCACTTCACCGTGTTCGTGCTGGCCTGCTTCGTGGGCTACATGGTGATCTGGAACGTGACTCCGGCACTGCACACGCCGCTCATGAGCGTGACCAACGCGATCTCGAGCATCATCGTGATCGGCGCCCTGTTGCAGATCTCCTCGTCGGATCCGCTGATCAAGTGGATCGCCGTGGGGACCGTGCTCATCACCTCCATTAACATCTTCGGCGGCTTCGCGGTGACGCGGCGCATGCTCGAAATGTTCCGCAAGTGAGGGCGCCGTCATGACCGAAATCATCAATCAAAACGCCGGCATGCTGCCCATGGCCTACATCCTGGCCACGATCCTCTTCATCCTGGCCCTCGGCGGACTGTCGAACCAGGAAACGGCCCGTCGCGGCAACTGGTACGGCATCATCGGCATGGCCATCGCCTTCCTGGCGACGGTCATCTGGAAAGTCGAGGCGAATTATCTCGAGCTGGGCGCCGTGCTGGTGGTGGGCGGCGTGATCGGCCTCATCGCGGCGAAGCGCGTGCAGATGACACAGATGCCCGAACTGGTGGCCATCCTGCACAGCCTGGTGGGCCTCGCGGCGGTGGCCGTGGGCTACGCCAACTTCCTGGGCCACGGCGGCGACTACACCGGCGCCATGAAGACCATCCACGACATCGAGACCTACGTGGGGGTGCTCATCGGCGCCGTGACCTTCTCCGGTTCTGTCATCGCCTTCGGCAAGCTGTCCGGCCGCATCGGCGGCAAGCCCCTGACCCTGCCGGCACGGCACTGGCTCAACCTGCTGCTGCTTCTCGGCGCCATCTGGTTCGGCATCGAGTTCGTACAGCAGTCGGCGGCGGGCGCCGCGGGTGCGGCGGAAGGGCTGGCCGGGCATGCGGGTTTCCTGCCGCTGATCATCATGACCGTCATTGCCCTGCTGTTCGGCATCCATATGGTCATGGCCATCGGCGGAGCGGACATGCCCGTGGTGGTGTCCATGCTCAACAGCTACTCGGGCTGGGCCGCTTCGGCGATCGGCTTCATGCTGGGCAATGACCTGCTCATCGTTACCGGTGCGCTGGTGGGCTCTTCCGGGGCGATCCTCAGCTACATCATGTGCCGTGCCATGAACCGCAAGTTCCTGAACGTGATCGCCGGCGGTTTCGGCACCGGAGGCGGTGCGGCGGCGTCCGGCGGCGGGGGTGACCAGGGCGAAGTCGTGCCCATCGAGGCGGAAGAGACCGCGGCCCTGCTGGAGGATGCGAAGGAAGTCATGATCATCCCCGGCTACGGCATGGCCGTCGCCCAGGCGCAACACGTCGTGCAGGAAATCACGAAAAAGCTCCGCGACAAGGGCGTCAACGTCCGCTTCGGCATCCACCCGGTGGCCGGGCGTATGCCGGGGCACATGAACGTGCTCCTGGCCGAGGCCAAGGTGCCCTACGACATCGTGTACGAGATGGAGGAGATCAACGACGACTTTCCCGACGTGGACGTGTCCGTGGTCATCGGCGCCAACGACATCGTGAACCCCTCGGCCCTCGATGAGCCGGATAGCCCCATCGCGGGCATGCCCGTCCTCGAATGCTGGAAGGGCAAGACCACGATCGTGCTCAAGCGCAGCATGGCCGCGGGCTATGCCGGCGTGCAGAACCCGCTGTTCTTCAAGGACAACACGCGGATGCTGTTCGGGGACGCCAAGGAAACCCTGGACGCGGTCAACGCGGCGCTCTGAACGGTGGATCGCGGAGGGCGAAAGCGAGTCGCCCGCCGCGGGGGCGCGCTCTGGCGTGGGGCCTTCACGGCGCTGCTTGCCCTGCCGTTCTCGTGCTGGGCGCCGGCCCTGTGCGCCAGCTATGCCATCTATGTCGGCAAGAACCTCACCGTTGACGGCAGCGTGCTGATCGGCGGTTCCGGCGACGAGGTGTCCAGTCACTGGCTCGTGGTCGTTCCGGGCGCGGAGCACCCGGAAGGTGCGACCATCCGCGTCGGTGCCACGGCGGACGCCTACATGCCCGGTGAACTGATGGAGATTCCGCAGGCGCCGAGCACCTTCCGCTACCTCTCGATGAACTACTCGGACTTCGAGGGCTTCCCGCCCCCGCTGACCAACGGCGGGCTCAATGAGTACGGCGTGGCGGCGCGCGACGTGTGGTCCGATTCCCGGGCGGAACTGGTGGCCATGACGCCGAATCCCCAGCGCGGGCCACAGTACAGCGATCTCTCCCGCATCGTCATGGAACGCGCCCGCAGCGCCCGGGAAGCGGTGGAGATCGTCGGCGCCCTGATCGATGAGCATGGCTATACGACCTACGGGGGAAACTCCCATCTCTTCGCCGATGCCGAGGAGGGCTGGGTGCTGCTGAATTTCGCTGGCGGCCAGGGCCTGTGGATCGCCGAGCGCCTGGGCCCGGACGAGGTGCGCGTGTCCTATCCCGGCTACATCCGGGAAATCCCGCTGGATTTCCGGGAGCGAGACGATTTCATGGGGGCGGAGCACTTTGTGGAGTTCGCCGTCGAACAGGGCTGGTGGGATCCGGACTCCGGCGAACCCTTCGACGTGATGGCGGTCTACGGCGCTGACGAAGCCCGCTATCCCCGCACCGCCCTGGAGCGGGAACTGACCGAAGCGGCACCCGTGGACCTGCGCCGGATGATGGATGCGGTCCGTGATCGGCGCCTCTCGAAGGACAGCACCGGCTATGGCCAGGTGGCCCGGCTGCGCCAGCGGGACCGCGGGGACCTACACCTGCTCTGGGTTGCGCCGACGGGCTCGGTCACCGCACCGTTCGTGCCCTACCGGGTCGGAGTTCGCACCATTGCGCCCCAGTTCGGCCAGCACCGCTACCTCACCAAGGGCGAGGCCAGCGCCTTTCTGACCCGGGACTGGCAGATCCAGGAAGCCACCGAATTCGCCGGGCGGCTGTTCAAGCGGCTCATGTATTACACCTGTGACCATCCGGATCGCTTTCTCCCGGAAGTCACCGAGGCGCTCACCGCGTTCGAAGACCGGCTGGCCGCGGAGCAGGAGGCCGTGGAGGCGACGGCCAACGCGCTGTATGCCCAGGGGCAGGACAAGCTCGCGGTGGACTCGCTCACGCGCTACAGCGAGGAGGCGGGGCAGGCGGCGATGCGCCTCGGCCATGCCCTGCTCGCCAGCATCGAGGCGCGCACGGAACTGCTTTACGGGCTCCGGCCTCCCGAGGGCGGCGCCATGAGCGCGCTCGACTACCAGATGATCAGTTGCCGGGGTCCTGGCGACTACGGCCCGGGCGAATGAACGACGACCGGCCGAAACCGGGGCGCCGGATCGGTCGGATCAGACGCCGCCGGCCCGGGAAGCCAGCACGAAGGCCGTGACGCCCTCGAGCAGCATCTGCACGGCCAGGGCGATGAGCACCATGCCCATGAGGCGCTCCATGGCGATCAGGCCTCGCTTGCCCAGCAGGCGCTCGAGGCCCGTGGCGGAGAGCAGGATGATGGCCGTCAGCACCCAGGCGATGCCCAGGGCCGCCAGCCAGTGCGGCATGCGGCCCGGGTCGTTCGTGGCCAGGAGCATGAGGATGGCCATGGCCGACGGACCGGCCACCAGCGGGATCGCCAGGGGCACGAGGAACGGTTCTTCGTCGTCTTCGTCCGGCGCCTGGGCCGAACGCTGCACGGGAAATACCATCTTGAGGGCGATGAGAAACAGGATGATGCCGCCGGCGATGCGGATGGCATGCTCGCTTAGCCCCAGGAAGCCCAGCAGGTACTGACCGAAGAAGAGAAACGCCACGAGTACGACCAGGGCGAGCAGCAGCTCGCGGATCAGCACCCGGCGCCGACGGTCTTCCGGCACCTTGTCCAGCACGGACAGGAAGATCGGGATGTTGCCCAGCGGATCCATGACCAGGAACAGCAGGGTGGCGGCGGAAATCAGGTCCATGACGCGGTCTCTCGCAGTCCGACGGTTCGGGGGGCGGCATTCTCGCTCCCGCCGCGCCCGCATTCAAGGCCGCCGTTCGAGAACGCCGTTCCAGACCCGCGTTCATGTCCCGCTGTCCGGTCCGGGGCCGGGGGTGGTATAAGGGCCGCAGGAGGACTTCATCATGAATTACACCCTTGCCGTCGCCTTTGCGGCGCTCGGTGGCGCGCTGCTGCCGATCCAGTTTCTGATCAATGCCCGGTTGAGCCAGGGCTTCGAAAACGCCTTGTGGGCGACGACGGTTTCCTTCGTGGTGGGCACCCTGGGGCTTCTGGCCTGGATCGCCATGCGGGGCCAGCTCGGCGCCGCCAACTGGTCGGGCGCCCTGGCCTTGCCCTGGTGGGCCTGGCTTGGGGGGCTGCTGGGCGCTGTCTATGTCAGCCTCACCATCATTACCGTCCCCGTGATCGGTCCGACGGCGCTGGTCGTTTTGCTCATCCTGGGTCAGATGGTGGCCGGCACGGCCCTGGACCACTTTGGCATCCTGACGGAGGCGGACCCCATTTCCCTGCCGAAGTTGCTGGGGCTGGGCCTGGTGTTCCTGGGGACGTGGCTGGTGGTCAGATCCTGACCTGAGCGGCTTCGCGGACCGGCGGTCGCGGCGGGACCGCCTAGCGAACGCGTCGGCGGTTGGCGCTTCGCTTGCGGGAGCCGTGACGCTGGAACACGGCGCGGGACTCACTGCGCGCCTCGTCCGTGCGCCGCACACTCATGATTTTTCTTCGCGCGAACCGCGTGGCTTCCGCGTGATCCACGATGGGCGCCGGATAGGCTGCGGGAAACAGTTCACCGGCGGTCTCCGGGTTGGCCAGCAACTTGCCCGTGAGCCCTTCCAGCTCCGGGCACCAGCGGTGAATGAATTGCCCTTCCGGGTCCTGGTCGAGTACCTGCTTGGCCGGGGAATAGATGCGCAGCGTATTGATGCCGGTGGTGCCGGACTGCATCTGGAACTGGCTGTAGTGGATGCCCGGCTCGTAGTCGAGGAACTGCTTCGCCAGCCAGGGCGCCGTGCGGCGCCAGTCCAGCCACAGGTGGTAACTCGCGAAGCTCACCAGCATGGCGCGCATGCGGAAGTTGATCCACTTCGTTTCCTTCAGGGCGCGCATACAGGCATCCACCATGGGATAGCCGGTTTCGCCGGCCTTCCAGGCCTCGAAGTAATCCTCGTTGAAGTCGTCCTCCCGCAAGCCGTCGGTAGCGCGCTGCATGTTTTGCCACTCGATGGAAGGCTGGTCCTCCAGCTTCTGGATGAAGTGGCAGTGCCAGCGCAGGCGCTTGCCGTGGGCGGCGATGGACTTGAGCCAGTGCGGTGGCGTCGGCCGCGAGCGGCGCAGCGCTTCTGCCCGGGCCTCGCAGCGCTGGTGGATTTCCCGCATGGACAGGTTGCCCCAGGCCAGGTACGGGCTCATCCGGCTGCAGGCATCGGCCGCGGTGACCGGGCTCGACATCCGGGTGGCGTATTCCTGGCCGCGTTCCCGGAGAAAACTGCGAAGCGTCTCCCGGGCCGCGGCCTCGCCGCCGAGCTGGCGCCGGGGATGGGGCTCGCTCGTCAATCCTTCGAGAGACAGGCTGAAGGGTAGATCGACCGTCGGTGACTGCAGCGTCTTCGGCGTCGGCGTCAGGGGCTCCTGCATGCGCCGGCGCCAGCGGGCTGCCCAGCCATCGCGCTCCGGCAGGGGACGGAACACGCCAAACTGGGGATGCTCGGTCCAGGTCACGTGGCGGCGCCGGGTCCAGGCCCTGACGGCCCGGTCGCGCTGAAAGCTCAGGTCGTTGCCCGTTTCCTCGTGGCTGAGCAGGCGTTCGAAGGGCCAGGCCTCGAACAGGCGGTCGAGCACCTCGACCACCTCGCCCTCCGCCAGGACCAGCCTGCCGCCGAGGGCTTCGACCCGCGGCGCCAGTTCGGCCAGGGACTGGCCGATGAAGTCGGCGTGGCAGGCGTCGAAATCCGGTGCGTCGCGCCAGGACGGTTCGATCACGTACAGCAGCAGGCACTCGTCCGCCGCCGCCTGGGCCAGGGGACGGTGATCGGAGAGGCGCAGATCGCGCTTGAGCCAGACGACGGAACGCACGGCAGGCTTCTCAGCCGGCGGCTACCGGGCCGGCTTCGGGACTCTGGACCCCGTCGCCCGGGGTGTCTTCGCGTCCATCCGCGTGGATGGCAAAGCGGTCCCTTTCCCGATCGTGCACCGGGTCGTCCGCATCCCACGGCCAGCGTTGGCCGAAGCGGTCGCGCTGGTAGTCGAGAAAGGCCTGGCGGATCTCACCCGGCGTGTTCATGACGAAGGGTCCCTGCTGCGCGACCGGTTCGTTGATGGGTCGGCCCTGGAGCAGCAGGAGGTCCGCCCCACCGGGGCCCGCCTGCAGATCGACCGGCTGATCCGCCCGAAGCGTGGCTCGGTGATACGCCGGCAACGGCTGGTCCTCGACGGTGAGGTGGTCACCCCGGTAAAAATAAAGTGCCCGGTTGCTGCCGGGCTGGGCGGACGGCAGGCGGTAAGTGGCGTGCTCCGCCAGGTGGATCAGCCAGATGGCCACGTCCGCGTCCGCCTGGCTTGCCCAGGAGTCGGGGGGCGGCGCTGCGGGCTCGACCCCGTCGAACCCGCCGGCAACAAAGATGATCTCGGCGTCGCGCCCCTGCGCGTCGGTGAAGCGCCGCCGTGGAATCCGGTTGCGCCAGAGCATGGAGAAGCTCGGATTGGCCAGTTTTCGGCTTGCCGGCAGGTTGAGCCAGAGCTGGAACAGCTCCAGCGTGTTGTCCTGGTCCCGGTGGCGCAGGGGAAACATCTCCGCGTGCTCGATACCGCGTCCCGCGGTCATCCACTGCGCGTCGCCGGGTCCGAAGCGGGCCGTGGCGCCCAGGGAGTCGGAATGGTCACAGTAGCCCTGCGTCAGCAGGGTGACCGTCTCGAAGCCCCGATGCGGGTGCCGGGGAAAGCCCGGCACGGCACGGCCGTGGTACATGCGAAAGCCGTCGCGGGTTTCGAAATCCATGCCCAGCTGGCGGCCGGCCAGCAGGGACGGGTCCGGTCCCTGGTGTTCGCCGCCGGCGGGGTAATGGTCGAGGTGGTGTACGCAGAACAGGAACGGGTCGAGGGTGGGCCAGGGGAACCCAAGGGGTGTGATCTCGATCAGGGCGCTCATGGGGATAGCTTAGAAAGCAGCCCGTGCGTGAAGCGTGAACCGGTGACAGGGTGCTAAGCTGGACCATGACAGCAAAAATCAAAACGGTGGGAAACATGAGCGGAAAGGCCGGGAAAACGGGTGGGCGGAGAGCGTTTCTGAAACTGGGGGCCGGGAGCCTCGCGCTGGCGCCGCTGGCGGCGAGTGCCGGCCCGCTGCTGGAGACCGTGGACCAGACCACCGGGCCGTTCTATCCGGACGAACTGCCGCTGGACAGCGACAACGATCTGGTCTGGATCGAGGGCCACGACGAACCCGCCATGGGCGTGCACACCAACGTGATCGGCCGGGTCATCACCCCTCGCGGCAAGCCCATCGCGGGCGCGAAGGTGGAGATCTGGCAGTGCGACGCCAACGGGGGTTACCACCACCCCGGCGATCGCAACGACGTGCAACGGGACGATAATTTCCAGGCCTACGGCAGCACCGTGACCGACGCCGAGGGTCGTTACCGATTCCGCACCATCAAGCCGGTGGCCTACCCCGGCCGTGTGCCGCACATTCACTACCAGGTGACCACGCCCGAAGGCAGCCGGCTGGCGACCCAGCTCTACATCGCCGGCCATCCGGGCCTCGAGCAGGACGGCGTGTTCCGCCGCATCGAGGGCGAAGCCCGGCGCCAGGGTGTCCAGGCGGAGTTCCGTCCCAGCCCGGACGACAGCGCCGAACTGATCGCCGAGTGGGATGTGGTCATCGCCTGAGATCGTCCCCCGTTCACGATTCACCGGGAAGTTGTTCCAGGTCATGGCCGATCCCGGGCCGCTGCGCGACCATGGTGTCATTCCCAGTCGCTGGAGGTTGAATCATGAACGGAAGCAAGAGATGGCCCACGAGCCTGTTTTTCGCGCTGTGTCTGTGTGGCGGACTTGCCCACGCCCAGGGCATGTCCCCACCGGCGTTTGCAGACCTGGACCTGAATGGAGATGGCGTCATCGATGCCGAGGAATTCGCAACGCACCAGGCGGCCCGCATGAGCGAACGCCATGGCACACAGGCGGGGCGCGGCCAGGGCCAGGGCGCCCGTCCATGCCCGGGCGGAGGCCCCTGCAATGGTCCGGGCAATGGTCCGGGCAAAGGTCCCGGTATGGGTCAGGGGCAGGCGTATGCTCCGGGCGCCGGAAAAGGGTCCCCGGGTATCCCCGCCTACGGCGACATCGACCTGGACGGTGACGCCTGTATCAGCGCCGAGGAGTTCTCCCGGCACGTGGCGGCACGGCACGGCACGACGGCTGAAGACTGAGCCCGTCGCGAGGCCAGGCGCTCCGTCGTGACTGACGAGCGGCGGCCATGAAAAAAGCCCGGCATTTGCCGGGCTTTTGACTTCCTGGAGCCGGCGAATGCTCAGCCGAGGTAGTTGGCTTCCACAAAGTCCCAATTCACGATTTTCCAGATTTCGTCCAGGTACTTCGGCCGCGCGTTGCGGTAGTCGATGTAATAGGCGTGTTCCCACACGTCGATGGTCAGGAGCGGCGTCTTGCCGTCCGTGAGCGGGGTTTCCGCGTCGTCCGTATTGACGATCTCCAGTCCGCCGTCGGCGTTTTTCACCAGCCAGGTCCAGCCGGAGCCGAAGTTGCCGATGGCAGACTTGATGAACTGCTCCTTGAAAGCGCCGAAAGAGCCGAAGGCCTCCACGATGGCGTCGCCGACCGTGCCGGCGGGCTCGCCGCCACCGTCCGGGCTCAGGCCGTTCCAGTAAAACGTGTGGTTCCAGACCTGGGCCGCATTGTTGAACAGGCCGCCGCTGGTGCTGTGGATCAGCTCCTCGAGGCTCTTGCCTTCGTGTTCCGTGCCGGGCACGAGGTTGTTCAGGTTGGTCACGTAGGCCTGATGGTGCTTGCCGTAGTGGTAGTCGATGGTTTCCGCCGAAATCACGGGCGCCAGGGCGTCCTTGGCGTAGGGCAGGGCGGGTAATTCGTAGGTCATGGCTGTTCCCCCGGTGGGTGGTTGGCTGTGAAAGGTTGTGTTCGTTGATATAGGGACGGACCCCGTCGCCCTAAAGGGGCATGGGGGCTGGCCCGGGGCAATCAGTCGAAAACGCTGCCCTCGTCCAGGTAGTCCGCGGCCAGGTCGACATAGCGCTGGGCCGTGTAGCTGAAGAAACCGATTTCCTCTTCCGTGAGTGGCCGCACGGCCTTTGCCGGTCTGCCCAGGTACAGCTTGCCCGATTCCAGCGTTCTCCCCGGCGGCACCAGGCTGCCGGCGCCGATGATGACCTCGTCCTCGACCGTGGCGCCGTCCATGATGACCGTGGACATGCCAACCAGGATGCGGTTGCCCAGCGTGCAGCCGTGCAGCATGACCTGGTGGCCGAGGGTGACCTCGTCGCCGATGATCAGCGGGAAACCGCCCGGGTTGAAGGGCCCGTCATGGGTGACGTGCAGAATCGAGCCGTCCTGCACGGAGGTGCGCCGGCCGATGCGGATCCGATGGATGTCGCCCCGGACAACCGTCATGGGCCACACGGAGCTTTCGTCGCCGATCTTCACGTCGCCGATGATGACGGCCGCCGGGTCGATCCAGCATCGCGCCCCGATGACGGGGCGCATGCCGTTGAAAGATCTCACGCTCATGCCGCCCAGCATAGCTCGCCGGGCGTCATGAAACCGTTGGATCAGAACGTCGTTCGGACGCCGAAGACGAAGTTCCGGCCGATCTGCGGCGCGTCGTCCTTCAGGAAGGACGAGCTGTTGCGGATGTCCTCGTCCAGCAGGTTGCGGCCCTTGAGGTAGAACTCGAGATCCGCATCTCCGCCGGCCAGCGGGAGGTAGAAGGACAGTTCCGCGTTCAGCAGGTCGTAACCCGGCGTCGGCGTTTCGAATTCCGCCGTGCGCGTGTGGTCATCCGCGTTGATCCAGGTGACGTTGCCGCGCCACTGGGCCGTATTCCAGTCGGCGCCCAGGCCGAAGCGCTGCGGCGGAATACGCGGCACATTCGAGCCGTCCGCCAGTTCGGCCCGCACCCGGTCATAGAAACCGAAGAGCTGCCAGTTTCCGATCGCGGTATCACCGAGGTCGTAACGCACCTCAAGTTCGCCGCCGGTAAATTCGGCATCCTGCTGAGACCAGATCCGCTCCGGAAAGCCGTCCTCCATCTCACCCGTATCGGCCAGGTAGATGAAGTCGTCATAGTCGTCGTAGTACAGCGTGATGGCGCCGGTGAATGCGCCCTCCTTGAGGCGGTAGGTACCGCTGTAGTGCGTGTTGGTCTCCTTGCCGAGGTCCGGATCGCCGACCTCGAAGGTCTGCGTGGCGATGTGCGGACCGTTGGAGAACAGCTCGACCGAGGCCGGTGCGCGTTCGGCACGGGCAACGTTGAAGGTGAAGTGCGACCGCTCGGTCACTTCCCACTTGGCGCCCACGGAGACGCTGAACGGGTTGAAGCTGCGAGACGCGGCTTCGGGCATTTCATCTTCGTGTTCCTCCCCCTCGTGCTCTTCCCCTTCGTGATCATGATCGTGTTCGATGATGAAGGAGTCGATGCTCGTGTCTTCGTAACGCAACCCGAGGTCGAACAGCAACGCATCATTGACTTGCCAGGTCTCCACCAGGAACAGGCCCCAGGTTTCGGTCGTGGACGGGGCCACGAAGGCTTCTTCCCCGACGGCTGTGAAGTCGTTGTCCGACCACTGCAAACCGAAGGTCCCTTCGAAGCTGCCCAGGGGGTTGTGGGTCAGTTCCAGGCGCAGGTCGGTGGTTTCGCTGTCGAAAACCGTGCCGGTCTCCAGGCCCTCGAACTCCGTGTGGGTGTAGTCCGTGTTGGCGATGCGCAGGTCGAACTCGGAAAACCCGGCGAAGGGGTCCATGCCATTGAGCAGGGCGTCGATCCGCTGGGACTCGAGGTCAATGGTGACGATTTCCTCCTCTTCCTCACCCTCGTGCTCTTCGTCGTGTTCCTCGCCTTCATGCTCTTCCTCGCCGTGGGCGTGAGCGTGGCCGCCGGGGATGCCGTAGTTGCTGTCATAGGCCGTGTAGGACAGGCCTGCGCGCCACTTTTCACCGATCCAGGCGCCGCCGACCGCGCCGCCCTCGTTGTCGAGAAAGCTGTTTTCGAGGATGCCGGTCATTTCCTCCTCGCCGTGATCGTGTTCATCGTGCGCTTCGCCTTCGTGACCATGATCGTCATGGTCATCGTCCGGGAAGAGTTCCGCGGCGCCCGGAATCTCGTAATCGTCCGTGCGCCGGTAAAAACCGTTGGCGTGGAAGGCGAAGTTGCCGAAGCCGATATCGAAGCGAGCGGCGCCGAAGCGCTCGTCCGCCGCCGTGTCCCCCTGGATCATGGCCCGGCCGTCGAAGCCGTCTTCGGGTACGGTGACCGGGATCGTGTTGGTGACGACATTCACCACCCCGCCGATGGCGCTGGAGCCGTAGAGCAGGGTGTTCGGCCCACGCAAGACCTCCACCTGATCCGCCAGGAAGGGTTCGGTGGCCACCGCGTGGTCCTGGCTGACGGCGGAGGCATCGAAGTTGTTCATGTTGTTGTTCAGCACCCCGATGCGCACGCCCTGCTGGCCGCGGATGACCGGTCGGCCGACGTTCTGCCCGAAGCTGGCGTTGTTCAGTCCGGGCAGGCGGGTCAGGGTTTCACCGATGGAGTTGTTCAGTTCGCTGTTGAGTTCCTCACCCTGGAGAACGACCGCGGACTGGGTCAGCTCGACCGCCGAGCGGCCGATCGGGGTCGCGGTGACCACGATTTCCTCGAGTTCGAGGACATCACGGTCGCTGTCATCATCCGCCGTGGACTGGGCTTGCGCGGCGCCGGCGAGGGCAAGGGTCAGAGCACACGCGACGGCGTGGTAGAGGGGACGCCGTTGCGGCCCCGGTGTCATGAAAGACATGGTTTGTCACTCCTAAAAAATGCGGTCGATCAAGGACGGCCCGCGGACGGTTATGCCCCGGGCTCATGGTTCAGGTCGATTTTTCAGGCGTGCTTCGGGGGTGCCCGCGCTTCCGGCGGCAGGATCGAGGACGTGTAGCCCGGAAGCGCGGCCACGGCTCCGGGCAGCAAGACTTCCGGACGGGCGATGGGTAGGGACGGGCTGCCTTCGAGCGCAGCCTTGAGCGTCCCGCCCACCGTGCAGGTGGCGCAGAGCTCGGGCTCTCCGCTCAGGTCATGCGTGACCTCATGGGCGAACGCAAAGGACTGGGCGAACGCGAACAGGAGTCCGAACAGAAGGGACCTGAGGGCGTTGTGTCGCATCAAACGTGGCATGACCGCAATTGTGGGATGGTGCCGGGCGGAAAGCAAGTCCGCGCGGGGCTCTCAGGGGGAGGGCGCCAGTGCCTGCTCCGAGCGCCGGGCGACCCTGGATCCCGCCCCGGGACCAGGCGGGTGGGGCAGCGAGAGCGGTTCGTAGCGAAGCGTGCGTCCGCCCTTGGTCTGCGTTTCCAGCCCCAGCCACTGGCCGTTGTCCTGCTGATACCAGAGCCGGATGGCGCCGTCGGGAATCAGCAGGCGGTACTCCTCGCTGGCGACGGGCACGCCGGCCACCTCGAAGGGCGTCACGCCCACGGACTCCACGGTGACCGGCTTCCACTCGCCGGTCTGCGCGTTGAGGAGTCGATCCGCCTCCAGGATTTCCGGGTTCCAGTAGGCGAAGGTTTTCAGGCAGGGCGTCTCGATCGCCTCGGTGGCGTCGTTGCGGTCCAGGGTGAAGGAGTCGGTTCCGGCCTGGCCGGTAAGCTCGTACTGCTCGCCGTTGTCGTCCGTGCTGGATTCGATCTGCTGCAGGCAGTCGTCGCGCCAGGTCTCCTGGTTGTCGTGCACATAGCGATAGGCCGTGATGAACATGAACTCGACCTCGAAGCGCGCCTCGATATCGACCCGTTCCAAGCCATCGTCCTGCTGAATGTCGAAGCGGTGAATGCCGATGTCGCGTCCATCGAGCAGTACCTGGAATTCCCACAGGGCGCGCTCGGTCGTCGTGCCCGTGGGCTCCTCGGCCATGTCCGCGGTGACGCCCCCGCCGGCGCCGGCCAGCAGGAGGCCCAGCGAGGTCGCCAGGACAACGGTCGTTTTGCGGCTCACTTGTCGAGCCCTTTCCCGTTGAGGAGCATCTGGGCCTGCTCGAGCAGGCTGCTCCGCCGGGTTCGGCGGTAGCCGGGCTCGAGAAACGTGCTGTCGATGATCGTTTCCGCGATCAGGGCGAACACGGGGAGCAGCACGGCCCAGCCGGCGCCGATGATCACCAGGCTCCAGAATGGGTCACCGAAGCTCACGGCGCCCAGCCCGGCGCCGGCAGCGAAAGCCAAAGGCCCGCCGATCGCGCCAAAGACAGACGCGAGCCACCAGCTCCGCTTGACCCAGGCCAGGCTCACATTGATCGTCGTGGCGAAATTGATCCACAGGGCAACGATCCAGAGTGGGGCGAAGGACCCGACGCCCGGCGCGGTGGGATAGCTGAGTACCCCCGCCCAGACCAGCAGACTCTCCCAGGCGAAACCCAGGACTGCGGCGATGAGCAGCGTTAGCGCCTCTTTCTTCCAGGCGGAAACGGACAGCAGATGGGCCGCGGCGACCAGCACGACGGCGACCGGCCCGACCCAGGCCTGCCCTTCGGCGGCGAAGTAAACGCAGGCGAACCACCCGACGTTGTAGAGAATGAAATTTTTAACCGAGGCTCCCATCACAAACGTGCCTTCTTTTCGATGGCCGCCAGTGTCGGACCGTTGTGGTGAAACAGCTGTCGGACACCGGTGAAAAGGTCGTGAACGCCCGCTCGATTTGCCGTTGCCACCGGTGGCAACGGCGCCGTCATTCCACGCCCGGGGCGGGGCTGACTCAGGGCAGCATTTCGTAGCGGGCGCCGGGGAAATTCACGGTGACCGTCGTCCCCTCGCCGGGGGCGGAATCAAAGCTGACGGTCCACTGAAACCGTTCCGTCAGGCGCTTGACGATGGTCAGCCCCACCCCGAAGCCGCCACGCTGGCGTCCCTTGCTGTAGAACGCCTTGAAGATCTGTTCGACCTCGTTTTCGTCCATACCGGCGCCCGTGTCGGCGATCTCCACCTGGTTCCGCCCGATGCGAACGGTCACCGCGCCAGCGTCCGTGTAGGCGAAAGCGTTACGAACCAGGTTGCCAATGACCGATTCCACGACCTTGGCCGGGGCCAGCACGAACAGGCGGCATTCCTGCTCCAGCCTGGACTCGATGGGCGCATCCGGGTAGATGATCTTCATGCGCTCCAGTTCCAGGCTCGCGATTTCGTTGACGCAAACCCAGTTTCGGTCGAGGCCTTCTTCCCACTCCCGGGCGAGCAGCAGGAAGGCCTCGGTCAGGCGATTCATGTCGCTGGCGTTGTTTCGGATCCGCTCGACCATCCCGCGCTCCTGGCAGTCAGGCGGCAGGGTTTTGAGCAGTCGCTCGGCTGCCATCTTGATCACGGTCAGCGGGGTGCGAAGCTCGTGGCTGGCGTCCCGGGTGAAGCGCCGCTCCCGTTCCGTGAAATCCGTGACCTTCTGGATCAGGTCCTGCAGGGCTTCCTGCAGGACGATGATTTCCTCGTCCGGGTCGAGGGACGGGTCGATGGTGAGCACCTCCGCGTCCGGGTTCGAAGGATCCAGTTCCTGCACCTGCTTTGCGAGACTGACGATCGGGGAGACGGCCTGGCGCGACACGCGATAGGCGCTGTACAGGGAGAGGTAGATCACTGTGAGGGCCAGGGCCAGGGGAATCAGCCCGAACAGGGTAACCAGCTGTTCGACCTGCTCGACCTCGAATTCCAGGTAAAGCCGCTGGTCACCGTGGTCGCTGACGAGCACCAGCAGTTCCCGGGGCGCGTCGAGGTTGTGGAAACCCGCCTCGAGCCCGGTCAGGCGGCCAGGAACCCCGCTGCCGTGGTCGACCCGGTAGGTCGTCATGTTCTTGGTGTTGGGCAGCGGATGGTCCGGATTGCTGTCTGCCTGGGACCAGTAGAACTCGGCTTCGCCGATGAGCGCCTGCTCGATCAGGACGTTCTCCACCAGCCGCGCGGCGATGAAAATGCCGACCAGCACGGCCAGGGAAATGTAGATGGCTTGGAGGAGCAGGCTGCGACCCAGCCTGCGATTCAGGCCTTTTTCAATCGCCATCGAGTTCCGCGAGACGATAGCCGAGACCCTGCACCGTGTGCAGCAAAGGCTGGTCGAACGGCTTGTCGATTACCTTGCGCAGGTTGTACAGGTGGCTTCGGAGCGCGTCGCTGTCGGGAACGATGTCGTCCCAGACCGCCCGCTCCAGGTCCCGGCGGCTGATGACCTTGGGAGAGGCCTTCATCAGCGCGATGAGCAGCTTGAGGCAAATGGGCGTCAGCGTCAGGGACTTGCCTGCCCGCTCGACCTCGTAGGTGCCGGTGTTGAGGGTCAGGTCCGACACACGCAGCACCTGGCTGGTCATTTCGCCGGAAGCGCGACGCAACATGGCGTTCAAGCGCGCGTCGAGTTCGTCCATTTCGAAGGGTTTGACCAGGTAATCGTCGGCGCCTGCGTCGAGGCCGGCAACCTTGTCTTCAAGGGTGTCGCGGGCTGTCAGCATGAGGATGGGGGTGTCCTTGCCGGCGTCGTCCCGCAGCTTGCGGCAGATGTCCATGCCGTCCATGCCCGGGAGCATGAGGTCCAGGATGATGGCGTCGAAGCTCTCGGTAACCGCGAGGTGGAGGCCCGTCAGGCCGTCAGCGGCATAATCCACTTCGTAGCCTTCGGATTCCAGATGATCTCCCACCATCGCCGCGATGTCATGGTTGTCTTCAACCAGGAGAATGATGCTCACGGGCGTACTCTCGTTGTAATGTGCGCCGAGTTTAGTGGAATCTCGTGAACGGCGTGTAAAACGCGCATGACGCCAGAGCGTTGGGTTTTGCGGGGTGCATTGGCTACCATGGCGACCGTCTCTCACCGGATTCAAATTCCATGGGTACGCCAAAGCACGTCATTTGCGTCGGCGCCGGTCCTGCGGGCCTGACCGCCGCTCGCCACCTCACCCGTGCCGGCGTGAAAGTAACCGTGCTCGAGCGGGATCCCCGGCACGTGGGCGGTATTTCGCGCACGGAACGCTACAACGGGTTCCGCTTCGATGTCGGCGGTCACCGCTTTTTCTCCAAGTCGTCGGAGATCGAGGCGCTCTGGCAGGAAATCCTCGGCGACCAGTTGATCGAGCGCCCCCGCAAGTCCCGGATTTTCTACAACGGCAAGCTGTTCAACTACCCGCTGAGCGCCCTCGACGCGCTCAGCAAGCTCGGGTTGTTCGAGTCGGTCCGCTGCGGTCTCTCCTACGCCTGGGCCCGGGCCTTCCCGATCCGTGATCCCCGCAGTTTCGAGGACTGGGTGGTCAACCAGTTCGGCCGGCGGCTCTACAACATCTTCTTCAAGACCTACACGGAAAAGGTCTGGGGCATGAAGTGCCGGGAGATCTCCGCGGACTGGGCGGCGCAGCGCATCAAGGGCCTGTCCCTGGGCAAGGCCGTGCAGCAGGCATTGACCCCGGGATTCATCAAGCGCCGCACCGCGACGCCCAAGACGCTCATCGAATCCTTTCGCTATCCCAGGCTGGGTCCCGGACAGATGTGGGAGGCCTGCGCCGACCAGGTCCGTGAAGCCGGCGGCGAGGTGCTCCTGGGCATGAACGTGGAGCGCCTGTCCCGCGACGCGGACAGCGGCATGTGGACCGTCACGGCGCGAAACGCGGACGGCGAAGAGATGGCCTATGAGGGGGATCACGTCATCTCCTCCATCGCCCTGCGCGACCTCGTGGATTGCTTTGACCCGGCGCCACCCGAAGCCATCGTCACCGCCGCGCATTCGCTGCGCTACCGGGATTTCCTGACCGTGGCGCTGGTGGTGCGCGACGTGGACTGCTTCGACGACAACTGGATCTACATCCACGAGCTCGACGTCAAGGTCGGACGCATCCAGAACTTCAAGTCCTGGTCACCCCACCTTGTTCCTGACCCGGATCTCAACTGCCTGGGGCTCGAGTATTTCTGCTTCGAGGGCGACGGGCTCTGGGATTCGGACGACGAGGCGCTGGTCCGCCTCGCGGACGAGGAACTGATCCAGCTCGGCCTCGTGACCGCCGGACACGTGATCGACGGCACGGTGATCCGCCAGCCCAAGGCCTATCCCGTGTACGACGACAACTACGAGGAACGGATCGCCCTGTTCCGCAGCTGGTTGGAGAAGGAGCGTCCCGGCCTGCACCCCGTGGGGCGTAACGGCATGCACAAGTACAACAACCAGGACCACGCCATGATGACGGCGCTCCTGACGGCGGAAAACATCCTGGCCGGTGAGCCAACCTGGGACGTCTGGCAGGTCAACGAGGATGCGGAGTATCACGAGGCCGGTTCAGACCTGACCCTCGCAGCGTCCAGTGAACGCCAGGTGCCGCGCCCCCTCGAATCCGGCTACCGCTAGGCGGATCGGCCTAACGGCTCCGCCAGTACCGCCAGTAGCCGAGCGGCACGGCGACGGCACAGCACACGAAAAACAACACCTGCGCTGGCGCCACCCTGACGGCAAAAGTCACGCCCTTCAGCCTGGCGACATAGCGGTAAAAACCCCACTGCAGCGTGACGATGAGCGCCGCGAGCAGGCCCGCGACGATCAACAGCAGGGGCGCCCAGAATGCCAGGATCAGCGCACCGCACATCAGCCCGGCTGCCGCCGTTGCGATTTTCGCCCTCGGGTTGGTGTTGAGCGTGGATTCATCCTTGCCGCGTTCCAGCAGCAGGGCCATCCAGGGGACGCCGCGGCGCATGATGTCCGTGCGCACCATGTCCACGAGCTTCCAGTCTTTAAGGTGCGTACACAACATGTCCTTGCAGAGGCGGATACGCCACCCTGCGTCACGAATGCGGTAGCCGAACTCGATGTCTTCGATGCTCGGGCGATCAAAGCCCGTACCGAAGCCGTGCACGGCTTCGAATGCGTCGCGCCGGACCATGCCACAGCCGGACCAGAAGGTGCTGGCCTCCGGATCGCTTTGCTGGTGAACCCACCGGTGATAAAGGTTTCGATACTGGGAGAGAAAGGCAGGGTGCCCGGGCGATTCGTCGTAACTGCCGAATACGGCTGCGAGGGTCGGGTCCGAGGCGAGTGCCTGGGCACCCAGCCGCATCGTATCGGGATGCACGACCACGTCTGCATCCACGGTCATGATGAAATCCCCCGTCGTGTGCGCCACACCGGTGTTCCTGGCGACGGCAGGGCCCGAATTCCTGTCGAGGCGGAGGTACGATGCGCCGTGCGCCTCCGCCCGGGATTCCATGTCGCGGCTGGGTGAGGCGTCGTCCACGACCAGCACTTCATAGTGACGCCAGTCGGACCGGTTCAGTCCGCGCAAACAGGCGTCCAGCCAGTCGCCCGCGGCATACGCCGGTATGACGACGGACACCGTGGGTTCCGGTTCCGGTTCCGGGCCGGCGACGGTGCCTTCGGTACGGATCTCAATCGTCACGAATCTGGCTCCAGGCCAGCGTGGCCAGGCCAAGGGCGACGGCGGAAATCAGGAAGATCAGGCTCTTGTCCGGCGCACGGCTGATGACCAGGGCGATGCCCAGGCTGACAACGAGCTGGGGAAGCACCACGGACAGGTTGAACAGGCCCATGAACAGGCCCATTTCCTGCTGCCGCACGCGCTGGGAAACGATGGCGAAGGGCAGGCTCACCATGGCCCCCCAGCCGATGCCGACCACGGCCATGAGCAGGAAGATGGCCGCGGGGGACCCGGCGAACTGCCACAGGGCGAGGTAGCCGACGGTCATGCAGGCCAGGGCGGCCGTGTGGGTCTGCACGCGGCCATAGCGCCGCGCCAGGGGCTCCAGGGCAAAGGCCGGTAACAGCGCACCCACGGCGTTGAGTACGAGAAAGGCCAGGGAGCCGACGCGCCCCATGTCGATATCCGACATGTCCGGCAGGGCGAACTGCAGGTAGGCGAAAAGGAACACGAAGGTGGTCTGGATGCCGATCCAGCTCAGGGAGTGCGCCGCGACGATGCGTCGGAAGGCCACCTGGTTGGCTTTCGGTGTGTGGGGCGCAGCCTTTTCAAGGACGGCCTGCAGAACGAGCCCCAGGGTGACCATGGCGCAGAGAATTTCGGCCGTGTAGCCCTCGGGTTCGATGCCCAGCATGCGGCGCCCCATGGCATAGACGTCGTACACGAGAAAGCCCCACAGGGGTCGGATGGCGAGCAGCATGGCGCCGATCGAGGTGGAGGCGTTGCCGTGAGCGCCCCCATTCCTTTCCTCGTCCTCGTCCGCCAGTTTCCGGGGTTCGGTGATGAACAGGGTCGGCAGCAGGGAAAACACCAGCACCAGCACCGCGCCGAAGTAGATCAGCACGTAATTGTTCCAGATCGCCCCGATTGCGTAGGCCAGGACGCCGAAGGTGCCGGAAATCGTCTGCATCCACGTGTAGCCGCGCGTGCGCTCGTCGCCCTCCCCGGTGACGTCGGCGATGAGGGACCGCGTCGGGTTGAAACTGACGTTGATGGCGAGGTCCAGGATCAGGGCGACGGCGATGGCCACGCCGAGAATGCCCCCCAGCCCCAGGGAGTCGCTGATCACGTCGATGTGGGGCAAGGCGAGCAGCATGAGGGCTGCGATGGTCCCGCCGATCAGGATGAACGGCCGCCGGCGTCCACCCCAGAACCAGACCCGGTCGCTGATGATGCCGATGAACACCTGGCCGATGATGCCCGCGAGGGGGCCGGCGGCCCACACCAGCCCGACATCGTAAATGTCCAGGCCGTACTGGGTCGTCAGGATCCAGCTGAGGGCGGAGATCTGTACCGACAGGGCGAAGCCCATGGCGGTGCTCGGCAGGCTGAGCAGGGCGAAAAAGCCGGGTGTCCTGTGCTTCTGGAAGGGCAGCATGAAGGGCGCCGTCAGTGAAAGTTCGACACCTTAAGCCGAAATGGTCGCAGGCGCGCGCCCCGGCGATCTGAATACGAATTCAGGTGTCTCGCCCGCCGCAGGAGCCGCGAACGATCAGGGATGGCGGCAGTAGTTCGGCAGATGACGAATTACCCTCGATCATGCCCAGGAGCTTGTTGACGAGCATCTCGGCAGCGGCAGAGGTGTCCTGGCGCACGGTCGTGAGGGCCGGTGAGAGGTAGCGGGCGGCATGAATGTCGTCGAAGCCGACGACGGACACGTCTTGCGGCACCCGGAGGCCGGCCTTGTTGAGACACCGAATGGCGCCGATGGCGATCAGATCGCTCGCGGCGAAAATCGCGTCGAAGGATGCACCGGATTCGAGCAGCCTCCGCGTCGCCTCGAATCCGCTGGTTTCCGGCCCCTGGGCGTCGAGTTGCAGCTCAGGCTCACCAAGGCCGGCTTCGGCCAGGGCGTCGCGGTGACCCTCGAAGCGTCGCTTGAACTCGGGGAACCGGTCCGTGGTTTCACCCAGGAAGGCGATGTGACGGCGGCCGAGCCCCACCAGGTGCTCTGTGGCGAGGCGCCCCCCCAGGTGGTTGTCACAACCGACCGCGTGCGTCTCCAGGCCGGGCTGCGTCGCGCCCCAGATCACGAAGTGCGCATTCTCGGACAGGAGCTTCGCGAGCTTGTCCGTGTAGCTGACGTAATCGCCATAGCCCAGGAGAATGATCCCGTCGGCGCGGTTGCTCGCCTCGTACTCGTAATGCCAGTCCTTGCTCATCTGCTGGAAGGAAACGAGCAGGTCGAATTTGCGCCGGTGCGCTGCCCGGGAAATGTTGCTGAGCATGGAGAGGAAAAAGGGGTTGATCTGCGAGTTGTCCGTGGTGGCGTCTTCGAACAACAGCAGGGCCAGCGTGTGGCTGGTCTGGGAGCGCAATCCGGCGGCGCTACGGTCCACCTGGTAATTGAGTTCCCGGGCAATCCGCTGGATGCGTTCGCGGGTCTCGGGGCTGACCAGGGGGCTGTTCCTCAGGGCGCGGGAAACCGTGGCCTGGGAGACCCCGGCACGGTGTGCGATATCGAAGGATGTGGTTTTTCCTGAGCCCAAGTGGCGCCGCCCTGCGCTGGGGGTCCTTGCCATGCGTCCGACTGGCTGAATTGTACCACTGTTGTGTCCCGGCCCCGGCCCCGGCCCGGGTTGTCCTCGACCGGGGGAAGCCGAGCCCACTTTCCGGCCCCGCCACGTAACATGTCAAAGCTGAAAAAACCATGACAGCTCAAGGGTTTCTGCGTCATGCAAAGCCTTGAATACGTTTGCATTGGGTTGCTGCCGCGCGCGCGCGAGGGCTACGCTTCGCCCACCAGCTCATGTGTTGGAGGCACAGATGCATCACAAGAACATCATCCGCCGGAAAGAACTGGCGGCAACCATTTCGCTGCTTCTCGCAACCTCGACCGCCGTCTATGCTCAGGACGAAGTCGAAGAGGCGGAAGATCAAACCAACGAGACCGAACAGACCGAAGAGGCCGCCGACCTCGGCACCGTTTACGTGACGGGTATCCGCGCCGGCCTGCAGACCTCGGTCGACATCAAGCGTAGCGAATCGTCGATCGTCGAAGCGGTTTCCGCGGAAGACATCGGCAAGCTGCCGGACCTCAGCATCGCGGACTCCCTGGCGCGCCTGCCTGGCGTCACCGCCCAGCGTCTCAACGGCCGGACACAGGTCATCAGCGTTCGCGGCCTGGGGCCGGACTTCACGACGGCCCTGCTCAACGGCCGCCAGCAGGTCAGCACCAGCGACAACCGCGGCGTGGAGTTCGACGCCTACCCGTCCGAGCTCATCTCCGCCGCCGTCGTCTACAAGACGCCGGATGCCGGCCTCATGGGCCAGGGCCTGGCCGGCACGGTGGACCTGCGCACCATCCGTCCCCTCGAGTACGGTGAGCGCGCCCTGGTGGCCAACGCCCGCTACGAGTGGAACGACATCGACGCCCTCAATGACGATGCGGACGACGACGGGTGGCGAGGCAGCGTGAGCTACGTGGACCAGTTCGCCGACGACACCTTCGGCATCGCGGTGGGGTTCGCCTACCTCGATTCGCCGACGCAGAGCGAGCGCTACAACGCCTGGGGCTACCCAACGGGACCGGAGGACGCGCTGGTCATCGGTGGCGCCAAGCCCTTCGCCCAGAGCAACAACCTGGAGCGCACGGGCATCATGGGCGTGTTCGAGTGGCAGCCCACGGCCAACTTCAACACCGTCGTGGACCTGTACTACACGGACTTTGACGAGACCCAGCTCCTGCGTGGCATCGAGCTGCCGTTCTGGTGGTCCGAGGCCCAGCTGCAGCCCGGCTACACCATCGAGGACGGCCTGGTCACCAACGGGGTCTTCGACAACGTCACCGGTGTGATCCGCAACGACCTCAACCGTCGCGAGGCGGAGCTGTACGCCGCGGGCTGGAACATCGACTGGCAGCTGTCGGACAACTGGAAGGTCAAGGCTGACCTGAGCTATTCCGAGGTGGACCGCACGGACACGTTGCTGGAATCCTACGCCGGCTTCGGCAACAACTTCAGCGGCCCGACCGACACCATCGGCTTCAACCTCGCCCCGGGCCGAGGCGCCATCTTCAACACGAGCCTGGACTACACCAGCCCGGACATCGTCCTGACCAGCCCCCGCGGCTGGGGCGGCGATATCGTTCCCGGTGGTCAGCTCGGCTACAACAACATGCCGACCATCACGGACGAGCTGACCTGGATCGACCTGCGTGGCGAGTACGTGTTCAATGACGGCTTCTTCTCCAGTCTCGAATTCGGTGTGAACTACAGCACCCGGGAAAAGGAGAAAGTCGCCGACGAGTTCTTCCTGGCCCTCGCCAACGGCGCCCTCGAGGCCCCGCTGCCGCAGCCGACCGGCATCACGAACCTGTCCTTCCTGGGCATTCCCGGCATGATCACCTACGACCCGCTGCAGGCGATCAACTCCGGGATCTTCGATCTGACGCGCAACCCGAACGCGGACGTGATCATCAAATCCTGGCAGGTCGAGGAAGACGTGACGATTCCCTTCCTCATGGCCAACTTCGACACGCTCTGGGGCAACACGGTGGTCAGCGGTAACGTCGGTATCCAGTACGTGGACACGGACCAGAGCTCCTTCGCCATTTCCGCCAGCGGAACCGGCCAGGACGTTCAGGGTGTGCCCACCTCCGGTGGCGCCAGCTACGAGGAGTGGCTGCCGAGCGCGAACGTGACCTTCCAGTTCGCGAACGACAACTTCATTCGCCTGGCCTACGGCCGCACGCTCGCCCGTCCGCGCATGGACGACCTGCGCGCCGGCCTGCAGTGGAGCTACAACCCGGATTTCGCGGACTCCGAGGACATCAACCAAAGCCCCTGGGGCGGCGGCGGGGGCAACCCGGAGTTGCGTCCCTGGATCGCCGACGCCTTCGACATCTCCTGGGAAAAGTACTTCCTGGATGGCCTGAGTTACGTCGCGGTCGCGGCCTTCTACAAGGATCTCGACTCCTGGGTCATTAACGTGCCGCAGGTCTTCGACTTCACGGGCTTCCCGATCGGCGACGGTCCGGAGCCGGTGCTTCGCGAGGGTCTCGTGAGTATCCCGACCAACGGCGAGGGGGGTGAAATCTCCGGCTTCGAGCTGGCCGGCGCCATTTCCATGGCGGCCTTCACCGACTCCTGGTGGGGTGGCTTCGGCGCCATCGGCAGCGCGTCCTTTACGGACAGCTCCGTGGAAGACTCGCCGGGCAACGAGATCACCATCCCGGGCCTGTCCGAGGACGTCTACAACCTGACGCTCTACTTCGAGACCGAGCGCTTCTCCATCCGGGCAAGTGGCCGCAAGCGCAGCGACTTCCTGGGTGAGGTCGCCGGCTTCGGTAACGGTCGCGACTTCCGCACCGTGCAGGGCGAGACGGTGGTGGACGCCCAGGCCAGCTACTTCTTCGGTGGCCGCGCCCAGGGCCTGAGCCTGCTGGCCCAGGTGCTGAACCTGACCGACGAGGAGTTCGTCACCTTCGGCAACGACGACGAGCGCCAGGTCATCGACTATCAGCGCTACGGTCGGACCTTCCTCGTGGGCCTGTCCTACACGTTCAACTAGGACGTCGAGCCGGGCTTGACCCGGGGCGAAGCCCGCGAGGGTGCAGCCGGCAAGACCGAAAAGCCCCGCCGACCGGCGGGGCTTTTTGCATTTCGGGGATGAAGCGATCACATTGAGCACCATGACACCCCAGGAACCCACCCGCGTCGTCATCGTCGGCGGCGGCACCGCCGGCTGGCTGGCCGCGGCTGCCCTCGCGCGGCTTCTCGGGCCGGCCGCCCGCATCGAGCTGGTGGAATCGGACGCCATCGGCACGGTCGGGGTCGGGGAGGCGACGATTCCCCAGCTTCGCCTGCTGCTCCAGGTGCTCGGCATCAACGAAGACGATTTCATGCGTCACACCGGCGCAACCGTGAAACTCGGTATCCAGTTCGAAGGCTGGGGGGATCCCGGGGGCGCTTACATGCACGCCTTCGGAAGTACGGGCCGCGGACTGGCGCTGCTGCCCTTCCACCACTACTGGCTCCGTGCCCAGGCCCAGGGCCTGCGTTCGGACCTGTGGGATTTCTCCTTCAACCTGCGGGCGGCACGGGCGAACCGGTTCGAACGCGTGGGTGCGGACCCGCAGACCGGCCTGGACGCGCTGGTCTATGCGTACCACTTCGACGCGTCCCGGGTGGCGGTGTACCTGCGCCGCTTTGCCGAGCGCCTCGGCGTGAAGCGCACGGAAGGCCGGGTCGTCGACGTGGAGCGGGATCCGGAGCGTGAGGAAATCCGGGCGGTGCGCCTCGAGGATGAACGTCGCGTCGCCGGGGACCTGTTCATCGACTGTTCCGGCTTCCGGGGGCTCCTGATCGAGGAGACCCTGCAGGCGGGCTTCGAGGACTGGAGCCGCTGGCTGCCCTGCAACCGGGCCGTGGCGGTGCAGTGCGAAGGGGTGTCGCCCCTCGTGCCCTACACCCGTGCCCGGGCCCGCCAGGCGGGCTGGCAGTGGCGCATTCCCCTGCAATCGCGCACGGGTAACGGTCATGTGTTCTGCAGTGATTTCCTGGGCGAAGACGAAGCCACGGAAACCTTGCTCGGCAGCCTGGACGGGGCCGTGCGGGGTGATCCGCGGGTGATCCGGTTTACCACCGGAATGCGTAAACAATTCTGGAAGGGCAACTGCGTGGCCCTCGGCCTGGCGAGCGGGTTCATGGAGCCCCTCGAATCGACCAGCATCCACCTGGTCCAGTCCGGCGTCGACCGTCTCGTCAAGCTCTTCCCCCGGCCACGGCCCGAGCCGAGTGCGGTGGCCGAGTACAACCGGCAAACGCGCCGCGAGTTTGAACTGATCCGGGATTTCCTGGTGCTGCACTATCACCTGAACCAGCGCCCCGGTGAATTCTGGCGAGCCTGCAGGGACATGGACCTGCCTGATGGCCTCGCGCACAAAATGTCCCTGTTCCAGTCCACGGGCGGGATCGTGCGCGACGCCGGGGATCTCTTCGCGGAAGAGGCCTGGTTGCAGGTGATGATCGGCCAGGGCATGAAGCCGGATGCCTGGCATCCCATGGCGGATCGCCTGACTCACGAGCAGCTCGCGCAGTTCATGAGTCAAAGCAAAAAGCTTGTGAAACAGGCAGTTAATCGTATAACCTCGCACGAATCATTCATCGCGCAACATTGCGCGGAATGAAAAGGGAGACAAGATGGGGATGTTCAGCCGCCTCCTGGCGGTGCTTTTCGCTGTCGCCTGCGCGACGGCTTTCGCCCAGCCGGCGCCGGTCAGCGTCGAATTCACCGTGCATGCCCCGGATTTGCCCAGGGGCGCCAAGGTGTACCTCAGCGGCGGCACCCCTTCCCTCGGCAACTGGTCTCCGGATGCGGTTCCCATGACCTACCTGGGGCGCGACACCTGGCGCGTCGTCATTCTCTTCAAAAGACCCATGACGGTGGAGTATCGCTACACCCTCGGTACCGAAGAGCGCCGCGGCGCCGATGACCGCGGTCAGCCCCTGGATAACTTTCGGGTGGCCACGCGCCGCAATCTCGAGATTCGGGACGAGGTCACCCGCTGGACCGATGCGAATACGGTGGTGGAAAGCCGTGGCCAGGTGACGGGTGAACTGCGGTATCACCGGCACGTGCGCGACGGCACCGTGCCGCCTCGGGACCTGGTCGTGTGGCTGCCGCGCTTTTACGAGCTGCGGGACCGCATGAGCTACCCGGTGCTCTATCTCAACGACGGGCAGGACCTGTTCGACCCGTTGACGGCCGAGGGTGGCCGCGACTGGGGCGTGGACGAGGCCATGACCCGCCTCATCGCCGACGAGGAGATCGAGCCCATGATCGTGGTGGGCATCACCGGCAGCGAGGATCGCCTGGCGGAATACGCGCCGGGTGAATCCGGCGAGGACTACATGCGCTTCATCGTGGAGACGGTCAAGCCCCTGATCGACCGTCGCTACCGCACCCGGCCCGGGCGGGAGAGCACCTACGTGGGTGGGGCGGCCATGGGTGGCGTCATCGCCTTCGCGACCGCATGGAGCTATCCGGAGGTGTTCAGTGCGGCGCTCAGCCTGTCCCCGGCTTTCCGTCTCGAAGGCCGCCTCGACACGCTGCCCTGGTTCGAGGCGCGTGCCGGCGACGAGGTTCGCCCGGTGTTCTTTTATCTCGACAGTGGCGGGCAGGGCGCTGATGCGCTGCTGCGGCCGGGGGTCGAGGACATGGCCGATCTGCTGCAGGAATGGGGCTATCGGCCCGAGCGAAACTTCGTGTTCGTGCGTGATTTCGACGCCGACCACGGCGCCGCGGCCTGGGGCCGTCGCTTCCCCAACGCACTGACGCGCTCCTTGCGCGGCGCGGAGCGCCTGGAAACCTTCGCAGATCGGCGCCGCGATCCGGGTCTCGAACCACCCAGGGCCATGGCGTCCCCCTGGCCCGCTCCTCAGTGATCGATTTCGAGGAGCAGCACGGAACGCGGTGACAGGGCCACCGGCGCGTCGAGCCGCACTTCCCGTTCTCCCAGCACGTCCCGGGCCCGGGTCGCGCCCCGCAAGCGTTCGGCGAAACGGGTCATGGGCAGTTCGATGGGCGCCGAGTGCTTGTTCAGGATGACCATGACCGTATCCCTGTCGTCGTAGCGGAAATAGGCGTAGATCTCGCCGATGGGAACGAACTGCATGAACGAGCCTTCGTGCACCACGGAAGCGGTCTTGCGCCAGTTCAGCAGGCGGCGGACGAAAGCCTGGGCCTCGAGTTCCGCGTCGCTCATGCCCTCCCCGGTGAAGGCGTTGCGCGCATCCCCGGCCCAGCCGCCCGGAAAATCACTGCGGATCAGTCCGTGGTCCCCCGACGCCCGGTTCGCCATGAGAATTTCCGTGCCGTAATAGATTTGCGGCGTCCCCCGGAGCGTGGCCGCCAGGATCATGGCCATGCGCCACAGGTCCTCGTCCTCGCCGACCTGGGTGAAAATGCGGTTCATGTCGTGGTTGTCCGGAAAGACCACGAGGTCCTGCGGGGCCGGGTACAGGAAATCGTGCGCGAGCATTTCGTAGAGCGAATTCCAGGAGCTGCCCCAGTCCGGTTCTTCCGCCGTGAGGGCGATGCGCATGGCCTCCTGCACGGGGAAATCCATCATGCTGGGCATGTGGGACAGGTAGCCGTCGTGGTTCTGCTTGCCCCGCTGCCAGTAGGACACGAAGGCGGGGCTGGAGTGCCACTCTTCCCCGACGATATTGAACTCGGGGTATTCGAGCATGACGCGCTCGGACCACTCGGTCATGTAGTGCTTGTCCGGGTAGGGGTGCGTGTCCATGCGGATGCCGGCGAGGCCCAGGGTCTCGATCCACCAGAGCGCGTTCTGGGTCAGGTAGTCGGCGAGCAGGGGGTTGCGCTGGTTCAGATCCGGCATGGTGTCCACGAACCAGCCGTCGTTGAAGGCCTGGCGGTCGTAGGCCGAACCGTTCTCATCGAAGGTGGTGGCGTGGACGTGGGTCGTGATGGGGCGCAGCTCGGGGAAGTTGAGCCAGTCCCGGGTGGGCAGATCGTCCATCCACCAGTGCCCGGTGCCGATGTGGTTGACGATCATGTCCATGATCAGCCCGATGCCTCGGCCCCGGGCCGATTCCGCGAGCGCGACGTAGTCGTCGATCGTGCCGTAGCGCGGGTCCGCTGCGTAAAAGTCCGTGGTGGAATACCCGTGATAGGAGCAGACCGGCATGCGGTTCTCGAGCACGGGATTGAGCCAGATGGCGGTGAAACCCAGATCGTCGATGTAGTCCAGGCTGCGGGCGATGCCGGCGAGGTCACCGCCGTGGCGGCCGCACAGGTCGTTCCGGTCCACCGGGTCGCCCAGGGCCGGGTCGTTGTCGTTGCCGGGGTCGCCGTTGACGAAGCGGTCCGGCGTGATCAGGTAAATCGTGTCCTTCCCGGAGAAGCCCCGTGCGTGGGCGGGATCAGGATTCTTCCGCCGAAGCTCATAGTCGTGGCTCAGCGTTGCTCCGTCGCCTTCGAGGGTCAGGGTGAAGCTTCCTGGCGCGGCCTCGGGCCCCAGATCGAGGTAGACGAAGAGGTAGTTGGGGCTGTCCCCGGTTTCGACCCGGTCGATGCGGATTCCCGGCGCATCCACGGAAGGCGTCATGGCCGCGAGGTCTTCGCCATGCAGCATGAGCTGCAGGCTCCTGTTTTCGTAACCCAGGAACCAGTGCGGGGGTTCGATCCGTTCGAGGCTGGCGGCCAGCGCCGTGGCAGGAAATCCGGTGAAGGCGATGGGCAGCAGCAGGGCCGCCAGCGCCGCGGCGCGCTGCACCGGGCTCATGGGATGGCGCGAGACGGTCGCCGTGGGGGTCGTTCGCATGGTCGTTCTCCAGCTCGTTGTTTTCATCGCATCGCAGTAAGGAATCCTACCCAAGGCGGGCGCAGGTCCGGCTATTCCGGGCCGGTGTTGGCCCATGAATACGATTGTAATTCCGGCGGTTAAGGGGGATTCGGTTGCTACACTTCCGCCATGATAAGAAAACCAAGGCTCAGCTTCTGGCAGATCTGGAACATGTGCTTCGGATTCCTGGGAATCCAGATGGGATTTGCACTACAGAACGCCAACGTCAGCCGCATTTTCCAGACCCTGGGCGCCGAGATCGAGCAGCTGCCGATCCTCTGGGTCGCCGCCCCGGTGACCGGGCTCGTGGTGCAGCCCATCATCGGGTACCTGAGTGACCGGACCTGGAACCGGCTCGGTCGCCGTCGCCCCTATTTTCTGATCGGCGCCATCGTCGCCTCCCTGGCGCTGTTCGTCATGCCCAACTCGCCGACCCTGTGGATCGCCGCGGGCATGCTGTGGATCATGGACGCGAGCATCAACGTGTCCATGGAGCCTTTCCGGGCGTTCGTCGGCGACAACCTGCCACCGGAACAGCGCACCTACGGCTTCGCCATGCAGAGTTTTTTCATCGGCGTGGGTGCCGTGGTCGCGTCGGCGCTGCCCTGGGTCCTGGCCAACGTGTTCGACGTGAGCAACACGGCCGCCGCGGGGCAGATCCCCGATTCCGTAAAGTGGTCGTTCTACATCGGTGGCGCGGCCTTCCTGCTGGCGGTCAGCTGGACCGTGCTGAAGAGCCGGGAGTACTCGCCGGAAGAACTGGCCGCCTTCGATGACGCCGAGCCCGCCGCGGCGGTCATCACGAGTGGTCCGGCTCGCAGTGCCAACGGTTATCGACGCTTCGGCATCGGTTTCACGGTCGTGGGGCTGGCGCTGACCGCCTGGGTGACCACCGGACTCGACAAGCAGCTGTACATCCTGGGCGTGGGGCTGGCCATGTTCGGTGTCCTGTGTTTCCTGACGGCGCGAATGCAGGAACGGGACGCCACGGACAACGGCTTTTACCAGGTGATGAACGACCTGTTCGCCATGCCGCGGGTCATGAAGCAGCTGGCGGTGGTCCAGTTCTTTTCCTGGTTCGCCCTGTTCGCCATGTGGATTTACGGCACGTCGGCCGTCACGTCCTTCCACTATGGCACCACGGACGTCACCAGCACCGCCTACAACGAGGGCGCCAACTGGGTCGGTGTCCTGTTCGCCGCCTACAACGGCTTTGCCGCCCTCGCCGCCCTTGCCATCCCTTTCCTGGCCCACCGGCTGGGCTGTCGGATGTGCCACCTGCTGAATCTCTGCCTCGGCGGACTGGCGCTCGCGTCCTTTTTCTGGATTCGCGACCCGGCCTGGCTGCTGCTGCCCATGGTCGGTGTCGGCGTCGCCTGGGCCTCGATCCTGTCCCTGCCCTATGCTTTACTGTCCGGCGCGCTGCCGGCGTCCAAGATGGGCGTGTACATGGGCATTTTCAATTTCTTCATCGTGATTCCTCAGCTCGTGGCCGCGAGCCTCCTGGGCCTGTTGTTGCGCGAAGGCTTCGGTGGAGAGCCCATCTTCGGCCTGGTGATCGGTGGCGTCTCCCTCGCGCTCGCGGGGTTCCTGACGCTGCTGGTCGACCGGGAAGCGGAGCCGGAGGCGCTTTGATCATGAGGCGGTCGATCTTTATCCTGCGGGCGGGCGGACGTCCATGACCGATCCCAGGTCAGGACCGGCCCTGCTGATCGGCGATATCGGCGGCACGAACGCCCGCTTTGCCCTGGCCAGCCCCGAGCGGCCCGCGTACAGCGAGGTCGTGAAGCTGGCCTGCGGCGATTTCGCCACCGCCATCGACGCGATCGACCACTACCTGGCGCAGGTGGGGGCGGCACGTCCCGCGGGCGTTTGCCTCGCCGCCGCCGGCCCCATTGTGGACGGCGCCGTGCGCTTCACGAACAACCACTGGCGCCTCGGAAGCGAGGACCTGCGGGCACATCTCGGGGCCCGGTCCGTGCGATTGCTGAACGACTTCGAAGCCATTGCGCTTTCCCTGCCGTTCCTCGGCGGGGAAGATCTGTCCGATGCGTCATCGGACGGCCGCCACTTCAGCACCCTGGACCCGGCCTCGGGATTCACCGTGGCCGTGCTGGGACCCGGAACGGGTCTCGGCGTCGCGGGACTCCTCGGGCGCGACGGCAGGCTCTACCCCGTGGTGGGGGAGGGCGGTCACCGAGGTTTCTCTCCCGAATCGGCCCGGCAGATCGAGGTGCTCCAGGTGCTCCGGGAGCGCTTCGAGCGTGTCTCCGACGAGCGGTTGCTATCCGGTCCTGGCCTGGTCAACATCCATCGCGCGCTGCAGCGGTTGCACGGTTCGCCGGAGGAGCCCCTGAGCGCCGCCGACATCTTTGGCCGCGCCGAGGCCCGGCAGGATCGCCTGGCCGTCGAGGCGGTCAAGCTGTTTTTCGAGGTGCTGGGGCAGGTGGCCGGCGACCTCGCCCTCGAGCTGGGCGCCGAGCAGGGCGTTTTCATCGCCGGCGGCATCGTGAAGCGCTACCCGGAGCTGCTGGCGGCCAGCGGTTTTCGCGCCGCCTTCGAACACAAGGGACGTCATCGTTCGCTCATGGAACGTGTGCCGGCCCACCTCATCACCCATGACGACCCCGGTCTCCTGGGCGCGGCCTATGGCGCGCTGCGTGATTTCCAGGAGGCGGTATCCCCAGGACGAACGCCATGAACGATCCCGCCCTCGAACACGCCCCGGTGTCTCTGAGCTCCGCCGGCCAGCCCGAAGGCGCCCGTGCCGTGCTCCCGGAGCGGCCTGCGGCCGGCATTGCACTTCATTTCACGTCTCTGCCGTCGCCTTTTGGCATCGGTGACATCGGCGATGCCGCCCATGCGTTTCTCGATGCCCTGGTGACCATGAAACTCAGCGTCTGGCAGTTCCTGCCGACCGGACCGACTGCCTACGGTGATTCGCCGTACCAGCCGCTGTCGGCCTTCGCCGGCAATGAGAACCTCATCGGCCTGGAGCCGCTCGTGCGCGCCGGCTACCTCGGGGCGGAGGAGCTCGACGTCCTGCGGGACCTGCCTGAGGACACGGTGGATTACGGCTCGTTGATTCCGCGCAGGGGCGCACTGCTCGGCGTGGCCGCCGGACGTTTTCTCGAGCGGTCGAGCGACGAGGAGCGGGCCGCCTTCGATGCCTTCCTCGCGGAACACGGCGCGGCGTGGCTGGATGACTACGCCCTGTTTCGCATTCTCAAGGCTCAGCATGCGGAAAGACCGTGGCCGGAGTGGTCACCGGAATACGTGCATCGCGAGCCGGAAGCCCTCGAGAGGATTCGCGAGCGTCACGCGGATGAACTGGACGCCATTCGTGTCCAGCAGTTCTTTTTCGACCAGCAGTGGGCAAAACTGAAGGCGGCGGCCAATGGCCGGGGCGTTCGCCTGTTCGGCGACATGCCGATCTACATCGCCCTGGACAGCAGCGACGCCTGGGCGCACCCCGAGATCCTGCGCATCGACGAGGACGGCCGCCCCGATGCGGTGGCCGGCGTGCCCCCGGATTACTTCAGCGCCGATGGGCAGCTCTGGGGCAATCCCCTGTATGACTGGGATTTCCATGCCAGCCAGGACTATCGCTGGTGGGTCGAACGGGTCCGCCACGCTGCACGACTGAACGACCTCGTGCGCATCGACCATTTCCGCGGTTTCGAGGCCTACTGGGCGGTGCCCTTCGGTGAAACAACGGCTCGCGGCGGCCAGTGGGAGCCGGGGCCCGGCGATGGGCTCTTCGAGGCCATGGAGCGACAGCTCGGCGCCCTGCCCATCGTGGCCGAAGACCTGGGTGTGATCACCCCCGAGGTGGACGCGCTCCGCCACCGTCACCGGATTCCCGGCATGGTGGTGCTGCAGTTCGATGTCAGCGATCCGGATTTCGATCCGCAGGGCATCCATTCGCACAGCGTGTGCTACACCGGCACCCATGACAACGACACCACCGCGGGCTGGTTCGAGGGTGGCCGGGATGACACCCGCTCCGAAGCGGAGCTGCTCGAAACGCGGGAGAACGTGCTGCGCCTGACCGACGGCGCCCCGGAAACGATCCACCTGGACCTGGTGGAACTCGCCTTCTCGACGCCGGCGAGGCTGGCAGTCGCGCCCCTGCAGGATTTCCTGGGGCTGGGTACGCAGGCGCGCCTCAACATCCCGGGAACGACCAACGACAACTGGCGATGGCGCTTTTTGCCCGACCAGCTGTCGCCGTCATTCCAGCGGGGGGTCGCGCGACTCGTGGAAGCTTCCGGCCGGGCGTGAGAGACAGTCAGGATCATCCGGTAGACTGATGATCTGAATGGCGATCGGAAGCACACCATGAACCTGGGACATTCCGCCGGTGAAGGCCGGCACGTCAGCCGCCTGACGCGCGATACGCTGGCCCTGATCCTGGCGGGCGGCCAGGGTTCCCGGCTCTATGAGCTCACACGCTGGCGCGCCAAGCCGGCGGTGTATTTCGGTGGCAACGCCCGTATCATCGACTTCCCCCTGTCCAACTGCATCAACTCGGGGGTTCGCCGCATCGGGGTGCTGACCCAGTACAAGGCCCACTCCCTGATCCGGCACCTGGTGCGCGGCTGGACCGGGTTCCAGGCCGGGACGCGTGAATTCGTGGAGATTCTGCCGGCGTCCCAGCGCGTGGGCGGTGAGTGGTACCGGGGCACGGCGGACGCGGTGTACCAGAACATCGACATCATCCGGACCCACAACCCCCGCCTCGTGCTGATTCTCGCCGGCGACCACGTCTACAAGATGGACTATGGCCCCTTTCTCGCCTGGCACACGGAGCGCGAGGCGGACATGACCGTGTGCTGCGTCGAGGTGCCCGTCGAGGAGGCGGCCGGGCAGCTTGGCGTCATGACCGTCGACGAGAACGGCCGGGTGATCGCCTTCGACGAAAAGCCCGGGAAGCCCAACTCGATCCCGGGCAAACCCGGCATCTGCCTGGCCTCGATGGGGAACTACGTGTTCAACACCGGATTCCTGTTCGAGCAATTGATCAAGGACTCGGACACCACGGACACGACCCACGATTTTGGCCGGGACGTGATCCCCGCCATCATCGAAAAGTACCGGATTTATGCCTACCCCTTTCGCGATCCCGAGACCGGGGCCCAGGCCTATTGGCGCGACGTGGGGACACTGGATGCCTTCTGGCAGGCCAACATCGAGTTGACCTACGTGAAAACGCCCCTGAACCTTTATGACCGGCAGTGGCCGATCTACACCTTCCAGGAACAGTTGCCGCCGGCCAAGTTCATTTTCGACGAGGCCGGTCGCCGCGGCGAGGCCGTGGGCTCCCTCGTCTCCGCCGGCTGCATCGTGTCCGGGGCCGCGGTACGAGATTCCCTGTTGTTTTCCGGTGCCCGGGTGCACTCCTACGCCGGGGTGAACCGTTCCGTGGTCCTGCCCGATGCCGAGATCATGCGGAACGCCCAGGTGCAAAATGCCATCGTCGACCGGGGCACCGTGATTCCCGAAGGCATGCGGATCGGGTTCGACCCGGAGGAAGACCGGGCCGCCGGGCTGCGGATCACGGACGGGGGACGGACGCTGGTCACGGCCGAGATGCTCGGGCAGTTTCTCTACCACACGCGCTGACCGATGAGCCCTGACGCCACGTTCCAGGCCATCGTCGATGGCGCGCACAACGATCCGTTTTCCGTGCTCGGCGTGCACGGTGAGAATGGCCGGCGGGTGGTGCGCATCTTCGAACCCGGCGCGCGCAGCGTCAGCCTGCTCGACCGGGACGGTAAGGAGCGAGCGGTCATGGATGTCGCGCATCCGGGCGGCGTTTTCGTGGCGCCGCTGCCGCCCAGGCTGCGAGCCTGGCGCCTGCGCGTCACAGGGGCCGACGGCGCTCACTGGGAGCGGGAGGACGCCTACCGCTTTCCTTCCACCCTGGGCGATCTCGATCTTTACCTGCTCGGCGAGGGGTCTCACGCCGACCTGTACCGGAAACTCGGCGCACATGTCACGCAGGTCCTCGGGGTGCGGGGCACGGTATTCGCCGTGTGGGCGCCCAACGCGACCCGGGTCAGCGTCATCGGCGATTTCAACCAGTGGGACGGGCGCCGGCACGTCATGCGCCTGCACCCCGGGAACGGCATCTGGGAGATTTTCGTGCCAGGGGTGGAGCCGGGCGCGCATTACAAGTACGAGATGCTCGACGGGGCGGGCCGCCTCCTGCCCCTCAAATCCGACCCCGTGGGCCAGTACCACGAGGCGCCACCGGGCAATGCCTCGGTGGTGTATGACACGCAGCATCGCTGGCGCGACGACGCCTGGATGGCGCGTCGCAGCACCGTACCGGCACTCGACGAGCCCATGAGCATCTACGAGGTGCACCTGGGCTCCTGGCGCCGGGGGGAACACGGCGAACTGCTGTCCTACCGCGATATGGCGCAACAGCTCGTTTCCTACGTCCAGGACCTGGGCTTTACCCATGTCGAGTTGCTGCCCGTGACCGAGCATCCCTTCGATGGCAGCTGGGGGTACCAGCCCATCGGCCTGTTCTCCCCCACCCAGCGGTTCGGTGACCCGGATGATTTCCGGTACCTCGTGGACCAGCTGCACCAGGCGGGCATCGGCGTCATCGCGGACTGGGTGCCGGCGCATTTTCCGAAGGACGAGCACGGGCTGCGCCGGTTCGACGGAACGGCCCTGTACGAACACGCCGACCCGCGCAAGGGTGAACACAAGGACTGGGGCACGCTGATCTTCAATTACGGGCGGCGCGAAGTGATCAACTACCTGATCGGCAGCGCCCTGTACTGGATCCGGCAATTCCATATCGACGCCCTGCGCGTGGACGCCGTGGCCTCCATGCTGTACCTCGACTATTCCCGGAAAGACGACGAATGGGTGCCCAATGAACAGGGCGGCAACGAGAATCTCGAAGCGGTGGCTTTTCTGAAGCGGCTCAACGCCGTCGTTCACCTCGAAGGCGCCGGCAGCCACGCCGAGGAATCCACCGCCTGGCCCGGGGTGTCGCGTCCCACGGACGCGGGCGGCCTCGGCTTTACCTACAAGTGGAACATGGGCTGGATGAACGACACGCTGTCGTACATGAAGGAAGAGCCGGTTCACCGCAAGCACCACCACGACAAGATGACCTTCGGCCTGGTGTACGCGTTCACGGAAAACTTCATCCTGCCCCTGTCCCACGACGAGGTGGTGCATGGCAAGGGCTCGCTCCTGGGCAAAATGCCGGGGGACGACTGGCAGCGCTTCGCGAACCTGCGGGCCTATTTCGGCTTCATGTGGGCCCATCCGGGCAAGAAGCTCCTGTTCATGGGCGGCGAGTTCGCCCAGCAGCGGGAATGGAATCACGATGCCTCGCTGGACTGGCACCTGCTCGACCATGCACCGCATCGGGGCATGCGGGACCTGGTGCGTGACCTCAATACCCGTTACCGGGCCGAGCCCGCGCTGCATGAAGTGGATTTCAGCGACGCGGGATTCGAGTGGATCGACTGCACCGATCGTGACGCCAGCGTCTTCTCCTGGGTCCGGTGGTCAGCCAGGGGCCGGTGGATCGTGAGCGTGAGCAATTTCACCCCGGTCGTGCGGCACGGTTTTCGCATGGGTGTACCCGATGCCCGGCGCTACCGGGTGTTGCTGAACACGGACGAGGACCGCTATGGCGGCAGCGGCGGCCTGGCAACGGACGTGCTGGAGGTCGATGACATGGAGGCCAACGGCCGCAGCGCCTCCATCGAACTGACCCTGCCGCCGCTGGCCACGATCTGGCTTGCGCCGGAGCCCGGCGAACCATGGGCGGCGAACAATGGACAACGGCTCGACGATTGACACGGGAGCGATCACTTGAACGTACTCAACGAACCCGAAAATGACACCGGCACCCTGGAGATCCTGCAGCAGACCCGGCTCGGGATGGATTCGGAAAGCCTCCTCGCGGACCTCTCGCACTACTACACGCGCATGCTCGGACGCCGCACCCTGCGGACGGATACGCCGTTTCTCTACCAGGCGCTGGTCCATGCCCTGCGCGACCGGCTCATGGAAGGCTGGAACGAGACCAATATCGTGCTCGAACGGGACCGGGCGCGTCGCGCCCACTACCTGTCCATGGAGTACCTCATGGGGCGCCTGCTGCACAACGCGCTTTACAGTCTCGAGGCGGTGAACGCGTCCAGCGAGGCCCTCCAGGCGCTCGGCGTGGAGCTCGGCCAGGTGGAAGCCGCGGAGCACGACGCAGGACTGGGCAACGGAGGGCTCGGCCGGCTGGCAGCCTGTTTCCTCGACAGCTGCGCCACCCTCGGCCTGCCCCTGATCGGCTACGGACTGCGTTACCAGTACGGCATGTTTCGCCAGAAAATCATCAACGGCTTCCAGGTCGAGGAGCCGGATCCCTGGCTCCGGGAGGGTTTCCCCTGGGAGATCGAGCGCCTCGAGCTGGCGCGCACGATCCATTTCGGGGGCCGGACGCAGATCGTGCGGGATCCCCTGCGCGGCGACCTCCGCCGATGGGTGGATACGCGCGATGTGCTTGCGGTTCCCTACGACGTGCCGGTGCCGGGCTTCCGGAACGGGGTCGTGAACACGCTGCGGCTCTGGTCCGCCCAGGCGACGGACGAGTTCGACCTCGAGGAATTCAATGCCGGCAGCTACACGGACGCGGTGGAAGCGAAGACCGCCGCGGAGAACATCTCCATGGTGCTCTATCCGAACACGGCCACGGAAAGCGGCCACGAACTGCGGCTGAAACAACAGTACTTCCTCGCTTCGGCGAGCCTGCAGGACGTGCTTGCCGACTGGGTCAAGCGCTATGGCGACGATTTTTCGGACTTCGCGGAAAAAAACTGCTTTCAGCTCAACGACACGCACCCGGCCGTGGCCGTGGCGGAGCTCATGCGCCTGCTCATGGACGAGCACGGCCTGTCCTGGGACACGGCCTGGCGCATCACGCGCTCGAGCATGGCCTACACCAACCACACGCTGTTGCCGGAAGCCCTCGAAACCTGGCCCGTGCCCCTGTTCGAGCGTCTGCTTCCGCGGATCATGGAGATCATCTACGAGATCAACGCCCGCTTTCTCGAGGAGGTCAGCATCCGCTGGCCCGGGGACAACGCGCGGCTGCGGCGCATGTCCCTCATCGACGAGGGCGGCAGCCGCAGCGTGCGCATGGCCTTCCTCGCCATTGTCGGGAGCTACTCGGTCAACGGGGTGGCGGAGCTTCATTCCCGCCTGCTTCGGGAGGGGCTGTTCCGGGATTTCGCGGAGCTGTGGCCCGCCCGTTTCAACAACAAGACCAACGGCGTCACGCAGCGGCGCTGGCTGGCGGCCTGCAACGCGCCCCTCGCGACCCTGATCACCGACACGATCGGTGAGGGCTGGGTGACGGACCTCGATCGCCTCGAGGGCCTGCGCGAGCACCTGGACGATGACGAGTTTCGCGATCGCTGGCGCGCGGCGAAGCAGGCCAACAAGGAACGGCTCGCCGGCATGGTCCGCGAGCGCACGGGCATCTCCCTGGACACGTCCCTGCTGTTCGATGTGCAGGTCAAGCGGATTCACGAATACAAGCGCCAGCTGCTCAACGTCCTGCACGCGATCCATCTCTACGACCGGATTCGCCGGGGCCATGACGAGGGTCTCGTTCCGCGCGCCATCATCATCGGTGGCAAGGCCGCGCCGGGTTACGTCATGGCCAAGCAGTTCATCAAGCTGATCAGCAACGTGGCCCGCGTCATCAACAGCGATCCGGCCATGGGTGGCAGACTGCAGATGGTGTTCTACCCGGACTACAACGTCACGGCCATGGAGGCGATCTGCGCCGCTGCCGACCTCTCGGAGCAGATTTCCACCGCCGGGAAGGAAGCCTCGGGCACGGGCAACATGAAGTTCATGATGAATGGCGCGGTCACCATCGGCACCCTGGACGGGGCGAACGTAGAGATCCGCGAGGCGGTTGGGGCGGATAACTTTTTCCTGTTCGGCCACACGGTGGAAGAGGTGGCCGAACTGCGCCGGAATTACGACCCGGCCGCGATCATCGCCGGAGACGAGGATTTCCGGCGGGTGGTGGATCTGCTCGATTGTGGTCATTTCAACCGCCTGGAGCCCGGGGTGCTCGATGAGGTCATTGCCTCGTTCCAGGATCCTCACGACCCCTGGGTCACGGCCGCGGATTTCCGGAGCTATATCGAAACCCAGCGCCAGGTGGACGAGGCCTTCATGGATCCGGAGCACTGGACCACCCTGAGCATCTTGAACAGCGCGGCCTCCGGCCGGTTTTCGACGGACCGCACCATGCGGGACTACAACGAGGACATATGGCGCCTGGAGCCGGTCAGCCTCGATTGATGCGGCCGCCGGCCCGGGGCGCCTTCGTCGAGCCGGACGGCGTCCGGTTCCGGGTCTGGTCCTCCTGCGCCGACCGCGTGCTGCTCTGCCTGCATGCGGCCGAGGGACCGGAGCGCGAGCGCGTTGAACTGACCGCCCAGGGCGACGGAGACTGGGAGGTATTCGTGCCGGGACTCGCGCCCGGCCAGCGCTACGGCTACCGGGTGGAAGGGCCCTGGGCTCCGGAAAAGGGCCAGCGCTGCAATCCTGCCAAGCTGTTGCTCGATCCTTACGCCCGGCAGCTCGCGGGGGAGTTTCACTGGAGCGCGGCGGCCTTCGACTACACCGTGGAAGTGGCACAGGACGGCTGGCGCCGGGACGAGCGCGACAGCGCCCCGGTGGTGCCCCACGGGGTGGTGACGGCGCCCCTGGCGCCGCAGCCCACGCGAAGCGCCCTGCATGCCTGGCGGGAGTCCGTGGTCTACGAGGTCAATGTACGCGGCTTCACCATGGCGCATCCCGGGCTCGACGACTCGGAACGCGGAAGGCTTCGGGGACTCAGCAACGGGAGGATCATCGAGTACCTCAAGGCCCTGGGTATCACCACGGTGGAGTTGATGCCCGTGCACGCCTTCATCGACGAACGTCACCTGGCCGAGCGAGGGCTGCGGAATCTCTGGGGTTACAACAGCATCGGATTCTTCGCCGTGGCGCCGCGCCTGGCCGGGCCGGAAGGGATCGCCGAGTTCCGGACCATGGTCACGGCGCTGCACGAGGCCGGCCTCGATGTGCTGCTGGACGTGGTCTACAACCACACGGGCGAGGGGGGCGCGCTCGGGCCGACCCTGGGTTTTCGCGGCCTGGACAACCTGGCGTACTACCGCGTGGAAGCGGAAGATCCGGGGATCTACGTCAACGACACGGGCACGGGCAACACGGTCAACGTCGATGAGCCGGTGGTGCAGGACCTCGTTCTCGACAGCCTGCGCTACTGGCACCGGGTCATGGGGGTGGACGGTTTTCGTTTTGACCTCGCGCCGGTATTGGGCCTGGGACGGAACGGCTTCGATCCGGCGCACCCCCTGCTCACGCGGATCACCTCGGATCCGGAGCTGGCGACCGCGCAACTCATCGCCGAGCCCTGGGGGCCCGCAGCCTACACCCTCGGGCAGTACCCGTCGCGCTGGTCGGAATGGAACGATCGCTACCGGGACGATCTTCGCCGGTTCTGGAATCGTTCCCGCGCCGGCGACGCGCAAGCCCTGGCGCTGCGCGTTGGCGGCTCGCCGGATGTCTTTGCCGCCCGCGGCCGGGGGCCGGAGGCGAGCGTCAATTTCGTCACCGCGCACGACGGCTTCACCCTGGCCGATCTCGTCAGCTACGAGCGGAAGCACAACGAAGCCAACGGCGAAGGAAATCGGGACGGGCACAGCCACAACCTGTCCGAAAATCACGGCGTCGAGGGCCCGACGGAGCGGCGCTCGGTGCTGGCCCTGCGTCGCCGGCACCGGCTCAACCTGCTGGCGAGCCTGCTGTTTTCCCGGGGCGTGCCCATGCTGCTGGCCGGCGACGAGCTCGGCAACAGCCAGGCGGGCAACAACAACGCCTACGCCCAGGACAACGAGACCGGCTGGGTCGACTGGTCCGGTCTGCAGTCGGATTCCGCCTTGCTCGACTCGGTTCGCCACCTGGTTCGCCTGCGCCGGGACCGGGTAGGCAGGGCCTGGGAGTCGCTGACTTATTCGCCGGAACCGGCCCACGAGGGCTGGTGGCATCCGGAAGGTCGGCCCATGGGCGCCGACGACTGGGCGCGGGAGCCGGCGGCGCTGGGTTTGTTGCTGGGCCGCCCGCAGAACGACGCGGAGGAGCGGGCGCTGGTGCTGGTGCTCAACGGGCACGACGGGGAGGTGGAGGTCCATCTGCCTGACGCCCCGGGAGGCTGGAACATCCTCTATTCAACCGACGGGCGGCCCGCGGAAGAAACGGTCGAAACGTTCCGCGCCGCCGCCTGGAGCGTGGCCCTGCTCGAGGCGAGCGCCTGAAACGAAAAAACCCCGCGCGGGCGGGGTCTTCTCGAATCTTTTTCTCAGCGAATCAGCTGTCGCCGCCGACTGCCGCTTCCGCTTCCTGCAGCATCTGGTCCAGTTCCGTGGGGCGCGTGTCGACCGGCAGTTCCTGGGACATGAGCTCGGCCCGCTTGATCTCGCTGTCCACGTAGGCGATCCACTGCTGGGCAGCCCGGCGGCTGCGGTCGTCGCGGGAGGCGCGCTCAAACGCCGTTCGGGCTTCCTCGTACTTTTCCTGGTTGAAGAGCGCCATCCCGAGCATGACGTTTGCCGTATCGTTGCGCTTCACGCCGCCGACCTGGAGGCCCTTGCGCACGGCGGAGGCCGCCTCCTCCCAGTTTTCCAGGTTGAGGTGAGACTGGGCGAGGCGGACGTAGAGCTCACCGTCCTCGGAGAGGCCTGCGGCCTGCGCGAGGGGCGGGATGGATTTCTCATCTTCCCGGGCCGTGTACCAGGCCTGGGAAAGCAGGCGCAGGTTGCGCTCGTTCTCCTCGACGATGCCCGCCTCCATCTCCTTGTCCAGCAGCGTGGCCGCCTTGTAGGGCGTTTCGTGCAGCAGGTAGAGGTTGGCCAGGTTCGTGATGTGCGAGGCGGTTTTGAGGTACCCGGCCTCGTACAGCGCCTCGACGATCACCAGTTGCTTGAGCGTGTCCTCGAGCTCCGAGTGGGCGCCGGCGAGCGTGAGCAGGTAGGTGTCCTTCGGGTAGTAGGTGATCAGTTCCTCGAGCACCCCGATCATGGACGGGAAGTCTTTCTTCTCGTAGTAGATCACCCGCAGGAGCAGCAGCCAGTTTTCCTTCGGCGTGTTGCCCTGTTCCTTGTACATGTCCACGGCGGTCTTGATCGGATCCAGCGCGCTGTCGTAGTCACCGAGCTGGAAGTAGGCCTGCCCCATGAGCATGTAGACGTCGGCGGCCGGTTCTTCGACCTTGCTCATGAGTTCCTGCACCGTGCGGAGTGCGCCCTGGTAATCCTCCACCGTGAACTGCAGCTGCGCCTTGGTCTTGAGCGTGCTCAGCACGAGGGCCTCGGGCAGTTCGGGCTGCGCCATGACCTGTTCGTAGGCCCGGATGGCGTCCGTGTACCGCTCCTGCAGGTAGTAGGAGTAGGCCGTGAGGTTCCAGATCTGGGCCCGCTCGTAGGGAGAGAGCTTGTCCCCCCGCTCGAGCAACGCCTTGATGGTCGAGTCGGCTTCGCCGTACTGCTTGGCTTCGACCAGCTCCTGCGCCGCGGTCAGCCCTTCGAACACCTGCTGGCTCATGGCCACGGTCTGCTTGGTTTTTTCCTCGTCCTGGGCGAGCACGGCGCCCGACGTTGCGAGACCCACGGAGCCGATGAGTGCGTAGGCGAAGGCGGTGCCAAGAAGGCGTCGATTGCTGCGTGTCATGGCCTGGGCCTCATTCGGAGATCTTGAAGGTAAAGCGGTTGCGCACGCCCGGCACCTCGACGGCCTGGCCGTCGATCACCCGGGGCTTGTACTTGAACTTGAGTGCGGCCTGGACGGAGGTGCGATGGAACAGGCTGCTGGTGCAGTCGTTCTCCAGCACCACCGGGTCACGAACCGTGCCCTGGCGCGTCACCGTGTACTGAACGGTGCAGTGCCCCTGCACGCCGCGCGACAGGGCGCGCTGCGGGTAGATGGGCTGCACCTTGACGATGGGCAGATAGTCGCCCTCACCGACACCCAGGCTGAAGCCGCCGGTCATGTCGATGTCCGTTTGCACCGGCGCGGACTGGATGGCGATCTTTTCCGCCGACGGATCGAGGTTGTCGAGTTGCGGGGTGGGCGGCTGGGGTGGCGGCGCGTCCGGCTCCGGCGGTTTCTCCGGTTTGCGGTCCTTGCGCTGGACCGTTTCGTCGCGTTCCACCCGCACGAAATCAACGAGGGCCCCGCGATCGGATTCATCGAGGGTCCCGTCCGCGGTTTCGATCATGTACTGCATGAACCAGAACAGGAACAGGGTGATGAACAGGCCCGCCACGAAACCGACCGCGATGCGAACCACGTTCCCGCCTTCGCGGGCCGCCATGGTTTCATAAACGGTGCTTGTCATGGTGCGCTCCTAGTCTTCGTTGGCGGCGATGGAAACGTTGTATACGCCCGCCTGGCGGGAAGCGTCCATGACCTCGATGAGGGTTTCCGTCTTTGATTCCCTGTCCGCCTGGATCACCACGGAACCCTGGGGATTCTCCGCGTGCAGGCGTTCGATGTTCGGCCGCACGGAGCGAATGTCCACCTGGCGCCGGTCGATCCAGATGTCGTTGTTCGGGCCGATGGCGATCAGGATGTTGGCTTTCTCCTGCTTGACGGCGGTTTGTGCATCCGGGCGGTTCACGTCAATGCCGGCCTCCTTGATGAAGGTCGCGGTGACGATGAAGAAGATCAGCATGATGAACACCACGTCCAGCATGGGCGTGATGTTGATTTCCGATTCTTCTTCCTGTTGGGCTTGCTGGTAGAACTGCTTCATGGGCGGTTTCTCCGGCCGGCCGTCCCTCGCGGGACGGGCGGACTTAGCTGTGTCTTATGACCAGGTTGTCACTCAAGAGTTCGCGTTCACGCTCGCTGCGGCGCTGCAGGTACGTGCTCATGGCAATGCCGGACAGGGCGGACACCATGCCCGCCATGGTCGGAATCGTCGCCATGGACACGCCGGAGGCCATGGAGCGCGGGTTGCCGGAGCCGGACACGGCCATGACCTCGAACACCGTGATCATGCCGAACACGGTGCCGAAGAGGCCGAGCAGGGGGCAGAGCGCCACGCAGGTCTGGATGAGCGGCAGATTCCGGTCCAGGCTCCGGCTGACCACGGAGATCAGCCGGGCGCGGACCGCGTGCGCGTTCCAGGACTTGTGGTCGTCCCGGGCCCCCCAGATTTCCTGGGTAGCGGCCACCATTTTCTTGTGGCCGGTACGCAGGTACAGCATGCGCTCGATGATCAGGACCCACATGAACAGGGTGAGGATCCCGATCAGGTAGAGCGCGATGCCGCCGAGCTCCATGAAATCCCGGATCGTCTCGAGGAACGGCAGGTAGTAGTAAACCGTATCCACCGGTCAGCCTCAGCCGGCCTTGGTCTGGGATTCGGCCTGTTCGGCCAGGATGCCCGCGGCCTCCTCCTGCAGTATCTGCGTGAGACGGCGTGCACGGCTGGAAACCAGCGTGTGCAGGAACACGGTCGGAATGGCCACGACCAGGCCCAGCACGGTGGTCACCAGGGCCGTCGAAATACCGCCGGCCATCAGTTTCGGGTCACCTGCCCCGTAGAGCGTGATGGCCTGGAACGTCACGATCATGCCCGTCACCGTACCCAGGAGGCCGAGGAGCGGTGCAACCACCGAGATGATCTTCAGCATGGGCAGCCAGGCGTTGAACTTGGGCGTCTCGCGCAGGATGGCCTCGCCGAGGCGCAATTCAAGCGCTTCCACGTCGTCGTCCTTGTTGTCCTGGTAGACCTTGAACACGCGGCCCAGCGGGTTGTTGCCGGGCTGGGACGGATTCTTGATCTGGGACTTCACCTTCGCGCCGGTACCGGACAGGACGGCGAGGCGCCACAGGGCGATCAGCACGCCAATGATGCCGAGCACGATGATCACGTAGCCCACTTCCTTGCCCTGGGCGATGCGTTCGCCGAGGCTCGGCGACTGCACCAGCAGGCCAAGCAGCTGGCCGCGGGTCGGGTCGAGGCCGATGGGCTGCAGGCCGCTGTTGGCGCTCTCGAGGTCCGGAATCCGATTGACATAGCGTGCCTGGGGCTGGCGCTGCAACTCCACGACGCGGCCGGTTTCCGGAATGAACTCCAGGTATTTGCCGTCGCTGACCAGGTTGAAGGCGCCGATGCGCACCACGTCGCGCTGCACTTCCTCGCCATCGCTGGCGACCACCGTGGTCGGGAAGGAAACCACCTTGCCCGTTTCCGTCATCTCGCGCTGCAACTCGAACCAGAGGCGCTCGATTTCGTCGAGGGAAGCCATGCGGTTGGTCTGGCCCATCTTGGCGGCGAACTCCGTCAGCCAGTCGAGGCGGTCCGGGAACTGGGCCTGGGTGATGGACGTGCTCATCTGGCCGATGCCGTCACCGGCGGCCTGCTGCAGCACCCCGAAGAGTTCCTTCAGGTCGCCGAGGGCTTCGTTCAGGTCGGCCTCCAGCTGGATCAGCTGCTGGTCGTTCTGGTCGAAGCGGGCTTCGAGGTTTGCCGAGAGCTGTTCCTGCCGGGTCTTTTCCTGCCGCATTTCGTTCAGCAGGTTTTGCTGGTTGGCCCGGTCGTTGCGGAACGCCTGGAGTCGGGCCTGGGCTTCTTCCGCATCCTTGATGCGGCCCTGGCTGACCTGGTTCAGAAGCTCATCCAGGTTGACGGGTTCGGCGGCGGTCACCGGTGCGCTCAGGGTCAACACCAGCGTGGTTGCGGTAGCGGCGACGCCACCGCGGATCAGGTTCGTCAGACGGCTCATTGGGACACCCCCGTCGGTGCTGCAACCGGGGCGACGATCAGGTCCGGCGCGATCTGTTTGCGGGCGATTCGCAGGCCCTCTTCGACCTGCGTCTTGTACGTGGCTGCCGGCAGCTCGACGAAGCTGCGGGAACCGCTGTCCCAGGCACCGGTAACGCCACCACCGACGGACTGGTACGTCAGCGAGACCCGACCGATGCGGAGGAAGTCGACTTCCAGCGTGCGGCCGTCCACGTCAAGCGAGCCCTTGTAGGCTTCGATGGTGCGGCCATAGTCGTTCTCGATGGAGTAGGCCTCGAGAATCTGGCGCAGCTTTTCCGCCGGGGTTACGTCCGAGCGGTCCATCATGCCCCGAAGGCGGACGATGCGGTCACGACGCTCCTCCAGGAGGAAGGGCGTGTCCAGCTCGACGAACGCCTCCAGCGAGTCGAGCATACGGGTCATGAGCGGTGTGATCTGGCGTTCGATCAGTTCAACGTTCTGAATGGATTCGGCGATGGCGTTCATCTCCGCTTCCTGGTTGTCGATCTGGCGCTGCAGCAGACTGTTGTACACCTTGAGGCCGTCCACGACCTTGGCTTCGGTCTGGTAATCGATGACCAGCTGATCGATCTGGTCCGCCACCTGCTCGATCCGGCGCTGGTCGGCCTGGGCGGCGGCGGCGCGCGCCTCGCCCGCGTCGATCAGCTCCTGGGTGGTCGCGGCGGAGGCCGCACCGGGCAGCCCGGCGAGTAACGCCGTCGCGAGGACGGCCATGCCCGGCAGGGCTTTCTGCAATCGCACTTTACTCATGTTGTTGGGTCTCGTTTTTTGGACGTGTGGTTGGCTGGAGGACTCTGCACTCTATATTTAAGTCCCAAAACGGTCAAACGGCCATGGCGCGCCATTCATTCGCCCAGTCGCGAATAGAGCGCTTCGTTGGCCATGACCGGATCGAAAGCATCACCGAGCACGCGTGCCCAGTGCGCCGCCCCTTCCGGCGTGTCGACCAGATCCTGCCGGACTTCGATGCCGACGCAGGGGAAACCATGGTTTTCCGCGTGGTGGTCGATGGTGAAATCGTTCGGGTGGGCGCCGGAATAGGGTTCGTTGTCGCCGACGCAAACCTCCGGCACGCCGGCCAGGTTGTCCAGCAGCGGGCGGGCAATGCGGGGATCCTTGTCCCACATGACGCCGACGTGCCAGCGCCGGACCACCCGGTTGTACACCGGGGTGCAGGTATGGATCGAGAGCAGCGCGGGCACCCGGCCGCGTGCCGTGAAACGCGCCAGCTCGGCGCTCACCGCGCCGTGGTAAGGATCGAAAAAGGACTCGATGCGTTCCGCGCGTTCCCGTTCGCCCATCTCGATGTTGCCGGGGATCGCGATGCCGTCACTCACCTTGATGAAGGCGGAGGCGTCGTGCAGCTGGCGATTCAGATCGACGACCAGGCGCGAGTAACCCGCCAGCACCGCCGGGGCGTCGAAGCGTTCGCTCAGGGCCAGGGTCAGGGCCCGGGCCCCGATGTCGCAGGCCACGTGGCGCTCGAGCACCCAGTCCGCCACCCCGAGTTGCTTCATGCGGTGCGGTATGGCGCGGCTGGCGTGATCGCAAACAAGCAGAAAGGGGGCCGAACCGTCGGCGTTGACCACCTCGAACGGCGGCGGGTCTTCCGGCCCGATCAGGGGCCAGGTCGTGGAAGCGGCGGGGCGCCGCGATTCGAATTGGGACAGCTCGGAACTCAAATTCACTCGGTCTGCTCAGGTCTTGTCTGGCTCACTCCATCCGCGGGTCGACCGGCAACAGGTCGGCCCCGGGGGTGTCCATTTTTGCGGGGGACGGACTCGGCGTCCCGGCGTGGTTGCAAGCGCCCTAATATAGCGAGGCTTTCCCTGCTTGCCCATACCCCGCCGAAAGGAACGCGCAGTCAGAGCCCGTAGGCCCAGATCAATACGCCGCTGAGCGCCAGCCAGAGCATGAAGGCCAGGGGCAGCCCGACCTTCACGAAATCACCGAACTTGTAGCCCGCCGCATTCATGATCAGCAGGTTGGTCTGGTAGGCCATGGGCGTGACGAAGCTCAGATTGGCGCCGAACAGGACCGCGAGCACGAAGGGCTCCAGGGGCAGCCCCAGGCGCTGGGCGATGCCGATGGCGATGGGTGTGCCGATGACCGCCGCGGCGTTGTTGGACACCACGTTCGTGAGAATGCCCATCATGAGCATGAGGGCCATGAGCACCACGGACGCCGGCGCGCCGAAGGTGATGGAAACGAACAGGTTCGCGAGGTAATCGGCGCCGCCGGTCTTGAGCAGGGCGGCGCCCATGGCCAGCGACGACACGATGATGAAAATCACCTGCGTGCTCAGCGCCCCCATGGCCGACTTCCAGGTCAGGCAGCCCGTGACGAGCAGCACGAAGCAGCCGAGCAGGGCGCTGATCTCGATGGGCATGACCCGGGCCGCGGCGAGCGCGACCACGCCGATAATCGTGGCCAGGGCGATCGGCGCCTTGCTGGTGTGGGGCAGCTTGACACTGCCGTCGAGCACGAGGAAATCACTGCTCCCCTTGAGGTCATCGAGCCGGTCGGGCGTCGCCTGCACGAGCAGCACGTCGCCGGAGCGCAGCACGACATCCTCGATGCCGCTGGTCTCCCGGTCGCCGAGCTCATCGAAGCGGTTGAACGCCAGCAGGCGCACACCGTAGCGTGTCAGCAGCTGGGCGTCCCCGATGGCGATGCCTTTGAGGCGGGAGGCCGGTGTCACCGCCAATTCGGCGATCAGGGCGCCACCGGCGCGCAGGGGGTGATCCGCGTCCACTTCCTGGTCGCCGCTGAACAGGGTGCCACCGAGCAGGCGGGCGTACTCCCGGAGGTTGTCCTGGGAGTCACTGGTGGTGATGCGGTCACCGGCCCGCAGCTTGACGTCTGGCAGCGGGTTGATGAACGCGCCCTGGCCGCGTTCGATGGTTTCCACCTTCATTTTTTCGCCGCTGCGCGTGATGGCTTCCGACAGCGTTCCGCCGATCACGGGGCTGTTGTCGTTCAGCCTGATCTGCGCGGTGTACACGCGGGAAACGCCCCGGTTGATGGGCAGTTCACGGTGCGGCAGTAGCCGGGGCACGATGAGCCAGAGGTAGAGAATCGCCAGCGAACCGCCGATCAGCACCGGCCCGACGAAATCGAACATGTTGAAACGATCCATGCCGAGGTCCGCGGCCACGTTCACCACGAGCAGGTTGGTGGACGTGCCGATGGTGGTCGCCATGCCGCCGAGGATGCTGGCGAAACCCATGGGGATCAGCGTCGCCGCCGGTGAGGAGCCGGTGCGGATCGCCACCCCGACCAGGATCGGGAGCATCATCACCACAATGGGCGTGTTGTTGATGAATGCACTCAGGGTCGCGGTGATCAGCAGCGTGAGCAGCAGGCAGACCACCGGCCCCCATTTCCAGATGCGCGCCAGAAACCGGCCCACGGGTTCGAGGGCGCCGGTGGACACCAGGCCGTGTCCCACGATCATGAGGGCGCAGACGGCCACCAGTGCGCGGTTGCCGAAACCCAGGAAAAAGTCGCTGGCCACGATGCGTTGGCCGTCCGCCTCGAAGGGAAAGAGCGTGAACCCCACGGTGAGCAGGACGAGCACGACGAGGCTGGTGGTCTCCAGCGGGATCGACTCCCGGGAGAACAGCACCAGGGCCACGACGATGAGAATCATCACGGCCAGGGCATGCGCATTGGGAAGGGCGAGTTCTACCAAGGGTTCAGTCCGGGGCTTGGGTTGGGATCAGGGTCGGGTCACCGTGTGTCGACGCCGGATTACGGGCCGCTTGCGACCCGGTTGGGCTTGTCCTATTCTGCCGACCTTCCTGATTGTACCCCGTCCGGGCCGCCGACTACCGCAACGTGAACTCTCAATACTGGCTGGTGCAGATCGATCCCGTCGCCCTCGAAGTGGGGTCCTGGCCGGTGCACTGGTATGGCCTGACCTATCTCGCCGCGTTCCTCAGCTTCTGGCTGATCGCCTCCTGGCTGGCCGACCGTCGACCCTGGATGGGCTGGACCCGGGAAGCGGTCGGGGACTTCATGTTCTACGGCATGCTGGGCGTCATCCTGGGTGGGCGCATCGGTTACGTCCTTTTCTACGGCCTCGACACCCTGCTGGCCGATCCCCTCTCCATCGTGCGTGTCTGGGACGGCGGCATGTCGTTTCACGGCGGACTGCTGGGCGTGATCGCCGCCATGGCCTGGTTCGGGCGCAGGACCGGACGCGGGCTCTGGAACGTGGCCGACTTCGTGGCGCCGGTGGCGCCCCTCGGCCTGGCCTTCGGCCGCCTGGGCAACTTTATCGGCGGCGAGCTCTGGGGCCGGGTGAGTGACGTGCCCTGGGCCATGATTTTCCCGGCATCGCTGCCGCCGGGCGCGGCCCCGGGTGGGCTGCAGGCCGCCTGGGAAGCCGGGCTCCTCGACGCCTACGCCCGCCATCCCAGCCAGCTGTATCATGCCGGCCTCGAGGGAGTCGCCCTCTTCATCATTCTCATGGTGTTTTCCGCGAAGCCCAGGCCACGCGGCGCCCTTGCCGGGCTGTTTCTGACCGGCTACGGCGCCTTTCGCTTCGTGGTGGAGTTTTTCCGCGAACCGGACAGCCATCTCGGCTTCCTGTTCGGGGACTGGTTCACCATGGGCATGCTTCTGTCCCTGCCCATGGTGGCGCTGGGGCTGGTCATCCTGGCCGTGGCCTATCGCCGGCAGCTGCCTCCAACCGTGGAACCTACCGCATGAGAACCTACCTCGACCTGCTGCAACACATTCTGGACCACGGCATCGACAAGGGGGACCGCACCGGCACCGGCACGCGAAGCGTGTTCGGCTACCAGATGCGTTTTCCCCTGGCGCATCGATTTCCGCTGGTCACCACCAAGAAGGTGCACCTCAAGTCCATCATCCACGAGCTGCTGTGGTTTCTTCGCGGCGATACGAACATCGCTTACCTGAATGAAAACGGCGTCACGATCTGGGATGAATGGGCCGATGACAACGGGGACCTGGGGCCGGTCTATGGCGCCCAGTGGCGGAGCTGGCCGACGCCGGACGGCGGCTCCATCGATCAGCTCGCGGCGGTGCTCGACCGCATCCGGCGGCGCCCCGACTCACGGCGCCACATCGTGAGCGCCTGGAACCCGGCGGTGCTTCCGGACGAGGGATTGAGTCCGAGCGAGAATGCCACGGCCGGCCGCCAGGCCCTGCCGCCGTGCCACACCCTGTTCCAGTTCTGGGTCGGGGACGGCCGGCTCAGCTGCCAGCTCTACCAGCGCAGTGCCGACGTGTTTCTCGGGGTGCCCTTCAACATCGCCTCCTACGCCCTGTTGACCCTCATGATGGCCCAGGTGCTCGATCTGAAGCCGGGTGATTTCGTTCACACCCTCGGCGACGCCCACATCTACAGCAACCACATGGACCAGGTCCGCACCCAGCTCTCCCGGGAGCCGTTCGAGCCGCCGGTGATGCGGCTGAATCCGGACGTGCGTTCCCTGTGGGATTTCCGCTTCGATGACTTCGAACTGATCGATTACCGCTGCCATCCGCCCATCAAGGCGCCGATTGCGGTCTGAAGGCGGGGCTCGGCTGACATGATTACGCTCCTGACATGCTGAACAAGACGATCACGCTGGTTGCGGCCACCGGCCGCAACGGCGGCATCGGGCGCGGCGGACGCATGCCATGGCACCTGCCCGCCGAGCTCAGGCACTTCAAGCGCACGACCCTGGGCAAGCCCGTGGTCATGGGCCGCAAGACCTGGGAATCCATCGGCAAGGCGCTGCCGGGCCGCCAGAACCTCGTGGTGACCCGTAACGAGGCGTACAAGGCGGAGGACTGCCAGGTGGTCTCGTCCCTCGTGGAAGCCATCGAGGCCGCGGAGGGGACGGAAGTGATGGTCATCGGTGGGGGCGAACTGTACCGCCAGGCCTTGCCCCTGGCCTCGCGCATGGTCCTCACCACCGTGGACGTCGAGCCCGAATGCGACACCTGGTTTCCCGCCTGGGATCCATCGGAATGGACGCTGGTTTCCGCCGAGCAGGTCCCGCCGGGGGATGGCAACGACACGGCCTTCGAAGTCGTGGAGTGGATGCGCGGCTGAAGCCGCGGTCGAACCCGCGCTCTGGGGGCTAGCGGGGGCCCGGTTCCTGGAACAGGGCCTCGTCCTCGAGGCGCAGGGCGCTGAGGGAACCGCCCCAGACACAGCCCGAGTCCATGGCAATTCGCCGCTTCTTCACTTTCAGGCCCAGGGCAGCCCAGTGCCCGTAGGCGATACGGACATCGCGCGTGGCGCGGTGCTTGTGCTTGAACCAGGGCTGGTAGTTTTTCCGGGTTTTTCCCTGGGGGCGCAGGCCTGCGAGGTGCACCCGCCCCTGGGGATCGCAGTAGCGGATGCGGCACAGGATGTTGGTGATCAGTCGTAACCGCCGCCAGCCGCCCAGCTCTTCGCGCCAGCGTCGCGGACGGTTGCCGTACATTTTCTTCAGGAACGTTTTCCGCTGGTCCGAGGCCAGCACGGCCTGCACCTCCGCCGCGTGCGACAGGGTGGCGTCCCGGTCCCAGGCCGGAATCACGCCGGCATGGACCCGCAACAGCCTGAATTCTTCGGACCAAGCCGCCAGGGGAAAGCTCCCGAGCCAGTCCAGCAGTTCGCGCCGGTCCGGCGCGAGGAAGATCGCCTCGAACTCGGTGTTGCGCGAGCCGCCCTTCGGGCGTCGGGCATCCTCGGCGAGCAGGTGCAGGTCATGGTTGCCCAGCACCGGCGAGACACAGGGGCCGAGGCCGTGCAGCAGGCGCAACACTTCCAGGGAATGGCCGCCGCGATTGACCAGGTCTCCACACGGCCAGAGACGGTCGTTCGCCGGATCGAAGCGAATCCGGTCCAGCAGGCGCTGGAGGGGGTCCAGGCAGCCCTGGATGTCACCAACGAGATAGGTGGCCACGAAGAATCAGGGTCCGGACTCAGTGCAGGGAATCGGGAGAGAGCAGTGCGAACTCGGGAATCTCGACGCGAAAACTGCGTCCGTCCTCGGCGGTGAACCCGTAGGAGCCCCGCATGGAGCCGGTGCGCGTCGGCAGGAACGCGCCGCTGGTGTACGTGTAGCGCGAGCCCGGCGGCAACTCCGGGGTTTCACCCACCACGCCCTCGCCGACCACTTCCTCCTGGTGCCCGTCACCGTGGGTGATGATCCAGTGACGGTCCTTCAGCGTGATGACCTCGTCCCCTTCGTTCGTGATGTGGATCGTGTAGGCAAACGCATACTGGTCCTCGTGCATGCCGAGGAACTGGGGGACGGGTTCGACCTTGACGGCCGGGCCGGTTTCAGGGGTATCCGAGTCCATGGTGTCCCATGATATCCGCTCGCCGAGCGCGAGTTAAACCCTTCTTACCTCCCGGCGGATTTTCGCTCCGCGATGTGGGCAAGGGCCAGGAAGTCTTCGAGGCCGAGGGTCTCGGGGCGGGCACCCGGATTCACCCCGGCAGCCTCCAGGTCCTCGGCGTCGAGCTTTTCCCGCAGGCTGTTGCGCAGGGTCTTGCGGCGGCGGCCGAAGGCCAGGCGCACCAGCTCGTCGAAGACGGGCTCGACGGACTCCGGCACCAGGGGCCGCTCCCGGGGGGTTACCCGGACGATGGCCGATTCGACCCTGGGACGGGGCAAGAACGCTTCCGGCGGCACGTCGAACAGGTGGGTGACCTCGGCGCGGTTGCGGCACATGAGGCCAAGCCGGCCCTGGGCGCGGTCACCGTGTTCGGCGGTCATGCGCAGCACGACCTCCTTCTGGAGCATGAAGTGCATATCCCGGGGGGGAACGGACTGCGCGAGGAGGTGGAACAGGATCGGGGTGGAAATGTTGTAGGGGAGGTTGCCGACCAGCCGGTAGGGTTCGCCGTCGGCAAGCTCGGCAAAATCGACGTCCAGGGCGTCCGCCTGGCGGATGGCCAGGTCCGGATGTCGCAACCGGAGGCGGGCCGCCAGGTCCCGGTCGATTTCCACGACGGTCAGCCGGGCGCCGGAAGCGAGCAGGGGCCCCGTGAGCGCCTCCTGGCCGGGCCCGATCTCGATGATGTGCTGACCGGTCGCCGGACCGATGCTGGCGATGATGCGATCGATGACCGCTTCGTCCACCAGGAAATTCTGGCCGAAACGCTTTCGTGCCTTGTGGGGACGGTCCGGACTCACGCTTCCCGGTCGGTCCCGGTGCTGAGTACGGCGGTGCGGATCCTTCCCGCACCGGTCATGGTCATCGCCTGGTCGACCGCGTAGCCGAGGCTCGAGGCGTCGGCACCCCCGCGCGCCGCGATGTCCAGGGCGGTGCCATGGTCCACGGAGGTCCGGATAAAGGGCAGGCCCAGGGTGATGTTTACCGCGCGGCCGAAGCCGGCGTGTTTCAGCACGGGCAGGCCCTGGTCGTGGTACATGGCGAGCACTGCGTCGCATCCGGCGAGGGCCCGCGGTGTGAACGCCGTGTCGGCGGGCACGGGGCCGGACAGGCGGATGCCGGCCAGGTCAAGGGCCGCCACGGCGGGGGCGATGATCTCGTCGTCCTCCGATCCCAGGTGTCCGCCTTCGCCGGCGTGCGGGTTCAGTCCGAGCACCTGGATGTGCGGCTCGGCGATGCCGAATTGCTGCTGCAGGGCCTGGCCGGTGATCCGCAGGGCCGAACCCACGCTGTCCCGGGTGATGGCGGCCGGCACCGCGGACAGGGGCAGGTGGGTGGTGACGAGGGCGACGCGCAGGTCACCCGCGGCGAGCATCATGACCACCCGCGGCACGCCGGCGAGGTCGGCGAGGAACTCCGTGTGACCCGTGAACGTGGCGCCGGATTCGTTGATGATGCCCTTGTGCACGGGACCGGTCACCAGCGCCGACGCATGGCCCAGCCGCACGAGCTCCACCGCGGCGCGCAGGGTGTCGAGGACGTAGGGTCCGTTGGCGGTGTCGAGCATGCCCGGTGTGGCCGGGGCGGCCAGGGGAATCGGCAGGCAGCCGAGGGCTTCGTCGGCCGGCAGGGGGTCGCCCGGCTGCCAGGGCACGATGGAAACCGGCAGGTCGAAGCGGCGGGCTGTCGCGGTCAGCAGCTCCGGGTCGGCCACGGCCACCAGCGGCTCGCCGGGCCGCGCCAGGCGATGGCGAAGCACGCACTCCGGTCCGATGCCGGCGGGTTCCCCGGGCGTCAGCGCGATGGGATTCATGAACCTGCCCGGCCGGCGTCAGCCGGGGAGGCGAATTTCGACGAAGGCCTCTTCCCGCATCTGGCGGATGTAGCTTTCGACTTCCGATTCCGCCCGGCGCTGCATGATGGTCTGGCGCGCCATGTTGGCCATGGCCTCGTCCGTCACGTCCGTTTCCCGGTAACCGACCCGCTGGATGACGTGCCATCCCGCCTGGGTCTGGAAGGGCTCGCTGATCTCCCCGTCCTCGAGGGCCACCAGCATGGCCTGGAAGCGATCGCCGAACTGGCGCGGATCGAACCATCCGAGGTCGCCGCCGAGGTTGGCGCTGGTGGGGTCGTCGGAGCGTTCCCGGGCAATTTCCGCGAAATCTTCCCCATCGACGATGCGCTCACGCAGGTCGCGGGCGATGTTCATGGCTTCCTCCGCGTCCACCAGCTCGTTGGTTTCGATGAGCAGGTGGTTGGCGCGGTATTCCTCCGCCATGATGGCCTGATTCTCGCGGTGGTCGTTGACCCGGACGATGTGAAAACCGGCGGGACTGCGGATCGGATCCGTGAACTGGCCCGGCTCCATGTCGCGGATTGCCTCGGAAAACTCCCGGGGCAGGGAGTTCAGGTCACGCCAGCCGATGCGGCCGCCCTCCAGGGCATCCTGGCTTTCGGAGAAACTGATCGCCGCCGATTCGAAATCGAGACCTTCGACGAGCTGGTTGTGAATATCCTTGATCCGGGCTTCCGCCTCGGCGATCTGCGGCGGCGTGGCGCCATCGGGCAGGGCGACCTGGATGTGGGAAATGTCGAACTCGCCGCCGGTGAAGTCTTCCGATGCCAGCAGGATTTCCACTTCCGTGTCGCTGACCGGGTCCATGGAGCTGACGACGCGCTGGCGCAGGCGCTCGCTCATGATCTCCTCGCCGATGCTGCGGCGGAACTCGGCGAAGTTTTCGCCGTCGGCTTCCAGCACCTGGCGCATCTGGCCCACGGTGATGTTGTTTTGCCGGGCCAGGTTCATCATTGCCTGGTCGATGTCCGCGTCGCTCACCCGGATGCCGGTGCGCAGAGCGCGCTGCACCTGGAGCTTGCGGTTGATGAGGCGCTCCAGGACCTGTTTTTCGAGCAGGTCCTGCGGGGGCAGATTGCCGCCGCCGGCCTGGATGCGCTGGACGATGCCGTCGATGGCGATGTCCAGTTCGCTGCGCGTGATGATGTCGTCCTCGACCAGGGCGACGATTTCGTCGAGCTTCTGGACGGACTGCGCGGTGGCGGCGGTCGGGAAGGCCGTCGTCAAGCCTCCGGCCAGCCCGGCGACGACGAGACAGGTGAAAAAGCGGTTCATGGTTCTACGAGTCACTCCAGCCCGTGACGCGGGTCACGTGGCGATTCGAATCAGTGGTGGCGAATGAATCCATCCGTCCGAAGGCGACATTTTAGCCCAAACGGCGGCCTGTCGAGACCACCTTCGACCGCGCGCGTTGCCGAGGGTTCAGGGCGCCGGCCGGCGGAACAGCGCCGGTTCCCGGCGACCGATGGCGCCGAGGCCCTTCAGGCGCAGCTCCGCGTAGAGTGCGTCCCGTTCCCCGCCGTTGCGGTCACGCAGGAAGCGCCGGGCGGCCACGCGCAGGGCCCAGCAGCAACTTTCGTATTCGACACCGATCAGGCCCTCGAGCAGGTTCGAGTCATCCAGGGAATAGCTGACCCGGGAGAAGGCGCTCCATTTCGTGCTGATCGGCCACAGGTAAGCGATGTCGAACTGGTCCAGGCGGTCGCGGCGGAAGCGGTATTCGAAGGCGAGCCGGGACCCGTTCCTGAAGCCCTGGTCGATGCCTGCGACCATCACGTCGAGTTCGGTCTCCTCCCAGCTCCACTGGATCCCCAGGCGAACGTTGGTCCGGTCAAGCGGGTGCCAGTTGAGTTCCGCGATGAAGGGCGACGTATTCTCGTTGAGCGGATCGTCTTCTTCCAGGGTCACCCGGGGCGGATTGAGGTAGAAGATCTGCCCGACGTTCAGGTTCCACTGCTCCTTGCCCGTGGCGCCTTCGAAGGTCCGGGTGCTGAGCGCCACGGTCAGCTGGTTGGCGTCGGTCTGGCGGTCGGCCCCGGTGAAGCGGTTGTAGTGGAACAGCTGGGCGAAGCCGAAGGTGATTTCCCCGGTGTCGAAATCGGGCAGCTGGGATTGTTCCTCGAAGGGGACGTACAGGTAGTACAGCCGGGGCTCCAGGGTCTGTGTCTTGCCGGACTCGGTGAAGCGCTCGAGGTAAACGCCGCTGTCGAGGCTGAGGATGGGTACGCCCCGGTCCGGGGAGCGATCGGCGCCCGGTTCCGTGTTGTCGAGGTCGTAGCCCGTGTAGCGATAGCCCGCGCTCGCCTCGAAGAAGCCCCAGCGCTCCTGGCGGTTCCAGACCAGGCTCGGAAACACGTCCAGGCGGGCGCCGGTCACGCCGAAATCCCGGTCGAAATACACCGCCTCCGCATCCATGCGCGTCCCCAGGCCGCTTCGACCCAGGGGAGCGTCGAGCAGGAACGCCAGGCGCGGCAGGCGCGAGTAGGGCTCGGATTCGGGCCCCACCGCGTCGTCGATGACCTGGAAGTCGTCGAGGACCGCCGAGAAGATCCAGTAGCGCCCCGCACCGTCGATGCTCGCGTCGCTCCGGAGAAACTGCCGGGACGTCTGGGCCAGGTTGCCGCCGAAATCCTGGAAGTATTCGTTGTCGCTGACCCGCTCCAGGCGTGCGCCGGCTCGCCAGGCCCGGTTGATGGACATGCTGGCCTGGGCGAGATAGCGCCAGCGGTCCTCCTTCGTCTTGCGGTCCGAGGGCAGTCCGTCGAACTCGAGCACGCCCCGCGTGCGGCGCGTCAGGAACCGGTACTCGCTCAGCAGGGCTACGCCGCGCTCGCTGTACCAGACCGGTTCGAAGGTCGCGTCCTGGTTCGGGGCGATATTCCAGTACCAGGGCACACCGATCTCCAGCCCGTTGTCATTGGCCGTGCCGAAGCTCGGGTAGAGCAGCCCGCTCTTGCGCCGGTCATCGATGGGAAAGGTCATCCAGGGCAGGTAGAGGATGGGCACCTTGCCGAGTTCCAGCTTGGCGCCCCGGGCGACACCCACACCCTCGTCGTGCCGGAGTTCGAGCTCCTTCGCCGACAGGAGCCATTCCGGGTCTTCTCCCGGACAGGTCGTGAACCACAGGTTGAAGAGCGTGCTTTCGTTGCCGCCCTGGAGGCTGACGCGCTCGGCGCCGCCCCGCGCGCTGGAACCGGTCAGGCCATAATCGAGATCGTTGAAATCTCCCCGCTCGTTCACCAGGTCGAACTGACCGCTGGAGGCGGCCAGCTCGATTTGCGAGTCACGGTAGACCAGGGGACTGGGCACGCTGACCGACCCGTCATCCGCACGGTAGCGGACGACTTCCGTGGCCAGGTACTGGTCCGCACGGAACAGCTCCACGGAACCCACGGCTTCTCCGGCGTCGTCCTTGCGGGCGTCGAAGGCCTCCGCGTAAATCTCGATGGGCGCGCCGGAACGATCGGGCACGGGTCCGATGCGGGGCGCCAGGGCCGGTTCCGGGCAGGCCAGGATTGGAGCCGTCGTTTGTGCGTGACCCGGATTCGGGTGCAGCAAAATGACCATGGCAAGCAGGGCCAGGGCCGGGTGCCGGGTGGACTCGAAATGCACGACGGACTCAGCGACGGATAACGGCGCTACGGTGTCACAAATGCCTTCGAGGTTCAACGCGGGGGAGGACGCTTGAAAACGCCGGTGGAATTACCCCGGGCCATGCCCCTGGCCAGGACCGGGTCGTCGCAGGCTTCGGCCATCCAGCGGGCGCGCGCTCCGGCGTCTTTCCCGGCGCGCTCCCGGGCGAGGGCCAGAAACCGGTGGAAGTCGCCTTTCGCCGTCTGCCATAGCCGGTCGAAAGCGCACCAGCCGTCGGTGTAGGTGCCCACCAGCGCGAGATCCGCATTGTTCGGTGGCGGCTCGAACCAGCTCGCGTAGCGGTCCTGTCCCTTCCAGCGGGTCGCCACCAGCTCCGCGTAGCGCCGCTCGAGCTCGGCAAAGTGCGCCCGCTTGCCCTGGGCGAGGCGCAGGGGGTCGGTTTCCGACGCGTAGAACGCGGCGAGCGAGCGGCGTGTTTCCGCCAGCAGCTCGATGAATGCCTCGCCGGCGCGCTGCCGCGCCAGCCAGGCGTCGAGTTCGGCCTCCCGGCCGCTGGCGGCCATCCAGGCGCGCACGCCCTGTTCCGCGAGGAAGCCGGCGAAGGACTCGTTGAACGTGGCGTCGCCCGGCACGTAGAGCGCCTGGTGCGCCAGTTCGTGGATCAGGATATCGGCCAGGTCCGGATCGGGCCGCAGCAGCATGGATTCGAGCAGGGGGTCTTCGAACCAGCCAAGGGTCGAGTAGGCGCCGGCGCCCGACACGGCCACGTCCTGGCCCCTGTCCCGCAGCCGGTCCGCAAAGCGCTCCGCGTCCGCCCGCTCGAAATAGCCCCGGTAGGGCACGCAACCGGCCACCAGGAAACACCAGCGCTGCGGGGTCATGTCGTAGGGTGGCGTCGCCACCACGTTCCAGGTGATGGCCGAGCCCGACGTGCGGACCACGGTCTCGTAGCTGCCGTCGGCCGGCAGGTGCAGCGATTCCCCGGCGAAGGCCAGGACTTCCCGCGCCACCCGCAGGCGTGGCACGAGGGGGTCGTCCGGCGCCGCATCGGCGAGGTAGGCCGCCACGGGTTCGCGGGCGGTCATGAGTTTGAGGTGCCCGGAGGCGGCCTGCAGGGTGTAGGCCGGGCTGGCGCACCCCGTCAGCTGGGCCAGGCAGGCCGCCAGCAGGAGCGCCGCGAGCCGGCGTGCCATCAGTCGCCGGAGTCAGCGGTCGCCGCGCTCCCGGTTCCGTCGTCAGCACCGGCGGGCCTGAAGTCCAGGGACGCGGAGTTGATGCAGTAGCGCAGGCCCGTGGGAGGCGGACCGTCGGGAAAAATGTGCCCCAGGTGGGCGTCGCAGCGCCGGCACAGCAGCTCCGTGCGGATCATGCCGTGGCTCAGGTCGCGCTTCTGGACGATGCCCGCTGCTTCGAGTTCGCCGTGGAAGCTCGGCCAGCCACAGCCCGAGTGAAACTTGCTCGAGGAGTCGAACAGGGGGTGGCCGCAGCACACGCAGTGATAGGTGCCCTGCTCGAAAAAATCGTCGTACTTGCCCGTGAATGGCCGCTCCGTACCCGCCTGGCGGGTCACCCGGAACTGTTCCGGGTCGAGCTGTTCGCGCCACTCCTCCTCGGACTTCCGCACGGTGTCGTGGGCATCGGTCGTGGACTTGTCGTTCATGAAGAAACGCTCGAAATGACGAAGCCGATGAGTATAGCGGCAAGGCTTCCCGGCACGATGAAGCGAACCCAGATCCCGATGCCGCGGCCCAGGGCCTCCGGGAGCCCGGTCGCCAGCTCCCGGTGGGCCGTGGCAGCGCCCAGGCCCCAGCCGAGGGCCAGTACGGCCAGCAGGGCGCCGAACATGAACATGCCGGATCCGAATACGAGATCGAGCACGCCGATCCAGTGCGGATTCAGACCGATGGGAACGATGCACGCGCCGGCGAAGCCGGTGACGATCCAGAGCCAGCGCCGCTTGCCGAAACCGGGCGTGAAATCGGCAAGCGCGCCGGACACCGTGTCGAGTGCCGCGATGAGCGTCAGCATGGCCACGAGGCCCCAGCCTGCGAGAAACACCGGCGCCAGCCAGCGTCCCCCGGGCATGGCCGCAAACAGGCGGGGCACGGTGTCGAAGAGCAAGCCGGGTCCGGCGGCCAGGTCCAGGCCGAACACCAGCACCGCCGGCACGATGAACAGGGCGGCGAGGAAGGCGGCGCCGAGGTCCACCGCGCAGGTCGCTGCCGCGGTGGTCACGATACGCGTGTCCCTGGCCAGGTAACTGCCGTACATCACGCCGAGGGTGCCCGACAGGCCCACGGAAAAGCAGGCCTGTCCCATGGCGGCGAACCAGATGTCCGGCCCGGTGCGTGAAAAGTCCGGCTGCAGAAAGGCCCGGAGCTGCTCCATGGCGCCGTCGAGCTGCAGGGCCACGAACACGAGGTAAACCGTGGCGAGGCCGAAGAGCGGCATGAGGATCTTGTTGGCCGTCTCGATGCCCCGGCGCAGACCGCGATGCACCACGGCGGCGCAGGCGAGCACCACGCCCAGGGCGATCCAGAGTTGAAGCCCGTTGTTGCCGAGACCCGTGCCGTACGCCTCGAGCGTGTTCGCCGAAAAGCCCGTGCGCGCCGCGAAGCCGGCGCTGTAAAACACGTTCGCGATGACCACGCTGTAGTAGCAGGTGGCCACGAAGGCGGCGGAGAGCGCCAGCAACCCCGCCAGCCCGCCCCAGCGTTTGCCGAAAGCGGACTGGAAAGCGGCTACCGGGCCGCTGCGGGTGGCGCGCCCCAGGGACAGCTCCGCCGCGAAGGCCGGCGCCGCGAGCAGCAGCATGAACGCGGCATACACGAGCAGAAACGCGCTGCCGCCGTGCTGGCCCATCATGTAGGGAAAGCGCCACACATTGCCGAGCCCGATGGCCAGGCCGGCCATGGCCAGGAGCGTGGTGAAGCGCGAGGAGAAACGGGGTTGGGATTTGGCCATGGGTCGGGGATTGTAGGTTATGCTGCGTGCATCGCCTATGCCCGAGCGTTGACCGAACAGGAGCGCTGCCATGAGCCTGGAAACCGACGGCCCGTTTCACCTGGCCATACCCGTGAATGACCTCGTTGCCGCGCGGCGGTTTTACGGGGAGCTGTTCGGCTGTCCCGAAGGGCGCAGCGCCGATCACTGGGTGGACTTCGACTTTTTTGGCCACCAGCTCGTGTGCCACCTCGCCCCGGGTGAGGACGGCCACTCCGATGACACCCATCACAATCCCGTGGACGGCGACGCCGTGCCTGTCCCCCACTTCGGTGTGGTGCTGGACATGGACCGGTGGCAGGCGCTCGCGGATCGCCTCGCCGGGCAGCTGCCCAAGCTCGGCCTGTCTTTCGTGATCGAACCCCGCATCCGCTTTCAGGGCGAGCCGGGTGAGCAGGCGACTTTTTTCCTGCGCGATCCGGCCGGTAACGCGCTCGAGTTCAAGGCCTTCGCGGACCCTCGCCGCCTCTTCGCCACGGACGCCTGACGCCGTGTTCAAGGTTTTCGAGTCATTTGACTACATGGAGGCCGGTCGCGTGCGTTCGCTCCTCGAGGCCCATGGCATCCGCACCTTCATGAAAAACGAGTACCTGTCCGGCGCCCTGGGCGACCTGCCCTTCCCCGAAGTGGCGCCCATGGTGTTCGTGGTGGAAGCGTCGGATCTGCCGGCGGCCCTGGCCCTGCTCCGGGACGACCAGGGGGAGAGCGAAATCCGCGATTCCGGCGACGATGCCGGCGTGCTGGAAGCCTGAGCGCCGCCTAGCGATCTTCGCCGCGCAGTTCCCTCACCGCCGCTTCGATCCGCGCCGCCGTCGCCTCTTCGGGCGGAATCGGCTCCCCGATACGCAGCTCCACGGGCTTGAACAGCTTGGTCGGCCGTCGCTTGTGCAGCGGGTCCCGGCGGCTGAAGAGCGAGCCCCAGAGAAAGCACAGCGCCATGGGCACCACGGGAACCGGCCGACGTTCGAGGATTTTTTCGATGCCCGGCCGGAACGGCTGGATTTCCCCGTCCCGGGTGATGCCGCCCTCGGGAAAGATGCCGACCGGTTGACCCTTCGCCAGCTCCGCATCGATGCGCTCGAAGGCCTGGGTCAGCACGTCCGGGTGGGTCTTGCCCGAACCGATGGGAATGGCCTTGCCGGCGTCGAACAGCCAGCGCAGCACCGGCGTGTTGTAGATGCCCTGGTACATGACGAAGCGCACCGGGCGGCGCACGAGGCCGCCGACGATGAGCGGATCCACGAAGGACACGTGGTTGGCGGCCAGCAGCACCGGACCTTCGTCCGGGATGTGGTACAGCCCCCGGGTCTGCACGCGATAAATCGTGTGGATCAGGATCCAGCTGAGAAATCGCAGCAGGAATTCCGGCACCAGGGTGTAGATGTAGATGGCGACCACGGCGTTGAGCACGGCGGAAGCCAGGAACAGCTGGGGGATGGAAAAGCCCGCGCTGCCGAGGAGGACGATGGCGAAGAGCGCCGACACAACCATGAACAGGGCATTCAGAATGTTGTTGCCGGCGATGACCCGTGACCGGCGCGAGGCATCGGAGCGCGCCTGCACCAGGGCATACAGCGGGACGATGTAGAAGCCGCCGAAGCCACCGATCATGAGCAGGTCCAGGACCAGGCGCCAGTTACCCGGCTCCGCCAGGAACGCGCCGATCGTCAGGCCCGGCGTCGGCGACGCGGGGCTCGCGAAGGCGAGATCGATGGTGAAAATGGTCAGCCCGATGGAGCCCAGCGGCACGAGGCCGATCTCCACGTCGCCGCCGGAAAGCCGCTCGCACAGGAGGGAGCCGGCGCTGATGCCGACGATAAAGAGCCCCAGGAGAAAAGCCATGAGCTGGGCGTCGCCGCCGAGCACGTTCTGCGAATAGCTGGGAATCTGCACCAGCACCGTTGCACCAAAGAACCAGAACCAGGAAATGCCCAGCACGCTGTTGAGCACGGTGCGGTTCTGATTGATGAAGCGGATGTTCCGTACGGTCTCCGTGGCCACGTTCCAGTTGATCTTCAGCGCCGGATCCACCGCGGGGATTTCCGGGATGCGCAGGCTGGCGAGGTAACCCACGGCGGCCACGGCCAGCGCCGTGCCGCTGACCCATACCGGCCAGGGCGCCTCGATGCCGGCGAGGAGCGGGCCGGCGATCGTGCCGGCGAGGATCGCGACGAAGGTGCCCATCTCCACCAGGGCATTGCCCCCCACCAGCTCCTCGCGCTTGAGCACCTGGGGCAGGAGCCCGTACTTGATGGGCCCGAAGATCGTGGACTGCAGCCCGAGCAGGAACAGCACGGTGAACAGCAGGGGCAGGGAGCCGATCCAGAAACCCAGGGTCGCCAGGGCCATGATCACCATCTCGAAGAGCTTGACCCGACGGATCTGCCGGGATTTTTCGAACTTGTCCGCGAACTGGCCGAAGAGCGCGGAGAAGAGGAAAAAGGGCAGGATGAACACCATGGCGCTGAAATTCACCAGCTGGTCCGTGTTCATGCCGGCCAGGCTGCTGGCCTGGAACACCAGCAGGGCGGCGAGGGCGTTCTTGAAAATGTTGTCGTTGAGTGCGCCCAGGCCCTGCACCAGGAAATAGGGCAGGAAGCGCCGCTCGCGGAACAGGGAAAACTGCGAGTGCCTTCCCATGCGCCGCGACCCTAGCCCGCGAGGGTCGTGAGGACGCCGGCGATCGTGGCCGTCATCATCGTCGCCAGGGTGCCGCCGACCACGGCGCGCAGCCCGAGGCGGGCAATGTCCGCCCGCCGCTCCGGCGCCAGCCCGCCGATGCCGCCGATCTGGATGGCGATGGAGGAGAAATTGGCGAAGCCGCACAGGGCATAGGTGGATATCAGTACGCTCTGCTGATCCAGCGTGTCCTTGATCTCGTTCAGGCTGGAATAGGCGACGAATTCGTTGGCGATGACCTTTTCGCCGATGAGGCCGCCCACGACCACGATGTCCTGCGCCGGTACGCCAATGACCCAGGCCAGGGGCGCCAGCAGGTAGCCGAGAATCAGCTTGAGCGTCAGGGGTTCGCCCAGGGCCGTCTGCAGGCCCGTCACTTCACCGATCCAGCCCAGGGGCCAGTCGATCATGGCGATCAGGGCGATAAAGGCCAGCAGCATGGCGCCCACGTTCAGGGCGAGCTTCAGGCCGTCGGCGGCGCCATTGGCCGCGGCCTCGATCGTGTTGCCGGCGGTCTTCTCCACGTGCAGTTTCACCGTGCCCATGGTGAGCGATTCCCCCGTTTCCGGGCGCAGGATCTTGGCGATCACGATGGTGGCGGGGGCGGCCATGACGCTGGCCGCCAGCAGGTGTCTCGCATAGTACAGCTGCTGCTCCGGGTCCGGACCGCCGAGCAGGGCGATGTAGGCCGCCAGCACGGCGCCGGCGATGGTGGCCATGCCGCCGACCATCATGGTGAACAGCTCCGATTCGGTCATGCGGGCGATATAGGGGCGCACCACCAGCGGCGCCTCCGTCTGGCCCACGAACACGTTCGCCGCCACCGCCAGGGATTCGGAGCCGGACACGCCGAGAATCTTCTGCATCACCCAGGCCATGCCCTGGACGATCTTCTGCATGAATCCGAGGTGATACAGCACGCCCATGAGCGCCGCGAAGAAGATGATGGTGGGCAAGACCTGGAACGCGAAGACGAATCCGAACTGCCCCGCATCGGCCAGGTCGTTGAAGATGAACTGCGAGCCCACCAGCGCGAAGCCGACGACCTTGACGAACAGGGACGACAGGAAATCGAACACCGCCCGCCCGCCGGGCACCAGGATCACGATGATGGCGAAGAACAGCTGCAGTCCGATCCCGCCGGCCACGAGCTTCCAGTTGACGGCACGGCGGTCCAGGGACAGCACCCAGGCAAGCGACAGGAGTACCAGGAGGCCGAACAGGCCGAACGCGATGTTGCCGATCATGAAGTCCCCTGAAACGAAATGGCCGGGCGCAAGCCGCGAGACGCGGTCCGCGCTTGCTCATGGAAGGGGAATGTAGCCCCTGCGGGGATGGACGGCAAACCCCGGCGCGCGGGCCGGGGTTCGACTCAGGCTGGATGGGGGCCGCTCAGCGGAAGTTTAGGGGTCGGGCAGCTCGACCGTCGCCGCAGCGGTGGCGTGATCCGGTTCGGCCCGCGCATCCAGGTGCAGGAGAAACAGCACTCCAGCGGTGAACAGCGCAAACAGCGCGATTTTCCTCGCCTCGGTCTTCCGTAAGAACGCTTTCATGATGCCTCCCGGAGACCCGATCAATTCCGGCACTCCTACCCCAACACACGCAATTTCTGCCGTCCGCATATCAGGTCGTGAGGAGGGTGTGGCGGTGGCCCCGGTCGAACTGGACACGCTACAAGTACGTCCCTGTAGGCTCTTCGGCGACATCCTTGTCGCCGAAGGTCCAGTTAGACCGGGGCCACCGCCACCCTGAACATCACGAACGGCGTGCCCTGAAAAGAGGGGAAGACCCCAGGCCTCTTCCTGAACCCTCAGATCTCAATGCCGGTCCAGGTTCGGGCCGCCCACTGGCGGGCAAGCACCGCGGCCTGCCCGAAGCGGTAGAGCCCGTTGACGATCCAGACGCCGAGGAGTCCAAAGCCGAGGACCGGCCCGACGATCCAGGCGGCGGGCAGGAAGAAGACCCACTGGGCGATGACGCTGATCCACATGGCCTGGCGCGTGGCGCCGGCGCCGATGAGGGCGTTCATGAGCACCATGCCGGCGCAGTCGAAGCCGACCATGAGCGCCCAGAGCACCATGGGCCAGTAGGCCAGTTCGCGCGTGTCCGGGTTGGTCAGGAACACGCCCAGGATCGGATTGGCGAAGAGCACGAGAACGACGCTGAGCACAAGGCCGTAAATGAGCGTGAGCACGGCGCAGTCCCAGCCCCAGCGGGCGGCGTCGTCCTCATCCTTACGGCCCAGGGCGTTGCCCACCAGGGTCGTGCAGGCCAGGGCCACCCCGAAGGCCGGCAGCAGGGCCGTGATGTGGAAGGTCATGAGCACGTTCACGGCGGCCACTTCCGCGGTGCCGATTCGGCCGACAATCCACACGAGGGCCACCAGGCCGGCGGCGAAGAAGAGCTGCTGCAGGCTGGAGGGCAGGGACAGGGTGAACTGCTGCCACAGGGTGCTGCGCGCGGGAACGCGCTCCAGGAAGCCGCGCTGCCGGGCATGGCGCCAGGCGAACCAGAAATACAGCGAAGTGCCCAGGTACAGGGACAGGGTCGTGGCCAGGCCCGCACCGTAGACCCCCAGCTCCGGCGCACCGAGGTTGCCGAAGATCAGCAGCCAGTTCAGGAAGATGTTCACGGCGTGCATGATGAGCAGGGTGCGCAGGTAGATTCCCGTCATGTGCACGGCGCTCCAGTAGCCGCGGAAGGAGAAATTCATGCCCACGGCGACCATGGAGAGCAGCCGGACCTGCAGGTAGGGAGCGCCGAGCTCCGCCACGGCCGGGTCCTCGGCCAGGAACTGGAACGCCCAGGGCGTGGCCAGGTAAAGCGCCACGCACAACGGTACGCCGAGCACCAGGGAGAGCAGCAGCCCGCCGTTGAGGGGAACGGCCGTTTCCTTTTCCCGGCCTTCGCCGAGGCGGCGCGCGGCCAGGGCCTGCACACCGGCGGACAGGCCGATGATGAAAGCGATGGCGAGGTAGTTGGCGAAGCCGCCCAGGCCCGTGGCGGCGAGGGCTGCGTCCCCGAGGCGACCCACCATGCCGATGTCCACGAGGTTGAGGACATTCTGCGACATCATGCCGCCCATGATCGGCAGGGAAATGGCCCAGATGGCCCCGCGCCGCGCCCGGTCGGGCATCCAGCGGCGCGTGGCCGTGCTCACGGGCGAAGCTCGATGGGCGGAACGGTTCTCTTCAATGCATTTCGCTCCGCACGAAGCCTCAGTCCGCGTAATTCAGCGTTTCGCGCGTCCGCGCAAAGGTCAGGTCCGGCCAGCGTTCTTCCGTGAGCTGCAGGTTGACGCGGGTGGGGGCCAGGTAGACGAGCTGGTCCGCCCCGTCCCGGGCCAGGTTGTTGCCGAGCTGGTTTTCGAAGTCCTCGAGCATCTTCGGATCGTCCCCGCGCACCCAGCGTGCCGTATGCACGTTCACGTTTTCGAAGGTGGCCTCCACGTTGTACTCGTGTTTGAGGCGGTAGGCCACCACGTCGAACTGGAGGATGCCCACGGCGCCCAGCACCAGGTCGTTGCCCAGCAGGGGCCGGAAGAACTGCGTGGCGCCCTCCTCGGAGAGCTGCACCAGGCCTTTCTGCAGCGCCTTCAGCTTGAGCGGGTCCCGGAGCACGGCGCGCCGGAACAGCTCCGGGGCGAAGTTGGGGATGCCGGTGAACTGCAGGGCCTCGCCCTCGGTAAAGCTGTCACCGATGGCGATGGTGCCGTGATTGTGAATGCCGATGATGTCCCCCGGCCAGGCTTCCTCCACCGCGTCCCGGTCCTGGGCGAGGAACGTCAGGGCGTTGGGGATCTTGATGTCCTTGTCCAGGCGCACGTGCCGCACCTTCATGCCCTGGCGGAAGCGACCGGAGCACACGCGCATGAAGGCGACGCGGTCCCGGTGCGCCGGGTCCATGTTCGCCTGGATCTTGAACACGAAGCCGGTGAGCTTCGGCTCGTTGCTTTGCACCTCGCGGCTGGTCGTCTGCCGCGGCCCCGGCGGCGGCGCGTGCTTCACGAAGGCGTCGAGCAGCGGCGTGACGCCGAAGTTGTTGATGGCCGAACCGAAGAATACGGGCGTCTGCGTGCCCGCCAGGTAGGCCTCGGGGTCGAAGGCGTGGCTGGCGCCCTGCACCAGTTCGATCTCCTCGCGGAAGGCCTCGACCTGGGAACCGAGCCGCTCATCCAGCACCGGGTTGTCCAGGCCGGGGATGATTTCCGCCTCCTGGGTCACGTAGTTCTTGCCCGACTCGTACAGGTGCACCGTGTCATCGAGCAGGTGATAGACGCCCTTGAGGCGCTTGCCCATGCCGATGGGCCAGGTGACTGGCGCGCACTCGATACCGAGCACCGTTTCCACTTCGTCGAGCAGTTCGATGGGCTCCTTGCCCTCCCGGTCCAGCTTGTTGATGAAGGTGAAGATCGGCGTCTGGCGCAGGCGGCACACCTCCATGAGCTTGATGGTGCGCTCTTCCACGCCCTTCGCGCAGTCGATCACCATGAGCGCCGAGTCGACGGCGGTGAGCGTGCGGTAGGTGTCCTCGGAGAAGTCCGCGTGGCCCGGCGTGTCCAGCAGGTTGACGATGCGGTCGGCGTAACGGAACTGCATGACGGAGCTGGTCACGGAAATCCCGCGCTCCTGCTCCATCTTCATCCAGTCGGAGGTGGCGTGGCGCGCCGCCTTCTTGGCCTTGACCGCGCCGGCCATGTTGATGGCGCCGCCGAAAAGGAGAAGCTTTTCCGTCAGCGTCGTCTTGCCCGCATCCGGGTGCGAAATGATCGCGAAGGTGCGCCGTCTCTCCAGCTGTTTCTGGACTCTTTGATCTTGGGTCTGGCTCATGAACTCGTTTTTCGATTCGATAAGGCGCCGCTGCTCAAACGCTGCCAGCGCTGCGCCCGAGGGCCTGCGGCAAAAAAGCGCTGCATTCTACCAGAGGCCGCTGCCCGGGCCGTGCTGCCCACCCGCGTTGGCCCCCGCTCCAGTCTCGCCGGACCTCCGGACTGCGGCTACCCCCGGCCGCTTGATGTCGGTCAATCCGCCGAGCGCGAGAAACCACCTAGAATGAGGACAGGCCACCGGAATCAACCAACTCCTGGAGGAGCGGAATGTTTGACCTCGACACGATCATGGCCACGGAGCTCATCACCGTGCACCCGTCTTCAAGCCTCTACCACGCCGGCGAGCTCATGAAAGAGCACCGCATCCGCCACCTGCCCGTGGTCGACGACGACGGCCGTCTCGTGGGCCTGCTGACCCAGAGTGACGTGCTGGCCGCCTCCGACTCCATCCTCAAGGACCGCGACTCCCAGCTCGAGGTCGCCCATTTCCCCGTGGAAGATGCCATGGTCACGGAAATCGACACGGTCCCCTCCCACGCCAGCCTTCGCCAGGCCGCCCTGTACCTCGAGCGTCACAAGATCGGCTGCCTGCCGGTGGTCGACGACGGCAAGCTCGTCGGCATTGTGACCGACACGGATTTCGTGGGGGTGGCGATCAACCTACTCGAACAGCTGGAAGACTTCGAACCCGAATCCGACGTGTAGATCGGGGCAGGGGCTCGGGTGTGCCTATGCATTCAGGACACGCCGTAAATACATCCCTGTAGGCTCTTCGGCGACGTCCCTGTCGCCGAAGGTCCTGAATGCATAGGCACACCCGAGCCTCGCTGCATCGAGTACGCCGGATTCGGGTTCGAAGTTTCTGGGGGAAGGCGCCGCAGCATTTGTGTTCGCCCAGACCAGCGAGAAGGGCTGGGGCTGCGCTGTTCGCGCAGCCTGGCGCTTCCTCCTGGACCCTGACCGGGCCCCGCTGCCGGGCGTGCTGGCCTTCCGGCGCTCCGATATTGCAGAGGCGGTGGCGCACCCCCTGGTCTGGGACCGTCGGCGGCAGGGATGCCGCCGACGAGCCTACAGGGACGTATTCACGGCGTGTCCCAGACCAGGGGGTACGTCACCGCCTGTCCCTGAGACCTCAGCGGCGGAAGGCCAGCACGCCCTCCAGAGGCTGCGCCCGGTCCGGGTCCAGGCGGGAGCCGTCGGGCTGGCGGAAGCGGAGGGGGAGGGCTTCGAGCGCCATCCCGATGTTCATCTGCACCACAAAATGCAAATGCGGCCCCGAGCTGTACCCGCTGTTGCCCGAATTCGCGATCCAGTGCCCGGCGGGGATGCGCATGCCGGGCTGCACGCGCAGGCTGTGCTGCTGCAGGTGGGCGTAGATCGCCATGGTGCCGTCGTCGTGGACCATGCGAATGAAGTTGGCGCGGTCGAGGTAGCGTTCGTCCTTACGGCCGTTGTCTGCAAAGGCGCCCTGGCTCTCCATCACGATGCCGCCGCGGGCCGCCAGCACGGGCGTGCCCAGGGGCATGACGATGTCCACGGCGTAGCGGTTGGCGGCGTCGCTGTGGGTCAGTGCGTCGTCCATGCCCTGGGAGATGGGATAGGTTTTGCCCCGCGCGAAGGGCGGGTAGTAATCGAGGTCGTCCGGCAGCGTTTCGAAGGGCTCACCGGGCACCAGTGTGTAGGCGAGGCGGTAGCTGAACGCTTTTTGCGGGTCCACGGCCCCGAACATGACCAGTCCCCGCTCGGCGTCGCCGGGCAGCACGAAGCGCGCGGGCAGTTCCGGGTGGGCAGTGACGTTCTCCGCCTCGGCCAGGCTCAGCTCGATCTGGGCCGGGCCGTGGTAGTGGTTGCGAAAAAAGTGCTGGGGCCGGTGTTGCTCGCCGCCGCGCCGGGCTGAAACCATGTTGCGGGGCTCGTGCGGCATGCCGAGGGTTTCGACGGACTCGATGCCCTCGGCAGGGTCCGGGCGCTGGTCGCTGTAGTGGCGCAGGCCGTCCTCATCGACCCAGTGGTAAACCTGGGCGAGCGCCAGCGAGCTTGAAGCGAGCGTCAGCAGGGCGATCAGGGGCAGGCAGAGCGACTTTTCCCGGCCTCGCATGCGGCTTGGAGTGCGCCCCCGGCGCAAAGGTTCAGCAGTATGGATCGGTGTTGGGTTCCGCATCGGGACTCAGCACTCGATCACGTTCACCGCGAGGCCGCCGCGGGAGGTCTCCTTGTACTGGCGCTTCATGTCCTTGCCCGTGTCCGCCATGGTCTTGATGACCTTGTCGAGGGAGACGATGTGTCCGCCATCCCCGCGGAGGGCCAGGCGCTGGGCGTTGATGGCTTTGACGGCGCCCATGGCGTTGCGCTCGATGCAGGGCACCTGCACCAGGCCGCCCACCGGGTCGCAGGTCAGCCCGAGGTTGTGCTCCATGCCGATTTCCGCCGCGTTCTCGACCTGGGCCGGGGTGCCGCCCATGGCGGCGGTCAGGCCGCCGGCGGCCATGGAACAGGCCACGCCGACTTCGCCCTGGCAGCCGACCTCGGCGCCGGAGATGGAGGCATTGAGCATGTACAGGATGCCGATGGCGCCGGCGGTGAGCAGGAACTCGACGACACCGTCCTCGTCCGCGCCGTCCACGAATTTCAGGTAGTAGCCGAGCACGGCGGGAATGATGCCCGCTGCGCCATTGGTCGGGGCCGTGACCACGCGCCCGCCGGCGGCGTTCTCCTCGTTCACGGCGAGGGCGTACAGGTTCACCCAGTCGAGGGCGCCCAGGGACGCTTCGCCCGGGGTCGGCACGCGCTTCTTCAGCGCGGTGTACAGCGTCGGCGCCCGGCGCTTGACTTTGAGGCCGCCGGGCAACACGCCCGGACTGTGGCAGCCGCGCTCGATGCAGGACTGCATGGCGCGGTGGATGGTCAGCAGCCCTTCGCGGACTTCCTCCCTGCTGCGCCAGGCCTGCTCGTTCGCCATCATGACCTGGCTGATGCTCAGCCCGGAATCGTTGCAGCGCTCGCGCAGCTCCCTCGCGGTTTCGAAAGGGTAGGGCAGGGGGCGGTCGTCGCGGACGATGCGGTCCGCGGCCGCCGCGTCGTGATTGACCACGAAGCCGCCGCCGACAGAGTAGTAGTCCCGTTCGGCGATGCGCGTGCCTTCCCCGTCGAAGGCCATGAAGCGCATACCGTTGGGGTGATAGGGCAGGGATTCCCGTTTGTTGAACACCAGGTCCTGCTTCTCGCGGAATTTCAGCTGTGGTCCATCCGGCAAGGTCAGGCGACCGCTCTCGCGGACCGCGGCGAGCTTGCCCTCGATCGTGTCCGGGTCGATCGTGTCCGGCGCGTCGCCGAGAAGTCCCAGGATCACGGCCTTGTCCGTGCCGTGGCCACGGCCCGTGTGCGCCAGGGAGCCGTAGAGCGTCACCTTGACCCGCGCCACCGCGCCGAGCCGGTCCTGGCTGTCGAGCTGGCGCACGAAGGTGCGTGCGGCCCGCATGGGGCCGACGGTGTGGGAGCTGGACGGGCCGATCCCGATTTTGAACAGTTCGAAGACGCTGACCGCCATGTGACTCCTCCGCGAGTCTCGCGAGGCCGGGAGGGGCATTCTAGAACCGCGGCGACCACGCGGAAAGTGCGGCGGCCACGGCAGTAGCACTTACAATGACGCCATGAGCCAGGTAATTCTCTACTCCCGGCCCGACTGTCATCTCTGCGAGGAGGCCGGAGACTTGCTGTCCCGCGTGGCGCCGGAGCGCGCGGTGCGCGTGGTGGACATCGAGGATGACATCACGCTCATCGACCGCTACGGCATCCGGGTGCCGGTGCTGCGCCTCGAGGCCTCGGGCGAGGAGCTCGGGTGGCCCTTTGACGAGGCGGACCTGGCGCGATTTCTCGACGCTGGCTGACCCGTCTGCCGGCTCGGGCGTCCGGTTTACCGTCCCGGGGAGTTCCCGCCGGACCGGAACAGGTCTCCGACGCCATCGACCACCTTCTCCACGGCTTCCTGCAGGGTCAGGAACAGTCCCTGGAAGATGCCGCGGGTGCGATCGGCGGTCTCGTCCATGAACAGGCCGAGCAGGATGTACGCCACGACCGTGGGACCGGTGAAGAAAAGCACCAGCAGGATCGCAGCGACGCGGACCAGCCAGGTTTCCATGCCGAACTTCTCCGCGAGGGTTCGGCAAACACCGAAAAGCATGGGCTGACCGGGTCGTCCGTTCAGGTTGTCCCGTACGCTGTTCAGAAAGTCCCGGTTAGAGTCGTGTTGTGCCATGGCTGGTTGCTCCCGCGATCAAGGCCAAATCAAGGTTGTGTCTACAGTCTAACCATGCAGCTTTCGCGCCAAATGTGCCGGAAGTCCGGGGGTGCCCGTCACGACGTCGTTTGCCCGGGGTCCGCCGCCGCCCGGGCCCGGTTGCCGTGCGGTTCGGAGTGTCGTAACTGACCAATCCATGGCAGGATTGCCCACCATGAAATCCGTGCTTTTCAGCAACGCCTCGTGAACACGCGGGCGCCAGGGCCCCCGGCAGCGCCGCCCGACGTGCAGGCCGTCGACGGCGTGCGCCTTGCCGAAGTGCTGGTGGCGGGCATTCGCCACCTGTTCCGGCGTCGGGATTACATCAACAAGATCAACGTCTTCCCGGTGCCCGACAGCGATACGGGCACCAACATGGCCTTCACCTTCAAGAGCATGCTGGAGGTGATCGAACGCCGCCGGGACTGGCCCCTGCCGGAGCTCGTCGGCGCCCTGGGTGAAGCGGCGCTGGACGGCGCGCGCGGCAACTCCGGCGCCATCATGGCGCAGTACTTCCAGGGCTTCCGCGAAGCCGTGGGCGAGCGCCTGCACCTCGACAGCCAGGCGCTGGCGGCGGCCTGCGCTCGGGGCGCGGAGCAGGCCTGGACCGCCATGTCCGAACCCGTGGCGGGCACCCTGCCCACCGTGCTCGAAGACCATGCCCGGGCGCTCAGGGACGCCGCGGCGCGAAGCACGGCCGGCATCCGGGACACCTTCAGCGCCGGCCTCGAGGGCGCGCAGCGCTCCCTGGCCAACACGCCCAACCAGCTGCCGGTGCTCAAGCAGGCCGGTGTCGTGGATGCCGGCGGGCAGGGTTTCGTGGACCTGCTCGAGGGCATCAGCGCCTTCATCCGCGATGGGGTGATCGACGACCTGGATGCGGAGTGGAAACAGCTGGTCGCGGACGACGGCGTCGATCCGCACGAAGGCCTGGACGTGGGCAGCCACCAGTTCTGTACCGAGTGCGTTATCGAGGGCGACGGCCTCGACCGGCAGGCCGTCATGGAGCGCCTGCAGCAACTGGACCAGAGCTCCCTGGTCGTGGCGGGCAGTGAACGGCGCGTACGGGTCCACGTCCACGTCAACAACCCGGCGGAGGTGTTCCTCGCCTGCGAGGACTTCGGCGAGATCACCCAGCAAAAGGCCGACGACATGCGCTGGCAGCACGGGCTGCTCAACCACCCCGGGCGGGTGGCCGTGGTGACCGATTCCGGCTCCGATCTGCCGCCGGCCGAGGCCGAGCGCCTGGGCCTGCACATCGTGCCCCTGCGTCTGAGTTTCGGCGACCGGGAATACCTCGACGGTGTAACCCTCGACACGCCCACCTTCCTCGAGATGCTGAAGGCGACGGACGAAGTGCCGCGCACCTCCCAGCCGCCGGCCAAGGATTTTCGGCGCGTCTTTGAATTGCTGGGCACGCACGGCTACGAGGTGCTCTACCTGGGCATTTCCCAGCACCTGAGCGGCACCTTCCAGGCGGGAAAATCCGCGGCGGAGCGCAGCGCCGACACGGACGTGCTCGCCCTCGATACCCTCAACGCCAGCTGTGGCCAGGGCCTGCTCGCGCTTCTCGCCGCCGAGCTGGCCGCGGAGGACCGCAGCCGCGAAGAGATTGTCCGGGTCATCGAGGGCCTGATCCCCCATACCCGGGTCATGGCCATGCCGGATGAGCTCGATTCGGCGGTTCGCGGCGGGCGGGTGCCGGCCTGGGTCGGAAAGCTCGCGCGCTTTCTGCGCATCACCCCGGTGTTGACCGCCCGGGAAGGGCGCATGGGCCTGGATGGCGCGCACTGGGGTCACGGCGTCAATCCGGAACGCTTCGCGCGACGCGTCATCAAGGCCATGGCGCCGGAAAAAACCTACCGCGTACTGATCGCCCATGCCGGCAACGAGCGCGGGGCCCGGTCCATGCGCCGGCGCATCCTGGAAGGCCACGGCAAGGTGCATTCCTGCCACATCACGGACGCGGGGCCGGCACTCGGGGTCCACATGGGCGTCGGTGGGCTGGTGGTCGGATTCCTGCCGGAGCCGCAGCGGGAGGACGCGCCCGCGGCGCAGCCGGCCGAGGTGGTCGCGCATGCTTGAGTCGTTCCTGGCCGTCCTGGGCGCCTATCTGCTGGGCTCCGTCTCCGGCAGCCTGCTGCTGGGCCGGCTCAAGCGCGTGGACATCCGCACCATGGGCAGCGGCAACGCCGGCGGCACCAATGCCCTGCGCAGCGTGGGCGTCACCTTCGCCCTGGGCGTCGTGATCATCGACGCGGGCAAGGGCGCCCTGGCGGCCGGTTTGCTGCCCGGACTGGCGGGCGCCACGGCGGCGAGCGTGCCGGCCTGGTGCGGCTTTGCCGCGGTGTTCGGACACTGCTATCCCATCTGGCACGGGTTCCGGGGCGGCAAGGGCATGGCGACGCTCATCGGCACGGTGATGGTGCTCAATCCCTGGCTGCTGATCCCCATGCTGCTTGCCTGGGTGCTGACCCTGCTCCTGACCGGCTACGTCGGTGTGGCGACAGTCGTTTCCGCGGCTTCCCTGGTGCCGGCAGCGCTCTGGCTCGGGGGTCCCGAAGGCATACTGATCTACGCTGCGGTTTCGGCCGCGTTCATCGCGTTCACCCACCGCAGCAACTTCCGCAACCTGGCCGCGGGCACGGAGCACCGATTCGAGAACGTCCGGGTGCTGCACCGTCTGCGCGGGTCGCGCCGAACCTGAGCCCGGCGCCGGTGCGCGACAGCCAGGGAGGGTTCAGCGAGGGAAGGCCCGAGCTGCTGGATCCGGAGCGCATTCGACAACATCTGGCCCGGCCGCCGGACGCCCTGCGAGGCCTCGAGTGCGTCGGGGAGACGCGCAGTACGAACGCAGATTTGCTCGCCAGGCCCGCGGATGCCGTTCACCGCGTCGCCCGCCTCGCGGAACGCCAGACTGCCGGCCGCGGACGCCGCGGCCGTCCCTGGTTTTCTCCCCACGCCCGCAACATCTACCTCAGCCTTGGCTGGCGCCTCGATGCCGGTCCGGATGCGCTGGGCTTTCTGCCCCTGGTGGTGGCGGTGGCCGCGGCGCGCGCGCTCGACAGGCTCGGATTCACCGGGCACGGCATCAAGTGGCCCAACGACCTGGTCACGGCAAAGGGCAAGCTGGGGGGCTGCCTGGTCGAGCTGCGGCGCATCCACACCGATGGCACCCTGGCCGTGCTCGGTGTCGGGCTCAATGTGCGGCTGACCGGCGCGCCGGGCCTGGAAGCCCTCGACCAGCCGTGGGATGAGCTGGCCGGCGAGCTGCCCCGAATCTCGCGCAACGAGACGGCGGGTCGCCTGCTGGGTGCGCTGCTCGAGGCGGTGGAGGGTTTCGAGCGTGCAGGTCTCGGGGCGAAAGGTTTCGACGCCTTCCTCGCGGATTGGAATCGTTTCGATCGCCTGGCGGGCCGTGACGTGACCATCAGGAGCGAGCGTTCGACTGCTCACGGGCGTTGCCTGGGTCTTGGGCCCGAGGGCGGTCTCAGGATCAGGACGGATGGCCGGGAACGGGAGTTCCACGCCGGCGAGGTCAGCGTACGACGCCAGGCGTTCTGACCGGCTGCTCGTCGGCGCACGAACTGGGCAAAAATGAATCGAAATCCATGCCCGGGGCGTGGCTATAATGGAGCTCTCCTGCAACCACCACTGGACGGGCCTCCTGAAGCCATGATCCGACTGATGGTAGTGCTCCTGTTGGCGGCCAACCTGCTGCTGATCGGGCTGCACGTCGCCAGCGAGCCGCCGGATGACCGACGGCCGGTGGCCAACGTCTCTCCCATTCCACCGGGAACCCCCACCCTGCAGCTGCTCGAGGAACTGGCGCCCGACGCCTACCCCGAGGTCGCCGCGCAGCGGTGCTATTCCGCCGGGCCCTTCGAAACCGTGCCGACCATGATCCAGGCGCGTGAAGCGCTCGGTCCCACGGCGGAAAACGTGACCGAGCGCGAGACCGAGGCGCTGGTCGAGCTCGGCTACTGGGTGTCCCTGCCCGCCGTGCCCAGCTTCCAGGCGGCCGGCGAGCAGATGAAGGAGCTCAACCGGGCCGGCCTGCAGGACGTTGCCGTGCTGTCCGATGACGATGGCCAGTACCGGGTATCGCTCGGCTACTTTCTCGAGGAAGCCAACGCCCGGCGCCGACGCGACAGCGTGCGGGAAATGGGCTTTGACGTGGAAACCCGCCTGAAGCGGGAATCGCAAACGCGTTTCTGGCTCGATTACGCCTTCACCGACGCCGCCTACGCGGAGCGGGCCGCCAGTGCGCTCCCCGCCGGCCAGCAGCGCGAAGTGCCCTGCTCCTGAGGTAGAATACGCCCCTCGTGCCGGTATAGCTCAGTTGGTAGAGCCGTGGTTTTTTCCAGCCGGTATGTGGACTCGTTGTTGCCTCATCGCTTCCCTGCGGTCGGCTTCGCCGCCCGGCGGCTGCGCTCTTCGGCAACGACGACGGAGCATCCAAAAAGAAAGTCTCGTACAATTTTCGCAGTGCCGGTATAGCTCAGTTGGTAGAGCAACTGATTTGTAATCAGTAGGTCCCGAGTTCGAATCTTGGTGCCGGCACCATTTAACCCCCTAACCGGCGTTTTCCAGCTTCGGTTGTTTCATGAACACAGCCGGCGGCACGCGGCCGATATTCGTTGTCTGTTGTTTTCCATTTCTCGGTGTTCTCTCTGTCTTGCCCCGGCCTCATTGCTCCGGCGGGCCATCCGGATGCATGCTGCATACCGGCGGCTGGTCCATGCTGAAGGCGATGCTCGCAATGCGCCAGCCGTCGTCGGTCTGCAGGAAGCTGAAGATGTCCACGCCACAGTGGATCCATTCGCCGTCGGCCCAGAGGTCGTAGGGGTACCACACCATGGCCGTGGAGCCCGAGACCCGGACCTCCGGGTCGAAGCCACGTTCCAGGATGTCCACGTCCGTCGTGAGCAGGCGCTCCTCGTCGCGGCTCCGGGCGATAATCCGGCGTTCGCCGTCCCGGATTCCGGAACCGTAGACCATGGCGCCTTCCATCATCAGGCCCGTGAGCGCGGCGGGATCCTCGTTGCTGATGGCCTCCAGGGCCGCGTCAGCGAGCGCCAGCACCTCGGATTCGCCACCGCTGCGCCGCGTGTAGGCGATGTTCCGGACCCGGCCCGAGTTGACGCTGAAACCGTTCACGCCTGCCGCCGGATCGCGGTCGAAGGCGACCACCACCCCGTTGCTGATGAAGCGCTGGCCCGGTACCGGCTCCAGGGGGGTGGGTCCGGCCCGGCGGTGGGCGACGAGCTCGCCGTCCTCCACGGCCAGAACCTGCTCGTGATCCAGCTCCTGGCTGTAATAGGTTCCGGTGAATGCCGCCAGGGCGTCCGCATCCGGGGCATCCGGTGTGTAGCGCTCCAACACCCAGGCCTCCCCGTCCGCCGCGCTGATGCTCAAGGTATCGTCAGCGAAGCGGAGCTCGGTGGGCAGGGGCGCGTCGCCCATCAGGAATGTGTTTTCGTCCCGGGGCACCAGCGGCGAGCGGCTCCAGCCGTCCCGGTCGTAGTAGAGCGTGCCGGCTTCGAGCACGATGAAGCGGCGTGTGAGATCCGCCTCGTTCCAGTAGGCGCCCACGTGCCGCTGCAGGGCCGCCTCGGACAGCGTCACGCCGGATTGCGCCGGGCCCGGCGCGGTTGGTCCTGCCGCTCGATCGGCGCCCGCCCCACCTTTTTCGCCGCCGGTGTCCCCGGCCAGGTAAAGCGCCGCCACGCTCCGGGCCCGGGCCGTGGGGTTCGCGTCGGCGCGATTGCACAGCACGGCGACGCCCAGGTCGTGTTCCGGGTAGCGGTGCAGGGCCGTGCGATAGCCGACCCAGCTGCCGCTGTGCTCCACCTCGCGGGTTCCCAGGAAGTCGTTGATGCCGAGGCCGAAGCCGTAGTCCGTGGACTCCCCGGAGGTCAGTTCCGCAGGGGTTTCCATGAGTTTGATGAACGCTGCGCGCTCCCGGCCGAGCTGGTTGTCGGTGAAGTTGTCGTGCCAGCGCTGGAGGTCGAGCACGGTGCTGATGACGCCACCGTCACCGACCATGTCGAGCTGGGTCATGCTGATCTCCCAGCCATCCTCCCTCGGCGCGTAGCCGGTGGCGCGCCGGGGAACGATGCGCCGGTGGTCGTCGTGGAAGTGCGTGTCGTCCATGCCCAGGGGTCCGAACAGGTGTTCTTCGGACCAGTCGCGCAGGCTCTGGCCCGTGACCTGCTCCACGATGTCGGCGAGCATGAGATACCCCGAGTTGGAATACAGGTACTCGCTGCCCGGCTCGAAGTTCAGCCCCTGTTGCCGCTCGATGAGCCGCAGGGCCTCACCGGGCAGGTAGCCCTCGCCCCAGTCCGCCAGCCAGGCCAGGTCCAGGTAATCGCGGATGCCGCTCGTGTGGTGGATCAGGTGTCGCAGGGTGATCGGTTTGCCGTAATCGGGGAGGGCGGGAAAGTATTGTTGCACCGGGTCGTCCAGGTCCAGTTCCCCGGCCTCGTCCAGGAGCGCGATGGCCGCGGCCATGAACTGCTTGGACACGGAGGCCAGGCGGAACACGGAATCCGGGGCCAGGGCGATGCCGTATTCGAGGTTGGCCATGCCGTAGCCGCGTGCGTGGGTGACCTGGTCGCCCTGGTAGACCGCCAGGGAACAGCCGGGCGTCCGGGTGGTGTCGTAGTCGGCGAAGACCGCGTCGATGGCCTCCCGTGATGGTCCGGCGGCCTGGCTGCTCCCGTGGAAGAGGATGGCAATGAGGATGGCGATGAGGCCTGCGAGGAACCTCGATGGGCGCGGCGCAGCGTGTCGGTACATGGCGTGTGACCGGTCGGGGGGTAAGTGCAAAGCCTAGCGCAGGCCGACGGGCGCGTCCTCATGCGCAGCGCGTTCACCCGTCCCGGTGCCGGGAATGTGCCTGTCCCGGCGGCACCCGCGGCGCACCGTGTGCTAACGTTTCGCTGTAGACATCCCGGGAGGGCAGGAATGAACACGAGCGCCGAACCGCGCTGCACGGAATACGAGGGCGGCGTCATTGCCGTGGACAGCGGCTTCCACCGTCCGACCATGGCTGCCTGCTACCTGGTGGAAGGCGAATCGGACGTGGCCATCGTCGAGACGGGCACCAATGACAGTGTGCCCCGGCTGCTCAGGGCGCTCGATGAACAGGGCTGGTCGCCGGAAGAGGTGCGCTATGTCATCGTCACCCACGTGCACCTGGACCATGCCGGCGGCGCCGGCAGCCTCATGGCGGCCTGTCCGAACGCGACCTTCCTCGTGCATCCGCGCGGTGCGCGACACATGATCGATCCGTCCAGGCTCGAGGCCAGCGTGCGCCAGGTGTACGGCGACGAAACCTTCGATCGCGATTACGGCACGCTCGTTCCGATCCCCGAGGAGCGGACCCGCATCATGGAGCACGGCGACACGGCGGACCTCGACGGCCGCACGCTGGTGTTCGAGGACACGCCGGGCCATGCGCGCCATCACTTCTGCATCTGGGACGAGGCCACCCGCGGCTGGTTCACCGGCGACACCTTCGGCCTGTCCTACCGCGAACTGGACACGGACCAGGGGCCCTTCATCTTCCCGACGACGACACCGATCCAGTTCGACCCGGGCGCCCTGAAGGCCTCCATCGAGCGGCTCATGTCGCGGTCCCCGGAGTGCATGTACCTCACGCACTTCGGCCGCGTGGAAGACACGCCGCGCCTGGCGGGGGAGCTGCTGCAGCGGGTGGATGAGCTTGTCGCCATCGCCGAGCACTTCAGCGACGCGGATGACCGCGGCAAGGTGATCGCCGCCGCCATGCTCGACGCCCTGGAGGAAGACGCCCGGGATCACGGCGTGACCCTGAGCAGCGAAGCTTTCCGGGCCGTGGTGGAACATGACGTGCAACTGAATACGCAGGGACTGGAGTTCTGGCTCGATCACCGGACCGGGCGGGAGTGATCTCATGAAACGACAGATTTGGATCGCAACGCTGTTGCTGGCCGGCCTGGCATCCACGGGTTGGACGGAATCCACCGCGGCGGACGCCACGGATTCGACGGGTCCGGTGAGTCCGGCGGCGGAGCAGGGCCAGGCCATTCTCGCGCCCTTCAAACAGCAACTGATGGGGGCGCTGATGGCGGGAATGGCGCAGGGCCCGGACCAGGCCATCGACGTCTGCCGGCTGCAGGCGCCGGCGATCGCCGCGGACCTGAGTGACGAACGAATCAGCGTGGGCCGCACCAGCCACCGCCTGCGCAACCCGGAAAACGCCGGCCCCGCATGGGCGACGGCGCAGCTCCAGGCCTACCTGGAACAGGGCCGTGACTGGCAACCACAGGTGGTTCAGCTCGACGATGGCCGCACCGGCTACGTGGAACCCATCGTCACCCAGCCCCTGTGCCTGGTATGCCACGGCAGCGAGTTGGCCCCGGCGGTGCAAGACGCGCTGGAAACGCATTACCCGGAAGACCGGGCGACAGGCTTCGCGACGGGCGATCTGCGGGGGGTGTTCTGGGTGTCTTTCGACGCTGGAGACTGAACCACAGCAGAGCGCCAGGCTCACCCGGGGCATGTGGAAGCGCCAAAACGAACGGGGCGTCACCGCGAGATGACGCGGTGACGCCCGGTCCGCCTCCCCCTCAGGATTTCAGGAGCACACCCCGGTCACCAGCTTCCGGACCTGGATTTCGAACTGGTCGAACATGGCCTCCTGGCCGTTCATCGGGGTCACGAAGGCGATGGCGTTGTTGCAGTCGAGGAACTGGAAGATCACCTGGCCCCAGAAGGTCCGATCGACGTCGTTGGGATCGAAATCCGCGCCGAAGTCCGCACCGCTGGTGATCACGAGATCGTCGAAGACGAGCTGCGCGCCGTTCTGCGTGCCGGTGCCGATGAGCCAGACCTGTTCGCCGTTCAGGTAGGTGTACCAGGTGAGCACGAAGATGCCGGTCTCACCCTGCAGGGCCAGCTGAAAGCCTTCGCCGTCGCGCAGCGGGTCGAACAGCGTGCCCTGGCTGGCCAGGAGCGCCGCGTCCGGGCCCGGGCCGTCACAGTTGTTGCGCGTCACCTTGGTGGTGACCAGGGTGATGGGTGGGTAGTCCGGCAGGTTCGAGTTCAGCTCGATTTCCGCGGTGTTGCAGTCGCTCCAGCGCATGATGGCGGTGCCCCAGGGGGTGCGCACCACGTCGTCGGCGTCGAAATCGTTGCCGAAGTCGGCCCCCGAGGTGAGGGTCATGTTGAAGACGACCTGGCCGTTGGACAGGGTGCCGGCGCCGATGATCCAGGCCTGGGCGCCGTCCTGGAACAGGTAGCAGGTGAGGATGATCGTCACGCCATCGCCTTCCAGGGTCACCTGGCAGCCTTCGCCGTCGCGGGCCGGATTGAAATAGGTGCCGGAGACGAAGTTGATGAGTTCTTCGTCCGGCGGCGGATCGTCCGGGCCGTCCGGGGGGTTGCCCTCGGTGCCGCCGACGATGGGGCCGAGGCTGGTCACGGGCCCGATGCGGGTGGTGCCTTCCGCGCCGTCGATGTATCCGACCACCAGGCCGATGTTGGTGACCGCTGCCTCGTTGAAGTCGAACAGGGGGCCGCTCGGCAGGAAAAACTGGTCGATGGGCAGGGTGTAGGTGCCGGGGATCGGGTTCTCGATGAAGAAGAAGACCCCATTGGCCTGGCCACCGATCAGGTCCTCGGGAGCCACCGAATTATCGGTCATGAACATGCCGATCACCGTACCCGGTGCCGCTTCCAGCACCTCGAACTCGAAGGCGCCCGCGTTGGTCACGTCGAAGGTCTCGTTGACGCCGTCGTCCGTCTCGTCGTCCGGGGCCCAGGCCACGGTGCAACCGCCGCCGTTCTCCGAGTTGTTGTTGGCGAAATCGATGATGCAGGTGAATTCCCCCCCGCCGATCTCGGCGGTGGCGGTGGATCCGGCCGCCGCCTCGTCGTCGAGGGCCGGCGCCATGACACGGAATCGGTCGAGGACGCCGTCGAAGAAGCCGGTGGCTTCACTTTCCAGCGGTTCCTCGCCGGGCCCCACGGTGATGGGCCCCTGGGTCGCGCTGAAGTCGTCCACCGTGTTGGCCCAGGCGGGCGTGGCGGCCAACAGGCCAAGGGCGATGGCGATGCCCGGGACAAGCCGGTGCAGGGTTGAGGGGCGTGAGTTTGACGTGGAGCGGGTTGTCAGTCCCGGTTCGAACGGTGTTTGGCGGCGATTCATCGGCGGGTCTCCGAGGTCCGAGAAATGGGTGGCTTGTTCGCTTTAACGAGAGTTCACCCGACAATCCGCCACATCGCTTGCAAGCGGGGGAGGGATATTGCACACTCCTGCGCAGCCAGGGGGGTCCTGGGTCGTGGCAACGCCGGTCAGCCGGTCTGTCACAGACCCTGACCAAAAAGAGCAACAAGGATTTCCCCGGTCATGACAAGACGTCTCACCAAGCTCCACCCCCAACTCACTGCTGCCGTCGCGAGCCTGCTCACGATGATGTCGTGTGGTTCGGCCTGGGCGGCAGAGGGCAGCGCGAACCCCGGTTCCGATGCCTGGGGCCTGGCGGGCGGTCTGGTCGTGGTGTTGGCCCTCATCTGGATGCTGGGCCTCTACCTTCAGTCAACAAGAAGGCGAATGGTCTGACTCAGAGCAGCCAGCAACTGATTCGCTAAGAAAAACGTAATAAAAATAAGCCTCGCCCGGTTCGCCGGGCGTTTTTGCGTCTGGGGATTACCCATTTTCGGACCGGTTGCTGCTATCAGGCTGGACGGCAGTGACCAGACGTTCCCTTCATGCCGCCACCAGAGCGTTTCAAGAGCGTTCCACCGAGCATTGTGCTCGTTAGTATTTGACTTTATGGAAGTTTTTTTTACGGTTTGTCCGTCGCATCAGCGGCGTAATCACCATTCAACAAAGGAGTAACTATCACCTCAAACATGCTTCAACCAGAAAACAAGATGGTTCGTAAGCATTACCTGTTATCTGGTGTCAGCACCGCAACAGCCCTTCTTCTCAGCCTTAGTGTGTCTGCGCAAAGTCTTCAACTTCTACCGGAAAAGGCCGTTTCAAGCCCGGTCAGCGACCCGGCTCCTGAACAGGTTCGCAGCTATTCCACTATGGCCTTTCCCAGCACGACGATTCACGATCGTGTCCAAAGCGCCGTACGCAGTGAGCTGAATTACCCAGTGAACGTAAATCTTCTTCTTCCCGCTGGCCTAAACCCAAATTCTTTGGGAAGTTTCGACGAACTGGCATTGCTGGTTTTTGACAACGATCTGGTCAAAAACAGTAAAAAAGCGCCAGCTCATACCCAGGATTTACCCGGACAAGGGTACATTCCGGAGCCTCCTGAGGACGGTAACACGTTAAACGCCAGTCATTCCGGCTGTGACATCATTTTTCCACCCGTTGGGACGGCATTCGTAGCAGATTACGAGTGGCGGTGGCAGATTCATGAGGACACAAACAGCGACGGCGTCGTCAATGGCGACGACGAACCCGGATGGCAATTGGTGAACGTAAGCTTTGCCTGGCCTCAGCAGTTTGAAACGCTTTGCCAGTGAGGATTTAACGAATCGGCGCTAATTACCTTTAGCACCATAAATTAAATCCAAATACTCCGTGTGCCGCCAGAACGCCTTCGACTTTTCCGCGTTGGCTCTGGCGGCTCGCGCCTGGCGCTTGGCGGGGATGCGCATGCCGGGTTTGTCGGCGTCCGGAAAACGCCCCATGCCGGCGAGCATGCAGTACCAGCTCGTGCGAGGATAGATCTGCTGGTTGATGTGGTCGAACAGCACGCGGTCGAAGTCCGCCTGGCCATCCCAGGCCTCGAGGATGGTGCGCAGGTGATCCGAGAGGTTCGGATTCTCCCGGTTGTCGATCCAGTACTGGCTGTCCGTGCGCGTGTTGATCTTGTAGTGCAGCTGCAGGTAGTCGCGGATGCCATCGATGAAGCGGCTGACGTAGCCGTTGAATCGTTCCTGCCACCGATTGCTGAAATCCCCGGCCTCCCAGCTCTCGGCAAACCCTTCGATGCTGGTCTGGATCACGTTGATCATGAGCGCCTCCAGCGGCTCGAGAAAGCCCTGGCTCAGGCCGATGGCGACGCAGTTGCGCTGCCAGTGGTTCTCGAGGCGTCCCGGTTCCCAGCGCAGGTGAATGGCCTCGGCGCCCTCGGCCTGCTCGCCGAGGTAGTCCCTGAATTCGGCCTCCGCGCGCTCGTGATCGTAGTACGTCGAGCTGAATACGTAGCCATTCCCCATGCGATTCACCAGCGGAATGTGCCAGCACCAGCCGTGGCTGAGCGCCCGGGAGACGGTCTCGGAGGACAGCTGGCCGTCGTCCTTGCGGGGCGTGGGGATGGCCACGGCAGAGTCGTTGAACATGTAGTCCCGCATGGACACGAGTTCTTCGCCCAGGGCGCCGCGGATGAGCAGGCCCCGGAAGCCGGTGCAGTCCACGAAGAAATCCGCCCCGACCTCGCCATGCTGCTCGGTGACCACGGCGCGGATATCGCCGTTTTCGTGCAGCTTCACCTCGGCGATCGTGTCCTCGATGAAGTTCACCCCCGCCGCCATGGCCTTGCCCTTGAAGTACTGCCCCATGAGCGCCGCGTCGAAGTGGTAGCCGTACACGGCATCCGGCACCCCCGCTTCCTTCGAAATCGGACAGCGATGCTGCTTCACGACCGCGGCTGACACGAAGTAATCGTCCGGGTGGGCCGGCGTGTCGTAGCCGTCCCGGCGCAGGTTGCAGTTGTCCCAGAAGTGGTTCACGTGGGCCCGGTCGTGCTCGGAGAAAAACGGGTGGAAGTAGCTCTCGTAGCCTTCCTCCACGGCCCAGTCGGGAAAGCTGATGCCGCACTTGTAGGTGGCGTTGCAGGCCGGCATCCACTCGCTCTCGGGGATGCCCAGGCGGTCGAAGAATTCCTTGATCAACGGCGTCGTGCCTTCGCCCACGCCGACAGTGCCGATTCGGGCTGATTCGATCAGCGTGATGTCGATGTCCCGGTCGGCCCACACGTGCTTGAAGTGCAGGGCCGCCATCCAGCCGGCGGTGCCGCCGCCGACGATGAGCAATTTTCGGGGTGGGGTCGTCATGTAAGCCTGGGGGGTCGCGCCAAAAATCCGATTTTAGCCGCGCGCCGGGGAGAGGTCACGCCGTCCCGCGACGGTTGAACAGGCTTGGTGCAACTGGATCGGCGGCCAAGGGGAGGCACGGTTTGTAAGGAATTCGCCCAGCCCCGGGTCTGTTACGGTGCGCACCACGAGGGACACCACGGCGCGAGACCGGATAGCGCCCGTCGTTGCCGGCCCGGCCCGACCTGGCAGGTGGCGCGGTAGGATCCGATAAGCTGACTCGATCAAAGAGAACATTCAGACGATGAAAACCTTGCTTGCTACCTTGCTCCTGGCCTTTTCCACCCTGGCCCTGGCCGACCGCACGGACATCCATGCCGCGGCCGAAGACGTTCAGCCCCTGCTGCCGGGCATGACGGCGCCGGCCTTCGAACTGCGCACGGCCGATGACCAGCCCTTTCCCTTCGATCCGGCGGGCATGGAGCGCCCGGTGGTCGTGACCTTTTTCCGCGGCGGCTGGTGCCCCTATTGCAACCTGCACCTGTCCGAGATGCGCCATGCCGAAGCGCGGCTCAAAGAACTGGGCTTCGACGTGTGGTTCGTGAGCATGGACCGCCCCGGCGTCCTGGTGGAGAGCCTGGACGAGCCGGACATCGGTTACACGCTGCTCAGCGACAGCCGCCTGGGCGCCACCCGGGGCTTCGGCATTGCCTTCCGGGTCGAGGACGCCACCGTGGAGCGCTACAAGGGCTTCGGCGTCGATCTCGAGGAGGCGTCCGGCGAGGACCACCACGTGCTGCCCGCCCCGGCCACCTTCATCATCGGCCAGGACGGCGTCATCAACTTCGCCTACGTCAACCCCAGCTACGACGTGCGCCTGGCGCCCAGCGTCCTCCTCGCCGCCGCCGAGGCATACCGCGAAGGCGCGGACAGGCGTCTGAAGAGAAACCGCGGATAAGCTCAAGTCCCTCGCGCTTCGTTGCTGACAATGTTCATCAACAAACAAGCGATGTCGCGTACTCGTCGTGAACGAGTGCGGGCGGTTTCGCCTACAGGGCGAAGAAGCCAGTCGAGCGAGCGAAAACGAGGGTGGGCGTCTAGACGGCCCTTAAAAACCACTCGTAGTCGCGATCCGTGACTTCCGAGTGGAAGATGTCCGATTCCTCCCGCTTGGCAAGGCCGTAAACCCGGTGGAACTCCTTGCCGAAGTACTTCGGCAGCACGGTGCCCGCTTCCCACACGTCCAGGGCCTTGTCCCAGCGCACGGGCAGGGTGACCTCGTACTCGATGTCTTCCCGTTCGTGGGTCATGGGTCCGGGATCGCTCTTGTGGGTGATGCCGTGGTGCAGGCCCGCGAGGATGGCGGCCACCACCAGGTACGGGCAGGCGTCCGCGCCGGACACACGGTGCTCCACGCGCCGGTTTTCCTGACTCGAGACGGGAATGCGCAAGGCCAGGTCCCGGTGATTCGGGCCCCAGGTGGGCTTGGCAGGCACGAAAAAGCCGGGGGCATAGCGCCGATAGGAATTGGCGTTGGGGGCGAACACGGCCATCGCCTGCGGCATGGTTTCCACCAGGCCGCCGATGGCATGGCGCAGCGTTTCGGAAAACTCTCCATCCTCGCAGTGTCCTGAAAACACGTTGTTGCCGGCCTCGTCCACCAGGCTGACGTGGATGTGCAGCCCGCAGCCCGCGTGCTCGGCAAAGGGTTTCGCCATGAAGGAGGCGGCCAGGCCGTTCTTCTTCGCGGCGGCCTTCACGGCGCGCTTGAGCAGGATGGCGTGATCGCAGGCCAGCACCGGGTCGGACACATGCTGCAGGTTGACCTCGAACTGGCCGGGGGAGTATTCGGCCAGCGCCGCGCCGGCCGGGATGTTCTGGATTCGGCAGAACGTGTCCAGGTCCATGAGGAACGGCTCCACGTCGTCCAGGTCATCGAAGGATCCGAACTGCACACCCAGCTGGTCCCAGTCGGAACCGGCGATCTTCGGGTGCCGGGGAATGAACGTATCCCCGTCGTAGTCATAGAGATAGAACTCCAGCTCCGTGGCCAGGACGGGGCGCAGCCCGAGCTCCTCGACCAGGGGCTTCATGGCCCGCTTCAGCACGTTTCGTGGATCGCCGAAAAAGGGCGTGCCGTCGAATTCCTGCAGCTCGAGCAGGCACTGGGCCGTGGGCACGCTGGCCCAGGGCACCGGTGCGAGGGAGCCGGGCACGGCCACGCTGCGGATGTCCGGGTCGCCGTCGTGGGCCCCGTGCGGGTGGTTCTCGGCGGCCTCGCCGCGGCTGTTCAGCAGCGCGGCGGAGGCGCAGAAGTTGGCGCCCTTCTCGAAGGGCTTGGAAAAGTCTTCCCGGGGGATGCGCTTGCCACGGATGATGCCGTTGATGTCGGCGGCGAACACGTCCATGAAGCGCGTATCCGGGTGCTCTTCCAGGAACGCTTCGAGTTCGGCGATCGAGCTGTCTTCCGTCATGGGGTCACTCCTTTTTCAGCCATGATACTGCCAAGTCGGCTTTTCAGCCCGACAGTTGCACCCAGCAGGCCTTGGTCTGGGTGTAGCTCTTGAAGCTGTCGAGACAGGCATCCCGCGCGTTGCCCGACTGTTTCCAGCCGCCAAAGGGTCGCGTGAAGTCCCCCGCGTCGTAGGTGTTCACGTACACCATGCCGGCCTCCAGGCCCTTGGCGAGGCGGAAGGCGCGGTCGATGTCCCGGGTCCAGACGCCGGCCGCCAGGCCATACTCCGTGTCGTTGGCGATCTGCAGGGCCTCGGCCACGTCGTCGAAGGGAATGACGCTGGCCACGGGGCCGAAGACCTCCTGGCGGGCGATGCTCATGTCCTGGCGGACATCCGCGAAGAGCGTGGGATTCACGAAGGCGCCCGGTTCCAGGTCGGCCGGGGCGTCGCCGCCGAAGACCAGCCGCGCCCCCTCCGCCTTGCCGGCCTCGATCATGCCCAGCACCCGCTGCTGGTCCGCCTTGGTGACCAGCGGCCCCATGCTGGTGTCGGGGTCCAGCGGATCTCCCGGCGCGTAGGCGCCCCGGGATTCGGCCGCGAAGCGCTCCAGGAACTCGTCGTAGATGCTGCGCTCGACCAGCAGCCGCGAGCCGGCGCTGCACACCTCGCCCTGGTTGTCGTAGATCCCCCCGTAGGCGCTCTCGATGGCGGCCTCCATGTCCGGCAGATCGGCCAGGAAGATCTGCGGCGATTTGCCGCCGCACTCCAGGCCCACGTGTTTGAGGTTGGACTGCCCCGCGTACTGCATGATCAGCTTGCCCACCGCGGTCGAGCCGGTAAACGAGATCTTGCGCACGTCCCCGTGCAGGGCCAGCGCCTTGCCCGCGGTCTCCCCGAGGCCGTTGACCACGTTGAAGACTCCGGGCGGGCCGCCGGCCTCGAGGAACAGTTCGGCCAGGCGCGGGGCGCTGAGGGGTGACTGCTCGGCGGGCTTGAGCACCACCGTGTTGCCCGCGGCGAGCGCCGGGGCGAACTTCCAGGCCGCCATGAGCTGCGGATAGTTCCAGGGCGTGATCGCGCCCACGACGCCCAGGGGCTGGCGCAGGACCAGGCCGAGCTGGTCGTCCGCAGTGTTCGTCACCGCGCCCTCCACCTTGTCGATGCACTCGGCCATGAAGCGGATCGTCTCCGCGACCAGGGGGATGTCGACGGACAGCATATCGCCGATGGGCTTGCCCATGTCGAGGGTGTCCAGCAGCGCCAGCTCCTCGGCATTCGCCTCGACGGCGTCGGCGAATCGCTGCAACACCTTCATGCGTTCCCGCGGTTCGAGGCGGGACCAGCGCCCGTCGCGAAAGGCGCGGTCCGCCGCCGCCACGGCGCGGTCGATGTCCGCGGCCTCGCCGGCGGCGACGGCCGCCAGGGTTTCCCCCGTGGCCGGGTCGACGGTTTCGAAGCGACCGCCGTCCCGGCTGTCGACGAATTCGCCGTCGATGAAATGAAGGGGTTCGAGCGAACCCTTGAGCTTGCCGGCGAGCGTGTGCCAGTCGGCCCGGGACAGATCCTGGGCAGTTTGAAGACTCATGAGGCTTTCCTCCGGGAGCGCGGCGCCGCGTCGGCTGGCGCCGGCGCGGCAGGAACGACGAGGGCGTCGACGATGGTGCAGCCGTCGCCGTGAACGATGACCGGATTGAGGTCGATTTCGGTAAGCCGATCACCGAGCTGATCAACGATGACCGAGAAGCGCGCGGCCAGCTCGGCGAAGGCGTCGATGGCCGGCGCGGGCCGTCCCCGGGCCACGTCGAGCAGGGGACGCAGCGTCAGCCGGTCCAGTAGCCGGTGCGCCTCGGCGGCATCGAAGGGCGGGACGGCGAGGACCGTGTCCTTCAGCGCCTCCATGGCGATACCCCCAAAGCCCAGGAGCACCAGGGGCCCGAACTGCTCATCGCGGACCATGCCGAGCGCGAGTTCGACACCGGGTGGCGCCATGGGCGCGACCAGCACGCGCGGCCCCAGGCGCCCGGCGAGGTCGCAGTACGCCGCCCGGACCGCACCGTCGGTCTCGAGACCGAGATGAACCCCGCGGTGATCGCTCTTGTGGTCCAGCCCCGGCATGGCGGTCTTGAGCACGACGGCGCCGTCCCAGGTTCCGGCGGCCTCGACGGCTGTCGCTTCGTCCGCCACCAGGCGGTGCTCGTTCGCGGGCAGTCCGAGCGCATTGAGCCACGCCAGGGCGGCCGCTTCCTCCAGCGCCGTGCCTTCCCCGAGTAAGCCCCGGGCCTGGTTCAGCCCGGGCGCCAGGCGCGCGTCGGGCGGCGTGGACGCCGATCGGCCCCGGGCATCGCGCCAGCCGAGCAGGCAGCGGACCCCCACGAGGAACGGGCGCAGGCCGTCGATGACGGGGAAGCCCTCCCGGGTCGCCGCGACGGCGAGCGGATCGGCGCCGCTGCCGGCGTGGTTGCTGACCAGGGCCAGGGGTTTGTTCGCCGCCCGGCGGGCGTGGCGCAGGTAGTCCAGGTAGGTGGGGTAGAGCGCCGAATGCGGGCCCCGGTCGTGCACCACCGCGCCGATGGCGGCGTGGGGGTCGGCGACCAGGGCCGCCAGGCAGTCCGCCATGGCGTCGTCGGCGTCCGGCCCGCCTGCGCCCCAGGCGTCGAGCGGGTTCACGGCGGGCAAACCCGGGTCCAGGATCCCTGCCAGGGTATCGACGGTCTCTGGCGTCAGGTCCGGGAGGGCCACGCCCAGGGCGTCGGCCTGGTCCACGAGCAGCTGCCGTTCGCCCCCGGAATCGTGCAGCGTCACCAGGCCGCCGGCGGCGGGCACGGGGACGGGCTGCGCGAAGAGCATGAGGCTGGCGACGAGTTCGTGCATGTCATCGACGCGCTGGACGCCGTGGCGGTCGAAAATCGCCTGGAAGGCCGCATCCTCTCCGGCCACGGCGCCCGAGTGGGAACGGGCCAGGCGCGCCGAGCGGCGCGTTCGCCCGACCTTGATGGCCACCACCGGGATTTCCCGGTCGGCCGCCTTTTCGAGGGCGGCGACCAGGGCACCGGGGCGGCGCGCGGTTTCCAGGAACAGGCCGATGGCCGCGGGGGCATGCGCCTCGATGGCGAAATCGAGGTAGTCCGCCAGGTCGACGGTGTACTCGGCGCCGGAGGACACGGCGAGGTTGAAGTCGATGCGCTCCTCGCAGTCCACGATGCCGGACATGCCGGCGCCGGACTGGCTGATGAGCGTCACGTTGCCGCCCCGGGCATGGTTTTCCCGCGTATCGAAGCCGCAGACCCACACGCCGTCCCGCGCGTTGTAAAAGCCCATGCCGTTCGGTCCGCACAGGAGCAGGTCGGCCTCCATGCACCGGCGCCGGATGCGCTCCCCCAGTTCCGGGTCCTCCTCGAGGATCAGCTGGGACATGATCGTCACCGCCCGCACGCCGTGGTCGATGGCGGCTTCCAGGGCCGCTTCGATGTGCCGGTCGTGGACGCAGAAGACCGCGTGCTCCGCCGTCGTCGGAAGGTCCTCGAGCCTGCCATGGCAGGGCAGGCCGAGGACGCGGTCGCGGCCGGGATTGACGGGAAAGAGGTCGCCCTCGTAACCGCCGGCGAGCAGATTGTGCACCGTCGTCCGACCCACCGAATCCTCGCGTTCGCTCGCGCCGATCACGGCGATGGAACGCGGTCGCAGCAGCGGGTCGAGGCGGTGCATCACAGGGGATGGGGCTCCCGGTCGAGGGTGTGCGCCCGGCGCAGCCGGTGCGGGAGTTGGCGCCGCATGGGTAGCTTCAGCATCACGAGCGCCCTCAGAAATCTCCCGGCGGCGTGGCGCGGCGGCGGGGCGGATCCCAGAAGGGGTCCTTGACCACCTCGGCCTTGGCCATCTTGCGGTGCCAGGCGAGTTCCCGCTGGTAGTAGATTTCCACCAGCATGCGCGTACCCGGTTTGGCATGGTCGGCATCCACCGTCGCCAGGGCGATGTTCTTCTTGGCCGACGGCGACCACATCGCGGAGGTCACCCAGCCGATCTTGCGCTCCCGCGTGTCGTACACGTAGGCGCTGCTGGCCGGCTTGTTGTCCTCGATGTCGAGCTTCACCAGGGCATAGCGGCTGCCATGCTTCTGCTCTTCCAGCAGGGCGCGCCGGCCGTTGAACAGGGGTTTCCGGAAATCCACCAGCCACCCCAGGCCCAGCTCGAAGGGCGAGCGCGTGTTGCCGTGGCGCACCGTGTGCATGGCGGGAGCAAAGTCCACGCCGGCGAGAATGTAGCCCGCCTCGATGCGCAGCATCTCGAGGGCTTCGCTGCCCAGCGGCCTGATGCCGTGCAGTTCACCGGCGGCGAAGAGCCGATCCCAGAGCACTTCCGCGTGCTCCGGGTCGATCCAGAGCTCGTAGCCCAGGTCGCCGGTGTAGCCGGTGCGCGAGACCAGCAGCTCCGTGCCCTCGAAGTCGAAGGTCATGAGCCCGAAGGGCGTGAGGTCTTCCAGCCCCGGGAGCTCCAGGTTGCGGAGCACGGCGAAGGACGTGGGCCCCTGCACCGCGAGGCCGGCGACGTCGTGCGTGTCCTTTACGATGTCGACATCGAACCCCCGGGCGTTGATGAGGAGCCAGTCGATCTGGTGCTCCTGCGAGCACAGCCGATAGTCGCCCTCGGCGAGGTGAAAGATCGTGCCGTCGTCGATGACCTGCCCCTGGTCGTCGCACCAGACCGCGTAGCCCACGCGGCCGGGTTTGATTTTTGCGACATCCCGGGTCACCAGCCGATTGAGAAAGGGCAGGGCGTCGGGACCGGTGATCCGGTGCTTGGTCATGGGCGTGATGTCGAACACGCCGCAGCTGTTACGGCCGGCGAAGTACTCCATGGTGGAGCAGGTGTAGGCCGGGACGGACAGGTAGTCGTACCAGCGCGACCACTCCCGGTTTTCGTTCAGTTCGGCCTGCTTCGCGTGGAAGGGGCTGGGGAAGACCTTGGTCTTGTAGTGGTCGCGGGAATCGATGTTGAAGGTTTTCATGACGCTTTCCTGCCTCAAGCCTGGTCCAGCACGGCTTTCGCCGCGTTGCGGCCGGCGCAGCCCATGACGCCGCCGCCGGGATGGCTGCCGGCGCCGCAGAGGAACAGTCCGTTGACCGGGGTGTGGTATTGCGCCGCGCCGGGCACCGGCCGCAGCATGAAAAAGCTGTCGAGACTGAACTCGCCGTGGTGCCAGTGGCCCCCGGTCATGCCGAACCCCGCTTCCAGGTCCGCCGGCGTCAGCAGCTCGCTGGCGACGACCTGTTCGCGCAGCCCGGGCGCGTAGGCCTCCAGGGTGTCGAGGCACAGGGCTTCGAAATCGTCCCGGGCCTCGCTCCAGCCTGCGGCGAGGTCATGGGGCGCCCACTGCACGTTGGCGGAGAGCACGTGTTTTCCGGACGGCGCCAGCGTGTCGTCGAAGACCGTGGGCACGGAAATTTCCATGATCGGATTCGCCGAGTACTCGCCGTACTTGGCGTGATTGAAGGCGCGTTCGACCGTGTCCAGGTCCGGGGCGATGACCAGGCGTTGCCCGCGCTGCTCGCCGTCGAGGCCGGTGAACATCGGTGTTCCGTCGAGGGCGAGGTGGAGCTTGGCCACGCAGCCCCGGTTGCGGATGTGGTGCACCCGGTTGGCGAAACCGGCCTCGAGGTGCCGGGGTCCGAGGAGCCGCTCGAAGGTGGTGACCGGGTCGGCGCTGGAGATGATGAGGCCCGCATCCAGCTCCTCGCCGTCCTCCAGGGTGACCCCGCATACCCGGTCGAAATCCATGCGGATGTTCGCGACCCGGGCGCCGGTGCGGATCTGGGCGCCGGCGGCGCGGGCTGCGCCGTCGAGGGCGATGCTGACCGTGCCCATGCCGCCCTCGGGGATGGCATAGCCCTGACCCTGGTTAAAACGGTGCAGTGCGCAAAACACGCTGTTGTTGGAGCGCGGTCCGAGGAAGGAGCCCAGCGTGCCGTCGAGGCTCAGGGTGCCCTTCAGCAGATCGCTGTCAAAGCGCTCCTCGAGCACGTCGTAGACGTTGATGCCCGCGATGCGGAGAAACTCGCGCATGTCATCGGTGCCCAGTCGGCGAATGCGTAGTCCGAGTTTCGCGAGGGACAGCAGGTCGCCGGTGTTCTTCGTGCCGAGCCGTGGCGGCAACTGGTCCTTGAGTCCCCAGACGATGGCCGCGAAGCGGTTCATCTGTTCCGCGTAGCGGCGCATCGCCTCCCGGTCCGAATCCAGGGCCCCGGGCCCCTCGAGCTGGTCGCCCCGCACGGCCACGACCTCACCATCCGGGTGCAGGCCGATGGTGGAGAGCCCCTCCGCGGCCAGGCGCAGCCCGTAGCGTTCCAGGGCGAGCTCGCGCCGTACGTCGGGGCTCAGGGCATAGAGCAGGTGGGCGCCGGCGGAAACCCGGAATCCGTCGGTGAATTCCCGGGTGATCGCGGCGCCGCCAACCTGTCCCGAGGCTTCGAGCACGGTGACTTGCATGCCGCCCTTCGCCAGGTAGGCCGCGCAGGTCAGGCCGTTGTGGCCCGCGCCAATGACGATCGCACGTCCTTTCGAGGCACTAGTCATCGAGCCAGCCCTCCGGCACCGTGTTGGGTTTCTTCAGGTCCATGAGAATCTCCCGCGCGGCGTTCGCCCCCGGGGCCGCCATGACGCCGCCGCCGGGGTGGTTCGAAGAGCCGCACATCCACAGGCCCTTCACCGGTCCGCGGTACTGGGCGTAGCCGGGAATGGGCCGGTTGAAGAGCAGCTGGTCCATGGTGAGCTCGCCCTGGAAGATGTTGCCCTCGGTCAGGCCGACCTCGTTTTCGAGCTCCCGGGGCGTGCGCACCTCGACGTGGGCGATGAGGTCCTTGAAGCCCGGGGCATAGTCCTCGATCTGGTTCAGCACCGTGTCGCGGAATCCGTCGCGATCCTCGTCGGTCCAGTCCCTGCCCTTGATCTTCGGTGGCACGTATTGCACGAAGACCGACATGAAGTGCTTGCCCGGCGGCGCCATGGTGGGGTCCGTGAGCGAGGGAATCAGCATGTCGATGTAGGGATCCCGGGACCAGGTGCCGTCTTTCCAGTCGTCGTAGGCGCGCTCGAGGCGCTCCACCGAGTCGATCAGGTGCATGTCCGCGCAGATCAGTTCCTTGTTGCCGCGCAGGGCCGGAAACTCCGGGAGACCCTCCAGGGCGATGTTCAGCTTGCCCGAGGAGCCGCGGATCTTGAAATTCCGGCACTTTTCGAGGAATTCGGGCTGCAGGTCCTTCGGGTCCATGCATTCGAGGAAGGTGCGCGGCAGGGTCATGTTGGACACAACCACGTCCGAATACACCTCGTCGCCGTTCTCCAGGGCCACGCCGTGGACCTTGCCGTCCCGCACCAGGATCTGCTGGGCGCCGTTGCCGGCGATGGTGGTGCCGCCGTGGTCCTCGAAGCAGGCGTGCATGGCATCGGAAATGGCGCCCATGCCGCCGCGGGCGAAGCCCCAGGCGCCGGCGGTACCGTCCACGTCGCCCATGGCGTGATGCAGCAGGACGTAGGCCGTGCCCGGGGACATGACGCCCATGGCCGAGCCGATGATGCCGCTGCTCGCGTAGGCGGAGCGAATCAGCGGGTTTTCGAAATATTCGTCGAGATAGTCCACGATGCTCATGGTGTAGAAGCGGATCGTGTCGTAGATCGTCTCTTCACCCAGGCCCCAGAACTTCTTTCCGATGTGCAGCAGTTCCAGCAGGTCCCGGGGCTTGAAGGACGTCGGATCGGGGGCCGTGCGCAGCAGGAATTGCCGGATGAAGCGGCACTGGCGCATGATGTCGCGGTGGTAGCGAACGGAGGCGTCGGCGTCCCGGTGGCTGTGGCGCATGAGTTCCCGGCGGCTGGCGTCCTCGTCCACGTAGCTGCCCAGGTAGTCGCCTTCCTGGTTGATGGTGACGGAGCCGCCGTAGGGCACGACCTGCAAGCCGTATTTGCCCAGGTCGAGGGCCCGGTAGACCTCCGGCCGCAGCAGGCTGCACACGTAGGAGCAGTTGGAGTAAATCCAGTCGCCGTGCAGGTTGCGGCTGACGGCGGCACCGCCGAGCCATTCGTTCTTTTCCACCAGCAGCACGTCGAGGCCCGCCTTGGCCAGGAAGGCGGCGTTGGCGATGCCGTTGTGACCCGCGCCGATGACGATGGCGTCATAGCGTTTCATGAAGTCTCCTGCTGTTTGTCCTGTTGTTCGATTTGTTGTTCGACTTGCTGTTCGAGGGTCAGGTCCACGGCCTGTTCGAACGCCGTGAGCGTATGCTCCAGGCTGTCGTCCGCCGCGTGCGCTTCGCAAATGAACCAGGGCTCCCGGGAGTCCGGTTCGCACAACACGCCGAGCTCGTGCAGCTCTGGGGCCATGGTGTCATAAAACGTGTAGTCGGAGTTCAGCCAGTCCCGGTAGGTGGCCGGCGAATCTTCGTGGAAGAACAGGCCGCCCATGGATGGATGGCCCACGAAGCTGTGGGGAATGTCGCGGGCGTCCAGGATGGCGCTCATGCCCGCCTGCAGGCGTTCGCCGTAGTTTGCAATCGTCTCCAGGGCGTCCGTTTCGTCGAGGATCTCGAGGGTCTTTTCCGCAGCCGCCAGGGATACGGAGTGACACGTGTAGGTGCCGCCGTGCACCACACCCTCGCCCACCTGGCGCATGATGTCCTCGCGTCCCGCGACGACGGAGATCGGGTAGCCGTTGGCCAGGGCCTTGGCAAAAGTGCACAGGTCGGCCCGGAACCCCATGAGCTCCTGCACGCCGCCCCGCGCGACCCGGAATCCGGTCTTCACCTCGTCAACGATCATGACCACGTTGTAGCGGTCGCAGAGTTCCCGGGCTGCGTGCACGTACTCGACGTCCGCCGTGATCGAGCAGCAGTTGCCCATCATGGGTTCGATGAGAAAGGCGCCGATGTCCTGGTGGTGTTTTTTCAGCAGGTCCTCGAGGTAATTGGCGTCGTTCAGCGGCGTGAAGTGGGCCAGGCGTTTGAGGAGCCGGGGGATGCCTTCGCTGTCCGCCTCGATGGGTGGTTCACCGCGGGCCGGGTTCCAGTCCTCGATATCCGCGTACCAGAGCACCGCGTCGAACACACCGTGGTAACCGCCCTCCACGATGATGTGCGCGTCTTTCCCCGTGTGGGCGCGGGCCAGGCGCAGGGCCGCCATGACCGCTTCCGTGCCCGAGTTGGAAAAACGTACCAGCTCTGCGGCCGGCACCATGCGGGAAATACGGCGGGCCACTTCGTATTCCCGCTCCGTGGAGAGGGCGAAGACGCCGCCGACCTCCATCCCCGCGCGCGCCGCCTCGTCGACCCGGGGGTCGGCGTAGCCGAGGATCCCCGGACCATAGCCCATGCGGTAGTCCACGTAGCGATTGCCGTCGATGTCGGTGATGCGGCCGCCGCGGCCCTCCTTGACGTACAGGGTGCGGTCTTCACCCCAGTAGCGGAAGTTCGACGACACGCCGAGGGGCAGGGCGCCGATTGCCTTGCGGAAATGGGCGTTGGAGCGCTTCAGGGGACGGCGCGGAGTTACGGTCGTCATGCGGGCACCAATGAAAAATGGTTGTGAGAGTTTCCCACAGGTGCCACTATACTGTCTATCTGAATGAACGATCATTCAGTCAGATTCTGTCGGCGGTTCTTTCGATGGGGGTTCGTGCCATGGGTACCAGCAAGTCGTCCGGTCGCACCGCCAGCAAGGCGGAGCGGCGCACACAGCTCATCGAGGCCACGATCCGGTGCATCGCCGCCAACGGGCTGTCGGACACCACGACCTCGCTGGTGGCCCGGGAGGCCGGCCTGAGCCAGGGCATCATCAATCTGCATTTCGACAGCAAGGACGGGTTGCTGCTGGCCACCCTGGAGCGGGTGGTGGACGAATACCGCAGTCTCTGGGAGGCCGCCCTCGAGGCGGCGCCGGCCGATCCGGCCTCGCGCCTCGCCGCCCTCGTCGAGGTCGATTTTCACCCTTCCGTGTGTGACCGGGACAAGCTGGCGGTGTGGTTCGCTTTCTGGAGCGAGTCCAAGGCGCGGCCCACCTATCGCAAGCTGTGCGCCGCCCGCGATCGGGACTACGACCGGGTCATGCGCGAGCTGTGCCGCGAGCTGGTCGCCCAGGGACGCTACGACGTCGATCCGGACCTGGCGGCGCGGGCGCTTGCGGCCATTACCGAGGGTCTCTGGCTGGACATGCTCGTCAGTCCCAGAAACGTGAGTCGCCGGGAGGCACTGCGGGTCTCCATGGGCTACCTGGCCCATCTCTTTCCGCAGCATTTCGCTGAGCATTTCAAACTCCAGGCGGAGCGCAAAGCCTCATGAACGTGCCCATGGATGACACGACCCGGCACTGGCTGGAGATCGCCCGGCGCTTCGCCGAGGATGAACTGATTCCCCAGGAGGTGGCGGCGGAAATGAACGAGGGCCGCTTGCCGCCGGAGACTTCGAAGGCGCACAGCCGGAAAGCCCGCGAGCTGGGTTTCAGTGCGATGGACGTGCCGCGGGAATACGGTGGCCTGGAACTGCGCCAGGTGGACCAGGTCGCGGTCTGGGAGCAGCTCGGACGCGTCACGAACGCCCTGTGCTGGTGTTTTTCCGAACCGCACCGGTGGATGTTCGACGCCTGCACGCCGGCGCAGCTGGAGCGGTTCGTCTTGCCGCTCATGACCGGCGCGCGCAAGGAGTGCTACGCCATCACCGAGGCGGAATCCGGCTCCGACGTGGTGGTGAACACGACGGCCGAGCGGGTCGAAGGCGGCTATCGCCTGAATGGGGAAAAGTGGTACGTCACCAGTTTCAACCACGCCGATTACCTGTTCGTCCAGGCCCGCCTGACCGGTGGAGCCCACGCCGGGGAAGACGTGCTGCTGTTCGTCGAAGCCGGCAGTGACGGGATCGAGGTGTTGCGCACGCCGGCCTTCAGCCACACCTTCGATCATCATCATCCCGAGCTGCGTTTCACCGACGTATTCGTGCCCGAAGCGCACCTGATCGGCGAGGAGGGCGGCGGCATGGCCTGGTCCCATGCCTGGTTCCGCCGCGAACGGCTCATGATCGCCGCGCGCAACTGCGGGGCCATGGCGCGCCTCATCGACGAGGCGACGGCCTTCGCCCGGGATCGGGCCGTATCCGGAGAGATGTTGCTGGACAAGCAGCTCGTCCAGGCCATGCTGGCGGACAGCGTGACGGACCTGTGGGCGGCGCGGCTCATGACCTACGAGACGGCGGCGGCCCATGATCGCGGCGATGACGTGAAGGCGCTCCATGCGCGCTGTTCCGTTGCCAAGCTGTTTGCCTCGGAGGCCGCAGGGCGTGTGGCCGACCGGGCCCAGCAGATTTTCGGGGGTCGCGGTTACCTCCGGGAAAACTGCGCTGAGCGCTTCGTGCGCGAACTGCGCGTGGACCGCATCTGGGAGGGCGCCAGCGAGGTACAGCGCCTGGTGATCGCGCGCCAGCTCGCCAAGCGCGGGCTGGACGCCATGTAAAACCTGAGGAACGACGGACGGGAGATCGAACTTGGAAGCCAATGACATCAAGGCCCTGGCGGCTGAGCAACCCGAGGGCCGCGCCCTGGACCAGGCCTTCTACCACGACGAGGCCATCTACCGGAAAGAACTCGACCGCCTGTTCATGCGGTCCTGGCTGTACGCGGGGCACATCAGCGAGATCCCCCGGGTCGGCGACTGGATGCTCTACGAGCTCGATCGCGAGTCGGTGATCGTCATCCGGGCGGCGGAGGACCGGGTCAACGCCCTGGTCAACGTCTGCCGCCACCGCGGATCCCGGGTGTGCGTGGAGCCGCGGGGGCGGGGGCGCCGCCTCACCTGCCGCTATCACGGGTGGACCTACGACGCCGACGGCAAGCTGGTGGCGGCGGCCCACATGGGCGAGGACTTCGATGGCTCGGACCTGGGCCTCAGGACCATCCACTGCGAGCTGCTGGCGGGCATGATTTTCATCAACTTCGCTGACGACCCGGCTCCCCTGGCGGATGCCCAGCGCGAACTCGGCGCCTGCCTCGAGCCCTACGACCTGGCGAACGCAAAGGTCGCGCACCGGCAAAGTTATCCCATGAACGCCAACTGGAAGCTCGCGGTGGAGAACTACTGCGAGTGTTACCACTGTGCCCCGGCGCACCCGGAGTATTCGAAGGGGCATTCCCTCGCGGACCCCGACGAGAAGCACGCGGACGCCTACGAGCGCATTCACCGCGATGCGGTGGCCTGTGGCCTGTCCGAGGTGCAGCTGGACCGGAAGTACCGCGACGCCCCGGGCTTCGGGGCCGGTTACGGCTACGGCCGCTATCCCATGGTGCGTGGCCACGTCACGGGCAGCCGGGACGGCAAGCCCGTGGCGCCCCTGCTCGGGAGCATCACCGACTACTTCGGCGGCTGCACGGACATCGAGGTGGGGCCCGTAACCTTCGGCCTGGCCTACCCCGACTACGTGGTCCTCTACGCCTTCAAGCCCCTCGGCCTCGATCGCGCCGATTGCGACATCACCTGGCTGGTGCGCGGTGACGCGGAGGAAGGCAAGGACTACGACAAGGACGAGCTGATCTGGCTCTGGGACGTGACCACCCACGCGGATAAGCGCATCATCGAGCGCAACGCCGCAGGCGTGGCTTCGCGCTTTTATGCGCCGGGGCCCTTGAGTCCGGTGATGGAGTACTACTCGGAGGCGTTTCTTCGATGGTATCTGGGGGTTATCGGGGAGTAAGGGAAGAAACGGGAGACCCGGCGGCGACCGGCGTGGTTCATGGAGGCTTCTTTCGGCCGTTGGCCGAAAACCGCCTCCAAGAACCACGGCCGGTCGCTTGGGTGTTCTTCCCGGCGGGTGCGTTCGTTGGGGGTCATCGGTATCGACGGGTTTGTTCGTTGGGAGTTTTGATCTAGGCTCTTGGGCCTTGACACCTGGGCGCTGGGGCGAGAGATGAGCGAGAAGTTGCGGATCGGTATGGTCGGGGGTGGCCCCGGGGCGTTTATCGGGGAGATTCACCGGCTGGCCCTGGGCATGACGGGACGCTTCGAGCTGGTGGCGGGGGCGTTCAGCCGGGACGCAGAGCGCTCCCGGGCGTTCGGTGTCGAGCTGGGGCTGGATGCGGAGCGCAGTTACGGGTCCTTCGGGGCGCTGTTCCGTGGCGAGGCGGCCCGGCCCGCCGATGAGCGCATGGATTGCGTGGCCATCGTCACGCCGAACGACTCCCACGCGGACATCACCTGCGCGGCGCTGGAAAGCGGTTTTCACGTCATCTGCGACAAGCCGGCGGCCGGCACCCTCGAGGACGCCCTGCGCATGGAGGCGGCCGTGGAACGCAGCGGCCTGGTGTTTGGCCTGACCCACACCTATACCGGCTACCCGCTCGTCATCGAGGCCCGCGAACGCATCGCCGCCGGCGAGCTCGGGGAGATCCGGCGCGTAGCGGTCAGTTACCTGCAGGACTGGCTGTCCCGGGAGGAGGACACCACCGGCAGCAAGCAGGCCGAGTGGCGCAACGACCCGGCCCGCAGCGGAGAGGCCGGCGCCTTCGCCGACATCGGCACCCATGCCTTCAACCTCGTGGAATTCATGACCGGCCGGCGCATCACGCGACTCGCCGCCCAGCTCCGAAGCGTGCTCCCCGATCGGGTGATCGACGACGATGGCGCCTGCCTCTTCGAACTCGACAACGGCGCGGCGGGGCAGCTGTCGGCCAGCCAGGTGTGCACCGGCGCCATCAACGCCCTGCGCATCGAGATTTACGGCAGCGAAGCCAGCCTGCACTGGTTCCAGGAAGAACCGAACCAGCTGTCACTGCGCAAACGCGGCGAGCCGGAGCGCGTGCTTCGTCCGGGGGCGGGAACGCCCTACCTGTCGGACGCTGCCCAGGCCGTGTGCCGGACGCCTGGTGGTCACCCGGAAGGGTACATCGAGGCCTTCGCCAACCTGTACGACGCGTTTGCCCAGGACGTGGCCGCGTATCCGGCGCCGCCGGCGACACCCCGCGGTTACGCCACCATCGCCGATGGCGTGGGCGCGCTGCGTTTTATCCGGGCGGCGCGGCGCAGCAGCGAAGCGGGCTCGGGCTGGACTGAATTGGCGGGAATCGAAAGCGCCTGAGGGGCATCGCCGGCGCGACCGGCAACCTGCGGCCGGCCGGGGAGAACCCGCAGGCGGGCCTAGACTTCCGGTTCCTCCAGCGCCCGGCTGAGATTCCAGCGACCCACCGCTGCCGTGCGGAAGGCGTCCGGCGGATGGTCGTGCTCCACGAAGGGATGGATGATGTGACGGCCGTGTTCGCTGTTGAGCAGGCCGGCGAAGTCGATCGTGCCGGTCCCCACATCCGTGATGTTGCCCTCGGTGTCCATGTCCTTGATGTGGGCCAGGGTGAATCGCTCCGGCGCCCAGGCCAGCACGTCGGCGATCTCCAGTTCCGCTTTGGTCACCCAGTAGAAATCCAGTTCGAAATCCACCAGGGACGGGTCGGTTTCCGCCAGGAGAATCCGCTGCGGCATCTCGCCGTCGAGGGTTTCGAATTCGAACTCGTGGTTGTGGTACGCCATGCGGATGCCGGCATCCTTCGCGGCTTCCCCGGCCCGGTTGAGCACGTCCGCCCATCCGCGGTAGTCGTCCGCCGTCTGCCGAAATTCCTCCGCCAGCCACGCCACCACCAGGTAGCGGTGACCGAGGGTCACGGCATCCTCGATCAGTGGCCCGGGGTCGGCCTTCAGCGCGTGCGGATCGACATGCCCGGCGGGCGCGTCCAGGCCCAGGTCGTCGAGCCGCGACCGCAGCGCCCGGGCGCTGTTGCCGTGCAGCCCCGCGAATTCGACGGCGCCGTACCCCATGGCGGCCACGGCCGTCAGCGTCGCGTCCGCGTTCTCCGCCATGGACCCGCGCAGCGTGTAGAGCTGAATGCCGGGGACTCTTGGTGCTTTCCCGGTTGGGGTCCGGGCGCTGTCGCCAGCGGGTCCGGAAGACCGGGCGAGACCCGCGGCCGGTGCGAGGGAGAGGGCCGCCCCGGCGCCTGCGGCGGCGGCCGTGCCGATGAAGCTCCTCCGGTTCAGCGGAACAGAAGACGGTACGGATTGATTGGGCGGAAAACGATCGTTCATGATGCTGTCTCTGTGCTGTCGGTGGTCTGCTGTCGTGCCACTCATCATAGCCCCTGGAGTGCTGCTAGACTGGCGCCGAGGCGCGGCGAGCGAGCGCCTGGAGGAATCATGGCAAAAACACACAACGAATACGACGCCATCGTCGTCGGCTCCGGCATCTCCGGGGGCTGGGCGGCGAAAGAGCTGACGGAGAAAGGCCTGCGCGTGCTCATGCTCGAACGCGGCAAGAACATCGAGCACATCACCGACTACGTGCAGGCGCGCAAGGGCCCCTGGGATTTTCCCCACCGCGGCAAGCCGACCCTGTCCATGCAGGAGGCCTACCCGGTGCTGCGGCGGGATTACCCCCTCAACGAAATCAATCTCGACTGGTGGGCCTCGGACCAGGATTCGCCCTACACGGAGATCAAGCGTTTCGACTGGTTTCGTGGCTACCACGTGGGTGGCCGTTCGCTCATGTGGGGCCGCCAGAGCTACCGCCTGGGACCCCAGGATTTCGAGGCCAACGCCCTGGATGGCGTCGGCGCGGACTGGCCGGTCCGCTATGAGGACATCGCGCCGTGGTATGACCACGTCGAGCGTTTCGCCGGTATCGCCGGGTCCCGGGAAGGGATGGAGCAGCTGCCGGACGGCGAGTTTCAGCCCGCCATGCCCCTCAACTGTGTCGAACAGGCCGCGGCGGACAAGGTCAACAACGGTTTCGACGGAGAACGGCGCATCATCCCGGGCCGCGCCGCCAATCTGACGCAGGCGCTTCCCGGCCGGGCGCCGTGCCAGTACCGCAACAAGTGCTGGCTCGGTTGTCCCTACGGCGCCTATTTCAGCACCCAGTCCTCGACGCTGCCGGCGGCCATGGCCACCGGCCTGCTCACGCTGCAGCCCTTTTCGATCGTTCACGAAGTGGTGGTCGACGCGGCAACGCAGCGCGCCACCGGCGTTCGCGTCATGGACGCGGTGACCGGGGATGTGCGTGACTTCAACGCGAGGATCGTCTTCCTCTGCGCCTCGACGCTCAACAGCACCTGGATTCTCATGCGTTCCGCCACGGATCAGTGGGAGGGCGGGCTGGGCAGCAGCTCCGGCGAACTGGGTCACAACCTCATGGATCACCATTTCCGCACCGGCGCCTCGGGGCGAATGGACGGCTTCGACGACAAGGAGGTGTTCGGCCACCGGCCGACCGGGTTCTATATCCCGCGCTTCCAGAACCTGGGCAAGGACAAGCGCGAGTTCCTTCGCGGTTACGGGTACCAGGGCGGCGCCAGCCGGGCCGGTTGGCAGCGCGCGGTGGCGGAGCTCGGTGTGGGCGCTGACTTCAAGGAGCGCATGAGCCGTCCGGGACCCTGGGGCATCGGCGCCACCGGCTTTGGTGAAATGCTCCCGAACCACGACAACCGCATCTGGATCGATCACGGCCGGACCGACAAGTGGGGCATGCCCGTGCTGGCCATCGACTGCGCCATCGGAGAGAACGAGGAGCTGCAACGCGAGGCCATGCGCAATGACATGGCCGAGATTCTCGAGGCGGCCGGGGCGAAGGACGTGCATACCTGGGACAGTGGCTATGCCCCGGGCATGGGCATCCACGAGATGGGCACGGCGCGCATGGGACGCGACCCGAAAAGCTCCGTCCTGAACGAGTGGAACCAGGTCTGGGACTGCAGGAACGTGTTCGTTACCGATGGATCGTTCATGACCTCCTCGGCCTGCCAGAACCCATCCCTGACCTACATGGCCTTTACGGCACGAGCGGTGGATTACGCCGTGAAAGAACTGAAGCGGAGGAACCTGTGAGCGAATCCGAAACTCAGCCCGGCCAGACTGCGACTGACGATCGCGGCCAGGCACCCGCCAGGATTTCGCGCCGCGAGGCCTTGCGGCACGTCACGGCGCTTCTCGGCGGCGTGGCGTTTACCGGGGGCGCCGGCCTGCTTGCAGCCGTCCTCCCAGCCGACGCCGAGGCGCGGCAGGCCCTGGCCCGGGAGCGCGGCTTTACCGACACGGACATCGCCTGGCTGGAAGAAGTGGCGGATACGCTGCTCCCGGAGACGGAAACCCCCGGCGCGAAGGCCGCCGCCACCGGCGCCTTCATTGCGCTGATGGTCGAGGACACCTACACGGCGGCGGAACAGGCCCGGTTCCGGGAGGGCATGCGGACCCTGGAGCAATGGGCCGCCGAGGAAAAGGGCGCCGGCTTTCTCGATCTGCCGGTCGACGGGCGCCTCGCGGTGCTGGAACACTTCGACGCCGAGCAGCACGCCTACATGGCGGACAAGCCGGATGAGGCACTGGCGCACCCGTTCCGCATGTTCAAGGAGCTGTGCCTGCTCGGCTATTTCACTTCCGAGATCGGCTACCGCCAGGCCCAGCGCTACCAGGAAACGCCGGGTCGCTACGACCCCTGTGTCACCCGTGACCCGGACGACCGGAGCTGGGCCAACGCGCTCTGAAGCCGCGTGTGCGCGGTCGGGCTGCGCGCAGCCGGCCCGCGCGGGCTCCGGGCCCGGTCGGCGACGGGCTCAGTAACGGCAGGCCTCGGGGTCGTCTTCCACGTACCACGTCTCGTAGTTGCTGGCGTGGGGGTTCATGCAGCCCTTCAGGTTCAGCAGCCGAATGTTTCTGAACTCCACCCGGTGGCCCTCGCTCTGGAGGGCGATGTGCCCCGCGCCGAGGGGTTCGCCCTCGGGCTTCATGGCGGGATCGTGGCCGGACACCACGCCACCACCGGTGACGATGTCGGTGTACTCGCTGACCTGGGTGTCCCCGATGAAGTGCACGGCGCGGTCTGCGCCCAACACCAGGGCTTCCGCCTGGACCCACTGGTCACCGAACAGGCTCACCGGAGAGCGCTCGATGCAATGGTCCTCGGTGAACTTTCCTTCCACGGTCACGTGGGTGCCCGGCGTGCACAGGTTGCCCGTGGTGCGCTTCTTGCCGCGATTCAGTTCGCCGAGAAACTGGAACTCGACGGAAATCGGAAAATCCTGTTCCGCGGGCATGGTCTCCGGCGCCTGCGCATGCAACATGGCGCCGCTGTTGCGGATCGCCCAGGCTTCCGTGCCCGGTGTCGGGTCGCCGACGAAGCGGTACTCGAGTTTCAACCGGTAGTGGGAATAGGGCGTTTCGTAAAACAGGTGCCCGAAGCGGCCGTCGAAGCTCTCGTAACCGTCGTAACTGACCACGAGCTTGCCGTCCTCGACGCGGAAGGTGTCGAGGGGGTTTTCCCCCGCGGGATATCCGCGCACCTTGGGAATCCATCCGTCGAGGCTTTCGCCGTCGAACAGGTCGATCCAGGCGTTCCGTGGTGCATCAGCGCCAGGGCGGGGTGCCGAGCGGATGTCGCCGGCGTCGAGCGCGTCGAGCACCAGCTCGGCAGCCTGGTAGGCGACCGCGTGGGCGCTGGCGCCGTTGCCCAGGTCGCTGATGTTTATGGTCACCGCCACCACGAGGTCGTGGGTGTCACCGCCGGCGGCCACGTCTTCGAAGATCTTCCAGGCGGTCAGGCCGCCCACGCTGCCGCCGCTGTGGCCGACTTCGCGGACCGTGCGATCGCCGATCCGGACTTCCCCCACGCCAAAGCCGAGGCCGTAGCCGTGCTCCGTGCTGCCGTCGGCCAGGGGCATGATCGCGGTGAGTTCTTCCCACGTGTCGTCCTCGATCAGCCCGCCGTACAGGATGGCGTTGCCGAGCAACACCAGGTCCCAGGGGCGGCCCAGCAGGCCGCCGCCGGCGACCTTGTAGCTGTTGTCCGCGTAAGGCGCACGGAAGGAATGCTCCGGGGTCTGCAGGTAGAAGCCGGCCGTGTCCGGCCACGGCCAGCGGGGGTCTTCGGCCCGCGTGCCGTCCATGCCGACCGGCTCGATCACGAGCCGG